>NZ_NOXT01000080.1 GCF_002251755.1 Sandarakinorhabdus cyanobacteriorum
CCAACCCGAAATCACCCGGCCGGTGAATAATCCGGGTTAGGTCGTAAACTCATAAACTGACTTGCGGGAAGACCGCTGGGTTGATTCAAGGCTTCAGGAGGGAGCTTTGGATGACACGACGACGTTACGAACTGACGGACGGGGAATGGTCGATCATTCAGCCATTGCTGCCGAACAAGCCGCGCGGTGTTCCGCGTGTTGATGACCGGCGCGTGCTGAACGGTATTCTCTGGCGGTTCCGAACAGGCTCACCGTGGGCAGAGATACCAGAGCGCTACGGCCCATCCACGACCTGCTACAATCGGTTCGTCCGCTGGCGCCAAGCCGGGGTGTGGGACCGACTTCTGGCGGCGGTTTCGGCCGCTTTCGAAGGCGAGATCGTGATGATCGACTCCACCTGCGTCCGCGTCCACCAACACGGTGCGACGGGTAAAAAAGGGGGCCCGGAGATCGCGGCATGGGACGTTCCCGAGGCGGCCTCACGAGCAAGATCCATGCCCTCGTTGACGCTGATGGTCGTCCCGTCGCGCTGCGTCTGACTGGCGGTCAGGTCCACGACAGCCAGGAGGCCGAAGCCCTGCTCGACGCCATGCCGCAGGGTGCCACCCTGTTGGCCGACAAGGGCTACGACAGCAACGCCATCCGAACAACCGCTGCCAGCAAGAATGCCTGGGCCAACATCCCGGCGCGCTCCAACCGCAAGCAGCGCTTCGCCTTCTCAGCGAAACCTCGTCGAGCGCTTCTTCAACCGTATCAAGCACTTCCGAGGCATCGCAACCCGCTATGACAAGCGCCCGGAAAACTACCTCGCCGCCGTCAAACTCATCTGCGCTCGCATCTGGTGTGCCGCATAATGAGTCTACGACCTAGTGTCGCATTTGGTTGCCCAGAAACGAACGGGTGCAGGGTCCGCGACCCTGCCCGCCGGAGGCCCTCTTACTTCAACACCTCCCGCACCGAGCGTTGGAAGAACTCCAGCTTTTCCACCACCCGGCCGGCGGCGTCGCGGCGGAATTCCACTTCGTGCATCTCGCTGCCGTCGGGGGCGATGCGGCGGAAGCGGTCGGGGGCGGTGGGTTTCAGGAAGGAGAGGTGGCGGGCCGGTTCGGGATCGGGGAGGGAGAGGGTGACGAGGCCGCCGTTCCAGGGGAGGATGATGGTTTCATTGTCCCACGTGCCGGTGGTGTAGCGGCCGGCATAGTCTTCCAGCGGCAGGGTGACGGGGGCGGGGGATTTGAAGCTGTGGCTGCGGCGGGCGTCGAGCAGCTTGTGCACCTGGACGGTGTCGCCCCACACTTCGTGATTGTCGGTGGTCATCACCGCCACGGCGTTTTCGCTGTCGGGCCGGATCAGGATGGTGGTGTGGTAACCGGGGCAGCTGCCGTCGTGGCCGATATAATGGCCATCGTCGGCGTCTTCGTTGAAGAAGCCCAGGCCCCAGCTGCCGCCGTTCATCTTGTCGACGAACTGGATGCGCTGCATTTCCCTGAGGGTGCTGGGTTTGAGGACGCCGGGCGTGGCGGGCGCCGTTTCCTGTGCCAGCAGGCCGATCTGCCACAGGCCGAAGCGCACCAGGTCTTCCGCGGTGCTGGTGAAGCCGGCGGCGGGGGTGATGGCCCTGGCATCACAGCGGTTGAGCAGCATGCGGCTGCCGTCGCGCTTCAGCGGGCTCCAGCCCACCGCCATGCGGGTGCCGATCAGGGCTTGAGGGTGGAACGGCCGCGTGTCGTTGAGGCCGAGGGGCTGGAGGATGCTGCTGGTCACCAGCCCGGCATAATCGCGGCCGGCCACGGCGGCTGCGGCTTCGCCGGCCAGGGTGACGCCGATGTTGCTGTATTGATAGACGCGGCCGGCCGGATAGAGCGCGCTGTGCTGGCCCATTTCGGCCTGCAGATGCTCCCGGGTGGGGAAGGGGAAATCGGGCGGCGTCCAGTTGCCGGTATCACTGTCCCGCTGCACGCCGGCCGAATGGGTGAGCAGGCCGCGCAGGGTGACGGGGATGGAATCGCGGCCATCGGGCTTGTGGGCGGCCCAGGGCAGATAGGTGGTGACGGGCTCGTCCAGCCGCAGCTTGCCGGCCTCCCACTGCTGCATCACGGCCACCGCGGTGAACAGCTTGGAGATGGAGCAGATGCTATAGATGGTGTCGCCGCGCGCCGGCACCTTCTTCGCGGCATCGACATGGCCATAGCCCCTGGACCAGACCAGCCTGTCCTTGTGGCCGATGGCGATGCTGTAGGCCGGCCAGCGGCCATAGACCTGCGCGGCATCGGCCCAGGCATCGATCAGGCGGATGGCTTCGGCGGTGGCGGGATCGGCAGCCGGCTGTGCGCTGGCCGTGGTGGACAGCAGCGCCAGGGCAGCCGCCAGCTTTGGGGCAAGCCGCATCACTCCGCCGCTTCCAGCATCCGGGCCGGCGCGGTGGCGCGCGTGAGGGTCAGCTCATTGTCCACCGGGCCATCGAGCAGTTCGGCCCGGTCATATCTGTAATTGGCCGTCACCATCCAGGGCGCGCGGTTGCCGGATCGGGGCAGGGCATCGGCGCCGCGCTGGACATAGCCGGAGGCCAGATCCATCGCCAGCCGTTCCGGCACCACATCGGCGGCCGGGGTGGGCGTGGCAATCTCGGCGCCCTTGGCGTCCATATGGTTGATCAGCCGGCAGACATAATCGGCGATCAGATCAGACCGCAGGGTCCAGCTGGCGTTGATATAGCCAAAGCTCTGGAATATGTTGGGAATGCCGGAATACATCATGCCCTTG
Organism: Sandarakinorhabdus cyanobacteriorum; assembly: GCF_002251755.1. GTDB lineage: Bacteria > Pseudomonadota > Alphaproteobacteria > Sphingomonadales > Sphingomonadaceae > Sandarakinorhabdus > Sandarakinorhabdus cyanobacteriorum. The sequence goes on from NZ_NOXT01000080.1 coordinate 2,764, forward strand.
TACGCCAGGCTGTCGGCGGTGCGGCGGGGGATGCCATCCACCCGCACCTGCATCCCGCCCAGCGCCTCCAGCTTCAGGCCGGTGGCCGTCACGATGATGTCGGCGGCCAGCAGTTCACCGGATTTGAGGCGGATGCCACCGGCTTCGAACCGCTCGATCTGGTCGGTCACGATGCTGGCGCGGCCGGCGGTGATGGCGCTGAACAGATCGGCATCGGGCACCAGGCACAGCCGCTGATCCCACGGGTTGTAGCCGGGGGTGAAATGGGTTTCGAGGTCGTAATCGGCCGGCAGCAGCTTGGCCAGCCGCTTCAGCAGCGTCTCGCGCACCTTGCCGGGGTTTTCGCGGGTCTGCTTGTAGAACCACTGGCCGAAGGTGACATTCTTCCAGCGCACGATGTCATACGCCATCTGCGCCGGCAACACCGCCTTCAAGACATTGGCAATCGCGTCGGACGAGGGGCGGGAGACCATCCAGGTCGGCGTGCGCTGCAGCATGGTGACATGCGCGGCCTGCTTGGCCATTTCCGGCACCAGCGTGACAGCGGCGGCGCCCGAACCGATGATGACGACGCGCTTGCCGGCATAATTCAGGTCTTCGGGCCAGAATTGCGGGTGGATGATCTGGCCGGCGAAATCCGCCTCTCCGTCCCAGCGCGGGCGGTGGCCTTCGCCATAGTTGTAATAGCCGGAGCACATGTAGAGGAAGCGGGCGGTGAGGGTGGCCGGCTCCTGCGGCGTGTCGGCGGTCACGGTCCAGCGGGCGGTTTCGCTGTCCCACGCGGCGTCCGTCACCTTGTGGTTGAAGCGGATGTGGGGCGTGATGCCATGCTCTTCGGCCGTTTCGCGGATATAGGCGCGGATCGACGGGCCCTCGGCAATCGCTTTCGCTGCCTTCCACGGCTTGAAGCGATAGCCCAGCGTGTACATGTCTGAATCAGACCGGATGCCGGGATAGCGGAACAGATCCCAGGTGCCGCCAATGGCGCCGCGCCCTTCCAGGATGGCCCAGCGCTTGGACGGGCACTGCTGCTTCAGCTGCACGGCGGCGCCAATGCCCGACAGGCCGGCTCCGACAATCAGCACATCCACATCAACGTCGGCCATGATCAACTCCCCGCTTTACGCAAACGTAAAGTGGCGGTGCCGGCGCTGCAATGGGGCAAAAGCGTCAGGATCAGCGGCGCGGGGCGCCGGGCGTTGTTGCTGCTACCGGCGCGGGGCGCCAGGGAGGGGCGGCAGCGGCCGCGGCCGGTCCTTGCGCGGCATCTGCGCCTGATAGGCCACCAGGCAATGCTCCCCGCAATAGGGGAAGCCCGGCTGCACCGGCTTGCCGCAGAAGTGGAAATCAGGCTCGCCCGGATGGCCGATCGGCCACTTGCACACCTTGTCGTTGAGATCGAGCAGGGTGGTGCGGGTCTGCTTGCCGCCCTTCACTGGCTTGGCCGGCGCCTTGGCCACCACGGGGGCGGGGGGCGGCTGCGGCGCCGGGATCGGGGCTTCCGCGCGCGGGGCGGGCGGCGGCGCGGATGGTTCGGCGGCCTTGGGCGCTGGCGGCGGAGCCGGTGCCGGACGCGGCGCGGCCTCCTCGGCGGCGGCCTTCACCGGCGACGGCCGGCTTTCCAGCCCCAGCCGGTGCGCCTTGCCGATCACGGCGTTGCGGGTCACGCCTTCACCCAGCATCTCGGCAATCTGGGTCGCGGTCATGCCGCCTTCCCAGCCCTGCTTCAGCTTGGCGATACGCTCTTCGGTCCAGGCCATGGATTATCTTTGCCTCACAAAAGCCGCCAGCCTCTTGGCAGGGGGCACGTTCAACCGTAAGCCCCTAACCATGATGCACGCGGATAACAAGCTGCCTCCCTTCCGGGAACCCGGAGTGCCGGTCATCGCCCGGCTGAACGGGGAGGGGTTGAAGACCCTTTATCTGAAAGAAGTGCGCCGGTTTTTCAAGGTGCAGCTGCAAACGATCTGGGCCCCGGCGATGACGACGCTGCTGTTCCTGATCATCTTTGCCGTGGCACTGGGCCGCAACAACACTTTGATCCTGGGCGTGCCCTATGCCGATTTCCTTGGCCCCGGCCTGATCGTCATGGGCATGATCCAGAACAGCTTTGCCAACACCTCGTCGTCCATCCTGGTGGCCAAGGTGCAGGGCTCGATCATCGATGTGTTGATGCCGCCGCTGTCGGCCGGTGAGCTCATGCTGGCCTGGGTCGGCGGTGCGCTCACCCGTGCATGGCTGGTCGGCTTTGCGGTGTGGACGGCGATGGCGCTTGCCCCCGGCGTTGATGTGCCGATCAGGGATCCGCTGCTGGTCTTCTATTTCGGCACCATGGGCTCGGTGCTGCTGGCGCTGCTGGGCATTCTCACCGGCGTCTGGTCCGACAAGTTTGATCATGCTGCGGCGGTCACCAACTTCGTCATCCAGCCGCTCACCCTGTTGTCCGGCACCTTCTATGTCATCGATCGCGTCAACCCGCTGATGGCGACGCTCAGCCACGCCAACCCCTTCTTCTATGTCATCGATGGCTTCCGCTCCGGCTTCATCGGGAACAGCGATGGGCTGCTGCTGCAGGGGGCGCTGGTGCTGGCGCTGGTGAATGCCGTGCTGTGGGTGGTTTGTTACAAAGTGTTGAAATCAGGCTGGAAATTGCGCGCCTGACCGGTTCGGCATGCGGCAACGACGTATTTGCAGCCTGCACAACAAGCGACTAACCGTGCGACGCATTTTGGCGCGGGGGATTTCCGCCGCGACAACGTAGGTCTGGGCAGACATGATCATGATCACCACTCACCCATTTGGCCGCCTGGCCGGCCTTGGCGCGGCTTCCCTGTTGCTGTTTGCCTGCACCAGCAGCGGCGGCGATGACAAGGCAGGCCCCGGCGCTGGCATGAAGCGCCCGCCGCAACTGGTCGCCGCGCAGACGGCCAGCATGGAAGAATTCGCCCCCACGCTGATCGCGCTGGGCACCGTCACCCCAAGCCAGAGCGTTGCCGTGCGCCCGCGCGCCGATAGCGAGATCATCGGCATCGCCTTCAAGGAAGGGGACAATGTCCGCGCCGGCCAGGTGCTGTTCCGCCTTGATCCGCGCCAGGCCCGCGCTGCCGTCGCCCAGGCCGAAGCCGAGGTGAAGGGCGCCATTGCCGCCGAACGCCGCGCCCGCCTCGACTATGAGCGGGCCGAGGCGCTGGTGGGCAAGGGCTTTGTCTCCACTGCCGCCCGCGATCTGGCACGCGCCAATGCCTCTTCGGCGCGCAGCAACATCGAAACCACCCAGGCCATTCTCGATTCCGCCAGGGTGCAGCTGTCGTTCCTCACCGTCACCGCGCCGATTTCCGGCCGCACCGGCGAACTCGGCTTCCGCCTTGGCGCCAATGTGCGGCAGGGCGATGCCACGGCACTGGTCACCATCAACCAGCTGTCGCCCATCCATGTCCGCTTCCTGGTTCCGGCCGCCAATGTGCAGCAGGCCCGCAGCCTGTTGGCGAGTGGGGGCGGCAAGGTGGTGGCCCGCGATCCGCAAAGCGGCAGCGAAATCGCCAGCGGCCGCCTCGTCTTCCTCGACAACAATGTCGATCCCGGCAACGGCGGCGTTGCGGCCCGCGCCGAATTCCGCAACGAGGGCGATGTGCTGTGGCCGGGCGCCATCGTGAACGTCGAATTCCCGCTGGGCCAACCCCGCCCGCATATCGCCCTGCCCGAAGGCGCCGTGCAGACCGGCCGTGATGCCCCGTTCGTCTGGTCGGTCAGCGCCGGCGGCCCAGGCGGCAAGGGCGCCGGCGGCAAGGGGCCGGGCGGCAAGGTCAAGATGCGTGATGTCGTCGTGGCCGGCCGCATGGGCGGCAAGGTCTATCTCGCCAGCGGCGTGCAGCCCGGCGAACAGATTGTCGTGGATGCGCTCGCCCGGCTCAAGGATGGCGATGCGGTGCGGCTCAAGGGCCCGGGCAAGCCGCAGATGGCCGCCCAGCCGCCCGCCGCCGCCGGGAGCGCCGGCTGATGGGCTTTGTCCGCCTCTGCGTCGAACGGCCGATCGCCACCATCCTGCTCACGCTGGCGGTGGTGTTCGGCGGCTTCTTCGGATACCGCAAGCTGGCGGTGTCGGCCCTGCCCGAGGTGGATCTGCCCACCATCCAGATCGAGGCCAGCCTGCCCGGCGCCAACCCCGGCACCATGGCGGCATCGGTCGCCACGCCGATCGAACGCCAGCTTTCCACCATCGCCGGCATCGAGCAGGTGATTTCCACCAGCAACACCGGCAGCACCCAGATCACCGTGCAGTTCGCGCTGGATCGCGACATTGATTCCGCCGCGCTTGACGTCCAGTCCGTGCTGTCCGCCGTCACCCGCCGGCTGCCGCCGGAAATGCCCAGCCCGCCCAGCTTCCGCAAGATCAACCCGGCCGATCAGCCGGTGCTGATCATGTCCGTCCGCGACAAGACGCGGGCGATGAACGAACTGCAGACGCTGGTCGACACGCTGATGATCCCGCGCCTGTCAACGCTGCCGGGTGCCGGCCAGGTCATCACCTTTGGCGATCGCCGCTTTGCCATCCGCATCCAGTTCAACCCGCAGGCGCTCGCCGCGCGCAACCTCACCGTCGATGATCTCAGGCAGGCGGTGGCGGCGGCCAACAGCAACATCGCGGTGGGCAGCATCACCGGCGGCCCACGCAACTTCACGCTCGATGCCTCCGGCAACATGGAAAAGCCGGCCGATTTCGCCAACATCATCATCGCCACCCGCGCTGGTCTGCCGGTGCGCGTCGGCGATGTCGCCAGCGTCATCAGCAGCTATGAACGGCTGCGCGGCGGCACCAAGTTCAACGGCGAGCAGGCGCTCACCATCGCGGTCTCGCGCCAGCCCGGCGCCAATGTGGTGAAGCTGGTGGACAGCGTGCGCGCCGTCCTGCCCGACATCATCGAGGCGATGCCGCCGTCCGTCACCATCGCCGAAATCGTCGACCGCTCCGAAAGCGTGCGCGAAAGCGTGTTCGATGCCCAGGTCACGCTGGTTGGCACCGCACTGCTGGTGGTGTTCGTCATCTATCTGGTGCTCGGCGATGGGCGTGCCACCGCCATCCCGGCGGTCGTGCTGCCGGTGGCGGCCATCGGCACCTTTGCCGGCATGTATTTCTTCGGCTTCAATCTCGACAATCTTTCGCTTCTGGCGCTCACGCTGGCCACCGGCTTTGTTGTCGATGATGCCATTGTCGTGCTCGAAAACATCGTCCGCCACACCGAAGATGGCGAGGAACCGCGCAGCGCCGCCGTCACCGGTGCCAATGAAATCGCCTTCACCGTGCTGTCCATCTCGGTCAGCCTGGTTGCCGTGTTCATCCCGCTGCTGTTCATGGGCGGCATCATCGGCCGGCTGTTCTTCGAATTCGCCGTGACGATGACGATCGCCATCGGCGTGTCCGCCGTGCTGTCGCTCACCCTCATCCCGATGATCGCGGCGCGCCTGCTGAAATCCGGCCATCACGAACCCGGCCGCCTGGCGCGCATCACCACGGCCGCCTTCGCCCGCCTCACCAGCCGCTATCTCTGGGCCTTCGATTGGACGCTGCAGCATCGCAAGGTGGTCGGCGGCCTCACCATCGCCTCTGTCGTCATTGCCGTCTGGGGGTTCACCGTGGTGCCCAAGGGCTTCTTCCCCACCGAAGACACCGGCTCCATCTTCTTCGGCACCGAAGGTGCGCCCGATATCGGCTTCACCGAAATGCAGAAGAAGCAGGACATCATTGCTGCCATCGTGCGCAAGGATCCGGCGGTGGAACGGGTCAACTCCATCCTGGGCGGGGAGGCCAATCGCGGCCGCATGTTCGCGCCGCTGAAGCCGCGTGACGAGCGGGACAGCATCGAGGTGGTGCAGGCCCGGCTGCGCAAGGCGGTATCCCAGGTCCCCGGTTTCTCGGCCTTCCCCAACGTGCCGCAAAATCTCAATCTCGGCGGCCGCCCTAGCCCGACCAACTATCAATACACGATCTCGGCGGTGGACAAGGAAGCCCTCTATGGTTTCGCGCCCAAGCTGGAACAGGCGATGCGCGCCATTCCCGGCATGGTTGATGTGAACAGCGATTATCAGCGTGGTGGCCGCCAGGCCTTTGTGGAGGTGGACCGCGATGCCGCCGCCCGCCTGGGCGTGCCGGTCGATGCCATCCGCCGCGTGTTGCTCGCCGCCTATGGCAACCAGCAGATCAGCCGCATCTACACCGATGCCGATGATTATCAGGTCATCATGGAAATCGATCCGGCGGCCCAGATGAACCCGGATGCCATCGGCCTGCTCACCGTGCGCGGCAGCAATGCCGGCCTTGTCACCCTGTCCAGCGTCACCCGCATCCGGGTGGAAGGGGCACCGCTCACCATCTCGCACCAAAGCCAGCTGCCCGCCGTCACAATCAGCTTCAACCTTGCTCCCGGCATCGCGCTCAGCCAGGTCAAGCCGCTGATCGAAAAGGCTTCGGCCGAGATCGGTACGCCGATGGGCGTTTCGGGCGCGCTGGGCGGCAATGCCCAGCAGTTCGAAGCCAGCACCAAATCCATGCCGATCCTGTTCCTGGCGGCGATCATCGTCATCTACATCGTGCTGGGCGTGCTCTATGAAAGCTTCGTCCACCCGATCACCATCCTGTCCGGCCTGCCGGCGGCCGGCATCGGTGCAGTGGCCTTCCTGTGGCTGTTCGACATGCCGCTGGATGTGATCGGCATCATCGGCGTCGTGCTGCTCATCGGGATCGTCAAGAAGAACGCCATCATGATGATCGATTTTGCCCTGGCCGGGCAGCGCGAACATGGCTGGACGCCGGCGCACGCCATTCGCGAGGCCGCTGAAAAGCGCTTCCGCCCGATCATGATGACCACCTTTGCCGCCATGGCCGGCGCGGCGCCGCTGGCCTTTGGCCTGGGCGCCGGGGCCGAACTGCGCCAGCCGCTGGGCATTGCCGTGCTGGGCGGCCTCGTCGTCTCCCAGGTGCTCACCCTGTTCATCACGCCGGTGGTCTATCTTGGCATCGAAAGCGTCATGCAGTGGGTGCGCGTCCGCCGCGGCGCGGCCGAAATCAAGGAACTGCCCGGCGCGGCCGCCTTCCGGCCGGAAGCCGCCGAATAACCCATCGGAACGGGCTGCTGAAGCGGCTGTCTGCCGCCAGATTGCTGTCGGTCAGGGTTTCCATGAACGCCACCAGCGCGGCCTTGTCGGCCGCGCTCAGGTTCAGCCGCTGCGGCCCGCCGCCGGGCGCGCGCAACCTGTTGTCCAGCGCCGGGCCGGCCTGCACCCCGCTGTTGTAGAATTCCACCACCTCGGCCAGCGTCGCGAAGCGGCCATCGTGCATGAACGCGCGCGACAGGCCGACGCTCTTGAGGCTGGGGGATTTGAACACGCGGGTTTCGCCGGCATCCAGGCCATTGCTCTGCGAATTGGCCGCCAGCGCAAAGGTGGGCGGCACGTGGCAGGCCGAACAGCCTGCGCCGCCACCGCCCTGGCCGGTCATGAACAATTGCCGGCTGCGGTTTTCCTGATCGGAAAAGCCGGCCAGCGTGGCATTCAGATTGCGGTTAGGCGCGGTGGCGCTGAACACCGTGGCATAGGCCGTGTCCCACCGGCTGCTGCTGCTGATCATTGCGCGCTGGAACTGGGCCAGCGCCTGCGTCAGCCGCGCTTCGGTCACGGTCGGGCTACCAAAGGCGAAGGTGAACAGCTCCTGGTAATAGGCGATGCCCTGCAGCCGGGTGATCAGGGCGTTGATGCCACCCGCCGCGCTGTCCCAGCCCATTTCGATGGGGTTGATGATGGGCTGGCTGGCCTGCGCCTCCACCGATGCGGCGCGGCGGTCCCAGAACATCGTGCCCGGCCGCCAATAGCGGATATTGGCCAGCCGCATTGCGTGGGCAGATGTGAAGGCCGTGCCGGAAAAACCGGTGGAAAAACGGTTGGGATCATCAAAGCTGTTGGCCTGACGATGGCAGGACGCGCAGGAAATGCTGCCATTCACGCTCAACTGCCGGTCATAAAACAACACCCGGCCCAGTGTGGCGATGCGGTTGTTGAGGGCATTCTCGGCCGGCGTGTTGTCCAGCGCGGTCACCGTCGCATCATAATAGGCCGGCAGGTTGGCCGGCGCGTAATCGACCAGATTGGCGAAATCCAGCGCCAGCACCGCCGACACGCTGGCCGGGGTGGCCACGGTGGGAGTTGGCGTTGGCGTTGGTGCCGGGGCAGGGGCTGGTGTTGCGACCGCCGTGGCGCCCGTGGTGCTGCCACCGGATCCGCCGCAGCCGGCCAGCAGCAATGTGGCCGCCAATGCCATGGCGCTTGCCCCGTGTTTCATCGGCCCTCTCCCTTGCAGGCCTTACGCGCCGCAACCGGGCAATCCCCCACCTCAATCTTGCAACAGGCTTGAGGCGCGGCAATTCTGGCGTAACCTGCCCGCAAAGGAGCCACCGCCATGCCCACCGCCGCCGATCATCTCGCCCGCTGGCAGCACTATGTGAAAAACCCCGATCATCAGGCCCTGTGGGACATGCTGCACCCCGATGCCGTGTTCGAAAGCCCGGTGGTCCACACCCCACAGCGCGGCCGTGAGACCGTGTTCAAATATCTCGCCAGCGCCGACAAGGTGCTGGGCGGGGAGGGGTTCCGCTACACCGGCCAATGGCTGAACGACACCAGCGCGATCATCGAATTTGAAAATGTCATCAACGGCATCAAGGTGAACGGCATCGACATGATCAGCTGGAACGATGCCGGCCAGATCGTGCATTTCAAGGTGATGGTCCGCCCGCTGAAGGCTATCCAGATGGTCCACCAGATGATGGGTGAGATGCTTCAGAAAATGGCCAGCCAACCCGCCTAGATCCTCCCCAAACTTGTTTGGGGAGGTGGCGCGCAGCGCCGGAGGGGCAATCCCGCGACAGCGTGTCAACAGGCCAGCCCCGCCCCGGCTCTGCTATTCGCTCCGCCATGCGCCGATTGCTTCTTCTCGCCCTGCCGCTTGCTGCCTGCGCGCCGGAACTGCCGCCCGAACAACTGGCCGCCCGCCGCGCCGAGGCCCTGATGGCCCGCGCCGGCCATGCGGGCACCACGCTGCTGGCCCCCATCGCTGGTCTGGACACGAACGGCCAGCCGGGCGTCTGTGGCCTCATCGAAACCCGCGCCGGCCCGGTGCGCGCCGTGGTTGAACTGGCCACCGGCGCCGTCCGCACCGGTTCACCGGCCAGCCAAGGCGTCAGCCGCCAGGATCTGGGCGAAACCCGCTATTGCGACGACGTGGCCCGCGCCCGTTGGGACCGCATGAAAACCGCCGACCCTGTCGGCCTGATTGCCCGCCTGGGAGCTTAGGCCGAATAGCGCGGCGGCCGCTTCTCGAGGAACGCAGCCAGGCCTTCCTTGAAGTCATCACTCGCCGCCGCCATCAGCTGGTTGCGGTTTTCCATCGCAATGGCGGCCTCAAGGCTGGGTGCGTCGATGGCAAAACCCAGGCCCTCTTTCGTCATCCTGAGGCCAATGGGGGAGGTGGCCAGCATTTCGGCCACCAGCGCCTCGCCTGCGGCCACCAGATCCTCATCTGCGGTCACCTGGCTGACCAATCCGGTCACCAAAGCGCGGTTTGCGTCCACGAAACGCCCGGTCATCATCAGCTCGGCAGCCAGGCTGGCACCGACCAGACGCGGCAGGAAATAGGAGACACCCATGTCGCAGCTGGTCAGCCCCAGCTTGATGAAGGCGGCGTTCATCCGCGCCGACTGCCCGGCGATGCGGATGTCGCTGGCCAGCGCAAAGGCAAAGCCGCCGCCACAGGCCGGCCCGTGCACCAGGCTGACAATCGGCTGCGGGCAGCGGCGCATCTTCACATAGACATCCGCCAGCCAGCCCTGAAAGCCAAAACCGCCACCAAAGGGCGCGATTTCAGAGCCTTGCGCCTTGATGTCGAGCCCCGCACAAAAAGCCCGGCCGGCGCCCTTCATCACGACAATGCGGGTATCAGCGGCATGAAACAGCCCGCCGAAATAATCCGAAAGTTCGGCCACCATCTGGTTGTTGATGCTGTTCAGCTGCTCGGGCCGGTTCAGCGTCAGCCAATCGACCGCGCCCTTCTTCTCGACCTGGATTGTCTCGTATGTCATTGGAAAATCACTTCTTCCGGCTCAGTTCGCGCATGCCGCGGTCCAGCCCTTCCAAGGTCAGTGGGAACATGCGGTTCGTCATGATCTCGCGGATCATCCGGATGGATTGGCCATTGTCCCAATGCTTCTCCGGGATCGGGTTCAGCCAGATCGAGCTGTGATAGATGTCCAGCATCCGGCGCAGCCACACCTCGCCCGGCTCCTCGTTCCAATGCTCGGTGCTGCCGCCGGCATAGCTGATCTCATAGGGGCTCATGGACGCATCGCCGACGAACACCAGCTTGTAATCATGAGGAAATTTGTGGAGCACGTCCATCATCGGCGTGCGTTCCGTCCAGCGGCGCTTGTTGTCCTTCCACACCGCCTCATAGGGGCAGTTGTGGAAATAGAAGAATTCCAGATGCTTGAATTCCGACTTGGCAGCCGAAAACAGCTCCTCGCACAGCTTGATGTGCGGGTCCATCGAACCGCCGATGTCCAGCATTAGCAGCAATTTCACCGCATTGTGCCGTTCCGGCCGCATGACGATATCGAGCCAGCCCTGCTTGGCGGTGCCGCGGATGGTCGAATCCAGGTCCAGTTCGTCGGCCGCGCCCTCGCGGGCAAAGCGGCGCAACCGGCGCAGCGCCACCTTGATGTTGCGGGTGCCCAGCTCAACCGTCGAGTCCAGGTTCTTGAATTCACGCTTGTCCCACACCTTCACCGCGCTCTGTTTGCGCCCGTCCTTCTGGCCGATGCGCACGCCCTCCGGATTTGATCCCTGCGCCCCAAAGGGCGATTTGCCCGCCGTGCCAATCCACTTGTTGCCGCCCTCGTGGCGCTTCTTCTGCTCCTCCAGCCGCTTCTGGAGGGTTTCCATCAGCTTGTCCCAGCCCATCTTCTCGAGCTCGGCCATTTCCTCGGGCGTCAGGTTCAGTTCGGCCAAGGCCTTGAGCCATTCGGCCGGAATCTCCGTTTCACCCGTTTCAAGTGTTGGCTCCAGGCCCTTGAACACCTTGGCAAACACCATGTCGAACCGGTCGAGCAGGCCTTCGTCCTTCACATAGGTGGCGCGGGCGAGATAATAGAAATCGGTGATCGAGAAATCGATCGCATCGCTCTTCAGCGCCTCCAGCAGGATCAGATGCTCCTTCATGGAGGCCGGGATCTTCGCGGCACGCAGCTCTTCGAGAAAGTTCAGGAACATCGGTCAGGGCCTTTCGTTCGGCGACTGTCGCTGCCCGGGGCTGGCAGCGCAATGCGGAAATTTGTCAGCCGGCGCCGGCCTGCCAGCGCGCCAACTGGTCGGCAAAGGCCTGAACAAACGCCGGCCGCGCCTCCGCCCGTGCCACATAGGCGGCCAGCACCGGATAGTCCGGCAGCAACCGCGCTGCCGCCGGCCGCCGCAGCGCACAGACCATCATGATATCGGCCGCGCCGAAGTCACCCACCAGCCATTCAGCCTCGCCCAGGGCGCTCGCCAGATCATCCAGCCGCTGCCGCAGCCGCGCCTCGATCAAGGGCAGGCGTTCGGGCGTCCACGGCCGGTCACCTTCCAGCAGCACCGCGACCTCGCGCTCGACAATCACCGGTTCCACCGTCGCCACTGCGGCAAACATCCAGGCCACGGCGCGCCCGCGCAGCGCCGGTTCCCTTGGCAACAGGCCATGTTGTTCTGCGACATGCAGCACGATGGCGCCGGATTCGAACAGGGTCAGCCCGTCCGTTTCCAGCGTCGGGATCTGGCCAAAGGGCTGGCGCGCCTTGTGGTCCGCTGTCTTCAGCTCTGCGAACGACAACGGCCGCAGGTCATGCGCCACCCCGGCTTCCAGCAGCGCCCAGCGCACCGCCATGTCCCGCGCCAGCCCGCACCCGCCATCGGGGGAGGCAGCAAAGACTGAGATGACCGGCGTCATCCGCGCAGGGCCTTGAGCGTGCGGTTGGGCGGGATCAGCGTGTCGATGCGGCCGCCGGGGTAAAAGGCGCGGATCGGCGCCTGTTCGGGCACGCTGGCGAGTGCGGAGGCCAGCGCTTCGACCGGCCATTGCCCGTCGCCGCTTACCAGCCAGTCAGCGCTCCACGGTTGATACACCGCTACGTCCGGCCCTTCGGAGCCAAAGATGCGGCCGGTGAAGCGGTTGAGATGGCTGGCAAGATAGACCACCAGCGGTGAGACATGGTCCGGCAGATGCCGGTCAAAGCCGTCGGCGCGCGGCATCAGCTGGTCCACGCTTGGGCTGGCCATCACCATGCGGGTGCGGGCGGCCGGCGCGATGGCATTGGCGCGAACGCCCAGGTGCGCAAGCTCCTGCGCTGCCACCACGGTCAGGGCCGCAATCCCCGCCTTGGCCGCGCAATAGGGGCCGCCGTCCGGCATCGGATGCACGCCCACCGGCGATGTGGTGTTGATGATGGCCCGCCCGTCCTGCCGGCCCTGTTTGGCCCACCAGGCAGCCGCGTGGTGGCACACGGCCGTGGTGCCCTTCAGGTGGACGGCGGTTTCCAGATCATAATCGGCCTCCGTCAGGTTGATCAGACTGGCCGGGCGGTTGATGCCGGCGTTGTTGACCACGATGTCCAGACCGCCAAAGGCCGCGATCGCATCATCGATGATGCACCTGGCACCAGCCCAATCCGCCACGCTGGCCCGGTTGGCCACCGCGCGCCCACCAGCAGCGGTGATTTCGGCCACCACGGCGGTGGCGGCGTCCTCCCCATTTTCAGAAGGGGCGCCGCCGGTCACGCTGCCGCCCAGATCGTTCACCACCACCGATGCACCATGGGCGGCCAGGGCCAGGGCATGGCATCGCCCCAGGCCCCGGCCTGCGCCTGTCACAATCGCGACCTTGCCCGCCAGAAGCGCCATGGCCCAAATCTCCCTCATCAATCGCCGCGGGGGAGAGTGGGCGTGGGAGAGTGGGCCGGCAAGACCGTGCTAGTGACAGGGGGATCAACCGGGATCGGCAATGCTGCTGCCCGGGCGTTCCGGGATAACGGGGCGCGGGTGATCGTCACCGGCACGCGGGGCAGTGCTGCCGATTATGCCGGCACCGATGGCGATCTGTCGGGCATTGACTATCACCAGCTCGACCAGGGCGACCTTGCTGCCGTGGCGGCGTTTGATCCCGGCGTGGCGCGGTTGGACGCGCTGGTCGTCTCCGGTGCCAAGGTGGCCTACAAGCGTGCCGAGTTCGTGCCCGAAATCTTTGCCGATGTGCTCGCCACCAATCTCACCGGCCCGATGGCGCTGGTGATGCGGTTCCGGGCGGCGCTGGCGGCAGCGCGCGGCAGTGTCATTCTGGTCGGCAGCGTCGCCAGCTTCAAGGGCACCATCGGCCAGCCGGCCTATTCGGCCAGCAAAGGCGGGCTGCTCACCCTCACCCGCACGCTGGCGCAGGCGCTGGGCGGGGAAGGGATCAGGGTCAATCTCGTCGCCCCCGGCCTGGTGCGGTCCAAGATGACCGCGATCACCTGGGAGCATCCCGATCGGCTGGCGGCCACCGAACGCCAGGTGCCGCTGGGCCGCATCGGCGAGCCCGACGATATCGCCGGCCCCATCCTGTTTCTGGCGTCCGATGCGGCGCGCTATGTCACCGGCACGTCGCTGGTGATCGACGGAGGACTCTCGGCATGAGCAACTGGGCACAGGGGCGCACCGTTCTTGTCACCGGCGGCACCCAGGGCATCGGCAAGGCGGTGGCCGAACAATTCACTGCGCAGGGTGCCAGCGTTACCGTCACCGGCACGCGCAGCCATATCAGCTGCTATGACGATCCGCCGGCCGATGTGGCCTATATCCAGGCCGATCTCACCTGGCCGGAAGCGCGCGCCGAAGTGGCGGCGCATTTCCACGCGCTGGATGTGCTGATCAACAACGCCGGCCGGGGTTCGGCGCGGGAATATGAGCAGGACGAATTCGAAGCCGTCATCGATACAAATCTGAACGCCGTCATGGACTTGTCGGTGCGCCTTCATCCGCTGTTGAAGGAAGCGCGCGGCAGCATCGTCAATGTCGGCAGCCTGGCCAGCTTCCTGGCGCTGAAGGAAACCCCGGCCTACACCGCGTCAAAGGCGGGCCTGCTCGGCCTCACCCGTGCGCTGGGCGACAAATGGGCCAATGATGGCGTGCGCGTGAACCTGGTTGCCCCCGGCTTCATCGAAACCCGCATGACCGAAGGCGCCCGCCAGAACCCGGAACGGGAAAGGCGCCTGATGAAGGCCATTCCAATGCTGCGCTGGGGCCAGCCGGCCGAGGTTGCCAACGCCATATTGTTCCTCGCCAGCCCGGCTGCCAGCTATATCACCGGGCAAAGCCTGGCCATCGATGGCGGCCTCATGCTGCGGTGATTGACGGGGCGCCGCCGCTGCCGCCATGCTGCCACCCGTCATGATGGAAGGGCAGGGATGGTGGGCAAGCGGCACGGCCTTGGGGCAGCAATCAGCATGGGCCTGGCGGCCATGACCATGGCAACGGCCAGTGGCGCCGCCCCGCCGCCCGAGGTGGCAGAGGCCTCCATCGCCGATCTGCAGGCGGCCATGCGCAGCGGGCGCACCAGCGCGCGCCAGCTGGTGCAGGCCTATCTGGCCCGCATTGCTGCCTATGATCAGGCCGGGCCGGCGCTCAACAGCATCGTCACCTTGAACCCCAATGCACTGGCCGATGCCGACGCGCTGGATCGGGAACGCGCCGAAAAGGGCCCGCGCGGGCCGTTGCACGGCATCCCGGTGCTGGTGAAGGACAATTATGACACGCACGACATGCCAACCGGCGGCGGAACCCTGGCGCTGGCGACGCTGCGACCGGCGAAGGACGCCGAACAGGTGGCCCGGCTGCGCGCGGCCGGCGCCATCATCCTGGGCAAGACGACCATGCACGAGCTGGCCGCCGGCACCATCACCATCAGTTCCCACACCGGGCAGACGCGCAATCCCTATGATCCCACCCGCTCGCCCGGCGGCTCCAGCGGCGGCACGGGCGCTGCGGTGGCCGCCAGTTTTGCGGCTGCCGGCATGGGCAGCGACACTTGCGGCTCCATCCGCATTCCGGCTGCCTATCAGAATCTGTTCGGCATCCGCACCACGCGCGGGCTGGCCAGCCGGCGCGGGGTGATGCCGCTGTCGGACACGCAGGATGTCGCCGGCCCGCTGGCGCGCTCGGTGGCCGATCTGGCCCTGATACTGGATGCCACCGTTGGCGAGGACAAGGCCGATCCGGTGACGCTGGGGGCGGATGCGAAAAGGCCGACATCCTATCTGGACAGCCTCACACCCGGCGCGCTGAAGGGCGCGCGGATCGGCGTGGTGCGGGCGATGTTCGTGGTGAACCCCGATGATGCGGAGGGGCGGCCGGTGTATGATCGGGCCATCACCGCCCTCAAGGCTGCCGGCGCCGAGGTTGTGGATGTGGACATCCCCCCGGCGGGCTGCCGACGACGGTGGAGATCACCGCTGGCTCCTACGAGTTTCTCGAGGATCTGGAACGCTATCTGGCCGGCCATCCGGGGGCGCCGGTCAGCGGTCTGAAGGCCATTGTTGCGGCCGGCCTGCACCATGATCAGCTGGAAACCCGCTTTGCCGATGCGCTGGCCTCGCCGGGGCGCAGCCATCCGGGCTATCGGGCCGTGCTGGCAAGGCAGGCCGCGACGCGCGCCAATGTCGAATCGCTGCTGGCCGGGCAACGGCTGGATGCGCTGCTCTACCCCTCTGCGCTGGGGCGGCCGCCGGTGATCGGGGCGGAGAATATCGCCAGCAATTGCCGCTTGTCGGCCGGCACCGGTCTGCCGGCCATCGCCATCCCGGCCGGTTTCACCGTGCGCGGCCTGCCAGTGGGCGTCGAGCTCATGGGTGCCGCCTTCAGCGAGCCGCGGCTGCTGGCACTGGCCCATGGCTGGGAACAGGCGGCGCAGCCTCGCCAGGCCCCGTTAAGCACGCCGCCGCTGGTGAATGGCCAGCCCCCGGCCACGCAATCCGGCAGCGCCCGCATCGCGGCGGGCAAGGCCGGAGCCACGCTCAACTGGCGCTATGACCCGCTCAATGCGCGGCTCACCGTGACGGCCCGTGTGACCGGCAGCGGCCAGCATGCGCCGGTGGCGCTGGCCCTGCACCGCAGCTCGGATGGCAAGCCCGGCCCGGTGCTGGCGCAGTTGCTTGGGCCCGGCGCTCGATCTGGTCAGGCAGACCTGCGTCTCGATGCTCGTGCGCGCGCCGATTTCGCTGCCGGGCGGCTCTATGCAACGCTGCACACCACCGGCCAACCGCTTGGCGCCGGGCGGGTGATACTGGCCCCGCGATAGCAGTCCTGATTACTGACCGCGCCGGCTCATGAAGGCCAGGCGTTCGAACAGCATCACGTCGGCCTCATTCTTGAGCAGCGCGCCGTGGAGCGGCGGGATCAGGGTCTTGGTGTCGCGGTTCCTGAGCACGTCGACCGGCAGATCCTCGTGCATCAACAGCTTCAGCCAATCGAGCAGTTCGCTGGTCGACGGCTTCTTCTTGAGGCCGGGCACCTCGCGCATGTCGAAGAAGATGTTGAGCGCTTCGCCGACCAGCGCGCGCTGAATGTCGGGGAAGTGGACGCGCACGATCGCCTCCATCGTGTCGCGATCCGGGAACTTGATATAGTGAAAGAAACAGCGGCGCAGGAAGGCGTCGGGCAGTTCCTTCTCGTTGTTCGACGTGATGATGACGATCGGGCGCTGGGCGGCCTTCACCCGCTCCCCGGTTTCGTAAACGTCGAACTCCATGCGGTCGAGCTCGGTGAGCAGATCGTTGGGAAACTCGATATCGGCCTTGTCGATCTCGTCGATCAGCAGCACCGGCAGCTTCTCGGAGGTGAAGGCCTCCCACATCTTGCCGCGCTTGATATAGTTGGCGATGTCGGACACGCGGGGATCGCCCAGCTGGCTGTCGCGCAGGCGGGACACCGCGTCATATTCATAGAGGCCCTGCTGTGCCTTGGTGGTGGATTTGACGTTCCATTCGATCAGCGGTGCGTCAAAGGCCTGGGCGATCTGGTGGGCCAAAACCGTCTTGCCGGTGCCCGGTTCGCCTTTCACCAGCAGCGGTCGCCGCAGGGTGACCGCGGCATTGACCGCGACCTTCAGATCATCGGTGGCCACATAACCGGACGTGCCCTGGAAGCGCATGCATAATCCCTTTCGTTGCAGCACAGGGTTAGGCAAGCCGCTGCGCCCTTGCAATCCTGTCATTGTGCGAAGGGCGGCGGCAGTGCCATAAAGCCGCAACACACATGGATTCGATTAAGACAAGGTAAAGCGGGGGTCGTCATCATTGGTCGTGCATTTCATCTGGCCATCGCCAGCGTGTTGCTTGCTGCCACTGCGGCACCAGCCCTGGCGGCGCCATCGGCGCTGATCCGCTGCGATGGTTATGGCCGCCGCCAGACCCCGGGTGAACAGGTGGGGCGCGGCATCCTGATTCTGGGCACGCTGGGCCTGTTCGGTAGTGCCGAGGCCGACAACCCCTCCGCCCGCGAGGCCGGCGAAAAGGGCATCACCGCCTGCACCGAAGCCCTCACCGACAGCCGCACCACCGGCAACCCGGTGCGCCGGGCCGAAGTGTTGATGATGCGCGGTGTGCGCCAGTTTGAAATGGGCCGCTTTGATGACGCGATCGCCGATGCCCGCGCCGCCCGCAGCGTTGAGCTGACCCCGCTGGTCCGCGCCCATTTCGATCGCAACATCGGTGCCAGCACGGTGATGCTGGAAGCCTTTGCCCGTCTGTCGCAGAACAACCAGGCCGAGGCGGAAAAGCTGGCGTTCCAAGCCGCCCAGGCCCGCCCGACCGGCCTGTTCATGGCCGAGGAGGCGCTGCGCAACATGGCCCTCACGCCCGAGATCAGCGCCGATGAAAAGCTGCTGCTCG
Source organism: Sandarakinorhabdus cyanobacteriorum (assembly GCF_002251755.1). Classification (GTDB taxonomy): domain Bacteria; phylum Pseudomonadota; class Alphaproteobacteria; order Sphingomonadales; family Sphingomonadaceae; genus Sandarakinorhabdus; species Sandarakinorhabdus cyanobacteriorum. Next base: position 20,751 of record NZ_NOXT01000080.1, read on the forward strand.
ACCGGGCCTGGCGGATGGCGCCCAATCTGCGGCCGGTGCTCAGCATGGCCGGCGCTGGCGACTGGACCGGGGCCGCTGCAGCCATCAAGACGCTGGTTGCCACCTTCCCCAAGCCGGGCGTGGTGGTGCTGTCGCACCAGGCGGCGCTGCAGGCGTTGGCCGGTGACAACAAGGGCGCCGAGGAAACCCTGGCCCGCGTGAGCCAGGATATCGATGAACTGGCCGCAAAGGCCGGCGGCACCGACCAGAATGCCCAGACCGCTGCCCAGCAGGTCGCCCGTGCCGACGAGATGGTGCAGCTGGCCAAGGCGCAGCTGGCCCTGAACCAGGGCAAGCTGGAAGAGGCCAAGGGCCTGCTTGCCGGCCGGCCGCGCTGGCTGTCTCCGGCCAGCCTGACGGCGCAGATCATCGCCAACGTGCAGGCCAAGGGCGGCCCCGGCACGGCGCCGGGCATTGATCCGGCCAAGATCCGCGCCGATGCCACCAAGGTGGCCCGCGATTCGCTCACCGGCAAGGGCGTGCTGAACAATCTGGTGGTGGCCCTGCCGCGCTGGGAAGATGCCAGCGAGGCGCAGGAATTCGGCAAGATGATCGCGCCCACGTCCAAGACGATGCAGCCCAAGCCAACCCGGGATGGCGCCGCCACCAGCATCGTTTCGGGCCGCTCTGCCGCGCTCGACACCGTGAACGAGGCCTTGCTGGTCGCGGCGGCCCGCGCGGCCGCTGCCAAGGGCCAGGACCGTTTTGCCGTGCTGTTCAACTTCGGTTCGAACCGCGGAACCCGCGCCGGCATCGCCAGCAGCTTCACCCTGTTCGATTTCGTCACGCCGGCAGACAGCCTGTTTGCCGCCCAGGCCGGCCGGGCGTTCACCGTGGCCGAGATCGAGACCGCGCTGGGCAGCCAATATCGCCCGCCCGCGCCCACGCGGTAACGGCGTCAGCGATAGGCGTAGATCACCTCGTCGGTCTGGCCGCCGGCAAAGCCGAACATGCTGCCCCGGCTGTCGGCGGTCTGGCTGGCCAGGCGCGGCTTGCCGTCCGGGCCAAGGCGGTAATCAAAGGTCTGTTCAAACCCGGTGACCTTGATCAGCAGGTTCAGCTTGAAGTTCTCGCGCGCGCGCACCTTCAGGCGCGCCACCCAGGGCTTGCCTTCGGTGGTGGCGATCACCGCCTTGCCCGAAAGATGGCTGGAAATATCGGCGCTGTCGGTGCGCACCGATCCAGCCGGCAGCACCGGGATCTTCAGGATCTTGCGGCCATCCTCATCCACTTGAACATCAGACGCGGCAGCCAGCAGGGCCGCGAGGCGATGATAGCCGGGCACCGGATTGGCGGCGGTGGCCTTGCGGAAACTCTTGAACTGGCTGGCCGAAGGCACCTTGCCGTTCACCGAAACCAGCGTCCAGCGCGCGCCATCCCAGCGCTCCACCGTGACCGTCTTCTCCTTGATGCCCGGCCCGCGCCGCACCGCCGTGGTGGTGCGTTCAAAGGCCATGCCGGCCGGATCAAGCGCGCGGGCATCGGTTATGATCGCCTCCCGCAGTGGCTCCAGCCGCAGATCGGGGGCCGGGCCGGCGCCGGCCAGCGCCAGGGCAATCAGGGGCAGGATCAGGGCGCGACCGGTTCTTGTCATTGCCAAACTGTTAGACTGCATGGTGCGCTGCGACAAGCTGTCACGCCTTCTGGTCGCCGCGCAGCCCGGCCTGCCCATCAAGCACCAGCTTGCTGCCCGGGCGCAGCGCCAGGGCGCGGGCGAAATCGGCGCGGGCACCGGCCTGGTCATCAACGGCCAACCGCAACCGCGCTGAACTGGCGGCGATTGGCACCGGCCACAGCGGCGGCTCGCGATAGGGCAGGCGGGCTTCCACGGCCTCCAGCGCGTGGTACAACTTGAGGGCCGCCGCCGTCTTGCCTCCGCCGCCAGCACGGCGGCACGGGCGCTGCCATCGATCAGGGTGGTGAGGGCGGCGCGCGGGTCCTCAGGGTCTTCGGCCGGCTTTAGGGTGGCGCGCAGCTGCCGGATCGCTGCCAGCTCGGTGCGGGCCACCGCCAGCTGGCCGGTGCGGGCAGCCGCCTCGGCCCGGCCGCCATGCCACATCAGGCGGGTGAGCTGCAGGCGCTGATCCGGGGCGGGCAGGGCGAGCACATCGGCCGGGGCCAACAGCTGCAGCCGCGCCTGCAGCGCCGACAGCCGCCGCACCTCGGCAAAGGCAGAGCCGGCCGCCCGTTCGATCGTGATGGAGGCTTCCAGCGCGTCCGCCGCCTTCAGCGCGGTGGCCGCATCGCCAAGCTGCAGGGCGGACGACAGGATGAAATGGGTGTGATGGTTGAAATAGCCATAATGGCGCGGATCATCGCCCACCGCGCGGGCATAAGCCTCGTCGGCGGCCACCGCGCGCTGGTTGGCGGCCAGGCTGTCGCCAAAGCGGCCCAGCCGGTACCAGGTGTGGCTGGGCATGTGCACCATGTGCGGCGCGGCGGGGGCTACCCGCTCCAGCCGGGCGGCCGGACCGGCGGCGAGATCGGGCGTGGCCGATGCTTCGGTGAGGTGGATCAGCAAATGGATGGCCTGCGGGTGATCCGGATTGCGTGCAAGAACGCGATCGACCAGCGCCAGCGCGGTGCCGGCCCGCGCCTTGGGCGTGCGGCCATCGGGCTGCCAATAATCCCATGGCTGGCTGCTCATGATCGCTTCAGCTGCCATGATCACGAGCAGATCATCATCGGGCCAACGCTGCGCCAGTGCCACCATCGTGTCGGCATAGGTCCCGCCATGGGCGCCATCGTCGGTGCCGCCCGGCGCATAGCGGGCCAGCAAGGCTTCGGCCACGGCTCGCTGCTTGTCGGTCAGGCCGGGGCTGGCCAAGGTTTTTTCCACCAGACCGCCCGCCTTTGCAATCTGGTCGGCCTTGATCGGCCCGCTGTTGATATAGGGCCCAAGGGCCAGCGCTTCGCCCCAACTGCACATGGCGCAAGCCGGATCGAGCCGGCCTGCAGCTTCGAAGCTCTTCAGCGCCTCGTCATAATCAAAGCCCCACAGCTGCCCCAAGCCCTGATCGAAAAAGGCCTGGGCCTGCGTCACCCGGCTGACGGCCATGTGCGCCGGGGTCAGACCAGCGACCAGCACGGCCTTGCCAGCGCCGCCCTGGGCCGCGCCCTCGCCGGTGCCACAGCGCGATTGGGCGGTGGCGGCGGCCAATGCGGCTTCGGGGCTGGTGGCTGGCGGCGCAGTCGGCGCGGCCAGCAGGGCAGCGGCAAGCGACAGCGCGGCGGGATAGGTGAGGGGATGGGCCATGGCCGCAAATGTGAAACAGGCGGCTGCCAATGGCAACCGCCTGCTTGTTTCAGCCCGGTCGGCCCCGATCAGACGTCGAGGAAGCTGCGCATCTTGCGGCTGCGCGACGGGTGCTTCAGCTTGCGCAGGGCCTTTGCCTCGATCTGGCGGATGCGCTCGCGCGTCACGCTGAACTGCTGGCCCACTTCTTCCAGCGTGTGATCGGTGTTCATGCCGATGCCAAAGCGCATGCGCAGCACGCGCTCTTCGCGCGGCGTCAGGCTGGCCAGCACCCGGGTCAAGGTTTCCTTCAGGTTGGAATGAATGGCGGCATCCACCGGGATCACCGCATTCTTGTCCTCGATGAAATCGCCCAGGTGGCTGTCTTCCTCGTCACCGATCGGCGTTTCGAGGGAGATCGGCTCCTTGGCGATCTTCATCACCTTGCGCACCTTTTCCAGCGGCATCGAAAGCCGCTCGGCCAGTTCCTCCGGCGTCGGCTCGCGGCCGATTTCGTGCAGGATCTGGCGGCTGGTGCGCACCAGCTTGTTGATGGTTTCGATCATGTGCACCGGAATGCGGATGGTGCGGGCCTGATCGGCGATGCTGCGGGTGATCGCCTGCCGGATCCACCAGGTGGCATAGGTGCTGAACTTGTAGCCGCGGCGATACTCGAACTTGTCCACCGCCTTCATCAGGCCGATATTGCCTTCCTGAATGAGATCAAGGAATTGCAGGCCACGGTTGGTGTATTTCTTGGCGATGGAGATGACGAGGCGCAGATTGGCCTCCACCATTTCCTTCTTGGCGATGCGGGCCTCGCGTTCGCCCTTCTGCACCATGTTGACGATGCGACGGAACTCGTTGAGGTCGACGCCCGTGGTCTCGGCGATGCCGCCCAGCTCGCGGCGGTTCTTTTCCACCGCGCCGGCTTCGGCGGCGGCAAAGGCCGCCCAACGCTTGTCGATGCCGGCCACACGGGCCATCCAGGCCTCGTCCATCTCGTTGCCAACATATTCGTCGAGGAAATTCTTGCGGTTGATCTTGTGCTTGTCAGCCAGGCGCAGCATGTTGCCGCCCAGCGCCATCAGCCGCTTGTTCTGGGTGTAGAGCGCCTCGACCAGCAGTTCGATCTTGTTGTTGTTGAAGTGGATCGACTGCACGCCGCGCGTCAGCTCCTCGCGCAGCTTCTGATATTTCTTCTCGTCACCCGCGGCAAAGGCCGGGCCGCCGTGCAGCGCCGACAGCCGGGCTTCCTGCAGCTTCTGGAACTTCTTGTAGGTGCCGGTGATCTCGGCAAACTTCTCCAGCGCCGCCGGCTTCAGTTGCTCTTCCATCTGGCCGAGCGACAGGCCGCCCTCGTCATCATCATCCGCCTCGGCGCGCTGGGGGGCGCGGCGCTCGGTGAATTCGTCTTCCTCGTCGGCCGGGGCGCTTTCGGCTTCCGGCTCTTCCTCTTCCTTGAACTGCACGGTGGGCAGGTCGCTGCCTTCGCCGCCTTCTTCCTCGCCCTCCACCGGATCCTTGGCCAGCATGGCTTCCAGATCCAGGATCTCGCGCAGCTGCATGCGGCCTTCGTTCAGCGCGTTGGACCATTCGATGATGGCGCTGAACGTCATCGGGCTTTCGCACAGCCCGGCGATCATGGTGTTGCGGCCGGCTTCGATGCGCTTGGCGATGGCGATTTCGCCTTCGCGGCTCAGCAGTTCCACCGCGCCCATTTCGCGCAGATACATGCGCACCGGATCATCGGTGCGATCGAGCGGGGCCTTGACTGCGGCAACCGGCGCCGGCGCCAGATCGCCATCCACCGGTTCGGCTTCCGGCTCTTCCTCTTCGGGCGCGTCGCCGTCGTCGGCGGCTTCCTCGTTCTCGACAACGTTGATGCCCATCTCGTTGATCGCAGACATGATGTCCTCGATCTGCTCGCTGGTCATCTGGTCCTGGGGCAGGGCCTCGTTGATTTCGTCATAGGTGATGTAACCGCGCTTCTTGGCGCGGGCGATCAGCTTCTTGATCGACGCTTCGTTCAGATCGATGAGCGGGGCATCGCCTTCGCTCTTGGCTTCGGTGGCTTCATTGGCGCCTGCTTTGGCCATTCGGTCCAACATCCTCGGCTGTCGGGGGCCGGATCGGCCCCGATTTAACGTCAATCACCCCGCCCACCCGGCGGTTGGTCGGGCGGTGCAGGGCGTGGCTGCGCGTCTATTATACACGCCTTAGCCTTCCCGGCGCGATTCCGCCAGTCTCATCATCGCCGCATCCAGCGCCTCGATATCACGGCGCAGTGCCTGCTGCGTCTCGTAATCCGCTTCGTCCAGGCTGGACTGAAAGCGCATGGTCACCTCGGCCAGTGCCCGCACCAGCCCCTGCCGGGCGGTCGCCTGCTGCACCGCGATGGCAAAATCCGCCGCCGCTTCGGCCAGGTCGGCCCGGTCCCGCACGAAACTGAAGACGAGGCCATTGCCCGCCAACAACTGTTGCACGGCCATGCCGAGCCCTTGTTCGGCAAGCTGGGCATGAAGGGCCGGTTTTTCAAGGGCCGGGTCACGGGCAGTGGCGGCCAGCAGGGCTGCGAGCACGGCGGCATCATCGCCATCATCGGGCCGCAGCGCCGCCAATGCATCGCCATGTTCATCGGCCAACGCCGGGCGCAGCAACAGCCCGGCAATCAGTGCTGTCACCAGCGGATCGCGCCGCCGGCTGGCCAGGGCCTTCAAGGCGGCCGATGCCGGCGGGATCGGCGCCTGCCATTTCTCGCCCGGCTTGCGCGGGGTCCAGGCCGGGCGCTGCGGCAGGGCCATGAAGGCCGCCTCAAAGCGCTGGCTGAATTCGGCCTGATAGAGGCTGCGCACATCGGGGTCGGCGATGCTGGCCGCTGCTTCCCGCAACCGCGCCCGCGCCTGGGCCCGGCGTTCCGGGGTGGCGGTTTCAAGCCCGGCGGTTTCCGACGTCCAGACATGATCGATGAGCGGCACCGCCCCGGCCAGCACCGCCTCGAACGCCGGTGCGCCACCGCTGCGGCAGATGTCATCCGGGTCTTGCCCCTGGGGCAGGGTCGCGATGCTGAGCGACTTGCCGGGTTTCAGCAGCGGCAGCGCCCGCAGGGCCGCACGTGTGGCGGCGCGGCTGCCGGCAGCATCGCCATCGAAACACAGGGTCGGCACGTCCACCAGCCGCCAGGCCAGCGCCAGCTGCTGCTCGGTCATCGCGGTGCCCAGCGGGGCGACGGCTTCGGCGATGCCAGCCTGGGCGAGGCCGATCACGTCCATATAGCCTTCCACCACGATCAGCCGGCCGGATTTGCGCGCCACTGGCCCGGCCTGATCCAGGTTGTAAAGCAGCCGCCCCTTGTCAAACAGCGGACCATCGGCGGAGTTGAGATATTTGGGCTGCACATCGCCCAGCGCGCGCCCGCCAAAGCCCACCACCCGCCCGCGCGCATCGCGGATCGGGAACATCAGCCGGCCGCGGAACCGGTCAAAATGCTCGCCATCATCCGCCTTGCCGATCAGCCCGGCTTCCAGCAGCTTGTCGGCCGTGGCGTCTTTCAGATGCCCGCGCAGCGCGGTGCGGCTGTCCAGCGAGAAGCCCAGTGCAAAGGCCTTCACCGTTTCGGCCTTCAACCCGCGCCGATCCAGATAGGCTCGGGCGGCTGCGCCCTTGTCGCCAGCCAGCTGGGCCTGGAACCAGGCCGCTGCCCGCGCGGTCAGCTCGACCAGGCTGTCCGCCACCTCGGCCTTGGCGCGGGCTTCGGGGGAGGGGGCGGGCACCTCCATCCCGGCCTCGGCCGCCAGCTGCTTCACCGCCTCCATGAACGGCAGGCCCATGCCATCGGTGAGGAAGCGGATCACATCGCCATGCGCACCGCAGCCAAAGCAATGATAAAAGCCCTTGTCGTCATTGACGTAGAAACTGGGCGTCTTCTCGTTGTGGAACGGGCAACAGCCCTTCATCTCCCGCCCGGCCCGCACCAGCTTCACGCGGCGCGCCACCAACGGCGAAATCGGCACGCGGGCGCGCAATTCGTCCAGGAAGGCGGGGGAGAGGGTCATCCCCGGCGATCAGCCCAAAGCCGCCTTCACCATCCCGCTCGCCTTCGACATGTCCAGCTTGCCGGCAAAGCGGTCCTTCACCGCCGCCATCACGCGGCCCATGTCCTTCACGGAGGAAGCGCCCAGTTCGGCCACCACGGCCTTGATCGCCGCCATCGCCTCGGCCTCGTCCATCTGCTTGGGCAGGAAGCTCTCGATCACCGCCAGTTCGGCGCGTTCGGCGTCGGCCAGTTCGGCGCGGCCGCCCTTGTCATACATTTCGATCGATTCCCGGCGCTGCTTGGCCATCTTCATCAGCACATCGGCCACCACCACATCATCATCGGCCGGCGCCGTGCCGGTGCGCAGCTCGATGTCCTTGTTTTTCAAGGCGGCGCTGATCAGACGCAGCGCCGATGTGCGGGCGGTGTCACGGGCCTTCATGGCCTCGATGGTGGCGGTCTTGATGGCGTCGCGCAGCATGGCGTCCTCATGAATGAAAATGCGGATTGATGTTTGCCCCTCGATAGCGTCTTGGGGCGGACAAGAATAGATTGACGGCGCGGCTGCACACCCTTAGGTGCGCGGCCGTTTGCCCGCAACCCGAAGGATTTCACCCATGGCCGATGCCAAAGCGCCCGTCCAACCCAAAGGCGCAACTGGCGTTCTGGTTTTGGCCGATGGCAGTGTGATCTGGGGCCATGGCTTTGGCGCCGAAGGGGTTGCGTTGGGGGAGGTGTGCTTCAACACCGCGATGACCGGATATCAGGAAGTGATGAGCGACCCCAGTTATGCCGGGCAGATCATCACCTTCACCTTCCCGCACATCGGCAATGTTGGCGCCAATGATGACGATATCGAATCGCCCAACCCGCATGCGCTGGGCTGCGTGGTGCGCGAACCCGTCACCCCGGCCGCCAATTTCCGCAGCCAGCGCCGCTTTGACGACTGGATGAAGAAGTGGGGCCGCATCGGCATTTCCGGTGTCGACACGCGCGCGCTGACCAAGCGCATCCGCACCGGCGGCGCGCCCAACGGCGTGATTGCCCACAACAAGGCCGGCCAGTTCAACATCAAGCAGCTCCTGTCCCAGGCGCGCGGCTGGCCGGGGCTGGAGGGGATGGACCTTGCCAGCGTGATCAGCGCCACCCAGAATTACGGCTGGGACGATGGCCTGTGGACGCTGCAGGGCGGCTATGGGTCACACAGCGGCAACCCCAATGGCCCGCATGTGGTGGCCATTGATTATGGCATGAAGCACAACATCCTGCGCAACCTCGTCGCCGCCGGCGCCCGGGTGACGGTGGTGCCGGCCACTGCGACGTTCGACGAGATCATGGCCCTGAAGCCGGCGGGCATCTTCCTGTCGAACGGCCCCGGCGATCCGGCCGCCACCGGCGTGCATGCGGTGCCGACCATCCAGAAGATCCTGAACGCCGGCCTGCCGCTGTTCGGCATCTGCCTGGGCCACCAGTTGCTGGGCCTGGCCGTGGGCGCGAAGACGCTGAAGATGACGCAGGGCCACCGCGGCGCCAACCATCCGGTCAAGCGCCTGTCTGACGGCCGGGTCGAGATCACCTCGATGAACCATGGCTTTGCCGTGGACACCGACACGCTGCCGCCGACGGCGCGGCCCACCCATATCTCGCTATTTGACGGCACGCTGGCTGGCCTGGAGCTGACCGACCGGCCGGCGTTCAGCGTGCAATATCACCCCGAAGCCAGCCCCGGCCCGCAGGATAGCCAATATCTGTTCCAGAAGTTCGTGAGCGCGCTGGAGCCAGTGGCATGAGCCTTGCCAAGGTCGATCCTGCCCTGCTTGCCGAAGAGCTGGCCGCCAATGAGGAGGTGCTGAGCGCACTGGCCGAAAATGGCGACATCGCCGCGATTTCGCGCCCGATCGATCTGCACTTCAAGGGCAACCAGACCAATATCGAGATGCTCGCCAGCAACGCCGAAACGCTGGGTTTTCGCTTTGTTGGCTTTGCAGAATATGAAGATGGCGACATGGCGGCTGATCTGCAGATCGACAGCACGTCTGACCGTGAGGCCATCTCCGCCCTGACCCGCCGCGCCCTTGAAATCGAGATTCTTCATGCCGTCGAGTTTGACGGCTGGGGCTGTCACGCTGAAACTGGACTTGCAGACTGATGCCCAAACGCACCGACATCAAATCCATCCTCATCATCGGCGCCGGCCCGATCATCATCGGCCAGGCCTGCGAGTTCGATTATTCGGGCACGCAGGCGGTCAAGGCGCTGAAGGGGGAGGGCTATCGCATCATCCTGGTCAACTCCAACCCGGCGACGATCATGACCGATCCGGAGCTGGCGGACGCGACCTATGTGGAGCCGATCACGCCCGAGATCGTTGCCAAGATCATCGCCAAGGAACGTCCCGATGCCGTGCTGCCCACCATGGGCGGCCAGACGGCGCTCAACACCGCGCTTGCCCTGCACCGCGATGGCACGCTGGAAAAATATGGCGTCGCCCTGATCGGCGCCGATGCCGAGGCCATCGACAAGGCCGAGGACCGCCTGAAATTCCGCGACGCCATGGACAAGATCGGGCTGGAAAGCCCGCGAAGCCGCATCGCCCACAGCGTGGAGGAGGCGCTGGCGGCGCTCGACCATGTTGGCCTGCCCTCCATCATCCGGCCCAGCTTCACCATGGGCGGCACCGGCGGCGGCATCGCCTACAACCGGGAAGAGTTCATCCGCATCGTCACCGGCGGCCTCGACGCCAGCCCCACCACCGAGGTGCTGGTGGAGGAAAGCGTGCTGGGCTGGAAGGAATATGAGATGGAGGTCGTGCGCGACAGGCACGACAATGCCATCATCATCTGCTCGATCGAGAATATCGATCCGATGGGCGTCCACACCGGCGACAGCATCACCATTGCCCCGGCGCTGACGCTGACCGACAAGGAATATCAGATCATGCGCAACGCCAGCATTGCGGTGCTGCGCGAGATCGGGGTGGAAACCGGCGGCTCCAACGTGCAGTTCGCGGTCAATCCCAAGGATGGCCGCCTGGTCGTCATTGAGATGAACCCGCGCGTGTCGCGCTCGTCGGCGCTGGCGTCCAAGGCGACCGGCTTCCCCATCGCCAAGGTCGCGGCGCTGCTTGCCGTCGGCTACACGCTTGACGAGATCATGAACGACATCACCGGCGCCACGCCGGCCTCGTTCGAACCGACCATCGATTATATCGTCACCAAGATCCCGCGTTTTGCCTTTGAAAAGTTCAAGGGCGCGCAGCCGCTGCTTGGCACCGCCATGAAGTCGGTCGGCGAGGTGATGGCCATCGGCCGCAACTGGCAGGAAAGCGTGCAGAAGGCGCTGCGCGGCCTCGAAACAGGGCTGACCGGCTTTGACGAGCTGCCGCATCTGCAGGGCGCCACCATCGAGGAGATCGAGGCGGCGCTGTCGAGCCCGACGCCGGACCGGCTGCTGGTGGCGGCTGACGCGCTGCGTGTGGGCATGAGCGTGGAGCGCATCCACCAGATCGCCAAGTTCGAGCCCTGGTTCCTGCGCCAGATGCAGGAATTGATCGCGGTGGAAGCCGGCGTGAAGGCGAACCGCCTGCCCACCGATGCCGCCGGGTTCCGCCGCCTGAAATCGCTGGGTTTTTCCGATGCCCGGCTGGCGAAGCTCGCCGGTATCAGCGAAGCCGAGGTCGCCGCCGCCCGCCGCGCTCTCGATGTGCGGCCGGTGTTCAAGCGCATCGACACCTGTGCCGGCGAATTCGCCGCCAAGACGCCTTACATGTACTCCAGCTATGAGGCGCCCAGCTTTGGTACGCCCGATTGCGAGAGCAACCCGAGCGCTGCGAAGAAGATCGTCATCCTCGGTGGTGGTCCCAACCGCATCGGCCAAGGCATCGAATTTGATTATTGCTGCTGCCACGCCTGTTTCGCGCTGGGGGACGCCGGCTTTGAAACCATCATGGTCAACTGCAACCCGGAAACCGTGTCGACCGATTATGACACGTCGGACCGGCTCTATTTCGAACCGCTGACGGCCGAGGATGTGCTGGAAATCCTGCACACCGAACAGAAGAATGGCGAACTGGTCGGCGTGGTCGTGCAACTTGGCGGGCAGACCCCGCTGAAGTTGGCGCAAGCGTTGCAGGATGCCGGCATCCCGATCCTGGGCACCAGCCCCGACAGCATCGATCTGGCCGAAGATCGGGAGCGTTTTGCCGCCCTCATCAACCAGCTTGGCCTGAAGCAGCCGGAAAACGGCATCGCCCGCTCGGCCGAGGAAGCGGTGAAGGTCGCCGAAACCATCGGCTATCCGGTGCTGATGCGCCCGTCCTATGTGCTGGGCGGCCGCGCCATGGAGATTGTCGACACCCGCGCCCAGCTGGAAACTTATATCCGCGAGGCAGTCGTCGTCTCCGGCACCTCGCCGGTGCTGATCGACCGTTATCTGCGCGATGCCATCGAGGTGGATGTGGACGCGGTGGCCGATGGCGAGACCGTCCACGTTGCCGGTGTGCTGCAGCATATCGAGGAGGCCGGCGTGCACTCGGGCGACAGCGCCTGCTCACTGCCGCCCTACAGCCTGCCCGCCGACATCATCGCCGAAATCGAGCGCCAGACCGATGTTCTGGCCCGCGCGCTCAAGGTCAAGGGCCTGATGAACGTGCAATATGCCGTGAAGGATGGCGAGGTGTACCTGATCGAGGTCAACCCGCGCGCCAGCCGCACCGTGCCGTTCACCGCCAAGGCGACCGGCATCCCGGTGGCCAAGATCGCCGCGCGCGTGATGGCCGGCGAGCGGCTGGCGGACTTCGATCTGTCGCCGCGCAATGTCGGCAACCATATCGCCGTCAAGGAAGCCGTGTTCCCGTTCGCCCGCTTCCCCGGCGTTGATCCGGTGCTCGGCCCCGAAATGCGCTCCACCGGTGAGGTGATGGGCATTGATGGCGATTTCGCCACTGCCTTCGCCAAAAGCCAATTGGGCGCCTTCACGAAATTGCCGAACGAAGGCCGTGTGTTCATCAGCGTGAAGGACAGCGACAAGCCGCAGATCATCGATGCCGCCCGCGATCTGGTGGGCATGGGCTTCCAGTTGGTCGCCACCAGCGGCACTGCTGCCGTGCTCGGCGCCGCCGGCATCCCGGTCACGCTGGTCAACAAGGTTGCCGAAGGCCGCCCGCACATCGTTGACCGCATCAAGGATGGCGAGATCGCGCTGATCTTCAACACCACCGAAGGGCTGCAATCGCTGAAGGACAGCCAGTCGATCCGCGCCTCTGCCCTGTATGGTCGTGTGCCGTATTACACGACGGCACCGGCCAGCCGGGCGGCGGTGGCAGCGATTGCGGCGATGCGCCGGCATTCCCTTGAAGTTCGGCCGCTACAATCCTATCATCACCAATCCTGACGGGCATGACGGCCCGTTGAACAGCCCCTGGCGGCGGCGTTTGCGAACGCGCCTTCAGGGGCATATCTTTGAAACGACTTGCAGGATAGTTTGAAACCATGGCGAGTTTGGACAAGGTGCCGATGCTGCCGACCGGGCATGAAGCCCTGTTGGTGCAGCTGCGGCAACTGAAGGAAGTGGAGCGTCCGGCGGTGGTGGAAGCCATCGAGGAAGCCCGCGCCCATGGCGATCTTTCGGAAAATGCCGAATATCACGCCGCCAAGGAACGCCAGGGCCAGATCGAAGCCCAGGTGATCGAACTGGAAGACATGCTGGCCCGCGCCGTCGTGATCGATCCGAAGACCCTGTCGGGCGACAAGGTGGTGTTTGGCGCCACCGTCCACCTGCTTGATGAGGACGACAAGCCGGTCAAATATCAGATCGTTGGCCAGCATGAAGCCGATGTGCGCGCCGGCCGCATCAGCTTCTCCTCGCCGCTGGGCCGCGCCCTGATCGGCCGCCGCAAGGGCGACGAGGTGGAAGTGAACACCCCGTCGGGCGACAAATATTATCTGATTGAAACGCTGGAATTCGTCTGATCAATCCACCGGCACGCCCGGGCGTTGCAGGCTGGTGCGGATCACGAAGCTGGTTTTCACGCTTTCAACGTTCGGGGCCGGGGTCAGCTGGCTGGTCAGGAATTTCTGGAACTCCTGCAGATCGTGGGCGACCACCTTCAGCATGAAGTCGATCTCGCCATTCAGCATATGGCATTCGCGCACCTGGGGCAGCGTGGCGACATGCTCTTCAAAGGCGCGCAGGTCGGCTTCGGCCTGGCTCTTCAGGCTGACCATGGCGAACACGGTGATGCCATAACCCAGTGCCACACTGTCCAGATCGGCGTGATAGCCGCGGATGACGCCATTGTCCTCCAGCGCGCGCACCCGGCGCAGACAGGGCGGCGCGGTCAGCCCGGCACGATTGGCCAGATCGACATTGGTGATGCGGCCTTCCGACTGCAGATGGCGCAGGATCACCCGGTCGATATCGTCGATCGGCAGGCGCGAACGGTGGACCAAGGGCAAGACTCCAATCTTTATGTGCCGGATTTGATAACATTGTTTCAAAACCGCGCAAGATGCGGTGTGATAACTGCGTCGATTGCGCAAGCCGACCCATGCGCGCCGCACCGGGCTGGAAAAGCCGGCATTTTGGCTTAAGTCAGGTGCAAACCTTCAGGCGGCGTTCCCGCCCATCCGGAGATTCGCAATCATGTCCCGTCATGCCAAGGTCCTCATCATCGGTTCCGGCCCGGCCGGCTACACCGCCGCCGTCTATGCCGCCCGCGCCATGCTGGCCCCGGTGCTGATCCAGGGCCTGCAGCCCGGCGGGCAGTTGACCATCACCACCGAGGTGGAAAACTGGCCCGGCGAGACGATGGTGATGGGCCCCGATCTGATGGTGAAGATGGAGGCCCAGGCCCGCCATGTCGGCGCCGAGATCATCACCGACATCGTGACGAAAGTTGACCTGTCGCAGCGCCCCTTCGTGCTGGAAACCGACAGCGGCCAGGGCTGGACGGCCGACACGCTGGTGATTGCCACCGGCGCCCAGGCCCGCTGGCTGGGGCTGGACAGCGAGACCAAGTATCGCGGCTTCGGCGTTTCGGCCTGCGCCACCTGCGACGGCTTCTTCTTCCGCGGCAAGGAAGTGGTGGTCGTCGGCGGCGGCAACACGGCGGTGGAGGAGGCGATGTTCCTCACCAAGTTTGCCTCCCGGGTCCATCTCGTCCACCGCCGCGGCGAACTCAGGGCCGACAAGACCAACCAGGCCCGCCTGCTGGAAAACCCCAAGGTGGTGATGCACTGGCACGCCGAAGTCGCGGAAGTCCACGGCCAGGATATGCCGTTGAAGGTGGAGGGCGTCACCCTGCGCGACACCCGCGATGGCAGCACCCGCCTGCTGCCCGCTGATGGCCTGTTCGTCGCCATCGGCCATGTGCCGGCGACCAGCCTGTTCACCGGCCAGCTGACCATGGATGACGAGGGCTATATCATCACCGCGCCCGACAGCACCGCCACCAGCGTGCCCGGCGTGTTTGCCGCTGGCGACGTGAAGGACAAGCTGTATCGCCAGGCCGTCACCGCCGCCGGCATGGGCTGCATGGCCGCGCTTGAAGCCGAGCGGTTTCTGGCGCACGGTTGAGGCCTGAACGGGGGCAGGGGATCACAGGTGCAGCCGGGCATCAATCTCGATTGGGAAAAGCTGCGCCTGTTCGATGTCGTGGCCGATGCCGGCAGCTTTACCGAGGCCGCCCGCCGCCTGCACATGAGCCAGCCCGCCCTGTCGCGCCAGATCGCGGCGCTGGAAGAAAGCCTGGGCGCCAAGCTGTTCCACCGCCACGCCCGCGGCCTTGCCATGACTCACGAGGGCGAGCAGCTGCGCAGCGCCACATCCGACATGCACGAGCGCATCGACCGTGCCGCCCAAGCCATCGATGCCAGCCGCGACCGGCCGACCGGTGCGATCCGGCTCACCACCACAGTCTCATTCGGCTCGACCTGGCTGGCGCGGCAACTGGGCGATTTCCTTGATCTCTATCCCGATATCAGCGTCCACCTGATGCTGACCGATGCCGATCTGGATCTGGCCAAGCGTGAGGCCGATGTCGCCATCCGCTTCCACCGGCCGTTCCAGAGCGAGCTGATGCAGCGCCCGCTCGCCAACATTCGTCACTATCTGGTCGCCAGCCCTGATTATCTCGCCCGTCATGGCGAACCCAGGACCATCGCCGATCTGGAACAGCACCGGCTGATTGCCTATGGCGATGCCGCGCCCGATTATCTGAAGGGCATCAACTGGATCCTGGAACTCGGCCACGAAGGCCATCCCCGCCCGGCCGCGCTCACCATCAACAACAGCCATGGCGTGCTGCAGGCGGTTGAGTCGGGCGCCGGCATCGCCGCGCTGCCATCTTATCTCATCCGCTCGTCGGGGCGGGTGCAGGTGGTGCTGCCGCAGGTGGAAGGGCCGGTGTTCCGGACCTTCTTCACCTATCCGTCGGAACTGCGCCGGTCCCTGCGCATTGCCGCGCTGCGGGATTTCCTGGTCGATCGCATGACCAGCCAGGCCCTCGATATGTGAGGCAGCCTGTCGCAGCCATTTTGGCTGTGGCGGAAATTTGCGCAAAATCAAATATCTGCCGGCGGTCACGCGCACACCCCATGCAAAAAATGCATGGCTGCAGCGCGATATTGTGCACTGCAAAACGCCCCGGCTAATCCGTAGATAGATCGTGTCGCCGCGATAGCGGTCACGCCGGGTCCGCCGCACTCCTCCCCTCTCGCGGCTCACCCGGCCGGCAGGCGCTCTCCTCCCCCCTTGATGCGCCTTGCCAGCCCGGATGCGCCACTCCTCCCCTCCCGGCGCCATTCCGGGCGAAATATCGGGCCGGATGCCTCCCCCAGGCATCCGGCCCTTTTTTCATCCTGCGACCAAGCGTCCTCTGCACGGGCCGAGCCGGCCTTCCCATTTTGCCATGGCTGCGCTAACCGCTCAGGCACCGGGCCGGGCCTGTAGCTCAACGGTTAGAGCTGGCCGCTCATAACGGCTAGGTTGGGGGTTCGAATCCCTCCGGGCCCACCGGTGTTGTGAAAGGATGAGGCGTCTGGGCGTGTCGGCAGAACAAGCGGAATCCACAGCCGCCAAACGCCCCCGCGCCACCTGGACCACCTGGGTCGGCGCCGCGCTCGGCCTGCTGGTGCTCGGCCTTGCCGCCTGGGGCCTGAAGAAGATTTCCGGCCAGGTCACGCTGGATGACGTGATCCGCGAGATCAATTCCACCCCGGCGCATCTGATTGTCTTTGCCGCGGCTTCCACCTTCCTCTCCTATGTCGTGCTGGTCGGCTATGACTGGTTCGCCACCCGGCATCTGGGCTACAGGATCGGCTGGCCGATGCTGGCCGCCGCCAGCTTCTCCAGCTTCACCATGAGCCACACGCTGGGCGTTACCATCCTCACCGGCGGCACGGTGCGCTATCGCATCTACACCCGCGAAGGCGTGCGCCCGGCCGATATCGCCATGATCATCCTGCTCTGCGGCTGGACCTTCTGGCTGGGCATCATCTTCGTCGCCGGCGTTGGCCTCGTCGTCTCGCCCACCCTGATGCCGCAGCAGCTGCGCGAGTGGGCGCCGCCAGCGGTGGAGGAGTTCATCGGCGCGCTGTTCCTGGCCGGCGTCGCGCTTTACACCATTCTCGCCTCCACCTGGCGGCGCGAATTCCGGCTGTGGCGCTATCGCTTCACCATTCCCAACGGCAAGGAAACCCTGCAGCAGATCGCCATCGGCACCATCGATCTGGCCTTTGCCGGTGGCGCTCTCTACATCCTGCTGCTGCCGGTGGCCGGCATCCCCGATCTGCTCACCTTCCTGGTCATCTATGCCGTTGCCATGGTCTCGGGCGCGCTGGCCCATGCGCCGGGCGGCATCGGCGTGTTCGAACTGGTCATCGTTGGCCTGATGCCAGAGGCGGACAAGGCCGGTGTGCTCGCCGCCGTGGCGCTGTTCCGCCTGATGTATACCTTCGTGCCGTTCGTGCTGGGCGCCGGCGTGATCGCCGTGCTGGAATGGAAAGCGCTCAGAACGGCCCGCGCCGCAGCTGCTCTGCCCGCTGCGCCAGCTTCTGCCGCCAGCGAGGCGTGAGCGCGGCCATCGCCGCCAGCTCTTCCAGCTCATCCAGCTTTCCGGCCCGCCCGGCGGCAATCGGGGTGAAGCGCCTGATCGGCCAATCGCCGTGCGGCCGTTCGATCACATCATGGCCATCACCAGCGGCAATCGCGCCGCCTTCCAGCACCCGGAAATACCAGCCGCAGCGGCCCGAAAGGGTCATCGCCTTCACCACGCGCTTGCTGCCCAGCACGGCGGCAAAGGTGGAGCAGGGCTCCCGGATCTGGGCGATCTGCAGCGTGGCGCTGCCACAGCGGATTACGTCGCCCAGGCACAGGCTGGCCTCGTCCAGGCCGTCCACCACCAGATTTTCGCCCATGGCACCGGGCACGAAGCGCTCTGCAAAGTCCGGAAATTCGGCGATCCAGCCGGCATAGCCCGACAGCGGATAGGCATAGACCGCCTTGTCCGGCCCGCCGTGCACGCGGGTGTTGCCAACCTGGTCGCCCGCCAGCCCCAGTTCGTGCACCGCAACCGGCCCTGCAACCGGCTGGCGGTGATAGGCTGATGGCAGCGCCACGCCAGCAATGGGCTGCGGCCGCCCGATGCGCAGCTGCGCGATTATGCCACTTGCGATCATGGCCATTTCCTCTGACACTGCGGGCCTTGTTCAACAAGCTGAAAGGAGGTGATCCAGTGTCTCATTGCTTCATCATTGGCGCAAAAGCGCTGGTGGCCCCGGTCGAGATCGGGGCGCGCTGACACCAGACACCGGCCTTTTGCGACCGGATGACAATGTGGGGCTGCCGGGAAACCGGCAGCCCCGTTTGTTTTGGCCGCCGTGTTCATCATCGCAATATTTTGCTTGCCAAGCTTCGGCATGCGCGTCGAAACAGGCACCAAGCCGGCCATTGGGGCCTGCCGGCCGAGGGGAGTGATCATGCGTCGAACCAGGAATGCGGCAGCGCTTTGGCTGCTGCTGGCGCCGGCAATGCCGGTGATGGCACAACCGGCACTGGGCGTGGGGTCCCCGCCACCGGCCGCAACCAGCGTTGCCAAGCCGCCAATCGTGATGACCGCCAAGCCGCTGAAAGCCCTGCAGCTCAGCAAGGTGGGCACCTCCATTAACTCAGCTGAGCACCGCGC
>NZ_NOXT01000108.1 GCF_002251755.1 Sandarakinorhabdus cyanobacteriorum
AACGCCCTGACAGGAAGGCTCATGAATAAGGCGGGCTAGGCCCGGTTGGCAGCCACGACCACTCCCAGATTTCGCCATGCCGGCCCGGCCGCGACCATCACAACCATCGCTGTCCGCTTGGCAGCGCCCGCGCCAGCCGGTAGGGCTGGCTGCGTGCTGCGTGACCGCCCCTCCTCCACAGATCCGGCCGTGCTGGCGCTGCAGGCGCTGGCCCATGTCGCCGGTGACGAGGCGATGGGCCCGCGCTTCCTGGCCTTGACCGGCATGGACGTGGCGGAACTGCGCGCGCACGCCGGCGAACCCGCCACGCTGATGGCGCTGATGGATTATCTGATGGCCAACGAGCATGACCTGCTCGCCACGGCCGAGGCGCTGGGCGTGAAGCCCGAAACCCTCGCCGGCGCCGCCCGCCAGCTGGGAGGGACAGACTGGTGAAACAACGGCCGCTGATCGTTTCCGATTGCGATGGCGTGCTGCTGCACTTCATCGCGCCGTTCATCGATTATCTGCGCGCCGTGCACGGCCTCACCCTCAGCCTCGACACCTTCGCGCTGACCGGCAATGTGAAGCGCCCCGACGGCACCGCCGTGCCGGCGCAGGACTTCCCGCCGCTCCTGAACGGCTTCTTTGCCGACTGGATGCACAATCAGCATCCGATCGTCGGCGCCGCTGATGCGCTGGGGCAGCTGGCCAAGGATTGCGACGTGGTGGTGCTCACCAACATTGCCGATCATCACGCCGCCCGCCGCACCACCGAACTGGCCCGGCTCGGCATGCCCTATCGCGTCATCGGCAACCAGGGCGGCAAGGGCGCGCCGCTGAAGAAGCTGCTCGACGAATTTCAGCCGACCGAGACCATCTTCATCGATGATCTGCCGCCCAACCACACATCGGTGAAGGCGCATGTGCCCCATGTCCACCGCCTGCACATGGTGGCCGAACCGGAAGTGCGCCACCTCATCCCGATGAGCCCCGATGCCCATGCCCGCCATGATGATTGGCCGGCGATGCTGTCCCACATCGAAACCATCCTGAAAGGCTGATCCCATGACCCCGGAACAAAAGCTCGCCGAACTCGGCATCACCCTGCCCAACGCCGCCGCCCCGGCCGCCAATTATGTGCCCACCGTCACCACTGGCCAGCTGATGCACATCAGCGGCCAGATCCCCTTTGCCGAGGATGGCAGCCTGATGAAAGGCCGGCTGGGTGACACGGTGGATGTCGCCTATGGCCAGGCCGCCGCCCGCCGCTGCGCCGTGGGCCTGATTGCCCAGATGAAGGCGGCGCTCGGTGATCTGGCGCGCGTCAAGCGCATCGTGAAGCTGGGCGTGTTCGTCGCCAGCCACCCCGATTTCACCGATCAGCCCGAGGTGGGCAACGGCGCGTCCAACCTGATGGTAGAGGTGTTTGGCGATGCCGGCCGCCACGCCCGCTCGGCCGTGGGCGTCGCCGTGCTGCCGCGCGGCGTTGCCGTGGAAGTGGATGCGGTGATCGAGATCGCCTGATGGCCGAATGGCAGGTGCGTGTGGTGGGCAAGGCCAGCGAGATCGCGCTGGCCGATTGGAACATCTGCGCCGGCAATGGCCATCCCTTTGCGCAAGGTGAATTTTTCCGCGCGCTGGAGGATTCGGGCAGCGCCACGGCGCGCACCGGCTGGCAACCCGTGCATCTGGTTGCTGACGGTGAGGATGGCCGCCCGGCCGGCATCCTGCCCTGTTACCTCAAAACCCACAGCCAGGGCGAATATGTCTTCGATCATGCCTGGGCCGATGCGCTGGAACGCGCCGGCGGCCGTTATTATCCCAAGCTGCAGGCGGCCTTTCCGTTCACGCCGGCCACCGGGCCACGGTTGCTGCTGCGCGACGCGGCGTGCGCCCCCGCCCTGATCGCGGCGGCCGAACAGATCACGACGTCGAACAATTTCTCCAGCGCCCACGCCACCTTCATCACACCCGAACAACAGCCGCTGTTCCGCGATGCCGGCTGGCTGATCCGCATGGGTGAACAATTCCACTGGCAGAACGACAATTACCGCGATTTCGGCGATTTTCTGGCCGCCCTCTCCTCCTCCCGCCGCAAGATGATCCGCAAGGAGCGCGAACGCGCGGTCGCCGGCCTCGACATCATCCACCTGACCGGCGCCGAGATCACGGAAAGCCATTGGGACGCGTTCTGGACCTTCTATCAGGACACGGGTGCGCGCAAATGGGGCCAGCCCTATCTCACCCGCCGCTTTTTCAGCCAGATCGGCGAGACGATGGGGGATCGCATCCTGCTGATGTTCGCGGCCCGCGCCGGCCAGCCGATTGCCGGCGCCCTCAACTTCATCGGCGATGAATGCCTCTATGGCCGCTATTGGGGCTGCACCCAGGATGTGCCCTTCCTGCATTTCGAGCTATGCTATTACCAGGCCATCGAATGGGCCATCGCCAATGGCCGCGCCCGCGTAGAAGCCGGCGCGCAAGGCCAGCACAAGCTGGCGCGCGGTTATCGCCCCACCCCGGTGATCTCGGCGCATTTCATCGCCAACGCCGGCTTCCGCCAGGCCGTTGCCGATTATCTCGGCCGCGAAACCCGGGCGATGATCGAGGAAATTGAATATCTCGATGCCCACGGCCCGTTCAGGCAACGGCAAGCAAGCGAGGCGCAAAACTGAATGATGCGCTATGCCCTGATCCTGGCCTTGATCGCCGCGCCGGCCGCCGCCACGGAGGTGATCCGCCTGTCAGACGCCCAGCGCGACGCCGTCATCACGGCGGCAGCCAACGGCCCCGAAAAGGCGCCGGTGCTCACCCCGGTGCAAACCCCACGCCCGTCTGTGCTCGACCGGCCGCTCTACCCCGAATTCTTCGCCGCCGATGGCCCGCCCATCAACGACCGCAAGGTCCACGGTGAAATGACCATGTTTGCCGGCAGCGGCGGCACCTTCGGCATCTCCGGCACCGCCATCGTGCCGGTGGGCGAAACCGGCATGGCTGCCGTTTCGGTCACCCAGGGCCGCAGCCGCTTTGGCAACATCAGCGGCTTTGGCTTTGGCTTCACCAGCGGCGATGCCCGCCGCAGCTTCAACGCCGATATCAGCAACCCCGGCCTGTTCGGGCCCGGCATCTCCGCCTTCGATCCCGGCTTCCCCCTGCGCGGCCGGCGTTAGAGCGGTTTCGGACCAATAGGGATCACTGGCACGGAGGTGATTTTGGTACTGGGCAAGGAGTGAGACGGGGGCGATGCTTGGCCATCGCAACCGACGAATGACGCCGCCCTGCGCCAAAAGCGCCCCGCCCCGAAGGGGTCGCCCAAAGGGCGATGACGGTGGTTCAGATTGGTCGGAAACCGCTCTAAAGCGCGATATTGTCGATCAGCCGCGTCGTGCCAATCACCCCGGCCCCCATCAGCCGCGCGCCGGGCTGGGCCACGCCAAGGCTGTGCAGGCTCTCGCCGTCGACCAGCTCCAGATAATCCAGCCGCACGAACCCGGCGGCCTTGATCCTCCGTTCCCCAGCCGCCAGCGCGGCGGCCACCGGCATGCCGGCCAATATCGCATCGCGCGTCGCCACCAGCGCCCGCGGCAGCGCCAGCGCGCGGGCGCGTTCATCGGCCGACAGATAGGCATTGCGGCTCGAAAGCGCCAACCCGTCCGCATCGCGCACGATGGCACAACCGATGATCCGCGTCGCAATGTCGAGATCGGCCGCCATGCGCCGGATGATCGCCAGCTGCTGCCAATCCTTCTCGCCAAACACCGCCACATCGGCGCCAGCGGCACTCAGCAGCTTGGCCACCACGGTCGCCACACCATCGAAATGCCCCGGCCGCACCCGCCCGCACAACAGATCGGGCAAGCCCGACACCCGCACGAAACTGGCAAAGCCCGGCGGATACATGGTCGCCACATCCGGCGCATACAAAAGGCTGCACCCCGCCCCGGCCAGCTTGGCGGCATCGCCGGCCTCGTCACGCGGATAACGGTCCAGATCCTCGCCGGGGCCAAACTGCTTGGGGTTCACGAAAATCGACGCGGCCACCACATCGGCCTGTTCCAGCCCCTTGCCCACCAGCGCCAGATGGCCGGCATGCAGCGCGCCCATGGTCGGCACAAACGCCACACGCTTGCCCGCCAGCTGCCAGGCCCGCACCTGGGCGCGGAGCGCGGCTGGGGTTCGCACGATGGGCAGCGGGCTGGTCATAAGCACTTCACGCGGTTGACTTGCGCGCCCGGCTGTGGGCGATACGGGCGCCAGTTGCAAGCCTCAAGGCTGCCAGTCGGGATGGGGATAATCGTGACCGCACATGTGATCGTGCTCGCCAATGAAAAGGGCGGCACCGGCAAATCCACCACCGCCGTCCATATCGGCGTCGCCCTGGCGCTGGCCGGCCACCGCACCGCGCTGATCGATCTCGACAGCCGGCAGCGCACGTCCACCCGCTATCTCGAAAACCGCTGGCACCATGCCCAGCGTCACGGCCTCACCCTGCCCGTCCCCGATGTTGCCGTGGTTGCCGATGGGGATGGCGCCGTCGATGAACTTGCCCTGCGCTTTTCCCAGGCCAGCGTGCTCGATTTCATCGTGGTCGATTCCCCCGGCCGCGATTCGGCCCTGGCCCGCGCCGCCATGGCCCGCGCCGACACGCTGGTCACCCCGATCAATGACAGTTTCGTCGATTTCGACCTGATCGGCGAAGTCGATGGCGAGACCTTCGCGGTCAACAAGCCCAGCTTCTACGCCGAACTCGTCTGGGAAGCCCGCACGGCCCGCGCCCGCGAACAGGGCAAGCAGATGGATTGGGTGGTCTTGCGCAACCGCCTCTCCGCCCTTGATGCCCGCAACAAGCAGCGCGTGGGCGCCGCGCTTGATGGCCTGGCCAAGCGCATCGGCTTCCGCGTGCTGCCCGGCCTGTCCGAACGCGTCATCTACCGCGAATTCTTCCCGCGCGGCCTCACCCTGCTGGATCGCGCCGCCCTCACCGATTTCTCGCTGTCCCACGTCGCCGCCCGCAACGAACTGCGCGCGCTCATCGCCGGCCTCAACCTGCCCGGCGGCGTCGATCTGGCCGCCTGATGCTGCTGGCGATCCTTGCCGTCGCCGCGCTGGCTTGGTGGCTGCACCGCGAAGGCCTGCTGCTGCCCAATCTCATCCGGTTGGGTGGCACCGCGGCGGCCGGCCTGCTCGCCGTGCGCTTCCTCACCAGCGGCCGCATCCTGATGGCCGCCCTGGCCGCCGCCATCGCCTTTGGCTGGTGGGTCTGGAACAGCAACGGCTCCAGCGGCAACCGCCGCCTCACGTCCGCCGCCCGCCTGCTCGGCGTACCCGAAGACGCGCCGGCCGAGGTGATCTGGCAGGCCTGGCGGCAGAAAATGGCCAGCGCCCACCCCGATGCCGGCGGCAGCGATGATCAGGCCCAGGCCCTCACCGCCGCGCGCGACCTGCTGATCAGCGCCGCCGAAAAGCGCCGCGACAGCCGGGATTGAACCCCAGCATGGCCCACCGCCTGAACCCCGTCGCTTTGCGCGAATATGATATCCGTGGCGTCGTCGGCACCGATCTCGATGCCGCTGATGTCGAAGCCGCCGCCCGCAGTTTCGGCACCATGGTCAGGCGCGATGGCGGCAGCCGCGTCATGCTGGGCCGGGATGGCCGTCTCACCTCGCCCGAACTCGCCGCTGCAGCCACCAGGGGCCTCCTGGCCAGCGGCTGCGATGTCACCGACATCGGCCTTGCCCCGTCACCCATGCTCTACTTCAGCGTGTTCGACACCGGCGCCGATGCCGGGCTGATGATCACCGCCAGCCACAACCCACCGGAATGGAATGGCATCAAGCTTATCCTGCGCCACCGTCCATTCTATGGCGCGGATATCGCGGAACTGGGCGCGATCTCGGCCGCCGGCAATTGGGAAAGCGACGCCGGCAGGCTCAGCCATGCCCCCATGATCGATCGCTATGTCGCCCGGCTGGCCGGCGATTATCAGGGCGGTGCCTTCACCATCGCCTGGGATTGCAGCAACGGCGCCGCCGGCCCGGTGGTGGAGCGGCTGATCCGCCTGCTGCCCGGCACGCACCATCTGGTGCACAGCGAAGTTGACGGCCGCTTCCCCAATCACGAACCTGATCCCACCATCGAAGCCAATCTGGCCGATCTGAAACGGGTGGTGATCGACCGCGGCTGCGATTTTGGAGTCGCCTTCGATGGCGACGCCGATCGCATCGGCGCAGTCGATGGCCAGGGGCGCATGTTGGGGGGCGATGAACTGCTGGCCATCCTGGCCGAACCGGTGCTCAAGGCCCAGCCAGGCGCTGCCATCATCGCTGATGTGAAGGCCAGCCAGGCCCTGTTCGATCGCATCGCCGCCCTGGGCGGCCGGCCCGACATGTGGAAATCCGGCCACAGCCTGGTCAAGGCCCGGTTGCAGGCGCTGGATGCGCCGCTGGCCGGCGAAATGGGCGGCCACATCATCTTTGGCCACCGCTGGTACGGTGTGGATGACGGCATTTTGGCCGCGCTGCGCCTGATGGAGGCCGTCAGCGCCGCCGGCACCAGCCTCACCGCGCTGAAATCCGCCATGCCGGTGATGGTCAACACGCCCGAACTGCGCATCCCCTGCCCCGAGAATCGCAAATTCGCCGTGGTCGCCGAGGTGCTGGCCCGTTTGCGCGCCACCAACGCGCGCATCAATGAAACCGACGGCGCCCGCGTCATGCGCGACGACGGCTGGTGGCTGCTGCGCGCCTCCAACACCCAAGCAGCCGTAACCGCCCGCGTCGAAGCCCGCGACGCCGCCGCGCTGGCCCGGATGCAGGCGGAGCTGGCGGAGCAGCTGAGGCTGTCCGGCGTGGATTGGGGCTGAATGGCAAATCAGGTCCTCCCCAAACTTGTTTGGGGCGGTGCCGAGCGGAGCGCGGCGGAGGGGCTGCGCCCATACCAGCGGGCTTGCCGCCCCGATCCTCCCCAAACTTGTTTGGGGAGGTGGCGCCGCAGGCGACGGAGGGGCAGCGCCCATACCACCGGGATCGCCACTCAGATCCTCCCCCTCTGGGGGAGGTGCCCGCAGGGCGGAGGGGGCCGCGCCTTTGCCATATGGCCTCGCCCAAAGGCCGCGCGGCCGGCGGAAAAGCCGCCGAGTCCGCTGAACAGGGGGAGGAAAGGCAGAAAAAGCGCGGCAGAGCCGCGCCGTCGGACGACTCACGAAAAGGGCGGCCTGAGGGCCGCCCTTTTTGGTCGCCGGCCGAGCTTGCCGGAGTCGGTGGATAGTGCTGTGCACTATCCACTCGCCCGGCAGCGCTGCGCTCAGAACCGCACGCCCACCATCACGCTGAACGTGCGCGGGTCACCATAATAAACCGTCTGGATATTCCCCACCGAACTGAACTCCTGCCCGTCCGTCCGGTACAGCCGGTCAAACAGATTCTTCACGCCCGCCTGGCCATACCAGCGGCCACCGGCCGCATCATAACGCACCAGCGCGTTGGCCAGCCAATAGCCCGGCTCGGTCAGGCCGGGGCGGTTGTCCACGCTCAGGAAATGCTTGCCAACATGGCGGGCATCCACGCCCAGCGTGATGCTGCCCTCGCCCACCGGGATGCGATAATCGGTGGCCAGGTTCAGCGTGATCGGCGGCGCAAAGGCCGGCTCGCAGGTCACGGCATTGCCGGTCGGGTTGCAGCTGAAGCTTTGCGGCGGCACCCGGCGCCCGTCGTTGAACACATCATATTTGGCATCGAGATAGCCAAGGCTGCCGCGCAGGGTCCAATATTTGGTCGGCTTGGCCGTGGCCTCCAGTTCAAAGCCCCAGATGGACATCTTGCCGGCGTTCAGCACCGGGAACACCCCCGTCGACCCCACGGTGCCGCCGCCCACACGCGCCTGGAAATCGCGGAAATCGCTGTAGAACAGGCTGGCCGCGACAAACAGCTTGGCATCGGCAAAGCTGCCCTTGGCGCCGGTTTCATAGGTCCACACGGTTTCCGGGTTGAAGCGCGTCACCAGCGTCGGCGCGCCGTTCACCACCAGCGTCAGATCATTCACACTGTTGGCACGGCCGTTGAACCCGCCCGACTTGAAGCCACGGGCAGCCGAGACATAAAGCAGGCTGTCATCGCCCGGCTTGTACGACAGGGTGAAACTGGGCGTCCACGCGCCAAATTCGGCCTTGTTGTCGAGGTTCAGCGGCGCCGGCAGATTGTCCGGGAAGCGGAACGCGACATTGTTCAGAAACGCCTGGTTCGAGGCCGTGGTGGTGAAGCGATTGTAGGTCCGCTCCTCCCAGGTGTAACGCAGGCCGGCCGTGAAGCTCAGCGCCTCGGTGAACTTGTAGCTTGCCTGGCCAAAGGCGGCATAGCTCTTGGTGCGCTGGGCATCATCGATCAGCCGCGTGAAGGTCACCGGGCCGCCCAGGAAGGTGAACAGGTCATCGGCATAGGCTTCCTGGTGCGACCGCACCCGCTCGTTCAGGTAAAACAGCCCGAACACGCCGGAGAATTTCTCCGTGTTCCACTTCAGCTGCATTTCCTGGCTGAACTGGCGCTGGTCGATCCCCACGAACACATCGCCCATCTCGGTTTCGGCGGCATCGATGTCGATGAACAGGTCCGGGTCCAGCTTGCGCCAGCTGGTGATGCTGGTCAGGGTGATGGCGTCGTTCACCGTCCAGTTGGCGGTGATATTGGCGCCCCAATGGTCAAGCTTCTGGCCTTCATTGCCGCGGAAGCTGGTTGAGGCGCGGAAATCATAACGGCCATAGGGCTCGGCCGGCACCGCCGTGCGCACGCCAGCCGGGAACAGGCTGGTCTGGATCAGCGGCGCGGTGGGATAGCCCAGGGTCAGGGCATTGCGCTGCCGGTTGTAATCGCCCGACATCAGGATTTCGAGATTGTCGGTCGCCTGTGCACGCAGGATGGACCGGAAGGTCAGGCTGTCCCGGTCGTTGTACTTGCGGCCCGTGCGCGGATCGGTCACCAGGCCATCGCGCTTGTCCCACTGGCCCGCCAGGCTCAGCGCCAGCCGGTCGCCACCCAGCGGTGCAGATACATAGCCGTTCAGCACCCACTGGTTGTAGCTGCCATATTGCACCGAGGCTTCGGCGCGCGTGTCGGTGAAGCTGGGCTTGCGGCTGACGATGGACAGGGCGCCGCCCGTGGTGTTCTTGCCATAAAGCGTGCCCTGCGGCCCGCGCAGCACCTCGATCCGCTCGACATCGAACAGATTGAGCAGCGCGCCCTGGATGCGGGACAGATAGACACCATCGACATAGATGCCGACGGCCGGATCGAACGTCTGCAGCGCATCGGGCTGGCCCAGGCCGCGGATGAAGATATTGGCACTCGCCGCCGAACCACGCCCCTGCACCAGGTTGAGGTTGGGCGCCGTGCCTTGCAGGCCCGACAGGTCAACCGCCTGGAATTTCTGCAGATCGGCCTGCGAAAAGGCGGTGACGGCCACCGGTACGTCGATCAGCTTTTCCTCACGCCGGCGGGCCGACACCACAATCTCGGCGGATTCAACGCTGTCGTCCGCCGCCACGGCCGCGGCCGCCTGATCGGCCTGCGCCGCCACCGGCAGCGCACCCAGCAGCCCCACACCGGCCAACAGCATCATGCGCACACGCATTGTCATCATCGCTCTCCCCACCAGGGCCGGGCCGCTTCCGATGGCCGGGCTTGTTTCTGCTTGGGCAATGGAATACTGAAACCTGAACCAGGATTCAACTCTGGAACAAGACAGGCCGGCAATTTGTGGCTATTGGGGGCGGGATTGGCTGAGGATGTGACTTTGCAGCAACAAGCGCCCCCCTTGCCGGTGGCCGCCGCCGACAAGACCCCGCGCACCGCCCGCGGGCAGCGCACCGTGCGCATCATCCTGGATGCCGCCGCCGCCGAATTTGGCGAGCGCGGCTATCACGACGGCAGCATCGCGCGCATCGCCCAGCGCGCCGGCGTCGCCATCGGCAGCTTCTACACCTGGTTCGATTCGAAAGAGGCGGTGTTCCGCGCGCTCGTGGCCGACATGAGCCGCCAGGTGCGCGAGCATGTCGTGCCGCACATATTGGCGGCGCCCGATCGCCTGTCCGGCGAACGCGCCGGCCTCGCCGCCTTTCTCGATTTCGTCCGCACCCACAAGGCGCTCTATCGCATCATCGATGAAAGCGCCTTCGTCGCCGAAGACGCCTATCGCGCCCATTATGTCAGCGTCGCCGAAGGCTATGCCACCTCATTGGCCCAAGCCTTCGGCAAGGGTGAGGTTTCGGATGGCGACTGGCAGGTGCGCGCCTGGGCCATCATGGGCATGAACGTGTTCCTGGGCCTGAAGTTCGGCGTTTGGGATGAAACGCGCAGCACGGCCGACATTGCTGCGGCTGCCCACGCCCTGATCAGCGACGGTCTGGCGCCGCGCCGCTGACCCGCACGGGCCGGATTTCGGCCTTGCACATTACAGTCATGTAACTATTGTGAAGGCAGCCGGCACCGGCTCGGCCGTTCCCCCCTGTTATGGCCCAGCCGGGTCGCGGGGGCACTGGCCCACCCAGACACCCCCGCGACAGCCGGCACCCGTCAGGTTCGCCGGTCGGCGCGGTCAACCAGCCAACCCAACCCGATCGCCAGCCCAAAGCCCAGCAGCGCCAGCGCCGCCATGCCGGCCGGGCTTGGCGGCTCGCCCGGCACGGCATTGACCGCGCCCAGCACCAGCAAACCGAAAAACCAGCCCAGCGCCGGCCGGGCCGCCTGCCCCGCCGCCACGCGCCGGCCCACCCACCAGGCCACCGCCAGGCCGAGCAGACCCGCTACCACCAGCATCTCCAGCACCGGCAAATTCCACAGCCCCAGGCCCAGTTTCAGCGTGCCGCCCGGCCACAGCAGCAGATCAGGCCGGTGCACGACGAAATCGGCCACCCAGTGCGAGAAAACCGCCACGCCCAGCCACAAAGCGGTCACGCCATACCAGCGTGCGGCCACCGCAGCCGCCGCCAGCGACCACAATATCGCCGCCAAAAGACTGTGCGTATAAGGCATGTGATACAAATCGAGCGGCGATCCGGGCAGGCCGGGCACCACCCGCAGCTTCTCCACCCCCGCCCAGATCAGCCCGGCCCAGCCAATGTCCATCAGCTGCGCCGCCCCCACACAGGCCCAGAACGGCAGCTGCGGCCGCACCGTCTTCACCGCCACCGATGCCGCGAAATGCCCGATGAACATCAGCGCCTCCCCCCGAATGGCCAATGGGTGACGCCGCCAGCCCACAGCGCCCACCACACGATCACGGGCTGCGCCAGCAACCGCGGCCCATGATAACCCCAGCCCAGGATTTGCCCATTGATCGCAATGCCTTCCACGGCATGCTTGATATTCGCCGGGAACACGCACACCGCATAGGCCGCCAAACCCCAGGCCGCCGCCACCCGCAGGCGCGGGATCATCAGGCCAATCGCGCCGGCAATTTCCGCCACCCCCGTCGCCAGCACCACATCGCGCGGAAACGGTACCCAATCCGGCACGATGGGCAGAAAACCATCCGGGCTTTTCAGATGGATAACACCAACCGCCGCATAGGCGATGGCCAGCATGGCCCGTGCAACCCTGCGGGCAGGCGCCTCAGCGCCCATCCGCATCCCGCGCCAGCGCCGCAGCCAGATCCCTGTCGCGCGGCAAGGTCGAATCGCCCATGGTCTGCAGCATCAGCACCACGCCGAACTGCCGGACCCGGTCGGCCATGAACAAGGTGCCGGCAGCCCCGCCCCAGCCATAGGCATCAGCGGTGCCGCCACCCCAGGTCGATGTCGCCGCCTGGCCCGTGCCCCGGGTGTCGAACAGGGTGACCCGCCCGCCAGCGCCATAGCCATGGCTGCCATCGAAAAACACGCCCGGCGGCAGCAAATTGCTGGTCGCCAACCGCGCCACACCGCGCGGCAAAATGGTGCGGCCTTCAAATTGCCCTTCGTTCAGAACCATTTGCGCAAACCTGGCATAATCGCGCGCCGAACTCACCAACCCGCCACCGCCCGAAAGCAGCTTGGGCCGGGTGGTGAATCCATCCTTTTCCAGCAGCGAAATCGGGATCGGCTTGTCCAGCCGCTTGGTGGTGCCGGGCGCCGTCCACAGATAATTGGCCGCCAGCCGCGCCTTGTCCTGCGCCCAGAAACCGGTGTCCCGCATCCCCAGCGGCCCCAGGATCTGCTGCTCCAGCACCGTGTCGAACGTCTTGCTGGTCAGGCGTTCCAGCAGGGCGCCGGCCACGTCGAGGCCCACCGAATATTTCCACGCCGTTCCCGGATCCAGCACCAGCGGCAGCCCGGCCAGCGCCGTGGCCATCACCTGCAGATCGGGCAGCGGCCCCTCGCCCGGTTGCAGG
Organism: Sandarakinorhabdus cyanobacteriorum; assembly: GCF_002251755.1. Taxonomy (GTDB): domain Bacteria; phylum Pseudomonadota; class Alphaproteobacteria; order Sphingomonadales; family Sphingomonadaceae; genus Sandarakinorhabdus; species Sandarakinorhabdus cyanobacteriorum. The sequence goes on from NZ_NOXT01000108.1 coordinate 12,340, forward strand.
AAGGCCGGCACGCTGCCCGGCTGGATGCCGATCCGCCTATATTCCTTCTCCAGCGGGCCGTTGCCATTGATGGAATAGGAAAAACCGGCCGTGTGGGTCAGCAGGTGGCGCACCGTGATCGGCCGCGCCGCCGGCCGCGATTCCAGCCCCTTGGCCGGATCGATCAGCACAGTCATCTGCCGGAACTCCGGCATGATGTCGGCGATCGGCTGGTCCAGCTTCAATTCGCCGGTGGCCACCCGCTGCATGATCGCCATGGCGGTAATCGGCTTCGACATGGAATAGACCCGCCACAGCGTGTCGGGCGTCACCTTGGTGCTGCCGCCAAAGGCCGTGACACCGGCCGAAACAAACACCGGCTTGTGCTTGCCGGGTTCCACCAGCGCCACCACCGCCCCTGGTACCCGCCCTTGCGCCACATATTCATCAATCAACGACTGCACCGCATCATGGCGCAACGGCGCCAACGGCGGCAGCGGCAGTTGCGCACCGGCCCGGCCTGCCGCACCCGCCCCGGCCGCCGCCATGGCAATGGCCTGCAACATCTGGCGCCGATCAACCGCGTGCATCATTCAATCCCCTTCCAGCAGGCGCCGGGCCTGGGCCCGGGCTTCGGGCGTCACGTCCGCCCCCGACAACATGCGGGCAATCTCTTCCTGCCGGGCCGCGGCGTCAAGCAACGCCAGATTGGTGCGCGCCATGCTGCCGTCGCTGGCCTTTTCGATGCGCCAATGGCTGTGGCCACGCGCCGCCACCTGCGGGCTGTGGGTCACCACCAGCACCTGGGCCTGGCCTGCCAGCCGCGCCAGCCGCTCGCCAATGGCAGAGGCCACGGCACCACCCACCCCGCGGTCAATCTCGTCAAAGATCATCGTGCCGGCGCTGCCCGTGCTGGCCAGCGCCACCTTCAACGCCAGGATGAAGCGCGACAATTCCCCGCCCGACGCGATTTTCATCAGCGGCGCGAAATCGGCGCCCGGATTGGTGGCAATCTCGAACTCCACCCGTTCCTGCCCCTCCGGCCCCCAGTCGCTCACTGGCAGCGCTGCCAACGCGGTGCGGAACCGGGCGGTATCCAGCTTCAGCGGGGCCAGTTCGCCGGCCACCGCTGAATCCAGCCGGGCTGCGGCTGCCGTGCGCGCGGCCGACAGCTGCGCCGCTGCCCGGCCATAGGCTGCTTCGGCCGCCGCCACCGCTGCATCCAGCGCCACCAGCCCACCCTCGCCTGCCACCAATGCGGCCGCACGGGCCTGCAGCGTTTCGGCCAACGCCGGCAGCGCATCGGCCTCCACCTTGTGCTTGCGCGCCATCGCCCGCAGCTCGAACAGCCGCGCCTCCACCTGTTCCAGCCGGGCCGGGTCGGCGTCCAGTGCCTGCGTCGCCTCGATCAGGCGGGTTTCAGCCTCGCCAGCCTCCACCAGCGCCCGGTCCAGCGCGGCCAGCGCCTCGGCCAGCAGATCATGCTCTCCGCTGATCCGGTCAAGCCGGCGGGCGGCCTGGGCCAGCGTGGCGCTGCCCGTGGTCAATTGTCCGGCCACGGCCGCCAGATCATCGGCAATGCGCGCGCCCTTCTGCATGGCGGCACGGGCAAGGGCTAGTTCGCCCTCTTCCCCCACTTGGGCCGCGAGAGCCTGCAATTCGGCCACGGCATGATCCAGCCACTCGCGGTCGCGCTGGTCCTCAGCCAACCGGGCCCTGGCGGCCTGTGCCTCGGCTTCGGCCGCCTTCCACGCCGTCCAGGCCGTCCTGCAGTCCGCAACGGCTCCGCCCAGCCCGCCAAACTGGTCCAGCAGCGCGCGATGGCCCTTGGGGCTCAACAGGCCGCGCTCGTCATGCTGGCCATGGATTTCAACCAGCGCGCCGCCCAGTTCGCGCAGCAACGCCGCCGAGACCGGCTGGTCGTTCACAAAGGCCCGGCTGCCGCCATCGGCCTTCAACTGGCGGCGCAGGATGATCGGGCCATCACCATCCAGCTCATGCTCGGCCAGCAGCGCCCGCACCGGGTGGTCCGCCGCAACCTCGAATTCGGCCACCACCCGCGCCGCTTCGCAGCCCGCGCGCACCAGCCCGGCATCGGCACGATTGCCCAGCACGAGCCCCAGCGCATCCAGCAAGATGGACTTGCCGGCCCCGGTTTCTCCGGTCAGCACAACCAGCCCCGGCGCCAGATCCAGCGCCAGCGCCTCGATCAGCACGATATTCTGTATGGCAAGCCCGGTCAGCACCTCGCCCTGTTAGCCGATTGCCCGCTCCCCAAGCGAGAGGCATTTTCAGCGCCTGCCCCGCCGCCTCGCAACCTAGGTCCACGCCATTCCCGCTTGCATGCCGGCGAAAATCGAATATAGGCGCGTGCTTCTTCCGTTGTTCCGGGATGAACCGGCCCGGCCATGTCGCATGGCCGCTGCGCAAGCTGGCCATGGTTCGCATCGGTTCCCGGAAATTCGCCGAACCAGATTGATTGATACAGGTGCCCCATGGCCGTTCCCAAGCGCAAGACCTCGCCTTCCCGCCGCAACATGCGTCGCAGCCATCATGCGCTCACCGCCACCCAGTTTCAGGAATGCCCGAACTGCGGTGAACTGAAGCTGCCCCACAATGTGTGCGGTGCTTGCGGTTTCTACAACGGCCGCGAAGTCGTCGCCGTCGAAGCCTGATTGCTGGCCAACGCCGGTTTGGCCCGCGCATCATGACCGCCACGCCGCCTGCGGGCCCGATCATCGCCCTCGATGTGATGAGCGGCGAATCCGGTGTGGCCGAAGCCGTTGCCGCCGCTGATATTGCGGCGGAACGCTACCCGCGCCTGTCGTTCCTGCTGTTCGGGCAGGAAGCCGCCATCGCCCCCGAGCTGGCGCGCCACCCGCGCCTGGCCGGCCGCGCCCGCATCATCAACAGCGATGATGTGGTGTCCATGCGCGACAAGCCCAGCCAAGTGCTGCGCCGCGCCAGCACCACCTCCATGGGCATGGCCATTGATGCAGTGAAGCAGGGTGAGGCGCATGCCGCCGTGTCGGCCGGCAACACCGGTGCCCTGATGGCCATCGCGCTGTTTGCCCTGCGCACCATGAAGGGCATTGATCGCCCGGCACTCGCCGCGATCCTGCCCACGCTGAAATCCGAATCGGTGATGCTCGATCTCGGCGCCAACACCGAATGCGATGCCACCAACCTGGTGCAGTTCGCCGTGATGGGCGCGGCCTTTGCGCGCACCGTGCTCGGCCTCGAACGCCCGCGCCTCGGCCTGCTCAACATCGGCGAGGAAGAGCTGAAGGGCACCGAGGAACTGCGCACCGCCGCCACCATCCTCAAATCCGCCCAGCTGCCGATGGATTTCGTCGGCTTTGTCGAGGGGGACAAGATTGGCACCGGCGATGTCGATGTCGTCGTCACCGATGGCTTCTCCGGCAACATCGCGCTGAAAACCGCCGAAGGCACCAGCCGGCTCGTCACCGGCCTGCTCGGCAACGCCTTTCGCGCCTCCATCTGGGGCAAGCTCGGCTATTTCATCGCCCGCAGCGCGCTGCAGTCGCTGCGCAACCATCTCGATCCCAACGCCCACAACGGTGCGGTGTTCCTTGGACTCAATGGCCTTGTGGTGAAAAGCCATGGCAGCGCCAACGCACGCGGGCTGGCCAATGCCATCGGGGTGGCGCATGATCTGGTTCGCGATGATGTGGGCCGCCGCATCAGCGCCGATCTGGCCGGCATCAGAATGGGCCCGACCATTGGCGACTCCACGACGGAACCCAACGCCGCATGACCAGCCCCACCGCCCGACGCCGCTCGGTCATCACCGGCACCGGCAGCTATCTGCCGCAAACCATTCTCACCAACGATGATCTCGCCGCCCGGCTCGACACGTCGGATGAATGGATCATCGAACGCACCGGCATCCGCCGCCGCCATATCGCCGCCGAAGGCGAATTCACCTCCGATCTTGGCGCCGAAGCCGCCCGCCGCGCCTTGGCGGCTGCCGGCTGCACCCCCGATGACATCGATCTGATCGTCGTCGCCACCGCCACGCCCGATCAAACCTTTCCGGCCGTGGCCACCGTGATCCAGCACAAGCTGGGGATGACGCACGGGGTCGCCTTCGATGTCGCCGCTGTCTGCTCCGGCTTTCTCTATGCCCTCACCGTGGCCGACGCCCTGCTCACCACCGGCGCACACAATCGGGCGCTGGTGATTGGCGCCGAAACCTTCTCCCGCCTGCTCGATTGGGAAGACCGCACCACCGCCGTGCTGTTTGGCGATGGGGCTGGCGCCATCGTGCTTGAAGCCCAGGCCCAGGCGGGCACCACCGATGATCGCGGCGTGCTGGCCAGCCGTCTGCACAGCGATGGCCGCTACAATGATCTCCTCTATGTCGATGGCGGCCCCGGCTCCACCGGCAGCACCGGCCATCTGCGCATGAAGGGCAAGGAAGTCTTCCGCCATGCTGTCACCAACCTGTCCAGCGTGATGGGCGAGGTGCTGGATGCGGCCGGCCTTGCCCCCGCCGATGTCGCCTGGGTGGTGCCACACCAGGCCAATCTGCGCATATTGGAGGCCACTGCAAAGAAGCTCGGCCTTGATCCAGGCCAGGTGGTGGTCACGGTCGATTCCCACGCCAACACCTCCGCCGCCTCGGTGCCGCTGGCGCTCGACACGGCGGTGCGCGATGGCCGCATCCAGCCTGGCGACCTGCTCCTGCTCGAAGCGATGGGCGGCGGTTTCACCTGGGGCGCTGCCGCCGTTCGGTGGTGAAACTTTCGTGAAACTTTTCAGTGGCGAATCGCCCAAAGCTGCGTAGAATCAGCGCAGCCAGCCAAGACCATAATCCACACAGGCTGGCGCGCGCAGGGTGGGGGGAGAACAGATGGCAAGCAAGGCAAGCGCCGGCAGTGTCACCAGGGCCGATCTGGCAGACGCCGTGCATCGCGAAATCGGTCTCTCGCGCACCGAATCGGCCCAACTGGTCGAAGCCGTGCTTGATCGCATCTGCGATGCGCTGATCGCCGGCTCCAACGTCAAGATTTCCAGTTTCGGCAGCTTCGTCCTGCGCAACAAGGGCCTGCGCGTCGGCCGCAACCCGAAAACCGGCGTCGAAGTGCCGATCGAACCGCGCACCGTGCTCACCTTCCGGCCCAGCCAGCTGCTGCGCGAAGCCATCAACCGCGGTTGATCGTGGCGGAATCCGTCTCTGGGAAGGCCGAAGGCGCATTCCGCACAATTTCCGAAGCCGCTGATGAAATCAGCGTGCCCGCGCATGTGCTGCGCTTCTGGGAAACCCGCTTTTCCCAATTGCAACCGCTGAAGCGCGCCGGCGGCCGCCGCTATTACCGCCCGGCCGACATGGCGCTGCTGCGCCGGATCAAGGCGCTGCTGCAGGATCAGGGCATGACCATCCGCGGCGCGCAGCTGGCGTTGGGGGCCAAGCCCGCCCCGCCGCCAGCCGCCGAAACCGTGGCCCCGGCCGGGCCCGGCATTGACCGCTCTGCCCTGCTCGCCATCCGCAACCGGCTGGCCGCCGCACTGCTGGCCTGACCGGCCATGAAGGTCGTCGCCCTGTTCAGCGCGAAGGGCGGCGTCGGCAAATCCTCGCTGGCAGCCAGCCTTGCTCATGGCGCTGCCACCCGCAGCGGCCGCCGCACCCTGCTCTGGGATCTGGACCCACAGGGCGCTTCCGGCTGGTTGCTGGGTGTTGAGCCCAAGGCCGGCGCCAAGGCGCGCAAGGGCCTCGCCGCCGCCAGCCTCGCCGATCTCATCCAGCCATCGGCCTTTGCCAATCTTGATGTGCTGGCGGCTGACCGGTCGCTGCGCCGGCTGGAGGCTGACCTTGCCGGCGAAGACAGCGAAAAGCGCCTGAAAAAGGCCCTGAAGCCGCTGGAAGACCGTTATGACCGGGTCATCCTCGATTGCCCGCCCGGCCTCACCGAACTGGCCGATCAGATGTTCCGCGCCGCCGATCTCATCGTCGTGCCGGCCATCCCCTCGCCCTTGTCCGGCCGGGCGCTGGATCAATTGACGGGGCATCTTTCCGCCGAAATGAAAACACCGCCACCGCTGCTGCCGGTGTTTTCCATGGCCGATCGCCGCAAGGCGCTGCACAAGGCCGCACTGGCCGCCCACCCGGACTGGCTGGTGATCCCCTATGCCAGCGCGGTCGAAGCCATGGCGGCCACGCGCCAGCCGGTCGCCAGCGGGCCGGCCGCAACCGCCATCAACGCGCTATGGGCAGCGGTGGAGCGGCAGCTTTCGGCCTGATCGCCCCACCGGCTGCGCATCACACCGTCAGGCTCATCCCGCGATAGATGCGGCTGCGATAACGGCTGTCTTCCGCATCGGGCAGCGGCGCACCGGCCAGCAGCACGGCGCGGGCAAAGCGGCGCACCTCTTCCTGATGCTCGGCCTCGCTGCGCGGCTCTTCCGAGCGCACGCGGCGGGTCAGGTTGATCTGGTTCACCGCCACCTCGTGCACCAGCCGCTCATTCTCCACCGCGATGGTCGCGGTAAAGGCGTGCAGCGTCGTCTTGACGAAATTGGCCAGCGCAAAGGCCCCCTTGGCGCCTTCGCCCATCGGCACATCCGGCGACACCAGCACCAGCTGGCAATGATCGAACAGCGACACCTTGCGGGCGATGCGGAAATGGTGGGTCAGGTTGTGCTCCACCACCTCGGCAAAGCCGGCACCGTCCAGCGGCTCGTCACCATCGAACAGCCGGTCCGGCAACGGCGCCAGCGGTGTTGAAACGATGGTGGTCGGATGGCCCCACTTGGCCAGCGCCTGGTCCATGGCGGTTTCGATATCGCCATCAATCACCAGCGTTTCGACCCGGTCGGCACCCTGGCCCACATGGCCGCGGATCGCCGCGCCAGCCGCCGCCGTGCCAGTGATCAGCACCACGCGCGCCACATCGGTGTCCAGGAAGCCCTGGGCCGCCGCGCCGAGATAATCGGCGAGATGCTCACCCACCAGCCACACGGTCTTGCCGCCCATCTGGGCCAGCCGCTCCGCCTTGGGGCTGCCGAACAATTCGCGTTCGGTATGGCTGCGCTCCACGTTGAGGCCGCCCGAAGGCATGAAGGTTTCGCCCGACACGGCGCGATCCGCCAGGAAGAACACCGTCGCCTGCGCCACTTCGGTCTCGGTCGGCATCTTGCCCAGGTGCAGCTGGCTCAGCACGCCGCCCCGCACCTTGGCCGCCTCGCGGCCGATCTGGGCCACCGGCAGCCACGGCACATCATCAGGCGGCACGCGCAGCAGCCAGTCATGCTCGTCGCGGGTCTGCCAATCGGTGCCGATCAGCCAACCACCCAGCCGCAACCGGCGCAGTAGCTTGGCCGCCAGCGGCGGGGTCAGGATGAACCGGTCCCAGCAACAGCGCTCATCGCCTTCGCGGGCACAGGCCAGCGCCAGGTCGCGCAGCGCCTGCGGGTTGGAGCGGTCGTGGCTCAGCTGCACGCTGTCGTTGCGCGCCAGCTTCGAGAGCAGCTGCGCCACCGGCGCCCCGCCGCGCACCGCCTTGATCACGGCGGCGTGCACGGCGTTCAGCCGCTTGTTCTCCAGGATCAGGCGGCCGCGCCGATCAAACAGGCCCGGCTTGCCGCCCAGGCCGGCCAGGCGGTCGCCGTCCACCGGGCCGGGCGCGATGGCGTTGATCTGGATCTGCGGGCCGAGATGCCGGGCCATGGATTCGACCATGGCGCGCTGGCCCGATTTCGACACCGCATAATCAGTGCGGTTCGGGTACGACACGGCGAGGAACTTCTCCCCACCGAAATAGCTGGAAACATTGAGGATATAGCCGCTGCCCTGTTTGCGCATCAGCGGCACTACCATCTGCATCAGGGCATAGTTGGAGATGAGGTTGGCAAACTGGGTGTGGCGGAACGCGCTCACCTCCATGTCCACCGCCATCTCCTCGGCGCCCGAAATGCCGGCATTGTTGATCAGATAATCGATGCGGCCAAAGGCCTTCAGCGTTTCGTCCACGGCGCGGCGCAGGGAGGCCATGTCGGCCACGTCCACACCCGCCAGCGTGCGCACCCGGCGCTCGACGCCGGCAAAGCCGATGTCCTGCAATTCGCCAACGATGCGCTCGCGCGCGGCGTCCAGCTCGCTCTCGCGGCGGGCGACCATCATCACCTTGGCGCCGGCCAGTGCCAGCAGCCGCGCCAGCGCGCCGCCAATGCCGGCCGAACCGCCGGTGATCAGCGCCACCTTGCCCAGATGCAGGCCCGTGATGTTTTCCGCCGTGCCCACCAGCGCACGGCGCGCACCGGTCGCCTTGGCGATGCTCTTGGGCAGATAGAGGTTGATCGGATCCACCTGCCGGTCGGTCAGCAGCAGGCGCGCGGCCTGGCCAGCGGCGAAGTCGCGGTTTTCCACCTCGCCATTGCCATAGCGCACGATCTGGTTGCCCCAGATCACCCGCGGCGTCTTGCCCTGCGCATGCGCCACCCGGGCCTCGTCGCGCCACACGCGGAGCAGCTCCTCGATGGCGGCGCGCTCCACATCGGCCCACAGATTGCCGGCGCCATCATCGCCGTTGGTGATGAACACCACGCGCGGATCGGCGGCCAGATCGGTGCTGCGCTGCCAGTAACGGTCAAGCGTGCGGGCCAGCGCGATCGCGCCTTCCAGCTCGTCATCCACAAAGCGTTCGACATCGGCATCCGTCGCCTCGCCCAGCGCACCGGTGAAATAACCGGGGCCGCGGGTGGGCAGGATCACCGCGCCATCGATGGCACCGCCGGCCGAGAATTCCGCCAGCGCTTCATCCATGGCAACATGGTCATGGCGCGGGAAGCGCACCGCCGTCACGCCAGCCGGTAGCCGGTCCTGCGCATCGTCCAGCGCCGATTGGGCGTGATAGCCCAGCAGCACGCGCGCGCCCTGCGCAGCAAACAGGCCGGCAATGGCCAGGCCATCGTCCAACTGGTTGCCGGCGGCGACCAGAATGGATCGGCCATCGCCATCAATGGCGCGCATGTCGGGCCGGTGCAGGAATTCGCTGCGCGATTCCTGCGGCACCGCCATGCCGTGCGTCACTTCAAAATCATGCGCGGCAAAGGCAGCGCTTTCATCGCTGCCCATGAACACGCAGGCATTGGCGATATCAGCCGGCGTCGGGAAGGTCTTGGCGCGGGCCTCGCCCTCAACGCTGCGCTCCAGCGCCATCAGATCAAAGAAATGATTGGCCGTGCTGCCCGGCGCGTCGCCCTTCAGGCCGTCCATCGCGGCAAACACGGTGCGGATGCGTTCGGATGCAATCGGGCCGGGATAAAGCGTGTTCACCCGGATACCACGCCCACCCAGTTCGCGCGCCAACCGCTTTGACAGGATGTTCAGCGCCGCCTTGGGCACCGTGTAGGCGGCGCGGCCGAAATAATCGGTGCGGCTGAAGATGGTGGAAACATTGATGATGCTGCCGCCCTCGCCCATCGCAGGGGCAGCGGCGCGCACCAGGTTCCACGCCACCACCATGATGTTGCGGGCGGCATCGCCCACCGTCTCATTGTCGGGCGTGCCTTCCAGTTCGTCGGCCGACAGCGGCAGCGCGCCCAGCACCTGCTTGGGGCCGGCCGAACCGGCATTGTTGACCAATATGTCGATGCGGCCGTGGCGGGCCACGACCTCGGCAATGCCGGCGCGCACCGATTCGATGTTGGCGCCGTCCATCGTCACGATGCTGGCCGATCCGCCGGCATCGGCCACGGCGGCTTCCATCGCGGCGGTGGTGCGGGCGGCATCCCGGCCGCTCATCACCACGGTTGCGCCTTCGGCCAGATAACGGCGCACGATGCTGCCGCCCAGATTGCCGGCCGCCCCGGTGATCAGCGCCACCTTGCCGGCCAGCCGGCCAGGGCGATCTCCCTGCGGAGCAGGTACGGGCTCACCGCCCTTGGTCTTCGACATCGCGTTCATTCCCCCTGCCCTTCGCTGCTGCCGCCCAGAGAGGCCCAGGCTTCGTACAGTTCATCCTTGCCGCGCAGGCCCATGGCCGGCAGCGCGTGGTTGACGATATAGGTCGCGCCGGTGTGGCGGTTGTCCCACATGCTCTGGTGGGCTTCCGGCAGGCCTTCCCACGGCACCACCGTCGGCTCGGTCACATCCAGGATGCCGGCCGCGATCATGTCGTTCATGCGGGTGACTTCATAGGCGTTGCACAGATGCGTGCCGCGGATCTCTGCCATCGGCATGATGATGCGGCGCTGGCGCGTCCACACCTGCGGGGCATAGAAGTTGTACCGCTGCCCCGCCATGTCCTCGCAATAGACGACCCGGCCGGTGAACGGCTTCACCAGCGCCGTGGTCACGCCCAGCGTGTCCTGCCCGGCGCGCTCCAGCACGATATCCGGGTTGCCGCGCGGATTGTCGGGGCTGCGCAGCAACTTGCCGACCGCATTGCCGAACGGCTTCAGCGTCTTGTCCTGGAACTGGCGCACCGCCTCGCGGAAGGTTTCGATATCCTCGCGCGCCACCGGCAGGCGCGGCATGGTGTCGGGCCAATCGAAATTGGCGCCTTCCCGCCGCTTGATGCCCTCCAGGCTCACCACGCCGGCCACCGCATCCTCGAAGCCCAGGCTCAGGATGAACTCGCGCTGGCCATCGGTGTTGGTGACAACCACGATCCGGCAACCCAGCCCGCGCGCCGCCTCGATCATCTCCAGCCCGGTCTCGTCGGCCAGCGCCTTGCTGCCGGGGCCATAGAAGATCAGCACGGCCTCACCACCGCGCGCACCGGCCTTGGCCAGCATCGACACAGGGTCGGAACCACCCTTCTTGCCCATGAAGCTGAGGTGATAGCCCGACGAGGCGCCATAAAAGGCCAGCACGCCACCATCACCCAGCAACTGGAACGAGCGCGGGAAGGCCGTTTCGCCGGCATGGCTCACCGCATAATCCGCCAGCTTGCCGCCGTTCAGCGCCTTGTATTCCGCCACCAGCGCCTCGCCGGCGGCTTCCCACGCCGCCCAGTCATCCTTGCTGCCATCGGGCACCGGCGTGAACAGCGCCTTGAAGCGCGGATCGGTGCGATCAAGCGCGCCGACCGCGCCCTTGGACTTGACGAACTCGGCACGCGCCGGGCTCGACACTAGGCCGGTGACCTGCAACCCGCTGGCCTTGGCCGATTTCAGCGCATCCAGGCCCGTCCCGGTGGCCGAGCCTTCGATGAAGATGGTCTTGCCGCCCACGATTTCCAGCGTGGTGTAGAGGCAGCGCCAGATGGTGCCGAGGTTGAGGATATAGCTGCCCGCCTGTTCCAGCGTCAGATCGCCCGGCACGGGATGCAACTGCGGCGCCTGCACGGTCAGGAACTGGGCATGGCTGCCCGACTTGGTCTCATAGCCCTGGATGGCGAAATCGGCATACATCGGGTCGCGCCCGGCCTGCGGGCTCAAGAGGTCAGAGGTGCCGGAATAGACCGCCACCATGTCCCCCACCTTCAGCCGACCCTGCGACCGCACCTCGCTGCCCAGCGCCGCAACCAGCGCCAGACCGCCCGAACCGGTCAGCTGCACATCCTCCTCATGATTGTCGAACGGCGAGACGGGGATGCCGGTCAAGGCCCAGATATCGTTGAAGTTCACTTCCGAGCTGAGCAGATAGACCAGCGCCTCGTTCGGCTCCGGCTGCGGCGTCGGCACGATCAGCTGTTTTTCGTGGGTGGCCGGCGGGCCGAACTGCGGCGCGCCGGTGTCCGGATTGCGCGCGATGCCAAAGCCATATTGATGGCCCGGGATCGGCGTCACGCCGGGGAAGAAGGGCGCGCCCACCGGCAACAGGTCGCCGGCCGCTTCCAGCCGCTTGGCCTTGGCCGCGAACTCGGCCTCCACATGCACGCCATTGCGGCGGACGGGCAGCGGCGGCGCCTTCTTGTCCATGAACAGGCGGATGCCGGTCTTGCCGCCATCGGGGTCAACCACGGCCTGCGCGAACAGCTCGGCTTCGCGGGCGAGGCCGGCGGCGATGCCCTGGGTCCAACCGGTACGGATCGCGTCGATGGCGCGTTCGCCGGCCTTGCCGCGGCCGGCCCATTCGAGCTGCCGGAGGATGCGCTGCACGAACTCGTCGCTGAGCGCCGCATCAAGATTGGCTTCTCCGGGCTGTTGCCAGTTCCCCTGTGCCTTGCGGCGGCGTTCGATCCACGCACTGCCCAAGGCACTCCCTGCACCGCCAGAAATGAAGTCCCTGACCTTCTGATGAGCAAGTGACAACGCATCATGAGAATCCCGCGCAACGTCATCCACAACGCCTAAGGAATATGCCTCCCAAGCCTCAATGCTGCGTCCACCGAGGATGATGTCCAAGGAGTCACGCAAGCCGTCCTTGGGGTTCACGTCAGCCAGCAGACGCGGCAGGCGCTGGGTGCCGCCATAGCCGGGCAGCAGGCGCAGGCGGATTTCCGGCTGACCGAAGCGGGCGTGGGATTCCGCCACGCGATAATGGCAGGCCAGTGCGAATTCCATGCCGCCGCCCAGCGCCACGCCCTGGATGGCCGCCACGCAGGGCTTGCCCATCTGCTCGATCTTGCCAAACGCCAGCTGGGCGTTGGCCGGCAGCACGCGGGCTTCCTCAACCGTGTGGATTTCCTCCAGGAACTGGCGGATGTCGGCGCCGGCGACAAAGCTGGCCGTGCCATCACCGGTGAACACCACCGCCGCCACATCATCGCGGCGGGACAGATGCTCCACCACAATCACCAGCTCGTCGATGGCGCGTTCGTTCAGCGCGTTGACCGGCGGGTTGGTGATGAACACCGTCGCCACCTTCTTGCCCGGCGCGACGATGTTGTACTGGATTCGGAAATAGCGATAGCGATCGAAGATATCCTGATCTTCCGACAGGCGCTGCTTGCGCTCCCACGCGGTGATGGCGCGCTTCAACTCGTCCAGGCTCTCCGGATTCTTCAGCGTGGTGACATCGCCCAGCGGCGCCCCTTCCACCAGCGCGCGGACCATGCGGCGCATATATTTGCCGCTGCGGGTTTCCGGGAACTGCGAAACGGTGATGAAATCGCCCGGCACCGCCACGGCGCCCTTTTCGCTGCGCACCAGATCGGCCATCCGGCGTTCGTCGTCGCGGGTGATGATCTGGCCCGGTGCCGGCGTGATGAACGCCAGCGGGGTCAAGCCCTTCTCGCGGTGCGGCGCGCCAACCACCAGCACATTGCCCACCGGGCTTTCCGGGTTCAGCGCCTTGTCGCGAAGGATGGCGCCCTCGATCTCCTCGGTGCCCATGCGGTGGCCAGAGACGTTGATCACATCGTCCGAGCGGCCATGCAGCGAGAAGCCGTCATCGTCACCCTGCACGGCAAAATCGCCCTGGGTATAGGCCCACACGCCCTGCCAGCGGCCCCAATAGCCATCGCGCCAGCGGCCAGCGTCGCCAGCCCAGCCGCCAACCACGCGGCCATCTTCCACGCGGAAATTGTCGCTGTCACCCCACACGGTGCGCGCCAGATAAGGATAAGGCCCGGCGATGATGATCTCACCCTTCTCGCCCTGCCCTGCCTTGCGCCAGGTCACGCCGTCGCTGCCCTCACGGGTCAGCAGCACGCGCGCGGCCTTGTCGCCGGCCTCATCCTCCACCCACACATCGCCAACAATCCACGGCAGCGGGAAGGTGCGGGCATCGGCGGCCAGCGGGAAATCGCCATTGCCATAGAAATGCGTCCAGGCGATGCCGCCATGCTCGGTCGCCCAATAGCTGTTGATATATTGCGGCGTGATATGATCCATGCCGAACGCCTGCACCGGCGGCGAGCACGGCTCGGCGCAGAAAGTGGCAACGCGCAGCTTCGACAGGTCGTAGGCCTGGATATCCTTCAGATTCTGCGGATCGGTCATCACCGCCTTCAGGAAGGTCACACCGGCCTTGAAGATGGTCACGCCGTGATTTTCGATCATCGCGGCAAAGCGCCCGGCGTGCGGAAACACCGGGGAGCCTTCGGCCAGCACGGTGGTCACGCGGGAGAGCAGCGCGGCGGCGATCATGTAGCTCTGGCCGGTGATCCAGCCCGGATCGGCCACCACGAAGATCGTGTCGCCAGGCCGCGCATCAAAGGCGACCTTCATCGTCTCCATGATGCCGCTGGCATAGCCGCCATGGACATGGACGACGCCCTTCGGCTTGCCGGTGGAGCCCGAGGTGTAGATGAAGAACAGCGGATATTCGGCATCGACCGGCAGCGGCTTTGACGCTTTCCACAGCGCGGCCACAAAGGCCTCGTCGTCGAGGGCGTGCAGCGCCGCCTCATCGGCCAGCCCGGCCGCCGCCAGGATATCGGCCAGCGCGGCGTTGGTCAGATCATGGCTCCACACATCGCGGTCACGCCACACCAGATCGGGCACATGGGTGTGGTTGGCGACGATCACCGCCTCCACCCGCGGCGGGGTCGACACCAGCGCCTCGGCAATCGCAATGCGGATGCGCGCCGATTGGGCGGCATCAACCTGGCCTTCCTTGCCCAGCTCGGCCAGCGCCCGGCCCAGGCCGCGCATGACATCGCCGCGTTCCACCGTCACCTCGCCCTTCAGCGCGGTGGCGACAATGCCAGCCATGGCGGTGCGGGTGGCATCCGACAGGCCGAGATCGCTGCCCGTCAGCCGCTCTTCCAGCAGGCGCAGGGCAACGGCCACCGGCACATAATTGTCGAGCGCCGGATCGGTATAGGCCGTCTTGAATGGCACGATCTGGGCGTTGCGGTAACCACCGTCAGCGGTGATGACGATGCGGGCGCCGGCATCGTGGATGCGGTCCGAAAGCGTCTTGTCAGAAAAGCCGCCGAACACCGGCGTGTAGATGACGCCAATGCGCTTGGCGCCCTCGCTCCAATAGAGCTGGGCCGGCACGTTCGGCATGTTGAGGGCGATGCGGTCACCCGCCTTCAGGCCCAGCCTGGTCAGCGCAATGGCGCACTTGGCCGCTTCCAGCAGCAGCTGGCGGCGGGACACGGTGATGCAATCCACCGGCGCACCGCGGCCATTGTTGGCCGCCAGATCCCAGCGGTCGCCTTCAAAGATGAAGGCGGCTTCGGCGCCATGGCCAGCCAGCACATGCCGGTCCAGCTCGTTGAAGGCCGCATTGGTGAAGCCGCCTTCGAACCAGCGGAAATTGGGCGCATCATCAGCGTTGAAGTCCCGCGTCCATGGCGCGAAATCGGCGCCCAGATCGGCCGCCACCGGCGCCGCAGTCTCGGCATCCCAGCCGGTCCAGCGGCCGTCGCCGGCATGGCTCATCCAGGCGTTGCGGCCGGCCACGTCCACCAACCAGTGCAGGTTGCGCCCGGCGATCTTGCCATGAAAACCGCCCGGATCGGCCAGCACCGCCTCGCGCATGGCCTGCCAGTCGGCGCGGGTGGCGACCGGGTTATATTCGGGCCGGGGCACCGGCGGACGCAGTGGAGCGGCGGGATCGTACATGGCTCTGCCCTTTTGCTGGCCGCGGGAATCGGCAGAGGCCGTCCAGCGGACAGGAAAATTGAATGAGGGCAGGCCTTAGGGAAAGATTATGTCCCCGCCAAGGAATATTGGGTTCTATTATTGCCGGTGCGACATTCTGCCCTGCCGCACGGCAATGCCCGGCCTCAAAGGGCGTTCTTGGGCAGCAACACGGCCCCAACCGTGCGGATCAGGATATAGAAATCCAGCAGGATCGACCAGTTGTCGATATAGTAAAGGTCATGCTCGAAGCGCTTGATCAGCTTCTCTTCGGTGTCGGTCTCGCCGCGCCAGCCGCACACCTGGGCCCAGCCGGTGATGCCCGGCTTCACCTTGTGCCGCGCGGCATAGCTTTGCACCACATCGGAAAACAGCCGGCCGCCCGCGCGGGTTGATGGCGCATGCGGGCGCGGGCCGACCAGGCTCATGTCCCCCAGCAGCACGTTGAACAGCTGCGGCAGCTCATCCAGGCTGGTGCGGCGCAGGATACGGCCCACCCGCGTCACCCGCGGATCATCGCGAGTGGCCTGGTTGATATTCTTGAATTCCAGCTGGTTGTGATACATCGACCGGAACTTGAAACAATCGAAGGTGCGATTGTTGAAGCCCTCGCGCGGCTGGCGGAACAGGATCGGCCCGGGCGAATCCAGTTTGATGGCGATCGCCACCGCCAGCAGCACCGGCCAGATGAAGGCCAGGATGATCAGCGTCAGCAGCTTGTCCTCGATATTCTTGGCCACCGCCGAAAGCCCGCCAATCGGCCGGTCAAACAGGGTCATCACCGGCACATCGCCCAGGATCACCACCGGCCGCCGGGCATAGGTGAAGGCGACCAGATCGGGCCCGAGCCGCACCTTCACCGGTGTCAGCGCCAGCCGGGTGACAATTTCCTGCAAGCGCCGCTCGGCCGCCCAAGGCAGCGCCACCACCACCTGATCCACCAGCCCGTCGCGGATCATCTCGATCAGGGTCGTCAGATTGCCCAGCACCGGCACGCCGGCAACATCGGCCGGCCGCCGTTCGGGCGAACGATCATCAAACATGCCGATCAGCGTGATGGTCAGCCGCTCATCCGATTGCACATATTGGGCAAAGCGCAGCCCCTGCTGGCCAGTGCCAAAGATCGCCACCCGTTCGTTGAACGTGCCGCGGGTTTTCAGCCGGCGCACACAGATGATGTCGATGGCACGCACCGAACAGAGCGACACCGCGCCCAGGGCCAGCCAGCTGACCGCCCAGCCCCGCGACACCTGATCCGATTCCTTCAAGAGATAGCCCAGGGTGATCAGGAACACCGCCGTCAGCAGCCAGGCCATCACCACCCGGTTCCAGCCCTTGCGCACCGAAAACTGCGCATCAATGTCGTAGGCGCCCAGGCTTTCGGCCAACAACGCATAGGCCGCCGCGCCCAGCAGCACCACGCGGCTGTGGGTGTCGAGCGTGCCGCCGAAATCCCACACGCCAATGGCAATCAGGACCAGGCCGCTGCTCGCCGCCGCCAGAAATTCGACAACGCGTCCCAGCGTGATGGCGATGCGGAGCGGCACGCCCTTGCGGCTGGCGCCGGGTTCAGTGGCCATTGGCGGCAAAATGGGTCGTTCTGAATTCATTCAGCACTGGAACTTTGCTAAGAAAAATTTACTGGTTGGCGCGACTGCCGTTTGAATCAGCATGGTCACATCTGGCCGTGTTGGTATAGAGGCAAGTGCGAGGGAGATGATTGGATGGAAACACCATATGATTGGGTGACGGTGATGGCGTTTGCCGTCTTAATCGTCCTGTTCCTGCAACGCAGTCAGGGCGAACCGCGCGACCATCTCTGGCAGTATCTGGTCGCGTCTGTCGGCTGCGCGGTGACCAACTATCTCGGCAACGAAGCGATGAAGAGCGGGGAAATCACCCTGCATGGCGGGGCGCTGCTGCTGTTCGCTGGCACGCTGGGCTTCATCTGGCGCGTGCTCAAACCCTTCGATCACGGCTGAGCCGCTGCAAGGGCGGGCGGCCATCACGCGCCACCCGCCGTTCGCGCCAACGTCCGGCCGATCAGGGCCGGCAGGGCCCGTGGCGCAATTGCCTGCAACATCGTCTGGGAAAACACCCGCATCGTCGCCAACACCTGCGGTGACGGTTCGGCCGCCACGCTCAACCGCACCAGAATGCCGTCGGCGATATAGCCGTCCCACTGCTGGCGCAGCTTCACCAGCCGCTGTTCGGTGCCGCTGGTCGGCAGATCATCGCCAATGCGGGTCCAGTACGTGATGGTTTCCACCCGCGATTCGTTGCGCGCCACCAGATCACGCACCGGCAGGCGCAGCCGGGGCCCGACATCCAGCACCGATGTGCGCACATTCTCGATCGAAAAGCCCGCCGCCGAATAACAGACCTCGGGCCGGTGCAACTGCAGCGAATCGCTCTGGATCGGGCCATAGGCCATGACCAGGATGATCGGCAGATTGCCCGGTGCCTCATACAGGCGGGCGAGCTGGTCGCCATAAAGCTTGTCCGCCAGCGAGCCTTCGCGCGGCTTTGGCAGCACGATGCTGGACGTGGGCACGACTTCCCACTCGCCCAGCCGTTCCGGCACGATGTCGTTCAGCGTCGTGCCATCCGGCATCAGCACCAGCCGGTCACGCGGCGTCAACGCCACGGCACCGGCAGCCCCGGCCGCCAGCGCACCGCCCACCAGAAAATCCCGGCGCGATGGCCCGCTCATGCCACGACACCCTTCGATTCCAGCCGATTGCGCAGCGGCGTCAGCACCCAATCCAGCGCAAAGATCAGCAACAGGGCCGAGACAAAGGTCACCATGCCGGCAAAATTGTGCAGATAACCCTGCGCCCAGGCATTGCCGAGATAATAGGTGATCAGCACCAGGGCCGCGACGCGCACGCCGTTGGCCAGAATGGCAATCGGGATCACCATCGCAAGCAGCAGCATCGAATAGGCCGGGTTCGAACCCCGCAGCAGATAGACATAGAACAGGCCAATGGCTGAAAGACTGACCAGCGAATTCAGGCCGGCGCAGGCATCTTCCACCAGCAACTGATAGGCGCCGACATAGATGGTCACACCCAGCCGGGCGATCGGATAATCCATCGCGGCCAGCGAATCGGTGACGATCTGCGACACGAATTCTTTCAGCGGCAAGGTGATCTGGTCCAGGAACCAGCCGGGCAGCGGAATGACAAAGCCCAGATAGAAAATCGGGAACCACAGCATGCGCAGCACTGCCATGCCCCAATATTGCTGGATCACCGCCACCATCGCGAGCAGCAGTGCCGCCGCCTCGATGCTGATGAACTCAAACGCCCGGCCGCCAATGTAAACCACCATGGCAACCGCGAGCAGAAGCGCGGTGAGCACCGGATTGCCCGGCCGCTGCAGCCGCACGATATCGTTCCAGCGCCGCATCACCAGCCAGATGCCGGTCACCAGCACGATCACACCGTGTACGCCGGATTCCTCCTGCCAGGGGCCACGCGCCAGGCTGACAATCGTCGGCAGGGCCAGCACCGCCAGCCCGGCAGCCAATGGCCACTGGTTGCGCACGAAGGCGCGGACATCGGGTCCAGCCGCTGTCCTGCCTGTCGCTGCGCCAACCGCCTGCGATGCGGCTTCAGAAGTCATTCAGCACGGCTCCCACCACCGCGCAGCGCGCCGCGGCAAGTTGATCCGCCAATACGCTGACATCCTTGTAATAGGTCTGGTTGGTGCGGCCGACCACCAGGGCATAGGCCGCCGCGCCGGCGATGTTCAGCGCATCGGCGCTGGTGTTGGCCGCCGGCGTGTCAAACAGCACCAGATCATATTCGCGCAGCAGCGTGTTGACACCGTCGCGGAACCGGTTGCCCGAAAGAAGTTCCTGCGGGCGGCTGGTCGGCGGGCCGGCGGTGATCACGGCCAGACCGGGCAGAACATTGGCATTCACCACGCGTTCCGGGCGGGCCACCTGCAGGGCCAGGAAGCTGGACAGCCCCGGCGCATTGGGATCAAGCCCGAAGATCTGATCCTGGCGCGGGCTGCGCATGTCGGCATCAACCAGCAGGATCTTGTACCCCACCTGCGCCAGCGCAACAGCCAGATTGGCCGCGACATAGGAACAGCCATGGCCATCGGCCGTGGCCACCACCGCGAGGCCGCGACGGCCATTCTTGATGTGCTGGGCAATCACCTGCGTGCGCAGCATGCGGATGGCTTCGGCCCGCACCGATCCGGGATCGGAAATGACGATCAGCTCGTCCGACGTCGGACGACGCACGACATTCTGCAACGCCATGGCGTTGATCAGCTGTTCGCGGGCGCGGTCCAGCTCTTCCGATGTGATATAGCCGATTTCCAGCGCCGCCTGGTCAAAGTCCAGACCACGCTCGGCGGCATGCTGCGCCACATGCGCCGCCTGATCCTGCGACAGATAGCCAAGCCGGGTCAGCACATCGCGGATCGGCGCATCATAACGTTCGCCGCCGGCGACCCGAACCCGCTCGACAACATTGGCCTCAACGTCCTCGAACGGGACTTCCTGTTCGTTGTTATCCATTCACCTGTCCTTGCGCAGCCACTGCCCGTTGCCCCGTCCGGGTATCATTGGGCCGGCTGAAACTGTTCGTTCCGCCCGTTGCGACGAATCAGCAACCGCTTGATCAGGCGTTGCCATTCCGGAGTCTGCTGATCGGCAACCACGGCGAACACCGGCACCCGGGCGGCAAAGCCCAGATCCTCGGCGCCGCGCACGCGGCGATTCAACAACTCGACCAGCAGGGCCATCAGCACGCCCACCGAAAGGCCGATGCCGGCCGCCAGCGGAATGATCAATGACCAGTTCGGGAAGGTCGGGTCGGGGCTGACGATGGCGTCACCCAGCACGATCAGGCCTGCATCCGCCACATTCGATTCGAGCTGCAGTTCGCTGGTGCGCTTGGCGGCCTGCTCATATTGCTGGCGCCGCAGCTCAACCTCGCTGGTCAACTGGCCCAGTTTGTCCAGCTTTTCCTTCATGGCGAACACCTTGGCGCGCTGCGCCTCATATTCGGCCTCAAGCTGGGCCACACCGCCGCGCGACGCGCCCAATTGGGCCGCGCCGGCCTGGCGTGCAGCCACCTGTTCGCGGGCCAGTTGGCGTTCCAGCTGGGTCCGGCGCGACAGCATGGCCAGATAGGTCGGGTGCTGGTTGCCCAGCCGTTCCGATGCCTGCTCGATCTGGTCATTCAATGTCGCAAGCTGCACCTTCAGCTGATCAACCACCGAACTGTTGGTCGATTGGCGCACCGCCTCGAAACTCTGCATTCCGGCATTGGATCGGGCCTCGGTAAGGGCAGCCTGCAAGCTGGCCAGCTTTAACGTCTCGGCCTCGCCGGTGCCGGTCATCACGATGCCGTTATCCTGCTCGAACTTGGTCTTGGCCGCTTCGGCACTCTGCAGCACGCGCAAGGCACGGGCCGCCTGCTCGCGATACCATTCGGCGGTGCGGCCGGCCGAATCCGTCCGGAACTTCAGACTGTTCTCGATATAGGCATCGCGCAGCGCGTTCACCGTGCGGCGGGCCACTTCGGGCACCCCGGCCTCATAGGTGATCTCCATGATGTTGGAGCTTTCGATCTGCGACACCTGCACGTTGTTGACGATCCGGTCCGCCAGCCAGCGCCGGAAATCGCCATAGCCGCCGGTTTCGGCCTGCCAGGTGGCCAGCAGGTTGGCGTTGCTGGTCAGGCCCAGACGGTCGACCGCCTCGCCGGCGATGCGGTAATCCTTGATCAGTTCGAGCTGGGTGCGGATGAACATCTTGATGCCCGAGGCGTTCAGCACGGCGCCGGTCACCGGGTCGGGCTTGAAATTGTCCATCAACACACGGGCGCGCGCCGGATAACGGGCGGGCAGCAGATTGCCGATGGCCACGCCGACCAGCAGGCCCAGGAACACGGCAAAGGCGATCAGCCAGCGCCGCGCCACCAGGATTCGCACCAACTGGATCAAACTCATAAACGTCTCCCCGGCCAGGCCGGCTCCCTCAAATTCCGCATCCCGCCGGCACCGCCGGCGGGCACCCGATCAGAACAGGCGTTCCTTGATGACGATTACATCACCATTCTGCACCTTCTGTGACGGATCGGCGTCAATTTCCTTGCCGCTGCCGCGCACCAGGCCCACCTTGTCGGCCTTGCCCGATGCCGTCACCCCGCCCGCCAGCGCGATCGCCTGCCGGATGGTCATGCCCGGCAGGATATTCTTCATGCCCGGCGCGTTGATCTGGCCATAGATGAAGAATGTCTCGGCCGGAGGGACAAACAACGTATCTCCCGGCGCAAGGGCCGGTTCCGTGCTGGCACCCGACGTGCGCACCAGTTGCTCGATCTCCAGCCGCTGCTCCGGCTGACCGGCACGACGCAGATACACGAAATTGGCGCCATCTGCCCGCACCCAGCCCGCCTTCAGCAAGATTTCCAGCACATGATACGGACGATCGAGCGGAAAGATGCCCGGCGACGTCACATTGCCGGCCACATTCACGGTGCGCGACACGTAAGCGCCGATTTCGACGTTCACCAGGGGCTGCTTCAGAAATCCGCCTGCCACCAGCTTGTCTGTGATCAGGCGGGCCAGGGTGATGTTGGTTTCGCCCTGGGCCTTCACCGTGCCGATCAGCGGCATGACGATGGTGCCATCCGCCTTGACCCGCGTGGTGACATTGAATTCAGACTGGCCGTAGACCACCACCTGCACGCTGTCGTCAGGTCCAAGCTGATAACCGGCATAGGCCTGTTGGGCAGACACCGGGCCCGCCAGCACAGCGGCGACCACGGCAAAGGGAAGCATCTTGATCATTAGGACCCCTGGTTGCCAAGTTCAAAGCCGAGGGTGAAGCCAACGGCCGTGGAATCAAAATTGAATACGGACGGATCGGACCGTCTTTGATTGTGCGACACATCCAGCGCGAGATTGATGCGCCGGCCCAGCTTGCCGCCCAGATGCGCGAAATAGCGATAGAATCGGTCACGGTTCCGCAAGCGGGCCTCCAGCGACGTGATCACCGCCCCGCGAAAGCGGGAATCGCGATAATTATAGCCGGCAGCCAGCGTCATGCCGTTGGGCAATTCATAGCTGATGCCGCCTTCCACCGTGTCCACCACGATGAACTGGGCGCCCACAAATCCGTTCGAGCGGATGTTGCGGCTGGCCGAACCGGTCAAGCCAAGCCTGGGTGACAGCCGCACAACAAGCCCCGCATCATAACCAGCCCCGTTGAAGCTGCTGCGGTCCACCACTTGCGGCAAGCCATCGACAATCACCACGTTCTGCGTCGCCTTCGGCGCAGTGTCGAGATATGAGCCGCCCAGCGTCAGGGTGATGCGCGAACCGAAATTGCGGCTATAGCCCAGGCGCAGACTGCGCTGCAGCAGACCATCATCCACGAGGCCATCGGGCGTAAGCACCTGCCGGCCGGTGAGGTTTATGTCCGAAATGGAGCCGTCCAGCGACAGGCGGCCAAAGGCGGGCCGTTCCAGCGCCAAGCCGGCATTATAAGTCCAACGGTTGGAATCGAGCGCCTGGGTGACCCGGCGCACCACGCCCATGGTGGCCTGCGAAATGCCGCCATTCACCGACAGCGCCGATCCGATCTGGCACGACACGGCCGCCCCGAACTGGCTGGTACGCTGTTCAAAGGACCCCGCCAGCGCCACATCCGAGGTGAACACCAGATTCTGCTTGAAACTGCCGCCACCATCGATGTTGCAGCGCGACAACTGCATTGCAGCGCCGCCACCATAGAAATGCCGGTCTGCCCCCGCGAACAGATTGTTGCCGCGCACTATATCGCGGCCGTAGGTGCCAATGGCATAGAGCCCGATGCGCCCGGCACCAAGACCATAGCTCAGCGTCGCCTTCGGGCGGATGCGCACGCCGTCATCCTTCACCGGCCGGCGCGACAGATTGTCCTCATAACGGGTTGACACCATGGCCTGCAGGTTGAAACCACGGCCCGGATAGCCGGGCAGGCCAGCCACAGACGAGCTTGTGCCATCCAGATCATCACTGTCGGCAACCGTCGGCAGCACCGGCGTGCTGGCCTGGCCCGGCCGCGCCACCTGCGCCAGCGCCGGCGCTGCCACGATGGCCAGCACCCATGCCAGCGCGTGGGTAAGCGTTGCGGCTCGCATCCGCCCGGCGCTGCCTGCTTGTTCCGCCCCGTTCATGTTCAGTCCACACCCCCTCGGCACATGCCACGCGCTCTGCACTGGGCAAGGCAGCCAGATTTCGCCAGCGTTCCATTGGCGCTCCTGCTACACGCAGCACATCTTCCGGGCAACCATCTCGCCGGCCCAAGCGATGGATTTTTGAGACATTGTGTGCAAATTGCCCATATTGCCCCTCGCATCTGCAACATTCTCATGGCAGAGGCGAACGCAATTACAGTGCATGTTGTGCCGTAACTGGCCTTGGCCGCAAACATGCTGGCCGGGCCGTGCTGGCAATGGTGGGGACGGGATGATCTGGAAACGCAAATCACAGACCAGCATTGATAACGCGGCCAGCGATCTCAACAACACCGCCGATGAGACGCAGAGCAGCGTCACCCTGGTCGAGGCCTTCCCCACCCAGACCCGCGGCTATGACATGCCGGTTGGCGAAGACAGCCTGTGGCGGGAACGGCTTGATGTGGAACCGGGCCCGAAGTTGCCGCGTTTCGTCGCCAGCGCCGCCGATGACGTGGAATCCGCCTCGGCTGACCGGATGGCCCGCCGGCGCCTCGCCTTGCGTGACGCGCTTGCCGCCTCCCAACCGGTGGTGGCGCGCGAATCCTTTGCCGGCCGTCACGATCCGATGTCGCGCCTGATCAACGCCATCGAGGAACAGCGTGTCCATGTCGTGATCTATGGCGAGCGCGGGATCGGGAAGACCAGCCTGGCCCATGTGTTCGCCGAAACCGCCCGCGAGGCGCGCTACCACGTCATCTATGCCAGTTGCGGCACCGCAGCCAATTTCTCCGACATGTTCCGCTCGATCCTGTCCCGGATCCCGCGCATCTTCCATGCCTCGGTGCTGCCCAACTCGGCCGAGGCCGAAGCCGGTGACAATTTCGACATCATGCTGCCCGAAGGCGAATATGGCGCCCGCGAGCTGGCCGATGTGCTCACCGGCGTCGTCGGCACCCGCGTGCTGGTCATCCTCGACGAGTATGACCGGGTCATCGATGTGAATTTCCGCCGCGATGTGGCCGAACTCATCAAGAACCTGTCGGACCGCGCGGCGCGTGTCCAGCTGATCATCACCGGCGTCGCACTCAACCTCGACGAACTCATCGGTTATGCCCCGTCCATCCGGCGCAACATCACCGGCCTGCCGATGACCCCGATGACCAAGGCCGAAATGCGCGAACTGCTGCGCATGGGCGAACGCGCCGCCGAACTCTCCATCGGTGACGATGCCGTGGAAACCATCGGCCAGATGGCCGGCGGCTCGCCCTATCTCGTCCGCCTGCTCGGCCACCAGGCCTGCCTGATCGCGCTGGATGCCGGGCGCGACAAGGTGAACGAGGCCGATGCCCGCCGCGCCGTCGATGTCGTCATCCGCGACTGGCAGGCCAGCCTGCCGCGCCGGGTGCAATCCAACCTCTCGCGAGAGGAAACCAAGACGCACTGGCAACTGCTGGTGTCGGCCGCCAAGGCCGGCAGCTCGGCCGATGGCTGGTTCACCGTCGATGATGTCTATGCCGAAATGGGCGGCACCCTGTCGGCGCTCGCCATCGAGCGGGATCTTAAGCTGTTCGTCAACACCGTCGATCTGCTGGATCGGCGCGAAGGCCCGGGCGACCCCCACTTCCGCTTCAGCTACCCCGGTGTGGCCTCGCTGTTGATGATGTCGGCCGCCATGGCGCGTCTGGTGGCCTGACCGCGATCCTATTGCTGGGCAACGGGGGTTCCATGGCATTTGCGGTCGGCGACAAGCTGAAGCTCATCTGGCTGCGCCGGAACGAGTATGAAAGCACGGCCCTGCGTGACTGGTTCAGCCGCCGCTGGAAGATCGAGGTTGGCCTCTACAGTTATGGCTGCTTTGATCCCTGGCGCATTTCAGCCCACACGCGCATCGGCCGCTATTGCTCCTTCGCCCGATCGGCGCGGGTGATTGATCAGAATCACCCGCTCGATGCGCTCACCACCCACCCCTATCTCTACGAACGCCGCTTTGGCGTGGTGGCGGAAAATCTGCCCGAACCGCCCTGGCTGCAGGTGGAGGATGATGTGTGGGTTGGCCACAACGCCACCATCCTGCCCGGCTGCAAGTTCATCGGCCGCGGCGCGGTGATTGCCGCCGGCGCCATCATCAACCAGGATATCCCGCGCTATGCCATCGCCGCCGGCATGCCGGGCCGGGTGCTGCGCCAGCGCTTTGACGCCGAGACCATCGCCGCTATCGAGGCCAGCCAGTGGTGGCTGCTCGACAAGCTGGCCCTGCGCGACCTTATCCGTCAGCACCCGGCAGCGGTGTTCCATCCCGATCCGCGCAATCTGGCCGCCATCGGCCCCACGGCATGATGCAACCATGACCGGCACGCAACAGGCCGACAGCGCGGAACCGGTGGTTTCGGTGGTCATCCCTCATTTCAACATGCCCGATGCGCTGGCCCGTTGCCTCGCCTCGGTCACGGCACAGCAGGTGGACGGCGCGGTCGAAATCATCGTGGTCGACAATGCCTCGCGCATCACGCCCGAAGCGGCGGTGGCGCAGTTCCCTGGCGTCCGCCTGATCGGTGAGACCACCCCCGGCCCCGGACCGGCCCGCAACGCCGGCATTGCCGCCGCCCGGGCGCCGATCCTGGCCTTCATCGATGCGGATTGCCGTGCCGGCCCCGGCTGGCTGCAGTCGGCGGTGGACAGCGTGCGCGCTGGCGGCGCGCGCGGTCTCGCCGGCGGCGATGTGCGCATCGATGTGCGCGATCCCGACCGGCTCACCCCGATGGAAGCCTATGAGGCCGTGTTCGGTTATCGCCAGCGCATGTACATCGAAAAGCAGGGTTTTTCCGCCACGCTCAACCTGGCCATGCACCGTGATGTGTTCACCGCGGTTGGCCCCTTTGCAGGCATCGGCATCGCCGAGGATCGCGATTGGGGCCTGCGCGCCACGGCCGCCGGCTTCCGCCATGCCTATTGCCAGCCGATGCTGGTCTATCACCCGGCGCGGGGCAGCATGGCGGAATTGTGGCGCAAGTGGCAACGCCACATCGCGCATGATTTGGCAGAACACCGCGCCGCCGGCCGGCCGGTGCTATTTTGGCTGGGCAAGGCCGGGCTGATGCCGGTGTCGGTGCTCATCGATGGCCTGCGCCTGCTGGCGTCGCCTCGCGTGCCGGGGCTGGCCAACAAATGGCGCGGCCTGGCGGTTCTGGCCCGCATCCGCATGATGCGCGCCGCCGAAATGCTGCGCGTGATCGGCGCCGGCAACGAAGATGCCGGGACCCATTGGCAGAAGGACAAGGCGTGATCACTCCCCGCCCTGCCGCTGGCCCCAGCCGCCCAGACCGCCGGACTGACCGCCGCACCGTTGCCGGCCCCGATGCGGCACTCGGCGTTGTGATCGTCAATTTCCGCGGCGCCGATGATACCATCGAATGCCTCGAAAGCCTGATGCGCAGCACTGTGGCGCTGCGCATCGTCGTGGTGGAGAATGGCTCCGGCGACGATAGCGCCCAGAAACTGCGCGACTGGGCCGCCGGGCGCTACCGGCCGGCGCCAGCGTCAGACACGATGGCGGTTTTTACCGTGCCACCGCTGCCCAAACCGGTCACGATGGTGGAGATGCCGGCCAGCGCCGTCTCTGATGCGCCCGGTGCAGTGGCGCCGCTGACCCTCATCCTGTCCGACGACAATCTGGGCTTTGCCGGCGGCAACAACCTGGGCCTTCGCCTGCTGGCCAGCGATCGCCGGCTGCGGCATTTCTGGCTGCTCAACAATGACACGGTGGTCGCCCCCGATGCGCCCGCCGCCCTGCTGCGCCGCATGGATGCCACCCCCGATATCGGCATGTGCGGCACCGTGGTCTGCCATTATTGGCAGCCCGACCGGCTGCAGGCACTGAATGGCTATGTGTTCAACAAATATACCGGGGCCGGCCGCGCCATCGGCGGCGAGGAGCTTGCCGCCATCGCCTACAGCCCGCAGGATGTCGCCGATGCCACCGATTTCGTGCTTGGCGCCAGCCTGGCCGTAAGCCGGCCGTTCCTGAGCGAAGTCGGCCCAATGGCCGAGGATTATTTCCTGTATTTCGAAGAGATTGACTGGGCGGTGCGCAACCGCCGGCGCGGCACCAATGCCTTTGTCACCGGCTTTGCCCATGGCGCCAACGTGTATCACAAGGCCGGCCGTGCCATCGGCTCGCGCAGCCTTACAGCAGCGCGCAGCGCCTTTTCCGAATATTGGCTGGCCCGGTCACGCCTGCGCTTCACCGCCCGGTTTTTTCCTTGGCTGTGGCCGCTGCACTGGCTGTTGTGCTGGGCCATGCTGGGCCGCCGGCTGATCCGGCGGCAATTTGCCAATGCCGGCGCCCTGGCGCGGGCCGCTCTGGGCCGGCCGTTCCGATGACCGTCCACCGGCTCCGCCTGTCCGAAACGAGGTGACATCATGCCCGCAGCTGAAATCCGCGTCGGCCTGCTGTGGCACGCCGCAAATGCCAGCAATCTTGGCATGGGCGCGCTCACCGCCGGCAATCTGGCGCTGGCCCGCCGCGCCGCCACCCAGGCCGGCATCAACGCCCGTTTCGTCATCATTTCCGCCCGCGATCCGGGTCCGCTGGCCGAACCGGGCCTCGCACTGGAACAGCGCGACGTCACCGGCCGTTACATGATTGATCCGCGTGGCCTGCTGGCTGATGCCCGCGCCTGCGATATCATGCTGGATATCAGCGCCGGCGACAGTTTCACCGACATTTATCCCAACAAGCGCTTTGCCTATATCACCGGCACCAAGATCGTGCCGATCCTGATGGGCACACCGCTGGTGCTCAGCCCACAGACCATCGGCCCGTTCAGCCGCCAGCCGCACAGCGCCATCGCCGCCTGGATCTGCCGCAAGGCCAGGGCGGTGTTCCCGCGCGACGGCCTGTCGATGGCTGCGCTGCAGCAATTGGCACCCGATGTGCCGGCCACCCAGGTCGTCGATGTCGCCTTCGCCCTGCCCTTCACCCGCCGCGCCAAGACACCGGAACGACTGCAGATCGGTCTCAATGTCTCGGGTCTGCTGATGAACGGCGGCTATGCCGGCGGCAACCAATATGGCCTGGGCTATGATTATGCCGCGCTCACCCGGCGCCTGATCGAAACCCTGCTGGCCCGCGGCGATTGCGACATCCATCTGGTGCCCCACGTGATTGCCCCGCACATGCCCAATGACGATGATGCCGCCGCCAGTGATCGCCTGAAGGCGCAATATCCGGCTCTTCACCGCCACCCGGATTTCCAGTCAGCCAGTGCCGCCAAAAGCTTCATTTCCGGTCTGGATTTCCTGACCGGTGCCCGCATGCACGCCACCATCGGCGCCTTTTCCAGCGGCGTGCCGGTGGTACCGATCAGCTACAGCCGCAAATTCGAAGGCCTGTTCGGCGGCTTTGGCTATGACTGGCTCGTGCGCCGCGACATGGATGATGAGGCAGCCCTGGCGCAGATCCTGACCGGGATTGATCGGCGCGCCGAACTTGCCACCGCCATCGCCGCCGCCCAGCCGCGCATCAATGCTGGGCTGAAGACCTATGTTGATGCACTGGCCGGGCTGTTTGCGAGCATTGCCCGCCGATGATTGGCGCGTCTGCTTGCCCGCCGCCATACGGGCATTGACCATGGCTGGCAGGCGCGGCAAGAGGAAGCAACTGCGGCATCCCACGGCCGTATCAAACATGAGATGGAGACGATGATGGCCAATTTTCCCAAGCAGTTGCTGCTGCTGTCTGCCACTGGCCTGTTGCTGGCCGCCTGCAATGAAAAGGCCGGCAAGCCCGAAGGTCAGGTCGTCGCCACGGTCGATGGTCAGGAAGTGACCATCAACGAAGTCAGCATGGAAGCCAACGGCATCGCCAACCAGGCCGGCGGCGTGTCCCAAAAGCTGATTGAATCCGTGGGCCTGGCCCGCGTCATCGAACGCAAGATGCTGGCCGCCGAAGCCCGCAAGCGCAAGCTGGACCAGTCGCCGCAATTCGTGCTGGCCAAGGCCCGCAACGATGAAAATCTGCTGGTGCAGGCCCTGCAGGCCGAAGTCGCCGGCAAGGTGTCCACCACCCCGCGCGAACAGGCCCAGAAGTTCATTGAGGAAAACCCGATCATCTTCGGTGATCGCCGCATCCTCATCCTCGATCAGATCCAGTTGCTGCAGACCCCGCTGATGGAAAAGATTCCGCTCGCCGATGCCAAGAACATGGTGGCGGTGGAACGCATGCTGCTGGATGCCAACATCGAATTCCGCCGCGCGCCCCAGCAGATCGACACGCTGCTGCTTGATCCGCGGCTCAGCAAGGAAATCGTCCGCCTTGCCCAGGGCCCGAACGGCGAACCCTTCATGTTCACCGATCAGCCAGCCGGTGCCCCGGCGCCGATCGTCTACATCAACGTCGTCAGCGAGCAGAAGACCGAGCCGTTCATCGGCGAACGGGCCATTTCCTATGCCCAGCAGCTGATCCAGCGCCAGGAAATCTCCAAGCGCCTGCAGGCCGAACTCACCCGTCTGCGCGAGCTGAACAACGGCAAGATCATCTATGCCGCCGGCTATGACACGCCGGAAAAGACCGCCCAGGCCCTCGACAAGGCCACCGCTGCCACCGCCAAGGAAAAGGCTGCACAGGAAGCCCGCGCCAAGGCCGGGGCTGCCAAGGCCGCTGCTGCCAAACCGGCCGGCAGCGCAGCCAAATAATGGCGACCGGGCCGGTGCCGCCGGCCCGGCCTGACCCGCCCGGTTCCAATGGAGCCGCGGCACGAACCTGTTGACCAACGGTGGCAAGGCCATGGCTGCGGACTTTCTGGCAAAGGTAAAACAGGCGGACAGCTGCACCGGCTGCGGTCTGTGTGCTGCCGTGTCGCCGGGCATCCGCATGGCCAGCGCCGGCCCAGGTTGGGCCCGGCCGGAACAGATCGGTGCAGTCACATCGGCCGAAGATGCCGCCATCGCCGCCGCCTGCCCCGGCCTGGTGGTCGACGAGACGGACAATCCGCATGATCCGGCCGAGCCGCTGTGGGGGCCGCAGCGCTTCACCGGCGTGGGCCATGCCACCGATGCGGCGATGCGCTACCGCGCCTCGTCGGGTGGCATGATCTCGGCCCTGCTCGCCCATGCACTGGCCAGCGGCCTTGTCGATTTTGTCGTGCAGGTGCGCGCCGATCCCGCCCGGCCCACCGGCAACATCACCAGCATCTCCACCAGCGTTGACGATATCATGGCCGCTGCGGGCTCCCGCTATGCCCAAAGTTCGCCGCTGGCTGGCTTGAACGACTGGCTGGCCCGGCCCGGTCGCTTCGCCTTTGTCGGCAAACCCTGCGACGTGGCTGCCCTGCGCGCCCGGGTCAGGTCCGATCCGGCGCTGGCGGCGCGCGTGCCGCTGATGCTGGCCTTCTTCTGTGCCGGCATCCCGTCTGACCGGGCGGTGGGCCGCATCCTCGATCATCTTTCTGTTAGGCCCGATGATGTCACCGGTTTCCGCTTTCGCGGCGATGGTTGGCCCGGCTATGCCACCGCCACGCTGGCCGATGGCAGCACGCGGCGGATGACCTACAACGACAGCTGGGGTCAGATACTGTCAAAGGAAATCCAGTTCCGCTGCAAGATCTGCGCCGATGCCGTGGGCGCGGCCGCCGATGTTGCCTGCGCCGACGCCTGGTATGGCGATGATCGCGGCTACCCAAGTTTCGAGGAAACCGATGGTCGCAGCCTGGTGATGGCCCGCACGCCGGCCGGCCTTGCCGTGCTGGATGCCGCCCGCGCCGCCGGCGCCGTTGCCACCGAAGCGGTGCCGGTGGATCACATCATCCGCATGCAGCCGCACCAGGCCCGACGCAAGCGCCAGGTGCTGTCGCGCCTGTGGGCGATGCGCGTCGCCGGCCGGCCGGTGCCACGCTATCTGGGCCTGGCTGTCACCGAAGCCGCCCGGCGCGAGCCGCTGCTGCAGCAATTGAAAAGCTTTGCCGGCCTCCTGCGCCGGTTCATCAAGGGAACGGCATGATGGGTACCAAACGGCGCGGCATCATCCTAGCCGGCGGCTCTGGCACCCGGCTCTATCCGCTCACCAAACCAGTCTCGAAACAGCTGATGCCGGTCTATGACAAACCGATGATCTATTACCCGCTGTCGGTGCTGATGCTGGCGGGGATCAGCGACGTGCTGATCATCACCACGCCGAAGGATGCACCGGCTTTCCAGGGCCTGCTGGGTGACGGCAGCGATTGGGGCATGAACATCCAATATGCCCAGCAGCCGCGCCCGGAAGGGCTGGCGCAGGCCTATCACATCGGCGCGGACTTCGTCGGCAACGACCCCAGCGTGCTGATTTTGGGGGACAATATCTTTCACGGCCACGGCCTGCCCGAACTGCTGGCCAGCGCCGCCGCCCGCACCGATGGCGCCACCGTCTTTGGCTATTATGTCAAGGATCCGCAGGCCTATGGCGTCGTCTCCTTCGATGCGCAGGGCCGCGCCGAAACCATCGAGGAAAAGCCGGCGGTCCCCAAGAGCAACTATGCCGTCACCGGCCTCTATTTCTATGATGGCGATGCCGTGGCGCTGGCGCGCGACCTGAAGCCCAGCCCACGCGGTGAGCTGGAAATCACCGATCTCAACCGCCGCTACCTCGAGGCCGGCAAGCTCAATGTCGAACTCATGGGCCGCGGCTTTGCCTGGCTTGATACCGGCACCCACAGCTCTCTGCTCGATGCCGCGCTCTATGTCCGCATTGTCGAGGAACGGCAGGGCCTCAAGATCTGTTGTCCCGAGGAAATCGCCTGGCGGCGCGGCCTGATCGATGATGCCCAGCTGGCCCGGATCGCCGAACCGCTGCGCAAATCGGGCTATGGCGAATATCTTCTCGGCCAACTGAAGGCCGGCCGATGAACGTCGTCGACACCCCACTGCCCGGCGTGAAGCTGATCGAACCGCGCGTGTTCGGCGACGCGCGCGGATTTTTCATGGAAAGCTGGAACCGCCGCACCTTTGCCGGCCTCGGCCTCGATCTGGATTTCGTGCAGGACAATCACAGCCGCTCGGCCCGGGGCGTGCTGCGCGGGTTGCACTATCAACTGAACGACCCGCAGGGAAAGCTGGTGCGCGTGACCCAAGGCGCGGTGTTCGATGTGGCGGTGGATATCCGCCGGTCCTCGCCGCACTTCGGCCAATGGGTCGGCTATGAACTCTCGGCGGAAAACCACCGCATGCTGTGGGTGCCGCCGGGATTTGCCCATGGCTTCATCGTCACCAGCGACAGCGCGGATTTCATGTACAAGGTGACCAGCTTCTACAATCCGGCCGATGAACGGGCGATCCGCTGGGATGATCCGGCCATCGGCATCGCCTGGCCCGATGTCGGCACTGTGCCGACCCTTTCGGGCAAGGATGCCATTGCGCCGCTGCTCGCCGATGCGGAGCTGTTCGCATGAAGGTGCTGGTTGCCGGCAGCGGTGGGCAGTTGGGCCGGGCGCTGGCCGCCACGGCGCCGGCCGGCGTCACCCTGATCGCCCCGCCCGAGGCCGAGTTTGACATCACCAACGCCGATGCTGTCGCCCGGATCGTCGCCGACACCGCGCCCGATCTGCTGGTCAACGCCGCGGCCTGGACGGCGGTTGACAAGGCGGAGGCCGAAGAGGCCACCGCGCTGCTCGTCAACGCCACCGCTGTCGCCCATCTTGCCACCGCCGCGGCCAGATCGGGCACGCGCTTCGTGCAGATTTCCACCGATTATATCTTCGATGGCCGGGGTCACACGCCCTATGCCCCCGCAACCCCGCCCGCTCCCGCCGGCGCCTATGGCCGCACCAAATTGGCCGGCGAACAGGCCGCCCAGGCCCATCACCCGTCGCCGCTGATCATCCGCACCGCCTGGGTCTATGCCGCGCAAGGCAACAACTTTGTCCGCACCATGCTGCGCCTGATGGCGGAACGGGACGAGGTGCGGGTGGTCGCCGATCAGATCGGCACGCCCACCCATGCCGCCAGCCTCGCCCGCGCAATCTGGGCGCTCGACGGCCACAGCGGCCTGTTCCACTGGACGGATGCCGGCGTTGCCAGCTGGTATGATTTTGCCGTGGCCATCCAGGACGAAGCGCTGCAGCTCGGCCTGCTCGCCCGCCAGGTGCCCATCATTCCCATCGCCACCAGCGATTATCCCACCCCGGCGCAGCGCCCGGCCTATAGCGTGCTCGACAAGGCCAGCAGCTTTGCCATCACCGGTCCGGCGCGCCACTGGCGGGCCGAACTGATCGATTGCCTGAAGGACATGCTGGCATGAGCCATCTTCTCGTCACCGGCGGCGCCGGCTTCATCGGCGCCAATTTCGTGCATTACTGGCGCCGGCATCACCCCCATGACACTGTCACCGTGCTCGATGCCCTCACCTACGCCGGCAACCGCGCCAATCTGGAAGGCGCCAACAGCGTCAACTTCGTCCACGGCGACATCCGCGACACCGCGCTGGTCGAACAACTTCTTCGCGATGGGAACATCGACACCATCGTGCACTTCGCCGCCGAAAGCCATGTCGACCGCTCGATCCACGGCCCGGCCGCCTTTGTCGATACCAATGTCATCGGCACGCTGTCGCTGCTCACCGCCGCCCGCGCCGTGTGGCTGGCCGACGGCGGCAAGCCCCACCGCTTCCACCATGTCTCCACCGACGAGGTCTATGGCACGCTGGGCCCCAATGATCCGGCGTTCAGCGAGACCACGGCCTATGCCCCCAACAGCCCCTATTCGGCCAGCAAGGCCGCCAGCGACCATCTTGTGCGCGCCTGGCACCACACCTATGGGCTGAATGTCACCACCAGCAATTGTTCAAACAATTACGGGCCTTACCAGTTCCCGGAAAAGCTGATCCCGCTGTTCCTGATCAACGCGCTGCACGGCCGGCCGCTGCCCATCTATGGCGATGGCATGCAGATCCGCGACTGGCTGCACGTCGAGGATCATTGCCGCGGCATCGAGGCTTGCCTGCTGAAGGGCCAGGTGGGTGAGACCTACAACATCGGCGGCGGCGCCGAACTGCCCAACCTCACCGTCATTGAAACCCTGTGCGCGGCGGTGGATGCCGCCTTTGCCGCCGATCCCGGCCTGGCTGCCCGCTTCCCGGATGCGCCCGCCGCCAAGGGCCAGCCCACCGCCAGCCTCAAGACCTTTGTCACCGATCGCCCCGGCCATGATCGCCGCTATGCCATCGATGAAACCAAGGCGCGCGCCGAACTGGGCTATGCCCCGGCCCGCACCTTCGAACAGGGCTTTGCGGAAACCCTGCACTGGTATCTCGCCAACGAAGCCTGGTGGCGCGCCGTGATCGACGGCAGCTACCGCGACTGGGTCGAAACCAACTACACGCGCTGACCGGTTTTGATTCCACCTGCGCACCGGGCCTGATAGATCAGGGGCATGCGCCCCGCCCTGCCCCGTTTGCGCTTCACGGTGATCCGCGAACTGTTGGCCAGCCAGGCCAGCGGCGGCCAGGTGCTGATGATGGCCGCCGCCGCCGCGCTGTTTGCTGCGAACAGCCCCTTGTCCGATCAATATTTCCATCTGCTCCACGTGCAGATCGGCCCGATGGGTCTGTTGCACTGGATAAACGATGGCCTGATGGCGATCTTCTTCCTGCTGGTCGGTTGCGAGATCAAGCGCGAATTTGTCGATGGTGAAATGGCCAGCTGGCCGCGCCGGATCCTGCCCGGCGTGGCCGCCGCAGCCGGCATGGCGGTGCCGGCCTTGGTCTATCTCGCCATCAACCGCGCGGCGCCGGGCAATCTGCCGGGCTGGGCCATCCCGACCGCCACCGATATCGCCTTTGCGCTGGGCGTCATGGCGCTGCTGGGCGACCGCGTGCCCGCCAGCCTGAAACTGCTGCTCACCGCGATTGCCGTCATCGATGATCTGGGCGCCATCGTCGTCATCGCCGCCGTTTACACCACCGGCCTCAACCTCGCCGCGCTTGCCGCTGCTGCCGCTCTCACTGCGGCGCTCGCCCTTCTGTCATGGCGGCGCGTGCAGGCAATCTGGCCTTATCTGGTGCTCGGTGCCGGCCTGTGGCTGGCCATCCACATGAGCGGCATCCACGCCACCCTGGCCGGTGTCATCACCGCGCTCGCCCTGCCGATCCGCACCACACCGGGCACGCCGGAAGACCGGGAAAGCCCGCTGCTGCGGGTCGAACATGCGCTGGCGCCCATCGTCGGCTTTGTGATCGTGCCGATCTTCGGCTTTGCCAATGCCGGCGTCGATCTGCGCGGTCTGTCTCTGGCCGCCGCGCTCGATCCGCTGGTGCTGGGCATTGCGCTGGGGCTGCTGCTGGGCAAGCAGATCGGCATCTTCGGCGCCATCATGGCGCTGGTGCGGCTGAAGATCGTCGACATGCCGGCCCACGCCACCACCCGCCAGCTCTGGGGCCTCAGCCTCCTGTGCGGCATCGGCTTCACCATGAGCCTGTTCATCGCCGCGCTGGCCTTTGGCAGCGGCAGCGATCAGGAAGCGGCGGCCAAGCTGGGCATCATCGCCGGCAGCCTCGCCGCCGCCCTGCTGGGGCTCATGGTGCTGCGCCGTTAACCCAGGTTGGCGCGCAGCATCCACGCGGTCTTTTCGTGCACCTGCATGCGCTGGGTCAAAAGATCGGCGGTCGGCTCATCATGGGCCGCATCGGCCAACGGGAACACCGCGCGGGCGGTGCGCACCACGGCCAGCTGGTCTTCGGCCAGGATGCGCACCATCTCGTCCGCCTTGGGCACGCCGTCCGCCTCCTTGATGGTCGACAATGTCGCGAAGGCCGAATAACTGCCCGGCGCCGGTTCGCCCAGGGCGCGGATACGCTCGGCGATCAGGTCCACCGCCAGCGCCAATTCGGTATATTGGGTTTCAAACATCAGGTGCAGCGAATTGAATTGCGGCCCCGTCACGTTCCAGTGAAAATTGTGGGTCTTCAGATACAGGGTATAGGTGTCGGCCAGCAACCGCGCCAGCCCGTCGGCAATCGCCTTGCGCTGGCCATCGGCCATGCCCAGATCGATTTCATCACCCTTGTGCTTCTTCTTGGCCATCGTCCGTCTCCTTTGGCAAAACGATAGGCCAGGGGTGGCGATGGCGTCCAACCGGATTTTCCGATGAACGCCATCGCCGCCAAGGCTTATCGGCAGACCACCCGGCCGCGATCGATGCTGTTGCCGATGGCCGCGCCCGCGGCGCCGCCGATGATGCTGCCCAGCGTCTTCGATCCGCCCGGCGCCAGCACATTGCCCAGCACACCGCTGGCGATGCCGCCCACGATCAGGCCGGTGGTGCCATCACTGCGCCGGCAGTAATAGCGGTTGTCATACCCGCGCCACACCGGATCGTTCCATCCCAGCTGATAGGGCCGGTAATTGCCCTGGCGATAAAAATGTTCGGCATGCCAGCCCGGGCGGTTCCAGCCGTCCTGGCGCCAGCTCCAGTCATTGCCGGGCCGGCCACCGGGGCCCCAGCCCTGACCATTGCCCCGCCCGTTGCCGGGCCCGCCGCCCCAGCCGGCGCGATACAGATCGCGCCGGTCTTCGCGGAACTCGCGCTCGGCCCGGCGCAGCTCGCGCCGCTCCTCGCGCACATCGTCCCAATCGCCACGCCACTGGGCGCGGGCCAGGTCGCGGCGTTCATCCTGCACACGGTCCCAACTGCGCGCCACTTCGCGCGGGGAGGCGTTGCGGCGGTCACGCCAATCATCGTCATGGGCCAGTGCCGGGGCGGCAAAGGCCAGGCCCGCCAGGGTGGCCGTCATCATCGCGCTGCGCATCATCATGGACCTTACTCCTTCCATCAGAAATTCCGGGGCTCAACGGCACACCACGCGGCCGCGATCAACGCTGCGGCCCAACAGGCCGCCGGCCACCGCGCCCAGCACGGCGCCCATGGTCTTGTCGCCGCGCCGGGCGACTTCCGAACCGATCACCCCGCCCACGGCGGCCCCCACCAGCGTGCCGGTGCTGCCATCGCTGCGGCGGCAAAACTGGCCGCCTCGGCCATCGTTCCAGCCGGCCTGCTGGTTCCAGCCGCCGCGATCCCGGTCGTTCCAGCCGCGGCGATCATTCCAGCCACGCCGGTCATTCCAGCCGCGATCGTCATTCCAGCGGCGGTTGTCATTCCAGCCGCTGTCCTGCCAACCGGCCTGCGGCTGCTGCCAGCCATCCTGCTGCCATTGGGCGGCGGCCGGGGCGGCCACGGCCAGGCCGGCCAGCATCAGGCCCGCCATCACGCCCGTCTTGATCTGCATCGCTTGATCCTTCGCTCCTGTTGATGCACCGATGATTCGCACATCCGGCATGTGAACAGTCTGAACAGGCTTGTTATCGCCCGTTCAGTTTCACGATATTGCAACAGGGGGCGGGCAAGGCAGCATCATGATCATCAACCGCCGTGATTTCGGGGCCGGTCTGGCCGCCACCGCTCTCGCCGGCCTGGCCGCCCGCGCCCAGGCCGCCACCTCCATGCCGATTGCTGGCCATGGCCCACTGCGGCCCGATCCGGCCGGCCTGCTCGATCTGGCGCCCGGTTTTGCCTATCGCGTGATCGACGCCGCCGGCACGAAGATGGACGATGGCCTGCCCACGCCCGACCGGTTCGACGGCATGGGCGCCTTCCGCCTCGATCGGGATCGCACCATCCTGGTGCGCAACCACGAACTCCACACCCGCCACGCCCGGGATGGCGCCTTCCCGGCCGGCGGCGGCACCAATCTTGCCGCCTATGACCGGCTGGATGGCACGCCGCTACCCGGCGGCACCACCAGCATCGTCTACAACCACCGCACCGGCCAGGTGGAACGCCGCCATCTCAGCCTCGCCGGCACCATCCGCAATTGTGCCGGCGGCACCACGCCATGGGGCAGCTGGCTCAGCTGCGAGGAGGATGTCAGCCGCGCCGGCCAGTCCGGCCTCGCCCGCGACCATGGCTGGGTGTTCGAAGTGCCGGCCCGCGCGCGCGGCCTCGTTGATCCCGTGCCGCTCACCGCGCTGGGCCGCTTCAACCACGAGGCCGCCGCCGTCGATCCCGCCACCGGCATCGTCTATCTCACCGAAGATCGGGCCGACAGCCTGATCTATCGCCTGCTGCCGGCCCGGCGCGGCGATCTCAGGGCCGGTGGCCGCCTGCAGGCGCTGGCGCTGGCCAGCGGTCTTGCCGACACGCGCAATTTCAGCGGCGCACAGCTGCCGCTGCAGCGGCCCCAGGCGGTGCGCTGGATCGATCTTGATGGTGTCGATTCGCGTGAGGATGATCTGCGCCTGCGCGGCGCGGCCAAGGGTGCCGCGCTGTTTGCCCGCGGCGAAGGCATTGTCATCGGCGCCGGCCAGATTTTCATCATGTGCACCAGCGGCGGCCAGGCAAAGCTGGGCCAGATCATGCGCTATCGCCCCTCCCCCCACGAAGGCACGCCCCGCGAAGCCGACGCGCCCGGCCAGCTCGATCTGTTAGTGGAATCGCCCCGCGCCGACGTGATGAACTTTGGCGACAACATCACCGTGGGCCCCGGTGGCCATCTGGTGGTGTGCGAGGATCAATATACCGAGGTGCAGGACAATCACCTGCGCGGCATCACCCCGGCCGGGCAGATCTATGCCATCGGCCGGCTGCGCGCCCAGACCGAACTGGCCGGCGCCTGCTTCAGCGCCGATGGCCGCACGCTGTTCGTCAATGTCTATGCCCCCGGCAAGACGCTGGCAATCACCGGCCCCTGGGGCCAGGTCAGCACCGCACCGCTCAGCTGAGGTCGGCCAGCGGGGTCTTGGCCGTCCGCCCCGGCACCTCGCGCACAAAGCGCGGCACCAGATAGCCGGGCAACATCCCGCGCAGTTCGGCCTCGATCAACCGCGCCCGGCCCTCGTCCACATCGAAATGCGCCGCGCCGTCCACCGGATCGGTCAAGTGCATGTAATAAGGCAGCATGCCGGCGGCAAAGATCCGCCGGGCGTGGGCGGCGATGGTGGCGGCATCGTCATTGACCCCGGCCAGCAGCACGGACTGGTTGAGCAGCGTCACCCCCGCCGCCCGCAGCCGGCCGAGCGCGGCCGCCACATCGGCGGAAATCTCATTGGCATGATTGCTGTGCGCCACGATCACCACGGCCAGCCGCGTGCCGGTCAACAGCCGGATCAGCGCCGGCGTCACCCGATCCGGAATGGTCATCAGCGTGCGGCTGTGCAGGCGCAGCGTCCCGACATGCGGCACGGCGGCAATCGCCGTCACCAGCCCGTCCAGCCGCGCATCGTTCAGCGACAGCGGGTCCCCGCCCGACAGGATCACCTCCTCGATGGCCGGATCGGCGGCGATGGCGGCCAGTGCCTCGGCCTCGCCAGCGCGGGTCAGCATCGCGGCGCCATAATCATAATGGCGGCGGAAACAGTAACGGCAATGGATGGCGCAGGCGCCCGATGCGATCATCAGCGCCCGGCTGCGATATTTGCGCAGCAGGCCCGGTGCCGCACGATAATCAGCCTCTTCCAGCGGGTCGGTCAGCCGGCCAGGCTGCGGCAGCGCCTCCTCTCCGCGTGCCAGCACCTGCCGCAGCAACGGGTCACCCGGGTCGCCGCGCCGGATCAGGCTGCGGAAATGCGGCGGTGCCGAAACCGGGAAATCGGGCGCAGCCAGCACGCCGGCCGGGAAATCCGCAGCCGAAAGCCCCACTTCGGCCAACAGATCGGCCGTGCTGATCCGCGCCGCCCGCTGCTGCGCCTGCCAATCGGTCCAGATCTGCTGCGGATGCGCGTTCATCAGTCGGGCCCTGAAACAAGAAACCCCGCAGCCAGTGCTGCGGGGTCTTGGGGGAACATGGTGGGCGCGACAGGGATTGAACCTGTGACCCCTGCCGTGTGAAAGCAGTGCTCTACCGCTGAGCTACGCGCCCGATGTTCCGCGTGCGGAGCGGCCGATTAGGCGAGATGGCGGGCGCTGTAAAGCCCCAGCATCACGCCCAATCAACAAAATCAGTGCCGCACCGCCGGTTCGGCCGCCACCGCCGCTGCCGGCTGCACCGCCTTCTCGTCGGCCTCCGTCCATTCGATCGGCACCAGCGGCTGGGTCAGCGCCAGCGCCAGCACTTCATCGACATGGGCCACGGGCACGATCTTCAGCCCCTGCTTCACATTTTCGGGGATGTCGGCCAGGTCCTTCTCATTCTCGGCCGGGATCAGCACGGTGGTGATGCCGCCACGCAGCGCCGCCAGCAACTTCTCCTTCAGGCCGCCGATCGGCAGCACCCGGCCGCGCAGCGTCACCTCGCCGGTCATCGCCACGTCGCGCTTCACCGCCACACCGGTCAGGGTGGAAATGATCGCCGTCACCATGGCGATGCCGGCCGACGGGCCATCCTTGGGCGTCGCGCCTTCCGGCACGTGCACATGGATGTCCTTCTTCTCGAACAGGCTGGGCTTGATGCCATAATGGGTGGCCCGCGCCCGCACGAAGGACAGCGCCGCCGAAATCGATTCGGTCATCACGCTGCCCAGCTTGCCGGTCGTCTTGATATTGCCCTTGCCGGGGCTGGTCACCGCCTCGATGGTCAACAAATCGCCGCCCACCTCGGTCCAGGCCAGGCCGGTCACCGCACCAATCTGATCCTCGCTGTCAGCCAGGCCAAAGCGGAACTTGCGCACCCCGGCAAACTCGGCGAGGTTTTCGGAGGTCACGGTCACGCTCGTGTCCTTGCCCTCCAGGATGCGGCGCAGCGCCTTCCGCGCCAGCTTGGCAATCTCGCGCTCCAGCTTCCGCACCCCGGCCTCGCGCGTGTAATAACGGATGAGGTCGCGAATGGCCTCATCAGCCACGGCAAACTCGTCCTTCTTCAGGCCGTGCGCATCATACTGCTTCTCGATCAGGTGGCGCTTGGCGATCTCCACCTTCTCATCCTCGGTGTAACCCGAAAGGCTGATGATCTCCATGCGGTCCAGCAGGGGCTGGGGCATGTTGTAACTGTTGGCCGTGGTCACGAACATCACGTCCGACAGGTCGTAATCGACCTCCAGATAATGGTCGTTGAACGCCTTGTTCTGTTCCGGATCCAGCACCTCCAGCAGGGCCGAGGCCGGATCGCCGCGGAAATCCTGGCCCAGCTTGTCAATCTCATCCAGCAGGAACAACGGGTTGGACGTGCCGGCTTTCTTCAGATTCTGGATCACCTTGCCCGGCATCGAACCGATATAGGTGCGGCGGTGGCCCCGGATCTCGGCCTCGTCGCGCACGCCGCCCAGGCTGTGGCGGATGAACTCGCGCCCCGTCGCCTTGGCAATGCTGCGCCCCAGGCTGGTCTTGCCCACGCCGGGCGGGCCGACGAGGCACAGGATCGGCCCCTTCAGCTTGTTGGTGCGCGCCTGCACGGCCAGATATTCGACAATCCGGTCCTTCACCTTTTCCAGGCCATAATGATCGGCGTCCAGCACCGTCTGCGCCGCCACAATGTCCTTCTTGATCTTCGATTTCTTGCCCCACGGCAGGCCCAGCAGCGTGTCGAGATAATTGCGCACCACCGTGGCTTCCGCCGATTGCGGCGCCATCGCCTTGAACTTCTTCAGCTCGGCCAGCGCCTTCTCGCGCGCTTCCTTGGAAAGTTTGGTCTTCTTGATCTTCTCCTCGAACTCGGCGGCTTCGTCCTTCTCGTCCTCCTCGCCCAGTTCGCGCTGAATGGCCTTCATCTGCTCATTCAGATAATATTCGCGCTGCGTCTTCTCCATCTGCTTCTTGACGCGCGTGCGGATCTTCTTCTCCACCTGCAGCACGCCCAGCTCGCCCTCCATGAAGGCAAAGATCTTCTCCAGCCGCGTGCCCACATCGGGCTCGGCCAGCAGGCTCTGCTTGTCGGCAATCTTCAGGCCCAGATTGGCCGCCACCGTGTCGGCAAAGCGCGCCGGCTCCTCGATGGCGCTGATCTGGTTGGAAATTTCCGGCGCCACCTTGCGGTTCAGCTTCAAATATTGCTCGAACTGCTTCTGGGCCGAACGCAGCAGCGCCGAAACCTCGCTCTCGTCGCGCAGCACATCGGCACGCTCCGCCACCTCGGCCACCAGATGGTCGCCGCTGGCATCCAGCGCCACCAGCCCGGCGCGGCTCTGGCCTTCCACCAGCACCTTCACCGTGCCATCGGGCAGCTTCAGCAGCTGCAGCACCGTGGCGATGGTGCCCACATCATAGAGCTGGTCGGCACCGGGATCCTCGTCACCCGGGTTCTTCTGGCTCAACAGGAACACCATCTTGCCATCCTGCATGGCGGCTTCCAGGGCGCTCACCGATTTCTCGCGGCCAACAAACAGCGGCACGATCATTTGCGGAAACACCACGATGTCGCGCAGGGGCAAGACGGGCAGGGTCTGATTGGTCATGTTCACTCCACTGGGGCCGCACACGCCGCCCCGCATCGCCTCCCGATATGGGAAGGCCGGGGCCCGGCTGCAATGGCAGAATCAGCGCAGGCCCGGTTGTGATGATGCAAGAGCCATGCCGGCCCGGCCAGTGGCAATCAGCCCTTGACGGCGCCCGCCGCCACCAGGGCGGCAATGGCGGCATCATCATAACCCAGGGCGGCAAGCGTCTGCCGGCTGTGCTGCCCCAGATGTGGGGCCGGGCCCAGCGGGTCCAGCGGCGCCCCAAAACGCGCCGGCGCGCGGGCCTGCCGCACCCGGCCCACCGCGTCATCATGCGCCACCTCGATGCAGATGCGGTTGTGCCGCACCTGGGCATCATCGGGCACATCCTCCAGCCGCACCACCGGCCCACCCACCGCGCCATGGGCGACGAATCCGGCCATCAGCTCGGC
The DNA here is from genome assembly GCF_002251755.1 of Sandarakinorhabdus cyanobacteriorum. GTDB lineage: Bacteria > Pseudomonadota > Alphaproteobacteria > Sphingomonadales > Sphingomonadaceae > Sandarakinorhabdus > Sandarakinorhabdus cyanobacteriorum. Next base: position 55,738 of record NZ_NOXT01000108.1, read on the forward strand.
CCGGGTGCGCCGGGCAATCTCGGCCGAAACCTGCGGCGCCCATTCGCGCTGGTGCTTGATGCGGCCGGCGGTGGTGGCAAAGCGCGGGTCTTCGGCCAGATCATCGCGGCCAAGGCTGCGGGTCAGCGCCACGAACTCGGCGGTCTGCAGCGCGCCGATCGCCACCTGGCCATCGGCCGCCTTCCACAACCGCATCTGCGCGCCATATTCGGGCCAGCGTTCCGGCGCGTCGTCCAGAAAGGCATTGTTGTACATGCCGTCGGGCCAGTTGAAGGCGATGGCGGCATCCAGCATCGCCACCTCCACCCGCTCACCCGCAGCGTCCGGCCCGCCGCGCTCCCGCCGCAGCAGCGCCGCGGTGATCGCCTGCGCCGCCGTCAACGCCGTCACCTTGTCTGCCACCAGGTGGCGCACCAGGCCGGGCGTGCCCTCCTTGTCGACCTGGCTTGCCGCAATGCCCGACACCGCCTGGATGACAGGATCATAGACGCGCACATTCTGATACGGCCCATCCGGGCCAAAACCGGTGATACTGCAATAGATGATGCGCGGATTGAGCGTGCGGATATGCGCCCAGCCCAGGCCGAGCCGCTCCATCACGCCGGGCCGGAAATTCTCGATCAGCACATCGGCGGTGGCGATCAACCGTTCCAGCACAGCCACCCCATCGGCGGATTTCAGATCGAGGCAAAGGCCCTGCTTGCCGCGGTTGACGGCAATGAACATGCTGGAAAGATCGCCCTTTTTTGGTCCCAGCGTGCGCACCGGATCGCCGCCGGGGCTTTCCACCTTGATCACCTCGGCGCCCTGATCGGCCAGCATCGTCGCCGCCATCGGGCCGGAGACAATCTGCGAGCAATCAACAATGCGATAGCCTGCCAGCGGTCCGCTCATCGGTGCACCTCAATCGTGGATGTTGATGCCGCGCGTATCCTTCAGGAACAGCAGCATCACGATCAGGCCCACCACCACCACCGCAATCGTGTACCACAGGCCGGCAAACACATCGCCCGTGGACACGACGATATATTGCGAGACCACCGGCAGAAACCCGCCGAAATAGCCGGTGCCGATGTGATAGGGCACCGACATCGAGGTATAGCGCACCCGCGCCGGGAACATTTCCACCAACAGCGCCGCAATCGGCGCATAGGTCCAGCCGCTCAAAAGCCCGATCGCCATCACCGCCAACAGCAATTGCCAGGCCACGATCCGATCGGGATCGGCCTTTTCCGGCCAGCCGGCGGCGTTCAGCGCCGCGCCCCACCTGTCCTTGTCAAAACCTTCGAGATGCGCGCCGGCCACGTTCAGCGCCAGCACATCGGCATCGCGTTTCTGATAGGAAACGCCGCGCTTGGTCAGCCATTCCAGCGCCTTGCCGCACTCGGCCTCCTGCTTCAGGAAGATGTTGTATTCGCACGCCGGCAGATCGACCGTCACCGGCGCCGTCGCCATGGCTTCCGAAAGCGCCGGATTGGCGCCCTTGGCCATCAGGTTGAAGATCGGGAACAGCGCCACCAGCGTCAGCGCAAAGCCCACGCTGAGCACCTGCTTGCGGCCGAAACGATCCGAAAGCCCGCCAAACCACACATAGGCCGGCGCTGAGACCGCCACGCCCACCGCCAGATAGAGCAGCGCCTCCGTTTCCGGCAGGCGCGCGGTGTTCTGCAGGAAATAAAGCGTGCCGAACTGGCTGGTGTAGAAAATCACCGTGAACCCGGCCGACACCGCCAGCGCCACCAGCAGCCGCCCCTTGTTGCCCGGCGCCTGCAGTGCATCCTTGAACGGGTTGGCCGATGTGGTGCCCGCCGATTTCATCTTCTGAAACACCGGGCTTTCCGACAATTTCATCCGCACCCAGATCGAAATGCCAAGCAGCAGCAGCGACACCAGGAACGGCACGCGCCAGCCCCAGGCGGCAAATTCCGCCTCCGGAATGATGGCCTTGGTGGAGAGCACCACCGCCAGGGTGAGCATGAAGCCGCCGGCCGCCGCCGCCTGGATCCAGCTGGTATAGGCGCCGCGCTTGCCCTTGGGCGCATGCTCCGCCACGTAAATCGCAGCGCCGCCATATTCGCCGCCCAGCGCCAGGCCCTGCAAGGTGCGCAGGGTGAGCAGCAGGATCGGCGCCATGATCCCGGCCTGTTCAAAGGTCGGCAACAGGCCGATGCAGGCCGTCGCCCCGCCCATCATGGCAATGGTGATCAGGAAGGTATATTTGCGCCCGACCTTGTCGCCAAACCAGCCGAACACCAGCGCGCCCAGCGGCCGGAAGAAAAAGCCGATGGCAAAGGCGAACAGGCTGAACAGCAATTCGGTGGTGGGGTTGCCGGTGGCAAAGAAGAGCTTGCCAAGCAGGCTGGCGAGGATGCCGTAGAGGAAAAAATCATACCATTCGAACACGGTGCCCAGGCTGGATGCCACGATCACCAACCGATCCCGCTTCGGGTCGATCACATCGTCGATGGTCTCGTCTGAACCGCTCAAGCCCCGGCCTCCCCGCCTGTTCCCTTGCCTTTCCGCATAGCGGAAGCGGCGGGCGTTGCAATGGGGTGCGGCGGCGGGTAAACCCGTCGGGAATTTCACCGATCCTCAGGCGTCAGGATCAAATGTCTTTCCGATCTTCACTTCGATAAGCTTGACTTCGGCCAAATCTGCATGCTCGGTCGGGTTATTGAAATTGATGAACGAAAACTGGCCGTTCACCAGTACAATCTTTCCCTTCAGATTTGACATCGGAGACGTGGCGTGGATCGTGAAACGGGCGAGCAATACTTCCCCAGGGGCGAGTGTAAGCCGCAACTCGTCAAGATGCACTGATTTGCGCCGCCGCACATGATAACCGATTATCTCTCTTCCGCCATCAAGGCGATAAATTCTGTTGATCAAATTGACCCGCTGTTCTAACCTTTGGCGTGTAACCTCGAGCAACTGCGGTAATAATGGCTCTTTCAAAATCATTATATTCCGTTGTGTATCCGCGTATCAAATTCAAAAGCGCCTTGAACATCATCTGTTCCTTATGAAAGGCTCTCGACAACTGGCAATTTGCTATCATGTCAATGAGCCACAGGGCGCACAACCGATTTTGTAGCCGAGATGGCATGGCGATTGACGCGGTTGGAGTCTGCCGTACATTGGAAACGGTTATGCGCTTCGACGCGATCATCATCGGCGGCGGCCACAACGGGCTGGTGACGGCCTTCTATCTCGCCCGCGCCGGGCTGAAGGTGCATATCTGCGAGGCGCGCGATGTGGTGGGCGGGGCCTGCGTCACCGAAGAATTCGCAGCCGGTTTCCGCAATTCCACCGCCAGCTACACCGTCTCGCTGCTGCAGGAAAAGGTCGCGGCCGACATGAAGCTGGCCGATCACGGCCTCCGGGTGGTGCTGCGCCCACTCAACAATTTCCTGCCGCTCGACGGCGATTATCTGAAGGTTGGCGCCGGCCAGACGCAGGCCGAAGTTGCCCGCTTCTCGGCCAAGGACGCCGCCGCCCTGCCCGCCTATGACGCGCGGCTCGAGGTGCTGGCCGATCAGATGCGCCGCCTCGCCCTGAAAACCCCGCCGGGGCGCGGGCTGAAGGGCATGGCCGCACTCGCCGCCCAGGGCTGGCCGCTGCTGGGGCTGTCGGCGGACGAACAACGCGACCTGTTCGCCCTGTTCACCCGCTCGGCGCGCGAATTTCTCGATGGCTGGTTTGAAAGCGATCCGATCAAGGCGGTGCTGGGCTTTGATAGCATCGTCGGCCACTATGCCAGCCCCGACACGCCAGGCAGTGCCTATGTCCTCCTCCACCATGTCTTCGGCCAGGTGAACGGGGTGAAAGGCGCCTGGGGCCATGCCATCGGCGGCATGGGCGCCATCACCCAGGCGATGGCCAGGGCCTGCGCGGGGACCGGCGTCTCCATCGGCCTCGACGAGCGGGTCGCGCGGGTGAACGTGGCCGGCGGCAAAGCGGTTGGCGTCACCCTGTCCGATGGCCGCACATTGGAAGCCTCCGTCATCGCCAGCAACGCCGGCCCCGCCCTGTTGTTCCGCCAGTTGGTGGACCGGTCCGATCTGCCGGCCGATTTCGCCCGCGCGATGGATGGCTATGCCGCCGGCTCCGGCACCTTCCGCATGAATGTCGCGCTGTCCGAACTGCCGCGCTTCTCCGTCCTGCCCGAACCAGGCCCCCACCACGGCGCCGGCATCATCATCGCCCCCAGCCTCGATTATATGGACCGCGCCTTCACCGACGCCAAAACCCACGGCTGGTCGCGCGCGCCAATTGTCGAAATGCTGATCCCCTCAACATTGGACGACACGCTCGCCCCGCCCGGCCGCCATGTCGCCAGCCTGTTCTGCCAGCAATTCGCCCCCACCCTCCCCAATGGCCAAAGCTGGGATGATGCGCGCGAAATCGTCGCCGATCTGATCATCGACACCGTCACCGCCCACGCCCCCAATTTCAAATCCAGCATCCTCGCCCGCCAGATCCACTCGCCACTGGATCTCGAACGCAAGTTCGGCCTGATCGGCGGAGACATCTTCCACGGCCGCATCAGCCTCGATCAACTCTGGGCCGCCCGCCCCGTGCTCGGCCACGGCGATCACCGCATGCCGATCAAGGGCCTGTATCTCTGCGGCAGCGGCGCCCACCCCGGCGGCGGCGTCACCGGCGCGCCCGGCCACAACGCGGCTCGGGAAATTTTGGCCGACCGCCGCTACCGCCGACTGTAGAGCAGCACCGGCACCCCGGCGGCCACCAGCGCGATGCACCACAAATTGGGCTCCAGCCCGGCAGCATAGAGCGCGAACAGCGAATAGACGACGCCCAGCACCCCCACCAGCCGCAGCCAGCCCTTGAGCAGCTTCACCGCCGCCACCGCCACCGCCAGATAGCCGATCAGCATGGCCGACGTGGCGACCAGTATGGTGAATTCAAACAGGCCAGCCAGGCTGCGATCGATGTTCAAAAGCACCAGCCCGGCTGGCAACAGGCCCGACAGGATCAGCCCCGCCGCCGGTGCCCCGGACTTGTTCAGCACGGCAAAGCGCGTCGGAAACTGCCCGGCCAGCGCCAGCGCGCGCGGCAGTTCCGCCACTGTCAGCGTCAGGCCATTGACCGTGCCCAGCGCCGAAATCGCCGCAAACACCCCGATCAGCGCGGCTGCCTGCCCACCGATGAACGGCGCGGCAAAATCGGCAAAGGGCGCATTGCTGCCGGCCAGCGCATCGGCCGGCACCAGCGCGATCATCGCCGCCGAAATCGCCTTGTACAGCACGCCGGCCAACAGCGGCCCCAGCATGGTCGCCAGCGGCACGGTCACATGCGCCCGCCTGATCTTGTCGGCCGGCACCGTGGCGCTTTCAAACGCCAGAAACGCCCACATCGTCAGCGTGACCGAGGTGATCACCCCATCGGCGTGCATGGCCTGGGGCGGGTTCACCACCGCCGCCGCGCCCTTCGTGGCCAGCAGCCAGGCCGCAATCGCCAGCACCGCCAGCAAAGGCAACAGCTTCAACCCCGTCGTCGCCACCTGCACGAAGCTCGCCGCCGGCGCGCCCGCCAGGTTGATCAGCGTCACCAGCACCAGCACCAGCACCGCCATCACCGCGCTCAGCAGCGGGTCCTGCCCCAGTGCCGGCCACAAAACGGTGAAGTTGGACACCACCGCCACCGCCAGCGCGGCATTGCCCACCCACACGCCAATCCAGTAACTCCACGCCGCGATATAGCTGCTGCGCGGGCCAAAGGCCGTCTCCACATAGGCATGCGGCCCGCAGGTGCCCGGCATCTGCCGGCTCAGCGCGGCATAGCAGCCGGCCAGCGCCAGCGTGCCTGCCAGCGCGATCATCCAGCCGCCCATCGCCGACCAGCCGTGCGGCGCCAGCGTGGCGGGCAGCAGGAACACGCCCGATCCCACCATGTTGCCGACCACCAGGGCCAGAGCGGCCATCAGGCCCAGTTCGCGCTTCGTGTTTGCCATCATTCCCCCACGGCTTTGCTGCCCGCTGGCGGTCAAAGCGTCAATGCATAGCTATTCACCTCTGCCCATTTGGCTTTTTCGCGCCTAAGTTGCACCCATGACGACTCTGCACCCCACCCTCGCCCGCGTGACCGACCGCATCATCGAAAAAAGCCGCAGCAACCGCCGCCGCTATCTCGATCTCATTGCCGCCGAACGCGATGCTGGCATGGGCCGGCCGCGCCTGTCCTGCTCCAACCTCGCCCACGGCTTTGCCGCCGCTCTGGAGGATCAGGCCACGATCAAGGCCGGCGCCCGCGTCAACATCGGCATCGTCACCGCCTTCAACGACATGCTGTCCGCCCACCAGCCCTACGGCCAATATCCGCCCCAGCTGAAGCTGTTCGCGCGCGAGGTTGGCGCCACCGCCCAGGTTGCCGGCGGCGTGCCGGCGATGTGCGATGGCGTCACGCAAGGCCAGGTCGGCATGGAACTCTCGCTGTTCAGCCGCGATGCCATTGCGCTCGGCACCGCCGTCGCCCTCTCCCACGGCATGTTCGAGGCCGTGGCCCTGCTTGGCATCTGCGATAAGATCGTGCCCGGCATGCTGATCGGCGCCCTGCGCTTCGGCCATCTGCCCACGCTGTTCGTGCCCGCCGGGCCGATGCCATCGGGCCTGCCCAACAAGGAAAAGCAGCGCATCCGGCAGCTGGCGGCCGAGGGCAAGGCCAGCCGCCAGGAACTGCTCGACGCCGAAAGCGCCTCCTATCACAGCCCCGGCACCTGCACCTTCTATGGCACCGCCAATTCCAACCAGATGATGATGGAGGTGATGGGCCTGCACATCCCCGGTGCCGCCTTCGCCAACCCCGGCAGCGGCCTCAGGAACGCGCTGAACCGCGCCGCCATGCACCGGCTGGCCGCCATCGCCATCGGCCAGCCCGAGGAACGCCCGCTCGGCCAGTGCGTGGATGAACGCGCCATCGTCAACGCCGCGGTCGGCCTGCTCGCCACCGGTGGTTCCACCAACCATGCCATCCACCTGCCCGCCATTGCGCGGGCCGCCGGCATCCATATCGATTGGCAGGATTTCGATGAACTCTCCGCAGCGGTGCCGCTGATCGCCCGTGTCTATCCGGGCGGCGCCGCCGATGTGAACCAGTTCCACGCCGCCGGCGGCATGGCCTTCACCATCCGCACCCTGCTCGATGCCGGGCTGCTGCACGGCGATATCCCGACCGTCGGCGGCACCAGCCTCGCCGATTATGCCCGCGATCCGCAGATGGTGGATGGTGAGCTGACCTGGGTCGACGTGCCGGCCAGCCGTGACGAAACCATCCTGCGCCCCGTCGCCAACCCGTTCCGCGCCGATGGCGGCATGCGTCTCGTCACCGGCAACCTTGGCCGCGCCATCTTCAAGACCAGCGCCGTCGATGAAGAACGCTGGACGATCGAGGCCCCCGCCCGCGTGTTCGAGGATCAGGAGGCGGTGCAGGCCGCGTTCAAGGCGGGCGAGCTCAACCGCGATGTCGTGGTGGTGGTGCGCGGGCAAGGGCCGCAGGCCAATGGCATGCCCGAACTGCACAAGCTGACCCCGCCGCTGGGCGTGCTACAGGATCGCGGCTTCAAGGTTGCCCTCGTCACCGATGGCCGCATGTCGGGCGCATCGGGCAAGGTGCCGGCCGCCATCCACCTCTGCCCCGAAGCCAACGGCGGCGGGCCGATTTCCCGCCTGCGCGATGGCGACATCATCCGCCTGTGCGCCCATCGCGGCCAGCTGGAAGCATTGGTGGACGCCGCCGAATTCGCCGCCCGCCCGGTCCACGCCGTGCCCGCCTCACCCGCCGGCACCGCGCGCGAGCTGTTCGCCTTCTTCCGCACCGGCAGCGACGATGCCGAGGCTGGTGGTTCAGCCATGCTGAAGGCGGCGGGGCTGTAACCCGGCCCTGCGGCGCAGCGGGCGCGTGCCTCGACAAGCTCGGCATGAGCGGCTTTGGGCTTGAATCAGAGGCACCAACCCCGCTCATGCCGAGCTTGTCGAGGCACCCCACCAACGCAAAACAACCCGAAAAACGAAAACGGCCGGGGTGTCGCCACCCCGGCCGTCGTTCAGCGGAAACTGAAAACTTACTTGGCCTGGGCCAGATAGGCGGTCATGCGCTTGGTGGCCAGCGGCGACAGCTTCACGGCCTTGGCGGCAGCGAGGTTCGACGACGGGCCGTTGCCGACCTGCACCAGCGCAACCATGCCCATGGAGAAGTGCGGCAGGCACTTGATGCCATACAGGCCGGGCTTGCCAACCTTCAGCACGAAATCCTTGCCCATGGCGCCCTTCTGCTCGGCTTCGCCGGCCGGCAGCAGGCCCGGGATGGTCTGGGCGTTGTGGCCCGGGTTGGCGGCCACGAACTTCACGGTGTCACCAGGGGCGGCCTTGATGAAGCCCGGCTCGAACACCATGGCGCCTTCCTTGCCCTTGTTGAGCATCTTCACGGTGATTTCCTTGGCGGCAGCCGGAGCGGCGATCACCAGGGCAGCAGCGACAAAACCCAGCAGCTTCATGTCATTCTCCCTTGCGCCGGTCATGGAGGAGGCCGGCAAATTGGTCAGGCCCCGGGCTTGCAGGCCAGGCCGTTGAGGGACGCGCTTTACGCGCGGGCGCGAGGCCACTCAAGCACCCTGCTTGCGACAGATTGTCCGTTGCGAAACCATGGCCAGGGCATCGCACAACCCGGCTTTCTGGCGGCTTAACAATTACAGGCTGGCAATGATCCCCACCCTGGGATCGATGCGTCCGCGCACCAGATCGGCCCAGGCATCGGCCACTTCGTGCCGGCCGCTCACCCGCTCGATGCGCAGCCAGCCCAGCGTGTCGGCAAAGCGCCGCCATGCCGCGGAGAGCCGCGCGTCAAAGCCGGCCGGGCCCCATTCTGCCACCCGCGCCTGCGCCACCGATGGCGCAAAGAACAATTCCGCCGCCGGGCCGGGCAGTTCGGCAACATTGCCTTCCTGCCAATGGGTGTCGCCCACGACATGGCTTTCCTTCAGCCGCCCGCCCAGCCGGCTGTGCACATCGTGGCGCACGGCGCCATTGCCGGAAAAATCGATGAAGGCGATGGTCTCGCCCAGCACATCCCCCACCTCGGCATAGCTCAGCACCTGGTCATAATAGCCGGTGGCCACACAGAAATCGCGATTGGCCGGCGAGGTGAGGCCCACCACGCGCTGCCGCCCCTGCGCCGCCTGCGCCACGCCCAGCGCCGTCTTCGACGAAGCGGATGACAAGAGCAGCGTGTCCACCGGCCGGTCGGCCATCAACGCATCGATGAGGAAGGCGGTGGCATAGAGCGGGCGGAACAGGCTCTGCAATTCCTCGCTACCCCAATCGCCGCTCGCCGCGGTGTAGCGGTTGTAGAAGGGCGGCAGCCCGGCGCGATGGGCGGCGCCATCGGTGAAGCCGGCCCGGCTCGCCGCCACCGGCTGCACCAGCGCGGCACCCGCCATCGGCCAGTAACCGAAATAACGGTCGCCGGCCGCAACGCCCGTAGCCTGGCTGTCCTCCACCCGGCCAAAGCCCCACACCGGCACCACCCCAAAGCCATCTGGCCCCGGGAAGAAATTCCAATAACCGAAATCCTCGCCATGCACGGCATAGGTGACATTGTTGGCCGTCAGCGCGAACTGCTCGACGATGATGCGCGCCTGGCCCGGCGCGGCGGCGCCGGCATCGGCCAGCACCTCGGTTTCGGCCAGGGCCCCCTTGCGAACCGCGATCAGGCTCATGCGTCTTCCCTCCAGATGGCAACCCCGGCCGGTGGCACCGGGTTGCTGCCGATGATCGGCAAGATTGGCAGATCAACGGCCGTCGGGCCATAGTTGAACAGGAATCTGAGGTCGCCCAGCCGCTCCACCCGCACATCCGGGCCCAGGTCCTGCACCGCCAGGCCGGCCGCCGCCGCCACCTCGGCCATCACCCGGCCCAGCAGGCCCGCATCCACCCCGCCGGCAAGATAATGCGCCCGGCCCGCCGCAAACCACAGGCCGCGCCCGTCATCGAGGCGGGATTGCACCGCAACGCCCTCCCCCGCTTCCACATCCTCCATCCAGCCGGTCACCACCCCGCCATTGCCCACGGCCAGGCTGATCCCCGGCGGCAGGCTCTCCACCCGCGCCACCCTGATGTCGATCAACGCCTGCAAGCCATCGGGCGGCAAGGCCGGCGGAATGGCGAAATCGCGCGTCTTGCTGCCGGTGCGCGGCCCGGCCAGCACCTGCGCGCCGCTCGCCGCCAGCCGCTGCGCCAAGCCATCATCGACCACCACCTGCACCGGCAGCAGCACCAACCGGTATCCGGCCAGATCGGCATCGGGCGGCACCACATCAACGCTCAGCCCCAGCCGCCGCGCCGCCGTGTGCCAGGCCATCGCCGTGGCCAGCGCATCCTGATCGCGCCCCTGCGGCTGGCTCTGCACCGCCCACACGCTGTCATAATCGAACAGCAGCGCCACATCGGCCTGCCCGCGCGCCGGCAATGGCCCCAGCGCCGCCAACCCGGCCGCCAACGCCGCCACCTCCGGCCAGGCGGCGGCCGGCTGATTGTCCGGCCGGTTCAGCCCGGCGTGCATGGCTTCCTGCCCCGTCGGGGCCTGGCGCCAGCGGAACCAGCTCATCCGCTCCGCGCCCTGTGCCACCGCCTCCCAACCCCAGAGCTCCACGGCGCCCTTGGCCGGCGCCGGGTTCCATGCCGCCCAGTTCACAGGCCCCGGCTGCTGCTCGATCACCCACCAGCGCCCGCGCCCGCAGGCGCGATACAGGCTGTGGTGAAAGGCGGTCAGATCGGGGTGGCCGGTGCGCAGATAGCGCGCCTTGTCGGCCGATGTGAACGGCCCCTGCCCCAGAAAGCCGATGGGATAAGAATCCCACGTCGCCACATCCAGTTGGCGGCCCACGGCATAATGGTCAAATTCGGTGAACAGGCCCATGAAGTTGTGGACAATGTCCCGCCCCGGCGAGGCAGCCCGCAAAATCTCGACCTGCGCCGCGTTGAACCGCTCCACCATCGCCGATGAATAGCGCTGCCAATCCAGCCGGTGCGCCGGGTGGCTCTCCGTCACCGTGCCGAACGGCGCATCCACTTCGTCGAAATTGCGATATTCCTGGGACCAGAAGCTCAGCCCCCATGCCGCGTTCAGCGCCGCGACATCGCCATAACGGTCGGCCAGCCAGCGCCGGAACCCGGCCTTGGCGGCATCCGATGTGCTCACCACTGTGTCGTGGCAGCCATATTCATTGTCGGTCTGCCAGGCGACCACGGCGGGGTGGCGGCCATAGCGCGCAGCCATCAACGCTGTGATGCGCTTCGCCTGTTCCAGATAGACGTCTGACGAAAAACAATAATGCCTTCGCGAACCAAAGCCGCGCAGTTGGCCGTCACGCCCCCTGGCCAGAATCTCCGGATGCGCATCCACCAGCCATTTCGGCGGCGTCGCCGTCGGCGTGCCCATCACCACCTGCAACCCGGCCGCATGGGCCAGATCAACCGCACGGTCGAGCCAGTCCCATTCGAACTGCCCCGGCTCCGGCTCGATCCGGCTCCAGGCAAATTCGCCAATCCGAACGAACCGCAGCCCCAGCGCCGCCATGCGCGCCACATCGCTGGCCCACAGCGCTTCAGGCCATTGTTCCGGATACCAGCAGACGCCCAGCTTCATGGCGGATTGATTGGCATGGATGCCCGCCGATGGAAAGCCAATCCCCAATCCTCCCCCTCTTGGAGAGGTGGCAGCCGCAGGCTGACGGAGGGGGCCGCCAAGCACGGCCCTGGCCGCCCCCTCCGCCCTACGGGCACCTCCCCCAAGGGGGGAGGATCACCGCTTCACAAATCGGCAAACAATGCCTTCCTTGGCCCCAGATAACCAAACAGATAGGCCGCCACCTTGCGCATCTGGATCTCTTCCGATCCCTCGGTGATGCGGTAACGGCGGTGGTGGCGGAAGATATGCTCGAACGGCTTGTGCCGGCTGTATCCGATGCCGCCATGCACCTGCATCGCCCGGTCGGCCGCCTCGCACACCAACCGGTTCGCCCAGTAATTGCACATGGAAATCTTGTCGGAAAGCTGGCTCTCGATCGCCTCGTGGGGCATGTTGTCCATCTCCCACGCGGTCTTGTAGATCAGCATGCGCAGCATCTCGCACTGGGTGGCGAGCTCCACCAGTGGAAACTGGATGGCCTGGTTCTTCGACAGCGGCTCGCCAAAGGGCTTGCGTTCCCGCGCATAACGCACGCTCTCCTCCACGCAGAAGGTGGCTGCGCCGAGCGACGAGGCTGCCTGCCGGATGCGGTTCTGGTGCACGAAACTCTGCGCCAGCGCCAGGCCGCCATCGGGCGGGCCAAGCCGGGTCGTGTCGGGCACCCACACGTTGGTGAAGCTCACCCGCGGGTGGTCGGTCGGCATGTTGAAGGTCCACAGATATTCCTCGACCTTCAGACCGGGCGTGTCCGTGGGCACCAGGAAACAGGAAATGCCACGCGCCGCGCCATCCTTGCCACTGGTGCGGGCAAAGGTGGCACAATGGGTGGCCACATGCATGCCCGTCGTCCACATTTTCTCGCCGTTGATCAGCCAGCCGTCCACGCCATCGCGGGTTTCCGGCACGGCGCGGGTTTCCATGTGGGTCGCATCGCTGCCGTGATTGGGTTCGGTCAGGCCAAAGGCGGTGATCCGCTCCCGCGCAAAGCCGCCCAGGATGAACTCCTGTTTCTGCGCCTCGGTGCCAAAGGTCTCGAACATGGCGACAAAGGGGAAATTGCCCACGATCGAATGTTCATTCTGCAGATCATTGTGCAATCCCAGGCCCTTGGCAGCGAAATGATCGCGGATCACCGCCATCCACAAATTGCTGCCATCCTTGCCGCCATATTTCTTCGGCGCCGAAAAGCGCCAGTGCCCGGCCTTGTCCGCCCGGATCGTCGCCTCGCGCAGCAGCAGCTCCCACTCCCGCCGCGGCAGCCCGCCATGCTCGAAATCGGTGCGTGCCCATTCGCGGCGATGGTCGAAAAAGCGGATATTGTCGTCCTGTTGTTCCAGCGGCTTGATCTCGGCCGCGATGAAGGCGTCAAGCTCGGCCAGATAGGCCTTCAGGTCAGCCGGCAGTGCGAAATCCATGGGTCATCCTCCCCTTTGCCCGGCCAGTGTGGGCTGAGCCGCCCGCGCACAAAACTGGCGGATTGGGGAAGGACTTGCCGCGCCCGCTCATCGGCGCAATCATCACCATCGGCAAAAGGGGGAACAGGCCATGGACAGACGGCAACTGCTCGCGACCGCACTCTGGGCCAGCTGGGCCGCGCGCGCCGCGGCGCATGATCGCGATGCCGATACAATCCTGTTCAATGGCCGGTTGATCACCATGGACGACGCGCAGCCGAACGCCACTGCCATGGCGATCAAGGGCAACCGCATCATGGCAGTGGGCGGCGATGATGTGCGCGGGCTGGCCGGCAAGGCCACCAGGATGATCGATTTGAAGGGCGCCTGCGTGGTGCCGGGCTTCATCGATTGCCACAACCACCCGATCGGCGAGGTGCTGCTCTATGAAACCCTCGTCGGCAACCCGTTCGAGGTGGAGTTCGTCACCATCCAGTCCATCATCGACAAGCTGAAGGCCAAGGCGGCGCAAACCCCGCCGGGCTATTGGGTGGAAGGCTTTTTCCACGACGACACCAAGCTGAAGGATGGCCGCCAGCTGACCGTCGATGATCTCGACAAGGTCTCCACCACCCACCCGGTGATGGTGCGCCACCGCGGCGGCCACACGGTGTTCGTCAACAGCCACGCGCTCGCCCTGGCCGGGATCAACGCCAACACGCCGGATCCGCCCGGCGGCACCATCGATCGCCTGCCCGACGGCCGCCGTTCCGGCCGCCTGACCGACAATGCCATCGAACTGGTCGCCCGCCATGGCCAGCGCCCCCGCATCGACGCCGCTGAAAAAGCCAAACGCGCCCGTGCCGGCATCGCCCATATCAGCGCCGCCTTCAGCCGCTATGGCCTCACCAGCGTCCACCACCAGGGCGGCGATCTCGCCGCTATCCAGGATGTGCGCGCCGCAGGCCAGCTCACCCACCGGGTCAGCTATGAAGCCTGGGGCCCGATGGTGGACCAGATGATCGCCGCCGGCCTCAAGACCGGATTTGGCGATGACTGGATCCGGCTGGGCGCCACGGCCGAACACACGGCCGATGGCAGTTTTTCCGAACGCACCATGGCGCTCTCCACCCCCTATGCTGGCCGCACCCCGCCCTATTATGGCAATGTCACCGAACCGCAGGACGTGCTCGATGCCTGGGTGGAAAAGGTCGTCCGTGCCGGCATCCAGCCCAACATCCACGCCAATGGCGATGTCGCCATCGACATGGCATTGACCGCCTTCGAACGCGCCCAGGCCAAGCTGGCGGTGAAGGATCTGCGGCCCAAGATCACCCATTGCACCCTCGTCAACGCCAGCATCCTGAAACGCATGGCGGCCCTGGGCGCGGTGCCGGCGCCGTTCACCTCTTACGCCTATTACAACAGCGACAAGTTCGGCTTTTACGGGGCAGACCGCATGGCCAATGCCATGGCCTTCCGCGATTTCCTTGATGCCGGCATCAAGGTGTGCGCCGGCAGCGATTTCTTCCCCGGCCCGTTCGCGCCGCTGATGGGAATCCAGGGCATGGTCACCCGCACCGGCTGGAATGGCGAGACCTGGGGCGCCAACCAGCGGGTGAGCGTGCTGGAAGCCATCCGCATCAACAGCCTGCACGGCGCCTGGGCCGCCAGGGAGGAGGCGATCAAGGGCAGCCTCACCGCCGGCAAGCTCGCCGATTATGTCGTGGTGGCCGAAGACCTGACCAGCATCAAGCCCGACCGCATCAAGGATGTGCCGATCCAGGAAACCGTGGTCGATGGCCGCAGCCAGTATCGCGCCTGATCACCCCACCAGCCGGCTGGCCGCGGCCTGGGCGGACGTCGCGCACAGCGCGCTGCCGGGCAAGTTGGGCGATGTGTTGAAGCGGTTGTTGTAGGTGGCGGTCCCGGTGGTGTTGATGCGGTTGGAGGGCACCACCGGCAAGCTGCTCTGCAGGCGGAAGACGATATTCTCAACCGGCGCGCCACTGGCGGCGCTGTTCATCCGGACGCCCGGCACCACCACCCAGAATTGCCCCGCGGCCGGCGCCGTGAACGTGAATGTGCCGGCAAATCGGATCGGCGACACGATGCGCACGGTGATGATGATTTGCGCGGCGTTCCAATTGTCCACCCGCACGATCGGATTGCCGTCTGGCGTTGCAAAATAACAGGTGCCGGTCATGCCCGATCCGGGTGAGCAGGCCTGGCCCATGGTCACCACGGCGGTTCGCTGTGGCAGGGTGGAACCGATCAACGAAAGCGTGGGGTTGGATGGGCACAGCGCGGTCGCGCTGGCCGAAAGGTCCATCGATTCGAGGCCGAGGATACCGCCAAACAGCAAGCGATGGGCATTGCCGTTGGCACTGGCATAGCGCGTTGTCACCCGAACGGCGTTCAGATTGCTGGTCGCCGGGGTGAAACTGCCGGCGCTGTTGTCCCAACGTCCGGGTTCGACATCGCTTTCCGCCACCACCATGCCATGGCTGGCCGTTGGCAGGTTCAGGGCCGCCACACGCGCCGCCTCGGCCTGGGCAGCGCTGCTCGTGTGCAATTGCCGCGAAGCCGCCGCCGCCGCCGCATCTGCCGCCACCTGCAGCCGGGTCCGCGCCAGCTGCAGGAACGCCCCGTCAATCGCAAAGCCCACCGCCGCGGTCAGCACGGGCAGCGCCAGGGCAAGCACCGGGGCCATCGATCCGCGCCGGGCTCTGGCCAGGGCACGCATCATGCCTCCTTCACCATGCGCACTTCAACGGACACGTTGGCCGGCATGGGGGCCAGCGGCAACATGGTGGCCATGCGCGACGGGAACGACAGGCGCGCCACCACCTCATTGCCAACGGTCGCATCAATCACCTCGGCGGTGATGCCGCCCCCGCTGCTGCCACCGCCATCGCCCGCGGTGTCACCGCCGCCACCATTGCCGCCACCATTGCCACCGCCGTTGCCACTGTTGTCACCATTGCCCGCCTGGCAGCCCCCCGGACCGTATCCGCCCGTGTCGTTGGCGTCGCCATTGCCGCCGCCACAATTGCGGTCGCCGCCATCCTCGCTGCCGCTGCTGCCGCCGCCGTTCACCCAGGGCGGCAGCGCATCGGTCATCATGGTTGCGGCCAGGCTTGTGTCCGCGCGGCCAACGGCCACCGCCCGCGCCGCATTGCGTGCTGCATTCAGCGCCACGTTCCAAGTGTAAAATAAAACGCCATATTGCAACGTTCCACAAATCATCAACGTCGAAATTGGCAGTATGAGTGCAAATTCCATCGCAGCAGAACCGCGCCGCTCCTGATGCAATATTTTCAAAATACGCCGCACAGAAACCATGCTTTACCAATCTTTCCGGTTTACAAATCCCACAGACAATTATTTCCATTTATCGGAAATCGCCGATTCTTTGCTTGTTCTAACATATCTTTGCTGCAAAACCCTTTGCGCGACCAAGGCTTGAGCATGGCGGCGCGATGCGCGACAAGATGGGCACCTCCAAAAACCCCTCGCCAATAGCGGC
>NZ_NOXT01000119.1 GCF_002251755.1 Sandarakinorhabdus cyanobacteriorum
GCCAACCCGAAATCACCCGGCCGGTGAATAATCCGGGCTACAACAGGAGTTTACATGATGATGACGCGCACACTTGTCGCCGCTGGCTTGCTGACAACGGCCATGTCTGCCTTGCCAGCCGCTGCGGCTCCGGCCACCACCTTCACTGGCCCGACCACGGCGACCCGGTTGCTCAGCACACATGGCGGCATGCGCATGCGCGCCTTTGGTTCGCCGACGCAGCAGGAAATCTTCCTGGGCCGCACCAGCCTTGGCGACGCTGCCAACCGTGTTGCCGGCAACCTCACCTGGGTCAACGGCGCCAACCCGTTCAGCCTGTCCTATGATGCGGTGACGGACACGCTGAGCAGCACGGTCAATGGCAACACGCTGAACTGGGCCAGCTTCCGGGCCGGCCTGTCGCCGATCAAGCAGGCAGAACGCATGAACGCGCTGGAAATCCAGATCCGCGACGTGGCGGCTGGGGCCGGCACGATGGGTCTCAGCAACCTGATGTTGAACGGCAACCCGATTTTGCCGGCATCCTTCGCGGCTCCGGAAAATGGTGCGTGGAGCTATCTCATCCGTTTTGGTAGCTTCGACAAAGGCTTCACCTTCACCGGCGACCTGAATCTCACAGGCGTGGGCACCTTCAGCAGCTCTGCAGAAAGCAATCGCGTCGAATTGATCGCGGGCAATGGTGTGCCGGAACCGGCCAGCTGGGCGATGATGCTGGCCGGCTTNTTGGCCTGGGCGCCCGCCGCCGCCAATTGCGCGTCATTTTGGCCTGATCATCGCGATCAGTGCCGCAACGCCTGGCATCCACCTGGCGGGACAGGTGGATGCCAACGCGGTCTCGCGGGTGACACGGCGTGACTCGCCGCGGGCTGGCGGCGTCCTGGCAAGTTCGGGGAAGTCTATGACAGCAAGGATCTATCCCGTGAATGGCAGATCAGACGGATGCAGCCAGCCCGACGAACCCTCGCAAACCGATTCCAGCGAACGCTTAAGCATCATGGTCGTGGATCCCGACCCGATTGTCCGGCAGGCCATTGCCCGGCAGGTGGCGGCTCTGGGCCATGATGTGAGCATCTTTTCCAACTGCAATCAGGCCTGGGAGGTTTTGCAGGCCGTGCGGTTCGACGCTGTGCTGGTTAATCTGGAAACGCCTGCCATCACTGCACTTGAACTCGCCCGCCGGGTCAGCAGCCTGACCCCCAGCACGGAATTGATTGCCACCAGCGCCAACATCGACAGCCGCTCACGCCTTGGGAGCGATCTTTGCCGACAGAATGGTTTTTCCAACGTGGTCAGCAAGGCTGTCGCGCAGCGCACATTCCAACGCTCCCTCCAATTGGCCCTTGCCGCCCTGGGCCGGTCTGCAAGACCAGCTGACGGATCTGGATCGCGCCTGACCGCGGTGACAACCCCGCTCGGCACGGAGGGTTCCGCAAGCTGAAATGGCGGCTGATTGAATGGCTCCACCGAACAGGAAGGCGGGCCGCCGGATCAATCCCATTGCCGGCCCCGGGCACACAATTGGCGATGGCCCCCCGCCGCGCCGCCTGTCGTGTACCGGCCCCGGCACGAACCATCGGCCCGCCTTCCCGGCGGCCGATGGTTCACCCATTGCCGGACTGCGCAGAGGCGGTCATCGTCGCTGCTCGCGGCCGGGCGACAGTGGTCATTCGGTGGCTGGCGGGTTTGGGTTGTCGTCGTCGCTGTCGTGCGGTTGCCCGCGTCTGCGCAGGCTGGCTTTCAGCTTGTAGTTGAAATTGCGCCGGCCGGCGTCCTTGCTGATCACGTCGCGAAAGCCATTGTCGCGGCACAGGGCGCGGCCCATGCGGCTGTGCCTGGTCAGGTTCGGGCTGGTGGCGATCAGCCGGGGGCCCCCGGCCATGCCGTCGATGCGGCGGGCCAGTTCCAGCGCGGTGATGGCCGGGGTTTCAAGATCGACGATCGCCGCATCAAAGCGGGTGGATTGCAGCGCGGTCCAGGCATCGGTGCAGTTGGAAAAGGCGGACACGATATGGCCCTGCCCCTGCAATTGTTCGACGATGTTGCGGCGATAGGCGGGATCGCCATCGACAACGAGGACGGTGAGCGGTTGGCGGCTGCCGCCTTCAGGATCGGGAAAGCGCGTGTCAGTCGCCGCCGGCTCAGGCCTTGGCTGGCTGCGGGAACCCGGCGTCACGCCGATGGCCTCTGGCCGGACCGGCGCCGCCATGTTGCACAGAACGCCGGCGTCGCGGTTCGCGCCTGATTGGCACGGACCAGCATTCGTCGGGACGCAACGCTTCCCTTCATACGCAACCCCAATACTCCTCGCGAAAACATGGCTGAATTGTCATCAGCGAAATTACAATAGCAAATTGAACAGGCGCGGAGGGCCCATGCCGGGCGCACGCAAAAAGGGCCGCGCTTGCAGAGAAGCGCGGCCCTTGTTGCTTGGGCTTGTGGCCGGCAGGCTTAGTCGTCGTTGCCGGTCAGGAAGCTGGGCAGGCCGCCGGCATCGCCGTCGCCGCCCCGGTCACTGCGGCCTTCGCCACGGTCGTCACGGTCGCGGCGCGGGCCACGGTCGCCATCACGGCGGGGACCACGGTCGCCACGGCCACCATCACGGCGGCGGTCGCCGCGGTCGCCGTCACGGCGCGGGCCGCGGTCACGGTCACGGTCACCGCCTTCGCGCGGTTCCCGCGGCGGGCGGGTGTCCGGCAGTTCCTCGCCGGTTTCCTGATCGACGAGGCGCATGGACAGCTTGACCTTGCCGCGATCATCGACGCCGATGACCTTGACCTTGACCTGCTGACCTTCGCTCAGCACGTCCTTCACGTTGGCCACACGCTCGTTCTTGATTTCCGAGATGTGGACCAGGCCGTCCTTGGCGCCCATGAAGTTCACGAAGGCGCCGAAATCGACCATCGAGACGACCTTGCCGGTGTAGATCTTGCCCACCTCCGGTTCGGCGACGATGCCGATGATCCAGTTCTTGGCGGCTTCGATCTGGGCCGGGTCGGAGCTGGCGATCTTGACGGTGCCGTCATCCTCGATGTCGACCTTGGCGCCAGTGGTGGCGACGATCTCGCGGATCACCTTGCCGCCGGTGCCGATGATGTCGCGGATCTTGTCCTTCGGCACGCTCATCGTTTCGATGCGCGGGGCGTGGGCGGACATGCTTTCGCGAGCGCCGGACAGGGCCTTGGCCATTTCGCCGAGGATGTGGGCGCGGCCGTCCTTGGCCTGGGCCAGGGCGACGCGCATGATTTCCTCGGTGATGCCGGCGACCTTGATGTCCATCTGCAGCGAGGTGACGCCTTCCGACGTGCCGGCCACCTTGAAGTCCATGTCACCCAGGTGATCTTCGTCACCCAGGATGTCGCTGATCACGGCAAAATATTTGCCTTCGAGGATCAGGCCCATGGCGATGCCGGCGCAGGGGCGCTTGAGCGGCACGCCGGCGT
Organism: Sandarakinorhabdus cyanobacteriorum; assembly: GCF_002251755.1. Taxonomy (GTDB): domain Bacteria; phylum Pseudomonadota; class Alphaproteobacteria; order Sphingomonadales; family Sphingomonadaceae; genus Sandarakinorhabdus; species Sandarakinorhabdus cyanobacteriorum. Next base: position 3,441 of record NZ_NOXT01000119.1, read on the forward strand.
CCATCAGGGCGAGGCTGCCGCCGCACACCGTGGCCATCGACGAGGAGCCGTTGGACTCGGTGATGTCGGACAGCACACGGATGGTGTAGGGGAACTCTTCCTTCGACGGCAGCAGCGGGTGCAGGGCGCGCCACGCCAGCTTGCCGTGGCCGATCTCGCGGCGGCCCGGGGCGCCGAAGCGGCCGACTTCGCCGACCGAATAGGGCGGGAAGTTGTAGTGCAGCATGAAGCGTTCGTAGCGCAGGCCATCGAGGCCATCGATCATCTGTTCGGCGTCGGCGGTGCCGAGCGTGGTGGTGACGATCGACTGGGTTTCGCCGCGGGTGAACAGCGCCGAACCATGGGTGCGCGGCAGGAAGCCGACCATGGCTTCGATCGGGCGCACCGTCTTGGTGTCGCGGCCATCGATGCGGCGGCCTTCCTTCAGGATGGCGCCGCGCACGATGTCGGCTTCAAGCTTCTTGAACAGCTTGATGGCCTTCATCTGCTCCTGCGGGGTGCCATCGGCGAAGGCGGCCTTGGCCTTGTCCTTGGCGGCGGCGAGCGCGGCCTGGCGGGCGGACTTGCCGGTGAGGCGATAGGCGGCGTCGATATCCTTGCCCACGGCCTTCTTGAGCGTGGCCAGCATCGCCTTGTCGTCGGTGACGGCCAGATCCCAGGGATCCTTGGCAGCCTTTTCGGCGAGGCGGATGATGGCATCGATGACCGGCTGGATGCTGCGGTGGGCGAACATCACGCCGTTCAGCATTTCCTCTTCCGACAGCTCCTTGGCTTCGGATTCGACCATCATCACCGCATCGGAGGTGCCGGCAACGACGAGATCGAGGCTGCCCTCCTTCACCTGGGTCTTGGTGGGGTTGAGGATATATTCGCCATCCATGTAGCCGACACGGGCAGCGCCGATCGGGCCCATGAAGGGCACGCCCGACAGGGTGAGGGCGGCAGAGGCGGCGACCATGGCGAGGATATCGGCCTCGGCTTCGCCGTCATAGCTCAGCACCTGGGCGATGACGTTGATTTCGTTGTAGAAACCTTCGGGGAACAGCGGACGGACCGGGCGGTCGATCAAGCGGCTGGTGAGCGTTTCATGCTCGGTGGCGCCGCGTTCGCGCTTGAAGAAGCCGCCGGGGATGCGGCCGGCAGCGGAGTATTTTTCCTGATAGTGAACGGTGAGCGGGAAGAAATCCTGCCCTTCCTTCATCGACTTGGCTGCGGTCACGGCGCAGAGCACCACGGTTTCGCCCAGGGTGGCCAGCACGGCGGCATCGGCCTGGCGGGCAATGCGGCCGGTTTCCAGGGTCAGCGTGCGGCCGCCCCAGTTGATTTCTTCCTTGTGGATCGTGAACATTCTCGTCTTTCCCAGGCGGGCCGGCCCCATTGCCGGTCGCCACAGCAGTGTGTGCCGCCGTTCGTGGCGGCGCCGGCCGGGGGCGCTCATTCGCTCCGGGCCGGATAAACGAACGGCCCCGCTGTGGGGGCCGTTCGGGAGGCTGGGTTACTTGCGCAGACCCAGCTTGGTGATCAGCGCGGTATAACGCGCTGCATCCTTCTTCTTCAGATAATCCAGCAGCGAGCGGCGCTTGTTGACCAGCACGAGCAGGCCGCGACGCGAGTGGTTGTCCTTCGCGTGGGTCTTGAAATGCTCGGTCAGGTTGGCGATGCGCTCCGACAGGATGGCGACCTGGACTTCCGGCGAACCGGTGTCGTTGGCGGCGCGGGCGTTGCTGCTGATGATTTCAGCCTTCTTTTCGGCGGTCACCGACATCGTATCACTCCTTCATAAGGTTGAACCCGCGCAGCACCCGCACCTCGCCCTGATGGGCCTCGACAAGCGCCACGGGAACAGAGCCGAGGGCTGCGAGATGGGTGCCGTTGCTGGCTGGATGCCCGAGAAGCTTGCGCCCTTGTTTGAGCGCCGCCGCCTCCTCTGGCGTGATGGCGAGAGCCGGGATGTCGTCCAGCCCTGTCATCAGCGGCAAGATTGCCTGTTCAAGCTCGGCCCCCTGCACCAGTTCGGCCAATTTGTCCAGCGATATCGCCTGGGCGAGGGTGAACGGGCCGGATTGGGTGCGGCGCAGCATGGTGACATGGCCCACCGTGCCGAGTGCCAGCGCGATGTCGCGCGCGAGGGAGCGGATGTAGCTGCCCTTGGAGACTCGGGTGGACAGGGTGGCGCTGGTCGGGCTGCTGGCGGCGAGGGCGAGGCTGTGGACGGTGATGCGCCGGGTGGCGAGGCTGACCTCGTGGCCGGCGCGGGCCAGGGCATAGGCACGCTGGCCATCGACCTTCAGTGCCGAATAGGCCGGCGGCACCTGGTCCTGGGCACCGGTGAAGCGCGGCAGCATGGCGGCGACCTGTTCGGCGGTGGGGCGCACATCGCTGGTGGCGACGACATCCCCTTCGGCATCGAGCGTGCTGGTCTGGCTGCCGAATTCCACGGTGAAATCATAGGCCTTGGCGGCATCGAGCATGCGGCCGGCCAATTTGGTCGCCTCCCCCAGCGCGATCGGCAGCACGCCGGTGGCGAGCGGATCCAATGTGCCGCCATGGCCGATGCGCGGCGCCTTCAGGCCGGCGGCGCGCAGGATGCGCTTCACCGCCGCCACGCTTTGCGCGCTGGTCAGGCCGAGTGGCTTGTCGAGGATGATCCAGCCGTTGAGGCCAGCGTCATTCGCCGTCATCGTCCTCGACACTGTCGGCCAGGCTTTTCCATGGGCGGGCGCCAGGCTTGTCGGTGAGATCGCGGGCGATGCTGGGGCGGCGCAGCACTTCATCGATGCGGGCGCCGGCATCGAAGCTCTCGTCGCGGCGGAACGACAGGTCGGGCGTGTATTTGGTGGCGAGCCGGCGGGCGACTTCGCCGCGCAGGAAGCGGGCGTGGCTGCCCAGCGCTTTCACCACGGCCTCATCATCGCCGTTCGAGGCCTTCACGAACACGGTGGCGTGCCTGAGATCGGGCGTGACCCGCACTTCGGACACGGAGACGATGGTGCGGCTGATCAGATCGTCGCGCAGATCGCCGCGGCTGAGGATTTCGGCCAGGGCATGGCGCACCTGCTCGCCAATGCGTTGCAGGCGGATCGGGCGGCCCTGGGCATCAGGGGTGGAACGGGGCATGGGCAATATCCTTACCCTATCTGAGGCCGCGGCAAAGCCGCGGCTGACGTCGAACGGGTTCGGCGGGCCCAATGCCCGCCGGCCCGCCGGCCGACTTTGCGCGAGTCCGCGCATTTGGCTGCGCCAGATGCGCTGGCCGCGCTACAGCGAGCGATCCTTCATCTCGACTTCATAGGTCTCGATGATGTCGCCAGCCTTCACATCCGACGAATCGGCCAGCGTGATGCCGCATTCCAGGCCAACCTTGACCTCGGCCACATCCTCCTTGAAGCGGCGCAGCGAGGCGATGGAGCCGGTGTAGATGATGACGTCGTCGCGCATGACGCGGGCACGCAGGGCCTTCTTGATATAGCCTTCGGTGACGCGCAGACCGGCGGCCTTGCCGGTCTTGCCGGCCTGGAACACCTCCAGCACCTGGGCGCGGCCGACGACGGTTTCGAAGGCTTCGGGGCCGAGCTGGCCGGCCATGCCCGCCTTCACGTCGTCGATCAGATCATAGATGACGTCGTAATATTTCAGCGCCACGCCATCGCGCTGGGCGATTTCGCGGGCCTTGGCATTGGCGCGGACGTTGAAGCCGATCACCGGCGCGCCCGAGGCCTTGGCCAGGGTGACATCGCTTTCGGTGATGCCGCCGGTGCTGGCCAGCAGCACCTTGGCGCGGATCTGCTCGTTGCCCACCTTGGAGACGGCGCCGGCAATCGCTTCGGCCGAGCCTTGCGTGTCTGCCTTGATGACCAGCGGGAAGTCCTGCACCTTCTTGGCGCGCAGCACCGAGAACATGTCTTCCAGATTGGCCGGGCCGTTACCGGCGGTGCGCTTGGCGGTGGCGAGGCCGACGCGATACTCCGCGACTTCGCGGGCGCGGGCTTCGTTTTCCACCACGGTGACGACGTCACCGGCCTGCGGCACGCCGCCCAGGCCGAGCACTTCCACCGCCATCGACGGGCTGGCCTCTTTCACCTGCACGCCCTTGTCGTCGGTCATGGCGCGCACGCGGCCCCATTCCTGGCCCATCACGAAGATGTCACCCCGCTTCAGGGTGCCGCGACGCACCAGCACGGTGGCGAGCGGGCCCTTGCCCTTGTCGAGCTTGGCTTCGATCACCGTGCCTTCGGCGGCGCGATCCGGGTTGGCCTTGAATTCGGAGATTTCGGCCAGCAGCAGGATCTTTTCCAGCAGCTCATCAAGGCCGGTCTTCTTCACGGCCGAGATTTCGACGTCCATCACCTCGCCGCCCATTTCTTCCACCTGCACATCATGCTGGAGGAGGGCGGTGCGGATGCGGGCGGCATCGGCGCCGGGCTTGTCCATCTTGTTGATGGCGACAATCATCGGCACGCCGGCAGCCTTGGTGTGCTGAATGGCTTCGATGGTTTGCGGCATGATGCCATCATCCCAGGCCACCACCAGCACGACGATATCGGTGATGCTGGCACCGCGGGCGCGCATCGAGGTGAAAGCCTCGTGGCCCGGCGTGTCGAGGAAGGTGATCTTCTGCTTGTCCTTCGTCGTCACCTGATAGGCGCCGATGTGCTGGGTGATGCCGCCGGCTTCGCCCTTCACCACGTTGGAACCGCGCAGCGCATCCAAGAGGCTGGTCTTGCCGTGATCGACATGGCCCATGATGGTGACGACCGGCGGACGGGTGACCAGATCCTCCTCGATGTCGGCTTCGCCAACCATGCCCTTTTCAACGTCGCTGGCCGAAACGCGCACGATGTTGTGGCCGAATTCGGTCAGCACCAGTTCGGCGGTGTCCTGATCGATTTCCTCGTGGGCGGCGGTGGGCACGCCCAGCCTCGCGAGCAGGCGCACGACATTGTTGGTGCGTTCGGCCATGCGGTTGGCCAGTTCCTGCACGGTGATCGTGTCGGGCACGGTCACATCGCGCACCTGCTTGGCCTGGCTGCCCAGCCGGCCGCGTTCCTTTTCGCGGGCGCGGCGCAGCGCGGCAAGGCTGCGCACGCGGGTGTTGCCTTCGTCATCCAGCGCGCGGGTGACCGTGAGCTTGCCCGACTTGCGGCGATCATCGCCGCCCTTCAGCCGCGACGGCTTGGGGGCTTCCGGCTTGCGGCCGGGGATGATGCGCACGCGCATCGAATCATCATCATCGTCGGCGATGTCGGTCGGGATGACCAGACCATCGGCTTCCGGCACCGGATCGGGGCGGGTGGCCAGCTCCTCGGCGGCCAGGCGCTTTTCCTCGATGCGGCGACGCTCTTCCTCTTCGCGCTGGGCGCGCTCCTGCTCTTCGCGGATGCGGGCTTCTTCCAGCAGGCGCAGCCGCTCTTCCTCGGCCTGGCGCTGATACATGGCGGCCAGTTCGGCGGGCGTCATGCGGCGGCCACCGGCGGCGGGCGCTGCGGGACGCGGCGGCGGGGCAGCCGGGCGCTGGGCCGGACGGGCGGCGGTGGGCGCAGCCGGCTTGGCCGGTGCGGGCGCCGGCTTGGGTTCGGCCCTGGCTTCGGTTGGGGCTTCAACCGGGGCCGGAGCCGGGGCTTCGGCGGGCTTGGCCTCGGGCGGTTTGGAATCGGGACGGGGCGGCGGCGCCTGGCGTTCCACCGGGCGGAACATCACCGGCGGCGGCATCTGCGGGCGCGGTGCGGCCGGCGCAGTTTCAGCCGGCGGCGTGGTGGCTGCCGGGGTCGGGGCGGGGGCCGGGGCGGGTGCAGCCGGGGCGGCCGGGCGCGGCGCATCCGGGGCGCGGGCGGCAGGGGCCGGGGCGGGCGCCGGTGCCGGCGTCGGTTCCGGTGCCGGGGCGGGGGTTTCACCCGGACGGTGCAGCACGCGCGTGCGCTTCACCTCGACCACCACCTGCTTGGTGCGGCCGTGGCTGAACTGCTGCTTGACCTTGCCGACCTCGACCGACTTGTTCAGGCCGAGGGGGGCACGCATGCCCAGTTTGGGTTTGTTGTCGTCACTCATAATCCGCCGCCTAATGCCTTTCGGCGGCGTTCAGGGCAACCATTGTTGCACTGTCTGCCGCGTCATTCGTCGTTTCTTCGCCCACAAATCCGGCCAGCCGCACTGCGTCGGCCAGCACGCGCGCCGCCGCACCCGCGTCGGTGAGGCCCATGTGCACCACATTGTCCCGGCCCAGCGCTGCCGACAGGGCCTCGCGCCCGATTGCCAGCCGCTGGTGCGGAATATCTTCGCCCAGGGATTCGCCAACCGCACGCGCCATGCCGTCCAGCCGGTCGGTGCCGTCGGGGCGGGCATCGCCGGCGTGCAGCACGGCGAAAATCTTGCCCTTCGCCAGCGCTTCCCGCACGCGGTCGCCGCCCAGAATCAGGGTGCCGGCGCGCTTTTCAAGGCCCAGCCGGTTCAGCAGCCGCTGTTCCAGCCCGCGGACGATCCGCATTTCCAGATCATCGGGCAGGCTGAAATTGTTGGCCTTGAAGGCGCGGGCCAGGGCACCGCGCAGCCGGCCCTTTGCGGCCACGCTGGCAAACAGGCTGCGATCGGCACTGATCCACGCGCCGCGGCCGGGCAGACGTTCCGACCAGTCGGCCGCAACCTGGCCATCGGGGCCCAGCGCCAGCCGGATGAGGCCGCTGCGCGGGGCAGACTCCCCCGTCAGGATGCAGCGGCGCTGGCTGCCATCCTTTTCCGTGTCCGGGGCCGTCCCGTTCAGGCCATCATTGGTTTCCATCCGCCGACGCGTCCTCCTCATCGGCAAACCAGTGCGCGCGTGCGGCCATGATGATGCGGTTGCCATCCTCTTCGGACAGGGCGAATTCCTTGAGCATGCCCGAGCGGCCGACCAGTTCGTCGGTGGCGAGATCGCCCAGATCGTCGAGCGTCTTGACGCCCTTCTTGCCCAGCACCACCAGCATGGCTTCGGTCAGGCCATCAATGCCGGCCAGATCATCGGACACGCCCAGCGCCTGCCGTTCCTCGCGGGCGGCGGCTTCGCGGCGGTCCAGCGCCTCGATGGCGCGATTCTGCAGTTCGGTGGCCAGATCATCGTCAAAGCCTTCGATGCTGGCCAGTTCGGCCAGCTCGACATAGGCGACCTCTTCCAGTTCGGAGAAGCCTTCGGCGACCAGCAGCTGGGCCAGGGTTTCATCGACATCCAGCTCGTTCTGGAACAGTTCGGACTTCTCGACGAATTCCTTCTGCCGGCGTTCGCTTTCGTCGGCCTCGGTCATGATGTCGATCTGCTTGCCAGTCAGCGCCGAGGCGAGACGGACATTCTGGCCGCGGCGGCCGATGGCGAGGCTGAGCTGATCGTCGGGGACGACGACATCGATGCGGCCTTCTTCCTCGTCCAGCACCACCTTCGACACTTCCGCCGGCTGCAGCGCGTTGACGACGAAGGTGGCGGTGTCGGGCGACCAGGGGATGATGTCGATCTTTTCGCCCTGCAGTTCCTGCACGACGGCCTGCACGCGGCTGCCCTTCATGCCGACGCAGGCGCCAACCGGATCGATGGACGAATCGCGGCTGATCACGCCGATCTTGGCGCGGCTGCCCGGATCGCGGGCCACGGCCTTGATCTCGATGATGCCGTCATAGATTTCCGGCACTTCCTGGGCGAACAGCTTCTTCATGTAATCGCCGTGGGCGCGGGACAGGAAGATCTGCGGGCCGCGCGGCTCGCGGCGGACAGAGAGGATCAGGCTGCGCACGCGGTCACCGGGTTTCAGCACTTCGCGCGGGATCTGCTGGTCGCGGCGGATGACGCCTTCGGCCTTGCCCAGATCGACGACGACATGGCCGAACTCGGCGCGCTTGACGACGCCGGTGATGATCTCGCCCTGACGGTCCTTGAATTCCTCGAACTGGCGCTCGCGCTCGGCATCGCGCACCTTCTGCACGATCACCTGCTTGGCGCCCTGGGCAGCGATGCGGCCGAATTCCACCGGCGGCAGCGGATCGACGACAAAGCTGCCCAGCTCGGCCGACTTGTCTTTCTTCAGCGCGTCCTTCAGGCTGATCTGCTTGAAGAAATCCTCAGGCTCCTCGACCACTTCCAGCACGCGCCACAAGCGGGTTTCGCCGGACTTGGGATCGATCTTGGCGCGGATGTCGTTCTCGGCACCGTAGCGGGCGCGGGCGGCGCGCTGGATGGCGTCTTCCATCGCCTCGATCACGATGGCGCGATCGATCGACTTCTCGCGCGCCACGGCATCGGCGATGGCCAGAAGTTCGGCGCGGTTGGCGGTTGCTGCAGTTGCCATCTCAATCCTCCGAAGGGTCGTTGTCGGGGGTTTCATTGTCATTGTCGGCGGGATCGCCGGTTTCGATGATCTCGTCGGCGCCGGTGGGGTCGAGCGGGCGGCTTTCCTTGATCAGCCGATCGGTCAGCACCAGCTTGGCACCCTTGATATGGTCAAGCGGCAGCCGCAGCGTGACGCCATCCTTGGTGGTGACCAGGGCGTCGTCGCCGTCGAGCCCGGCGATGTCGCCCACCACGCGGGCGCGGCCGTCCACCTTGGGCTCCAGCTTCAGCTTGACCTCGTGGCCGGTCCAGGCCTGCCAGTCCTTGTGGCGGGTCAGCGGCCGGTCGATGCCGGGGGAGGAGACTTCAAGGGCATATTCGCCGCTGATCGGATCGGCTTCATCGAGCGGCAGATCGAGCGCGCGGCTGAGCTTGGTGCATTGATCGATGGTGAGCTGGCCGGTGGCGGGATCCTCGGCCATCACCTGCAGGGTGAGGCTGCCCGGCTGGCCTGACAGCTGGATGCGCACCAGATCCAGCCCCATTGCCGCCACCACGGGGGCAATGATGGCATGAAGCCGGGCATCAAGATCGGTCGGGGCCAAAAAGTCTCTCCTGTGCTGCGCTGGCCAAAGGGATTTGCCGCCGCGCAGCGGGGCCGCGCAGCCTGCAAACCATCAGCCATGCAGGAACGACGCTGCATATAGGCCAGAAGCCGCCGGCCGGCAAGGGTGGTGAATCGCCATCAATATTAACGCGTTATTGACGTTTGTATTCAGCTTTCTCGCGATGTTGGCGTGCAGCATCGTCAATCCCCCTGTCAACCGAGGTCACATGCGCCCTGCCTTCGCTCTTGTTGTCCTGGCCGGTCTGGCTGCCGTGCAGCCGGCGCGCGCCGCCACCGTGTTCATCAATGATCCGGGTGTGACGGTCACCAGCATCGGCAATCTTGTGATGGGTGCGAAATATCGCGTGTCGCCGACCAATTTCGATCTGTCGCTCGATTCGGGGGGCGGCACCCAGAATGTGCCGGGCGGCGCCAATTTCATTTCGACCAACCTGGGCAATCTGGCGGCGCTGAACAATGTCAGCTTTGATTTCACCCTGCGCAACATCGTTGGCCAAGGGATGATTTTCAGCGTGACCAGCCCGGCCAATGTCACCAGCACCCTTGTCTGGGGCAGCTTCGCCCCGGCGCTGTCGCCGGCGGCGACGGCCAGCGCGGCCCAGCTGCGGGCGGCCAGCGCCACCGGGGAAACGCCGGGCACGCTGCTCAGCCCGGGCCAGCTGGCGATGAATGCGCTGCATCTGGAGGTGTCGAGCCGGGTGCGGCCGCTGGCGGCGCCGAACAATTATGCCCCGGTCGTCAGCCTGTCCAACCTGGCGTTCAGTGCCACGGGCGCTGCGGTGCGCGGCAGCGTGATCACGGCGCAGACGGTGACGCCGGCCACCAACCTCACCAACCCGAACTTTCCCGAGGTCGGCTCCGGCTTTGCCTCGCAATGGCTGGTGACGACCGGGCATTTCTGGGATTTCGGCTGGGTGCTGTCGGGCCGGATCAATGCCCAGTTGAACAGCATCACCGGCAACATCGGCCAGATTGACGAGTGGGTGAAGTTTGGCGTGTCGGGCAAGCAGGTGGCGTTCACCGGCGGCGTGCCGGAACCGCAGAGCTGGGCGATGATGATTGCCGGCTTTGGCCTGGTGGGTGCGGCCATGCGCCGTCGCCGGGCGCTGCCGGCCTGATCGCTGCGCCCCTTAACAAGATCGGACCGGTCGCCTATAGGGGGCCGGTCAACTTCAGTTTCGGGGTATTCACATGGCTGCTATCCTGGGCAAATTGTCCAACGCGCTGCTGATCGGGCTTCTGGCCATGGTCGGCGTCATCGTCGCTTTCCATCATGGCATGATCGCTGAAGACGCCGGCGGCTGGGTGCTGGGCTTCATGCGCGTCATCCACGTCTGGGCCGGCATCCTGTGGATCGGCCTGCTTTATTATTTCAACTTCGTGCAGATCCCGACCATGCCGAGCGTGCCGGCCGAGCTGAAGCCGGGCGTGACGAAATATATCGCGCCCAAGGCGCTGCTCTATTTCCGCCACGGCTCGCTGCTCACCGTGCTGGCCGGCATCGGCCTGTCGGGCGCCAATCTGGTGGGTGCGCTCACCTTCCAGGAAGGCCTGCGGGTGATTGGCCTGGGCATGTGGCTCGGCCTGATCATGGCCTTCAACGTGTGGTTCCTGATCTGGCCGAACCAGAAGATCGCGCTGGGCATCGTGGATGGCGCGCCGGAACAGAAGGCCAAGGCCGGCACCACCGCCATGATCTTTTCGCGCACCAACTTCCTGCTGTCGTTCCCCATGCTCTATTGCATGATCGCCCAGCACGCGATTGGCGCCGCCTGATCCACAGGGGCGAGGATTGAAAAAGGCCGGACTGCGCCAAGCAGGCCGGCCTTTTCCTTTGTCAGGCGATGCGTCTTGCGCTCAGGCGATTCGGGGGCGCAGCGGCTGGCCATCGGTGGCGTCGCATTCCGGCAGTTCGGCATAGCGCACGCGGCGGCCGTTGCGGCTGATCCACACGCGCAGCGAGGCGACATCGGGGCAGGGCTTGAAGCGCCAGCGATATTCCCAGCCATCGGCCCACAGCCGGCCTTCGCGGGGCGCAAATTCGGTCTTGGGGTGGCCGGTGCGGGCGTGATAATCGCGCGCCATGCGTTCGGCGATGCCGGCGGCGGTTTCGGCATCGATTTCCCGATCATAGAGGCCAAGCGCCAGTGCCGCCCCCAACAGGGCGGCGATGCTGATCAGGATGGCGCGGCGGCGGGTCACGTGGCATCCCTGATGCACGAGTGGCGCAGCCGTTGGAAGGGGGCGCTGCCGTTGTTGACAAGCGAAAGGGCTTAATCTATCGCCGCGCCTTCGCTTGGGCCGGGATCAGCAGTGATTCTGGCACGGCTCACATTGAAACTTATAGTTGCAAGGCTGAAGACATGTTCGCAGTGGTGCGCACCGGCGGCAAGCAGTACCGGGTCGCTGACGGTGACAAGATCATCGTCGAAAAGATCGAAGGGGATGCTGGCACGGCCGTGACCCTGGAAACCCTGATGACCGGCGAAGGCGCCGCTGTCACCATGGGCGGCGCCGTGACCGCCGAGATCGTGGCCCAGACCAAGGGCGACAAGGTGATCGTGTTCAAGAAGCGCCGTCGCCACAATTATCGCCGCCGCAACGGCCACCGCCAGAATCTGACGGTGCTGAAGATCACTTCGGTCGCCTGATTGCGCGCCCCGGAACAAGGATAACCCACCATGGCTCACAAGAAGGCAGGCGGCAGTTCGAAGAACGGTCGCGATTCAGAAAGCAAGCGCCTTGGCGTCAAGCGCTTTGGCGGCCAGGCCGTGAACGCCGGCACGATCATCATCCGCCAGCGTGGCACCCCCACGCACCCGGGCCGCAACGTCGGCATCGGCAAGGATCACACCCTGTTCGCCCTGGCCACCGGCACCGTGGTGTTTCACACCGGCAAGCTGGGCCGCAAATATGTTTCGGTTGATCCGGTTGCGGAACCGCTGGCGGCTGAATAAGCCCGGCCCCATCCGTTCGGATATCTGAAAAGGGGAGCTGGGCGACCGGCTCCCCTTTTTGCATTGGAAAACCCCCATGCAGTTTCTCGATCAGGCCAAGATCTTCATTGCCTCCGGTGCCGGTGGTGATGGGGCCGTGTCGTTCCGGCGCGAGAAATATGTGGAATATGGCGGGCCCGATGGCGGCGATGGCGGCAAGGGTGGCGACATCATCTTTGAATGTGTCGATGGCCTCAACACCCTGATTGATTTTCGCTACACCCAGCATTTCAAGGCCAAGCGCGGTTCCCATGGCATGGGCCGCAACCGCACCGGCCCCGGCGGCGATGATCTGCTGATCCAGGTACCGGTGGGCACGCAGATCCTGGCCGACGACGAGGACCGCACGCTGATCGCCGACATGACCCGCGTGGGCGAGCGCGTGGTGCTGTTGAAGGGTGGCGACGGCGGCAAGGGCAATGACCATTACAAGACCAGCACCAACCGCGCGCCGCGCCAGTTCCAGCCCGGCTTTCCGGGGCGGGACATGTGGGTGTGGCTGCGGCTGAAGCTGCTGGCCGATGTCGGCCTGGTGGGCCAGCCCAATGCCGGCAAATCCAGCCTGATCAACGCCATTTCCAACACCAAGGCCAAGGTGGGCAATTATGCCTTCACCACGCTGAAGCCCCAGCTCGGCGTGGTTGCCCACAAGGGGCAGGAGCTGGTGATGGCCGATATTCCCGGCCTGATCGCCGGCGCGGCCGAAGGCGTGGGCATTGGCGACCGGTTCCTGGGCCATATCGAGCGTTGCCGCGTGCTGCTGCACCTGGTGGATGCCAGCCAGCCCGGCCCGGCGGAGATTTGGCGCACGGTGCGTGAGGAGCTGGCGGCCTATGGCGGCGGGCTGGAGGACAAGCCGGAGATACTGGCGCTGTCGAAGACCGATCTGGTCACCCCGCAGGCGCTCGCTGCCAAGAAGCGGGCGCTGGAGCAGGCCAGCGGTGCCACCGTGCATGTGATCAGCGCCGCGACCCGGGCCGGCGTGGACGGCGTGCTCGACAAGCTGATGGAGATGGCTGGCCGGGCGCAGGCGATGAAGCAGGCGGCAAAGGGCGGAGATCAGCCGTGGTCGCCGCTCTGACCGAAACCCCTGCTGCGGCCTTTGATCCCGCCCGCTGCCCGCGGCTGGTGGTGAAGATCGGATCGTCGCTGCTGGTGGATGGCGCCGGCCAGGTGCGGGAACACTGGCTGGCCGGGGTGGTGGCCGATCTGGCGGCGCGGCGCCACGCCGGGCAGCAGATCGTGATCGTGTCATCCGGGGCGATTGCGCTGGGCGCGCGCCGGCTGGGGCTCGACAAGGGCGGCCGCGCCAGCCTGGAAGACGCGCAGGCCGCTGCCGCCGTGGGCCAGGTGGCGCTGGCCGGGGTGTGGCAGCAGTTGCTGGGCGCAGCCGGGCTGACGGCGGCGCAGGTGCTGTTGACGCTGGGCGATCTGGAAGACCGGCGGCGCTATCTGAACGTGGCGGCGACGATCGCGCGCCTGCTCGATCTGGGCGCGGTGCCGGTGCTCAATGAGAATGACACGGTGGCGACCGCCGAAATCCGTTATGGCGACAATGACCGGCTGGCGGCGCGGGCGGCGCAGGCGGCTGGTGCGACCGGCGTGATCCTGCTGTCGGACGTGGATGGGCTGTACACCGCCAATCCGGCCAGCGACCCGACGGCGCAGCGGCTGCCGGTGGTGCGGGCATTGACGCCGGAGGTCATGGCGATGGCCACCGGCGAAACGCGATCGGGCATGGGTTCGGGCGGCATGGCGGCAAAGCTGCTGGCGGCGCGCATGGCGGGCGCGGCGGGCATAACGCTGGCGATTTGTGATGGCCGGGTGGACCGGCCGCTCCAGCATTTTGCGCAAAGCGGCGGCGGCACCTTGTTCCTGCCGCCGCGCAACGCCCGCGGGCGCAAGGCCTGGCTGGCCGGGCGCATCACCGTGGCGGGCACGCTGCAGGTGGATGCCGGGGCGGCGGCCGCATTGAAGCGCGGGGCCTCGCTGCTGGCGGCCGGGGTGACCGGCGTGGACGGCAAGTTCCGGCGCGGCGACGTGGTGGCGATTCTGGGCCCGGCCGGGGAATTGCTCGGCCGTGGGCTGGCTGCCTATGATGCAGCCGATGCCATGGCCATTCGCGGCCGCCGCAACGATGACCAGGCCGGCGTGCTGGGCTATGCCCCGCGGGCGGCCTTGGTGCATGCCGATCATCTGGTGCTGATATGAGCCTGATTCACGACATGGCCCGTGCGGGGCGGGCGGCGCTGCCGGCGCTGGCGGCGGCGACGACGGCGCAGAAGGCCGAAGCCATCCGGGTGGCGGCGGCCGCGATCCGGGCGCGCAGCGCTGAACTGCTGGCCGCCAATGCCGCCGATGTGGCGGCCGGGCAGGCGGCTGGCCTGTCGGCGGCGCTGGTGGACCGGCTGGCGCTGGATGGCGCCCGCGTTGAAGGGATTGCCGCCGGGCTGGACACGGTGGCCGGGCTGACCGATCCGGTGGGCGAGGTGATTGCGCGCTGGTCGCGGCCCAATGGCCTGCAATTTGAACGGGTGCGGGTGCCGCTGGGGGTGATCGGCATCATCTATGAAAGCCGGCCAGGGGTGACGGCCGATGCCGCCGCCCTGTGCCTGATGGCCGGCAATGCCTGCCTGTTGCGCGGTGGCAGCGAGGCAGCGCGCTCGAACGCGGTGCTGCTTGATTGCATGGCGCAGGGGCTTGGCGCGGCCGGGCTGCCGGCGGCGGCGGTGCAAATGGTGCCGGCCGGAGACCGGGCGCTGGTGGGCGATATGCTGGGCGCGCATGGCCTGATTGACGTGATCATCCCGCGTGGCGGCAAGGGCCTGGTGGCCCGTGTGCAGGCCGAGGCGAAGGTGCCGGTGCTGGCGCATCTGGATGGCATCAACCATGTCTATGTCGATGCCAGCGCCGATCCCGATCAGGCGGTGGCCATCGTGGTGAACAGCAAGCTGCGGCGCACGGCGGTGTGCGGGGCGATGGAGACGCTGCTGATCGACGCGGCGGCGCCGGTGGCCTTGAAGCGCCGGCTGGTGGCGGCGTTGCTTGATGATGATTGCGAGGTGCGCGGGAGTGCCGCCGTGCAGGCGCTGGACGCCCGCGTGGTGGCGGCCCGGCCGGAGGATTGGGACACGGAATATCTGGATGCGATCGCCAGCGTGGCCGAAGTTGCCGGGGTGGAGGGCGCCATCGCCCATATCGCCGCCCATGGCAGCCAGCACACCGAAAGCGTGGTGGCGCAGGATGAGGCGGTGGCCGAGCACTTCCTCGCCCGCGTCGATGCCGCCATCGTGCTGCACAACGCCTCCACCCAGTTCGCCGATGGCGGCGAATTCGGTTTTGGCGCGGAGATCGGCATCGCCACCGGCCGCCTGCACGCGCGCGGGCCGGTGGCGCTGGAAGGGCTGACCATCTTCAAGACCATCGTGCGCGGCACCGGGCAAGTGCGCCCCTGATGGCCCGCATCGGCCTGTTGGGCGGCAGCTTCAACCCGGCACATGGGGCGCACCGGCACATCAGCCTGGTGGCGCTGGCGCAGTTGCAGCTGGACCAGGTGTGGTGGCTGGTGTCGCCCTTGAACCCGTTGAAATCGGCCGCGGGCATGGCGGCGCTGCCGCTGCGGGTGGCGCGGGCGCGGGCCGTGGCGCGGCATCCGCGCATCCGGGTGAGCGCGCTGGAGGCCGCGCTGGGCACGCGCTTTGCCGTCGACACGGTGGCGGCCCTGAAGCGGCGGTTTCCGCAGCATGATTTCGTGTGGATCGGCGGCGGCGACATTGTGGCCGAACTGCACCGCTGGCGGCGCTGGCGGGCGTTTTTGCGGGCGGTGCCGCTGGCCGTGGTGCCGCGCCCTGGCGTGTCGTTGCGGGCCGCCCCGGCGCTGAAATGGGCCGGCTGGTCGCCGGTGGCGCCCCGGCGCTGGACGGATGCGCCGCGCCCGGCGATAATGAGGCTTCATTCCCGGCTGCGGCCGGAATCGGCAACCGCCATCCGCGCTGCCGATCCCGGCTGGGCCACGAACCAAGGACCAACGCTTGACCGCAACTGACCGCGTGGACGAACTCCACGCCATGATCATGAAAAGCCTGGACGATGACCAGGCTGTCGATCCTGTTTCCATCAGCCTGGCCGGCAAGACCAGCATCGCCGATTACATGGTGATCGCCAGTGGCCGTTCGGGCCGGCAGGTGGCATCGATGGCGACCAAGATTGCCGAGAAACTGAAGGCCGATTTCGGCCGCAGCGCCCGCGTGCAGGGCCTGCCGGCGGCCGATTGGGTGCTGATCGATTGCGGGGATATCATTGTCCATATCTTCCGCCCGGATGTGCGCAGCTTCTACAATCTGGAGAAGATGTGGGGCCTGGACGAAGCGCCCAACCCATCGCCGGCCTTTGCACCCGTGACCGGGCCGCTGGGCAGCCCGCGCTGACCCTTGAAGCTGCACATCATCGCCCGGGGCCGCATCGGCCAATCGCCTGAAGGCGAGCTGGTGCAGCGCTATGCCCAGCGGCTGAAGGGCCGGCTGGCGGTGACCGAGATTGGCGACACGGCCGCTTGGCCGGCCTTTGCCGGCGGCCGCACCGTGGTGCTGGACGAGCGTGGCCGCGACCTGCCGTCCACCGAGCTGGCGGCGCTGCTGGGCCGCTGGCGCGATGATGGCGCCCGCGAGGTGCGCTTCCTGATTGGTGCGGCCGATGGCCATGATGATGCCACGCGGGCCGGGGCCGATCTGCTGCTGGGCTTTGGCCGGGCGACCTGGCCGCACATGCTGGTGCGCGCCATGCTGGCCGAGCAGATTTATCGCGCGCTTTCCATATTGGACGGGCATCCCTACCACCGGGCCTAGCGCCTGACCCCGGTTCACCCGGCCGCAAGGCCGCAGGGAGTAGCGCTGGGCCAAGCTTCTGCTATTCTGCCCTGTGTACCGCTTGCGAGTCCGTTCACGATGACGAAACACTGGAAGATCGCCCTGCCATTGGCCGCCCTGGTGCTGGTGCCGGGCTATGCCGCTGTCGAGGCGGCGGCGGAGTCGGACAGTTATCAGGATCTGAAGACGCTGGTGGACGTGCTGGAGCGGGTGCGTGCCACTTATGTGGATCAGGTTGATGAAAAGACCCTGATCCGCGGCGCCATCAACGGCATGCTGTCCAGCCTTGATCCCCACTCGTCCTATCTGGATGGCCGGGATTTCGCCAATCTGAAGCAGACGACCGATGGCGAGTATAGCGGCCTGGGGCTGACGGTGACGGCGGAGGATGGCGTGGTGAAGGTGGTGACGCCCACCGACGACACGCCGGCGGCGCTGGCCGGCATCAAGGCCGGCGATTACATCACCCATCTGGATGACGAGCTGATCTATGGCACGTCGCTGAACGATGCGGTGGACAAGATGCGCGGGCCATCCGGCACCAAGATCAAGGTGACGGTGGTGCGCCAGGGCGAGCCCAAGCCGCTGGAATTCACCCTCACCCGTGCGGTTGTGGTGATCAAGCCGGTGAAGTGGGAGGTGCGTGGCCAGGTTGGCATGATCCGCATCACCACCTTCAACAGCAAGACTGGCGATGCCACCCGCGCGGCGGTGGAGGGCATCCGCGCCAAGCTGGGCGAGAATGTCGCCGGCTATGTGATCGATTTGCGCTCCAACCCCGGCGGCCTGCTGGACGAGGCGATCAAGGTTTCGGACGTGTTCCTGGAAAGCGGCGAGGTGGTTTCGGAACGCCGCCGCGCCAAGAATGATGTTGACCATTATTATGCCAAGGCCGGCGACCTGACCCAGGGCAAGCCGGTGGTGGTGCTGGTGGACGAAGGCACGGCGAGCGCGGCCGAGATCGTGGCAGGCGCCCTGCAGGATCATCGCCGCGCCATCGTTCTGGGCCAGCGCAGCTTTGGCAAGGGCAGCGTGCAGACCGTGTATCCGCTGTCGGCCGAAACGGCGCTGCGGTTGACGACGGCGCGGTATTTCACCCCATCGGGCCGCAGCGTGCAGGAAAATGGCATCGATCCCGATATCGTGGTGCCGCAGCTTTCCGATCCGCGGGTGGCGGAACGCAAGCCGCTGCGCGAGGCTGATCTGAAGAAGCATCTGATCAACGAGGTGAAGGACAGCACCAATCTGTTGGTGGAGCAGGACAGTGCGCCTGATCCGCGCTTTGTCGCCAAGGCCGACGAGCTGAAGGCCAAGGGCGTGCTGGATTACCAGATGGATTATGCCCTGCGGCTGGTCGGCCGGCTGGTGCCGCCCACGGTGGCGCCGGTGCAGGTGGCGGGTGCCGCGCCGCGCCCGGCAAGCCGTTGATTGCAGCTGTCACACGCACAGGCTAAGCAGCCCAAATCCCCGCTCTTGCCAAGGATCGCCTGTGCTGCGCCGCCTGTATGACTGGACTTTGGCCAAGGCCGCCGGGCCTGGTGCCGAACGCTGGCTGATCACCATCAGCTTTGCCGACAGCAGCTTCTTTCCGGTGCCGCCGGATGTGATGCAGATTCCGATGTCGATCGCTCGGCCCGAACGCGCGATCCGCTATGCGGCCGTGTCCACGGTTGCATCGGTGGCTGGCGCCCTGCTGGGCTATCTCATCGGATCGCTGCTGTATCAGGCCATCGGCGTGCCGCTTCTGGACTTTTATGGTTATCAGGACAAGTTTGTGGCCTTTGCCGCCAGCATCAAGGCCAATGGCTTCCTGTGGATGCTGGCCTTTGCCTTCCTGCCCATCCCCTACAAGGTGGCGACCATTGCCGCCGGATCGGTGGGCCTGTCGATCCCGGTGCTGATCGCCGCCTCCATCCTGGGCCGGGGCGGGCGCTTCTTCCTGGTGGCGCTGGTGCTGCGCCGTTTTGGCGCCAAGGCGCAGGAGCTGATCGACCGTTATTTCAACGCCCTGGCGTTGACGGCCACGGCGCTGTTTGTCGGCGGGTTCGTGGTGGTGAAATATGCGTTCTGAAGGCTGGGGCGCGGTGCTGATCCTGGCGGGCAGCCTGGCGCTGCTGGCCGGGGCCTGGGGGTTCGAGATCATTGGCGGCCTGGTGCCGTGCGAGATGTGCTGGTGGCAGCGCTGGGCATTGATGGCCACGGCCTTTCTGGCGCTTGATGCCATCGTGCTGAGGGCGATTTCCGCACGCCAGCCGCAACTGGCCACGCCGGCCCGGCTGGCCGGATTGCTGGCCCTGCTGGCGCTGCTTGGCAACGCCGGCATCGCGCTGTTCCACGCCGGGGTGGAACAGAAATGGTGGCAGGGCCTGACCCGCTGCACCGCGCCGCCCACCGCGGGCGATGCCAAGGCGATGCTGGCCGACATTTTGGCCCAGCCGCTGGTGCGCTGCGACGCCATACCCTGGCAGATGTTCGGGATTTCCATGGCAGGATGGAACTTCATCGTTTCCCTGATGCTTGCTGGAGTGGCCGCATGGCTGATGCTGAAACCCCGTTGAAACCGCGCCGCCACCTGCCCGGTGACCGCCGGCCCGACACGCGCGCCATGATCCGGGTGGACCAGGCCGGTGAACATGGTGCGGCGCGCATCTATGCCGGGCAGCTGGCCGTGATGGGCGGGCGCCACCGCGATGCTGGCGAAATCCGCCACATGGCCGCCCAGGAACAGCGCCATCTGGACGGCATGAACCGCATCATGGCGGCGCGCGGCGTGCGCCCGACATTGCTGGGACCGTTCTGGCATGTTGCCGGCTTTGCGCTCGGCGCCGGCACCGCCCTGTTGGGCCCCAAGGCGGCGATGGCCTGCACCGAAGCGGTCGAAACCGTGATCGACCAGCATTATGGCGAGCAGACCGAAGCCCTGGCCGATGGACGTGACCCCGAGTTGAAGGCGATGATCGATGATTATCGCGCCGATGAGGTGGCGCACCGCGATGCGGCGGCGGCCCACACCGGCGGCGGGGCGTTTCCGGCGATGGAAACGCTGATCCGCGCCGGCTGCCGCACCGCCATCGCGCTGGCGAAGCGGATTTAATTCCGGATCTGCTTGCGCAGGCGATAGCGGCCGTTCTCGAACCGGTCGAACATCTGCACCACGCCGGGGTGGCTCACCGGATCGCCATCGCCATCGGGCAGCAGATTCTGCTGGCTGACATAGGCGACATAGGTGGATTCCTCGTTCTCGGCGAACAGGTGATAGAAAGGCTGGTTCTTGCGCGGCCTGATCTCTTCCGGGATCGATTGCCACCATTCTTCGGTGTTGTTGAATTCAGGATCGACATCGAAAATCACACCGCGGAACGGGAACACGCGGTGGCGCACCACATCACCGATGGTGAAGCTGGCGGGGGTGGGGGCATCTTCGGCTTGGGTCGTCGGTTCGGTCATGTTGGTCACAGGTTGCAAATGGGCGGGTTGCCGCAAACTTGCAATATAGGGCGGCCGGCGGCGGGATGAAGGGGCGCCCCTGTCGCGGGGCCGTTTATCGGGCTTGGCAGCGCCCATCCCCTTCGCTATAGCCGCGACGTCGACTGGCCCCTCGGGGTTTCGCACCGCGGAGAGGTGGCAGAGTGGTCGAATGTACCGCACTCGAAATGCGGCGTGGGTGCAAGCTCACCGTGGGTTCGAATCCCACCCTCTCCGCCAAATCATTTTCGCAGTCGCATTTTCCCAGTAATACCTTGAAAGGCATAGATATTTCGGCGGTTCGAACGCTGCCGTTCCAATCATATTCGAGGTGGTCCGTCAAGGTCAGCTTGAGCACGATCCTCTTGTCCTCAAGGCTACCATTTTCCCAAAGATTCCAAGGGTTTGAAATAAACTCAAACGCGGTTCGAAAAGTCTCATCAAACCCTCTGGCTTGCGTGCCGCAACGCGCCGTGCGTTCTTCCAGAAGAAGCCGCTTGCGCTCCAGCTCTTCGACCTTGCGTTCGAAGGCACCAACGACAGTGGGGCTTTCGGAGGCCAGCATCAGGTCCAAGGTCGCCCGAATTTTCTTTTCAAGCACAGACGCTTCGGCTTTTAGCTCGCGCTGACGCTCGCGGGTTTTGGCTTCAGATGCCGCCCAGCGCTTTTTGAACAAGGTGAGCATCAGATCATACAGCGCGCGGCTGGGAACCAGAGAGCGCAGCAGCTCCTCTCAATGAGGGCTATCAGCCTGTGACCGATCAGCGTGGGTATAGGCCTGTCCCAGTTCGGCCGAGCGCAGGGCCAAGCCGAGCACCTCGGTGGCCACCACGGCGAAGCCGCGGCCGCCTCGCCTACGCGAGCCGCCTCGACGCCGGCGTTGAGAGCCAGCAGGTTAGTCTGGAAGGCGATCTCGTTGATCCCGCCGATGATCTGGCTGAACGCACTTGCGAGACAAGCGCGCAGCGCCAGCATTCAGCCGGACTGTTTCGCCGACGCATAGTCGCTAAGAAACCAAACCGCGCAAATCGCGATACCGCTCGCGACGAAGAACCCCTGAGCTCCCATGACCAGCGATGGGGCCAATAAGGCTGCAGCAATCAGCGTGGGGCCGACGAGCATTTCGACGAGGGCGTGTAAGCGCATGGGGATGATCTTCACGAGGCCAAGCGGCATGTCGGTCAGGACGGTCATTGCCAAGTGAACACCTGCAAGCAGGTAGGCTAGCATGGCAGCTGCGCCCGAAAACCCGAGGAGCGTCGGTGCAGAAGCGAAGACGATTACCGTGGCATAGTCGAGGATGCCGTGGATCGAGGCGTCGAGAATCTTCATGGTCGTCGTTCCTTTGTTGGAGCATTTGGTACAATACTGGGCAAGGCTATATGCTCCATAATGCCTTCCCCAGTGTTCAGATCGGTGGGGTTACTTTCAGCGTCAACATCATGAAATTATTGCACATTATTCCATCTTTGGCAAGAAATTCGCCGATCTCTCTGCCGATCTTCTAAATCAGCTTAACCCGGATTATTCACCGGCCGGGTGATTTCGGG
>NZ_NOXT01000116.1 GCF_002251755.1 Sandarakinorhabdus cyanobacteriorum
CGCCAACCCGAAATCACCCGGCCGGTGAATAATCCGGGTTACAGAGGCGCTTTCACTGTGTCACGACGTCGCCAGCGCGCGGCCGATCTCCAACCCCTTGCCGTAGCTGCCACCCCGCTATCCTGCCTGCCCCGGCCGCTTGGCGCGCAAGGTTGGCGGCGCTTCCAGCGGATTGTCCGGCCAGGGATGCTTCGGGTATCGGCCCTTCAGCTCCTTGCGCACCTCGGCCCAGCTGCCGGCCCAGAATCCGGGCAGATCCTTGGTCACCTGGATCGGCCGCCCGGCCGGGGAGGTGAGGCGCAAGGTGATGGGCACGCGGCCATCCGCCACCATTGGGTGGCGCGCCAGGCCAAACAGCGCCTGGCAGCGCACGTCCACCGCCGGGCCGCCATCGGCCGTGTAATCAATGGCATGGCTGCTGCCCCCCGGGGTTTCCAAGCGCTGCGGCGCGAACCGGTCCAGCGCCTGACGCTGCGGCCAGTCCAGTCGGTTCAGCAATGCATCCACCAGCTGTGCGTCACCAATGTCCGACAGGCGCCGGCCCATGATCGGGGCCAGCCAATCGTCCAGACTGGCGAGCAGTGCGGCATCATCACTGGCCGGCAGCGCCAGCCCTTGCTGCGCAGCAAAGGCCAACCGGGCGCGCAGCATGCCGGCCGCGTCACCCCAGGGAAGCAGGCCCAGCCCGCGCTCCGCCACGGCGGCCAGCAACACCTGCTTCACCCGCGCCGCGTCCGGCCGTTCCACCGGCTGGCGGGCCAGCACGATGGCACCCAAGCGGCGCTGGGTCTCGGCCGTCACCCCGGTGGTGGCCGGATCAAAACCAAACACCGGCCGGCTTTCGATGCGGTCGGCCAGCTGCCGCTCGACATCGCCGTGCAGGCTGGCGACCAGCAGCAGCCGCGCACCCGCCGCACTCCCACTGGCATCGGCGACCACAATCCAGCTCTCCCGCGCCAGTGGCGATTCCTGGGGCACCGCAACCGCCCGGCCATTGGCCATCAGAAAGGCCTCGCCGCGCCGCTTCGCCACCCGGTCGGGATAGCCCAAGGCCAGCGCCTCGCCGGCCCGCTCCGGCGGCGCCTCCGTCTCATGCGCGCCCACGGCCTTCGCCCAGCGTGCAGCCAATTTGCGCGCCGCCTCTGCCCGCTGGCCGCCCTCGCGCCCCCAGCCGCGCAGCCGCTGCTCCACATCAACGCTGCGCCCACCCAGCCCGCGCTCGCCCATCAGCACGGCGATGCGCGCCGCCAACAGGCCCAGGCCCTGCCCGGCCGCCGCAATCAGCATATGGGCCTGCGCCGGCGGCAGGGGCAGCGCCGCCATCGCTTCGCCATGCGCTGTCACCCGGCCATCCGCGCTGATCGCACCCAGGGCCAGCAGCCGGGCGCGCGCATCGGCAACGGCGGCCGCAGGCGGCGGATCGCGCCATTTCAGCTGTGCCGGATCGGCCACCCCCCAGCGCGCGCATTCCAGCACCAGCCCGGCAAGATCCGCCTCCACAATCTCCGGCGGATCAAAGGGCGCACGCCCGGCTGTTTCGGCCGCCTCCCACAGGCGGATGGCCACACCCGGCGCCGTGCGGCCGGCACGGCCGGCGCGCTGGGTCACCGCCGCCTGGCTGGCCCGCACCGTCACCAGCCGCTGCAAGCCCACGGCACGATCGAGCTGCGGCCGCCGCGCAAGCCCTGAATCCACCACCACCCGCACGCCATCGATGGTGATGCTGGTTTCGGCGATGCTGGTCGCCAGCACGATCTTGCGGGTGCCGGCCGGCGCCGGGGCGATGGCGGCGCGCTGGTCCGCGCCCTCGCGCGCACCGTGCAGGCGGAACAGCGTCACATCCGGCGGCAGCCGCCCCTCCAGCCGCTCGGCGGTCCGCTCGATCTCGGCAACGCCGGGCAGAAAGGCCAGGATCGATCCCGCTTCCTCCGCCGCCGCCTTGCGGATGGCACTGGCCATCGCATCCTCCAGCCGCAGCGCCGGATCACGACCGATGTGCCGGTGCTCGACTGGAAACATGCGCCCAGCCGATTCCACCATGGCCAGATCGGGGATGATGCCGGCAAAGCCCCCGCCATCCAGCGTGGCCGACATCAGCGCCAGCCGCAGATCGGGCCGCAATGCTTCGCGTGCCTCCAGTGTCAGCGCGAGGGCGAAATCGCTTTCCAGGCTGCGCTCGTGCACTTCGTCGAACAACACGCCGGCCACACCGGGCAGTTCGGGATCGGCCACCAGCATCCGCGTGAAAATGCCTTCGGTCACCACCTCGATGCGGGTCGCGGCCGATGTCCGGCTGTCCAGACGCGTGCGATAACCGATGCTGCGGCCCACCGGCTCGCCCAGCTGCTCGGCCATGCGCTCGGCTGCGGCGCGGGCGGCCAGTCGGCGTGGGGAGAGGAGGATGATCTTGCCGGCCTGCGCCCAATCTTCCCCCAACAGGGCGGGCGGCAGCGCCGTTGTCTTGCCCGCACCGGGCGGGGCAATCAGGGCCAATGGCCGGTTGGCGGCCAGGGCGGCCTGCACCTCGGCCAACACGGCCAGAACCGGCAGCATCAGAACGGCTTGACGATCACCAGCACCGCCACCGCCAGTGTCACCAGCGACGGGATTTCATTGGCCAGTCGCAGGCCCTTCTCGCTCACCGGCCGCTCGCCGGCGGCAAAGCGCCTCACCATGGCCACCGTCCAGTGGTGGAACCAGGTGAGACCCAGCACAAACACGAACTTGGTGACCAGCCACAGCGGCCAGCCGAGATGGAAGGCCAGACCCAACCCGGCCGCCCAGCTCACCACCATCGCGGGTGACAGGATGATGCGGCGCAAGCGGCGGCAGCGCTCATCCCACAACAGCGCTTCGGGTGCACCCGGCGCCACCGGATGCCAATAGACGAGGAAGCGCGGGATCATGAACAGCCCGGCCATCCAGAAGATCACGAAGGCGACATGGAGGGCCTTGACCCAGAGATAGGCCTCCCCCAACCAGCCGACGCCGAAATCGATCACTTACAGCGGCCTGCGCAGCAGATCGAACAAATGCTCGACATGGGCGATGGGCGTGTCCTGCAAGATCCCATGGCCCAGGTTGAAGATGTGCGGCCGGCCCGACAGCGCGTGGCGGATGCGCGTCACCGCCTGCTCCAGCGCCTCGCCGCCGGCGATCAACGCCAGCGGATCAAGATTGCCCTGCACCGGCATGCCCGGCGGCAGCATGGCATCGGCCCAGGCCGGATCGACCGTTTCATCCAGGCCCACGGCATCGACACCGGTTTCGGCGGCATAGGCCGCCAGCTTGGCGCCGGCGCCCTTGGGGAAACCGATAATCGGCACATCCGGATGGCGCACCATTAGCCGGCCAACGATATCGGCGTTGGGCGCGATCACCCAGCGTTCGAACTGCGCCGGGCTCAACGTGCCGGCCCAGCTGTCAAACAGCTGGATGGCCTGCGCGCCCGCCTCGATCTGGCCCGACAGATAATCCACCGTCACCGCCACGATCTTGTCGATTAGCGCCTGGAAGCGAGCGGGGTCCTTGTAGGCGAGGCGGCGGGTTTCGGCCTGGTCCTTGCTGCCATGGCCGGCCACCATATAGGTGGCGATGGTCCAGGGGCTGCCGGCAAAGCCCAGCATCGTCTCCTTGGGATCGATGGCCTTGCGCACCTTGGCCACGGTTTCATAGATTTTCGCGAAGTGCAGCGGGTTGGGCTCCAGCATCGAGAAATCGCCATCGCTCAGCGCCGGGGTCAGCTGCGGGCCTTCGCCGGGACCAAAGGTCAGGCCCTGGCCCATGGCGTGCGGGACGATCAGGATGTCGGAAAACAGGATGGCGCCATCCATGCCAAAGCGGCGCAGCGGCTGGATGGTGATCTCGGCAGCCGCGTCGCTGTCATAGACCAGCTCCAGAAACCCGCCCTTTTCGGCGCGCAGGGCGCGATATTCCGGCAGGTAGCGGCCAGCCTGGCGCATCAGCCAGACGGGCGGCGGATCACGGCGCTCACCCTTCAGAACGGCGAGCAGCGGCGGGTCAATGTGGGTCTCTTCGGCCATCGCTCCCCTTGGCGGCAAGGCGCATCGCCGGTCAAGAGTGGAGACACACAGCCAATATCGAAAAAACTATATGAAAGGTTGCAGATGATAGTGGCGGCGTGAATCTTGGGGATCAAAGTTCGTGCCCGCATCCATCCACAGCCGGCGGCGGCAAGATTCTGCCGGAATCCGGCGAGTCGTGGCCGTTGTCCCCATTATCCACACCCCCCCTGTGGATTCTTGCCTCTGGGTGTGACTCCGGGTGCGGGCCGGGGGCGATACCGGCGAAAAGCCGCTTGCTCCCATGTCCACACCGGCATTAACGCTTTGCCCTGATGCTTATCCACAGAGTCATGCCACCGGTTTTTGTGCGACCCTGCCGGTCCGGGGCTGCCGCATGACCAGTGGCGAGACCCTGCACCTGCACCTGATCAGCGATTCCACCGGTGAAACGCTGGAATCGGTGGCCAAGGCCAGCCTGGCGCGATTCGAAGGCGCAGAAGCCGTGAAGCATTTCTGGCCGATGGTGCGCAGCGAAGGCCATCTTGACCGGATCATCACCGAAGTGGCGAAAAAGCCCGGCCTCGTGATCTACACGCTGGTTGATGGCGCTGTGCGTGACCGGCTGGAACAGCGCTGCGCCACACTTGGCCTGCCGATGGTCTCGCCGCTCGATCCCACCATTTCCGCCCTGTCCGAACTTCTGGGCCAGGCCGCAACCCGCCGCCCGGGCCGCCAGCATGTGATGGACGAAGCCTATTTCCGCCGTGTTGACGCCATCAACTACACGATGGTGCATGATGATGGCGCCCAGGCCGGCGTCGAGGATCTGGAAGAGGCAGACATCGTCCTGCTCGGCGTGTCGCGCACGTCGAAAACCCCCACCTCCATCTATCTGGCCAACCGCGGTTACAAGACGGCCAATATCCCGCTGGTGCCGCAATCGCCGCCCCCGGCCCACGTCTGGCAGATCCGCGGCCCGCTGCTCGTCGGCCTCACCACCGCCACCGACCGGCTGGTGCAGATCCGCCGCAACCGACTGCTCACCCTGGGGCAGACGCCAGACACCGATTATGTCGACGCCGAACGCATCGATGCCGAACTGGCCTTTGCCCGCCGGCTGTTTGCCGATCACGATATCCCGGTCATCGATGTCTCGCGCCGCAGCATCGAGGAAACGGCGGCGGCCATCATCAACCTGCACCAGGCCCGGATCGAGCGCGCCTCATGATGCTTGTCCTCGCCAGCCAGTCGGCCGCGCGCCGCGCCATGCTCAGCGCCGCCGGCGTGCCCCACGAAGCCTTGCCGGCGCATGTCGATGAAGAGGGCATCACCGCCGGCCTGATTGCCGAGCAGGCCAGCCCCGAACGCATCGCCGATGCACTGGCCGAGGTGAAGGCCTTGAAGATCAGCCGCCAGCATCCCGGCGCCCTGGTGCTGGGGGCAGACAGCGTGGTCGTCACGGCTGACGGCAGCCTGGTCAACAAGCCCGAAACCCGGCCGCGCGCCGAAGCCCAACTGCGGCAGCTGGCCGGCACCACCCACCGGCTGATTTCGGCCGCGGTCATCTGTGAAGCCGGCAAGCCGGTGTGGCGCCAGGGTGGCGCGGCGCGGCTGAAGATGCGCACCCTCTCTGACGCCTTCATCACCCGCTATCTTGATGCCGAAGGCGATGCCGTGCTCGGCTGCGTCGGCTGTTACCGCATCGAGGGGCTGGGCGCGCAGCTGTTCAGCCGCATTGATGGCGATCAGTTCGTCATCCGCGGCCTGCCGCTGCTGGCCGTGCTGGACTATCTGCGTGTGCGGGGCATGCTGCCGTCATGATCGAACCCGCTGTCGCCGGCGTCATCGGCTGGCCCATCACGCATTCCAAGTCGCCGCTGATCCACCGCTTCTGGCTGGGCAAGCTTGGCCTCGACGGCGATTACAGCCGCTTCCCGGTCGCGCCGGAGCGGTTGGGTGCGTTCCTCACTGCGCTGCCGGCGATGGGCCTGCGCGGCGTCAATGTCACCATCCCGCACAAGCTGGCGGTGATGCCCCATCTTGATGCCATCGCGCCGGCCGCTGCCGCCGTGGGTGCGGTCAACACGATTACCGTGGGCCCCGATGGCCGCTTGACCGGCCACAACAGCGATGTTGCCGGCATCACCGGCCCGGCCGCCAACGCCATGGCCGGGCGGCCGATGCTGATGATCGGCAGTGGCGGCGCCGCCCGGGCCGGGGCGGCCGCAGCACGCATCGGTGGGGCCAGCGCGCTGTGGATCATCGCCCGCAATGCCTCGGCCGCCGCCGAACTGCTGGCCGCCAGCGGCCTGCCTGGCGGCGTGCTGGCGATGGACGCCGTGCTGCCCGGCGATATCGGCCTGTTGTTCAATGCCACCAGCCTTGGCATGACCGGCCAGCCGCCGCTCGATCTCGATCTGGCGACATTGCCGGCCGATGCAACCGTGTTCGATGCCGTCTATGTCCCGCTCGAAACCCCGCTGCTCGCCGCCGCCCGCGCCCGTGGCCTTGCCACCATCGATGGGTTGGCCATGCTGATTGGCCAGGCAGCGGAGGCCTTCCGGCTGTTCTTTGGCGCCGAAGCACCGCGTGACCATGATGCCGATCTGAAGGAGCTGCTGACGCGATGAGCCGCACCACCATCATCGGCCTCACCGGCTCGATCGGCATGGGCAAGTCCACGGTGGCGGCCATGTTCCGCACGCTGGGCGTGCCGGTGTTCGACGCCGATGCCGAGGTGCGGCGCCTGCAGGGCCCCTGCGGCCGGGCGCTCGCTGCCATCGAGGCGCTGTTCCCCGGCACCACCCATGCAGGCGGCCTGCACCGCGAGAAGCTCGGCGCGGCGGTGTTTGGCGATCATGCCAAGCTCCGCCAGCTTGAACAGATCTTGCACCCGCTGGTCGCCGAAGCGCAGAGCAGCTTTCTGGGCGCACACCGGCTCAAGCCCGCCATCGTGCTCGACGTGCCGCTGCTGTTTGAAAAGGGCGGCTGGCGGCGCTGCCATCTGACCGTCGTCGTCTCTGCCCCCTATCGCGTGCAGCGTGCCCGTGTGCTGGCCCGGCCGGGCATGACGCGCGAAAAATTCGCCGGCATCCTGAAAGGCCAGATGCCTGACCGCGAGAAACGCGCGCTTGCCGATGTGGTTATCGAAACCGGCCGCGGCCGCCGCGAGACCTGGACGGCGGTGAAATCATTGGTCAACAGCCTCTAGCGCTTGCCCTTCGGCCCCTTTGCATTACATGGGGTCCATGCGCGAAATTGTCTGGGACACTGAAACCACCGGCATCATGCCCGGTGATGGCCACCGCATCGTCGAAATCGGCGCGGTGGAAATGATCAACCGCACCATCACGGGGCGGACCTTCCACACCTATCTCGATCCGCAGCGGCCGATGCCCAAGGATGCCGAGCGGGTGCACGGCCTGTCGAGCGACTTTCTCACCGGCCAGCCGATCTTCGAACAGGTGATCGATGATTTCCTCGCCTTCATCGGCGATGCACCGCTGGTGGCGCACAATGCCGCCTTCGACATGGAGTTCCTGAACTGGGAACTGAAGCGCGCCGGAATGCCGATTATCCCGATCAGCCGCGCCATCGACACGCTGGAGATCAGCCGCAAGGCCAACCCCGGCGCCAAGCACACGCTGGATGCGCTGTGCACCCGCTATGGCATTGATCTTTCGGCCCGCACCAAGCACGGCGCGCTGCTCGATGCCGAGCTGCTGGCCCGTGTCTATATCGAGTTGACCGGAGGCCGGCAGATCGGATTCGACCTTGCCACCGGGGCCGCACAGGAAGAGACTGAATATGAGCGGGTGAGTCTGGCGCCACGTGTTCACCATGCCAGCGCGGAGGAGCTGGCAGCCCACGCCACCTTTGTGGCCGGCCTGAAAGACCCGCTCTGGCTGTCGTGACCGGCAGTAGTCGCTGGTCAACAGCGCTCAAGGAGAATCAAGGCATGGATATCCGCATTTCAGGGCACCAGGTCGATACCGGGGCCGCCTTTGGCGAACATGTGCACGAACGGCTTGGCGCGATGGTGGCGAAATATTTCCCCCGCGCCCTGTCCGCCCATGTCACGCTCGGGCCGGCGCCTTATGGGCATTTCGCATGCGACATCGTCATGCACGTGATGGCCGATCTGATCCTGAAGGGCTCGGCGCGCGCCGCCGATGCGCATGTCGCCTTCGATGGCGCCGCCGATCGCATCGACAAGCAGCTGCGGCGCTACATGCGCCGCCTGAAGGATCGGCATTCCCCCGCCGCCGGCCGCAGCGCGCCGGAAGTGGCGGAACTGCCGCCGCTCGACAATGCCGAATACAAGATCTTCGCTGCCGCGCCCGACGATGTGGAGCCGGCCGGTGATGCCCCGCTGATCATCGCTGAAACCCGGGTGGATATTCCCACCGCCAGCGTTGGCGATGCGGTGATGATGCTCGATCTCAGGAACACCACCGCCCTGTTGTTCGTCAACAGCGCGACCGGCGATCACAACATGGTCTATCGCCGCGAGGATGGCACCATCGGCTGGGTCGAGCCCCGGGCCCAGGTGGCCGGAGCGCCGCGCCGCGCCGTCATGGCCGGCTGACCGGAACCATCATGGGAAGCGCCGCCCAGTCTGCCGGTTTTGCCGGCCTGCTGCTCGCCAACGGGATCATCCCCGGCCTGGCGGCGTTTTCCCGTGATGCCGTGCTGATGGCGCTGGCCCGCCATGCCGAGGCCGAACTCGGCATCCCCGCGATCATCGTCAACGAGGCATTGCGCACCCGCGAGGCGCTGGGTTCGACCAGCTTTGGCGGCGGCGTCGCCATTCCGCACGCAAGGCTGGCCGGGCTTGATCAGTGCCAGGCGGCGCTGGCCCGCCTGCCGCAGCCGATCGACTGGCAATCCAGCGACCGCGAACAGGTTGATGTCGTGGTGCTGCTGCTCTCCCCCGAAACAGCGGGCAGCGATCATCTGAAGGCGCTGGCCCGGATCAGCCGCACGCTGCGCGATCCCGCCACGCTGCCGGCCATCCGTGCCGCCGCCGATGCCGCCGCCATCCGCGCCATCATCACCGGCGACACCCGCGTTTCAGCCAAAGCCACTGCATGAGCGAGGCAGAACTGCCGCGGCTGGTCAGCCGGCTGCGGGTTGATTGGCTGTTGCGCCAAGTCGCGGCCCAGGGCGGCTTTGGCGCCGTGCTGGCGCGCGGCGATGCCGAAGCTGGCGCCATTGCCGTGGTCGCCCGCAGCGGCGGCAACGAAGAGCTGCTGGCCCCGGTGCTGGGCGCCGCCGGCTATGAAATGGTGGTGATGGCCAGCGGCGATGCCGTGCCCGGCTGGATCGAACGGGCGCGCCGGCGCGACCCGGATTTGTGGGTGATCGAACTGGATATCCCGCAGGCGGCTCAACTCGTCGCGCAAATCCTGTCGCCCGGTTGATTGCCAACCCCCAGCTACGCTGTAACCCTTGCCATGGTTGCAGGGGCGATCCGGAACATCAAAAGCCAGGCGGCGCGGTTGATCGCGGCGGCCATGCTGATGGCCGTTGCCGCCCCGGCGCTGGCCGAAACCAGCCTGCCGATCCTGCCCGGTGAGGATGACCGCGTGGTCGCCGCTGCCGCTGGCCAGCCGGTTCCCGGCGCTTCCGGCCTCGCCAATCTGGTGCAGATGGTCTCGACCGCCCCGGCCGCCACGGATGCGGAGCTGGATTGCCTCGCCACCGCCGTCTGGTTCGAAAGCCGGGGTGAGGCGCTGGAAGGCCAACTCGCCGTCGCTCAGGCCGTCGTCAACCGCGCCCAGTCCGGCCGCTGGGGCAAGGGTGTGTGCGGCGTCATCAAGGCCCCGCGCCAGTTCAACTTCATCGCCGCCAAGGTGCAGCGTGGCACCGCCACCTTCACCACCGCGCTCGCCGTGGCCCGCATCGCCATGCAGGGCCTCTGGCACGACATGGCCGAAGGCGCCCACAGCTTCCACGCCGCCCGCCTCAACCCGCGCTGGCGCCTGACCCGCGTCGCCCGCATCGGCAACCACGTCTTCTATCGCTGAAGCACTGGCCCGCCAGGGCTTGCCGTTCCCCATGCGTTCCGCCACGATGGCGGCATGGCCCATCATCTCAGCGCTGCTGATGTGTTGCGTGGCACCTGCCGCTGGCTGCTGCGCGCCGGGGTCGCCCCGTTGGCCGAGGTGCCGCTGTCTGGCGGCCGCCGCGCCGACATTTTGGGCGTCGATGCCGCCGGCCGGCTGACGCTGGTTGAAATCAAGGTCAGCCTCGCCGATCTGCGCGGCGACCGCAAATGGACCGACTATCTCGACCATTGCGACCGCTATTTCTGGGCCGTCCCCGCCGGCCTGCCCCTGGATGATCTGCACACCCCGGCGTTCCGGCCGGAGGAGACCGGCCTGATCATCGCGGATCGCTTCGATGCGGAAGGCGTGCGGGATGCCCCCTGGCGCCCGCTCAACGCCAGCCGACGCAAGGCCATCACCCTCAATCTCGCCCGGCGCGGGGCGCAGCGCTGGCTGGCGCTCACCGATCCCGAAAGCCTGGCCTTCGGGATCGATTGAGCCCGACTATTTCGGGGACCGCTTGGCCAGGATGCGCTGCAGCGTGCGGCGGAGCATCTTCAACCGGCGCGCGGTTTCCGACACGTTGCGGTCACACAGTTCATACACGCGCTGGATATGCTCCCAGCGCACCCGGTCGGCCGACATCGGCTCCGGCGGCGCTTCCGGGCGGGTGCCACCATCGGCCGACAGCGCGCGCACAATGTCTTCCGGGTCGGCCGGCTTGGCCAGATAATCGATGGCGCCAGCCTTCACCGCCGCCACCGCCGTGGCCAGATTGCCATAGCCGGTCAGCATCACGATGCGCACATCCGGGCTCATCGCGCGCATCTCGGCGACGAGGTCGAGACCGTTGCCATCTTCCAGCCGCATGTCCACCACCGCATGGCTGGGCTTCAGCCGGGCGGCTTCCACCCGGGCTTCCGAAATGCTGCCCACCGATGTGACCGCAAAGCCCTTGCGCGCCAGCAGCACCGACAGGCGTTGGCGGAACGGAGCATCATCATCCACCAGCAGCAGCGGGCGGCCTTCGGCTTCAGGCTCGGTTGCCATCGTCAATACTCCTCTTGCCCCTGAACAGGCTCATTAACCTCAAATACTTCCCTTGGCCAGCGCACGTCCACGCGCGCCCCGCCCTCGGGCCGGTTGGAAAAGGCCAGCCGGCCACCAGTGCGTTCGATCAGGGTGGTGGCGATGAACACGCCCAGCCCGGTTGAATCCGATTTCGATCGCGACGGCCCCAGCATCGGCTCGCCCAGCCGTGGCAGCAGATCGGGCGGAAAGCCAAAGCCGTCATCCAGCACGGCGATGCGGATTTCCGACGGCGTCACGATGCTTTCCATCCGCACCTCGGTGCCGGCATGGCGCACCGCGTTCGACACCAGATTGTTCAGCGCGTGCAGCAGTTCCGGGGACCGCTGCACCAGCGGCTGCGGTGGGTCCGCCATCACCTTCACTGGCACCCGGGTCGGCTTCACGCTCTGCGCCACCTCGTGCAACAGCAGATCCAGCGTCAGCACCGCAAACGGGTCCTCCGCCTCGGCCCGCGTCGAAAGCTCCTTCATGATGCGGCGGCTGCGCTTGGCCTCCTCGCCCAGCAGGCGGATATCATCGCCAAAATCCGGATCATCGCCCAACTGCTCTTCCAGGCTGTGGGCAATCAGGCTGATCGAACCCAGCGGCCCGCCCAGTTCGTGCGCGGCCGCCGCCGCCAGGCTGCCCAGCGCATTCATGCGGGCTTCGCGGGTCAACGCCGCCTCGGTGGCCACCAGGGCGCGGGCGCGATCACGCGCCTCGGCCGAAACCATCCACAGATAGACCGCCAGAAACCCGATGGCGAGCGCATAGGCGATCAGCATGCCAAAGCGGTAAACCAGCGGAAATTCCGGCGGTGGGCCCGCCCAGGGCAGCGGCTGCGCCCACAGCCACACCACCATCAGCACGCCGCAGGCCAGCGCCACCAATGGCCCCATGTCGCGCGCGCGCAGCAATGTGGCGGCAATTGTCACCGGCACGATCAGCAACAGCGCAAAGGGATTGGCCAAACCACCGGTGAGGAACAGCAGCACCCCGGCCTGGATCAGATCAAAGGCCAGATGCAGGCTCAATTCCCGGCCGGTCATCCGGTCGGTGCGCTCATACAGGGTCGAAAGCCCGATGTTCAGGATCATCGACGCGCCAACCGCGGCCAGCAGCGATCCCCACGGCAGCGGGAATTCGAACCACAGCCCCACCACCAGCAGGGTGATGAACTGGCCGAAAATCGCGATCCAGCGGATATTGGCCAGCGTGCGCACCCGCACACTGGGGCGATCAAACGCCGCTGCCGCAATCGATGGCCGTTCCATCGCCATCGCCTAGTCCCTCAA
The DNA here is from genome assembly GCF_002251755.1 of Sandarakinorhabdus cyanobacteriorum. Lineage (GTDB taxonomy): Bacteria > Pseudomonadota > Alphaproteobacteria > Sphingomonadales > Sphingomonadaceae > Sandarakinorhabdus > Sandarakinorhabdus cyanobacteriorum. Next base: position 12,442 of record NZ_NOXT01000116.1, read on the forward strand.
ACAGGTCATGCCCATGCGGCGCATGGTTCCAGTCGGTCTGGCCCGTGCCGCTACAGGCTGGGCCCCTGCATCTTGCTGGGCGTCTTCACCGGCACATCCTTCAACAGCTTGGCGATGGCGCCTGCGCGCGGATCACGTTCGGCGGCATTGCGGGCCGAAATGCCGCTGTTGTCGGCAATGTCCGGGTTGGCGCCGGCATCGATCAGCAATTTGGTGCCATCGGTGTCGCGCGCCTGCACGGCTTTCAACAACGCGGTCTCGCCCAGCCGGTTCTGGGCATTCACCTGCGCCTTCAACCGGATCAAGGTCGCCATCCCTTCCGACCAGCGGCTGATGCTGGCCAGGATCAGCGGCGTGTTGCCATCGCGATCCTTCAGATTCAGATTGGCACCCTTCTGATACAACAGGCCCAGCCAGCCCAGATCGGCGCGCTTGGCGACAATATGGATCGCGGCATCGCCGCTGTCGGCATCGCGCACGTTGACAATGGTGGTGCCCGGCTTGTCCGCCAGCTCGATCGCCTTGTTGACGTCGCGTTCCTTCACCGCCTTGATGAAATTGTAACTGTCGGAAAACTGTGCCGCCGCCGGGCTGGCCAGCGCCAGCATCAGCATTGCGGCCATCAACTGCCTTTTCATCGACAAGCGCCCGCCTTTCGCCTTATGCCAGTCCTGATGATAGCGAATAGCCAGTTGAGCCGCCAATGAACAGAGGCAAGAATCTGCGCCTGTGGCTGGTGCTGGCCATCGCGGTGGCGATCGCCGGCCTGCTCGGCTGGATGCGCTTTGCCGCCCCACCCGCACCCCAGGGCAATCTGGCCGGGGCCAGCCTGGGCGGGCCCTTCACCCTCACCGATCAGAACGGCCAAAGCGTGCGCGAGGCCGATTTTGCCGGCCGCTATCGCCTGATCTATTTCGGCTATGGCTTCTGCCCCGATGTCTGCCCCACCGATCTGGCGCTGCTGGGCCGTGGTCTGAAGGCCTTTGAAGCCAGCGATGCCGCCCGGGGCGCCAGGGTGGCACCGATCTTCATCACCATCGATCCCCAGCGGGACACGCCGGCCGCATTGAAGCCCTTTGTCGCCGCCTTTCACCCCCGCCTTGTCGGCCTCACCGGCACGCCAGACCAGATTGCTGCGGTTGCCAGGGCCTATGGCGTCTATGCCAAGCGGATGGAGACCGGCGATCCGGAAAATTATCTGATGGACCACAGCGCCATGGTCTATCTCTATGGTCCGGATGGCAAACCCATCGGCTTCCTGCCGCATCAGGGCCTGACCGCCGAAGCCATCACGCAAATGCTGGCCACCCATGTCCGCTAAACCCTTCTGGGAGGTGATCCCGCTGCAGCGGATGAGCCGCGAGCAGTGGGAAAGCATCTGTGACGGCTGCGGCAAATGCTGCGTGCACAAGCTGGAGGACGAGGAGACGGGGGAGATTTTCCCCACCAATGTCTGCTGCCGGCTGCTCGACACCGCCACCGCCCGCTGTTCGGATTATCGCAACAGGAAGGCGCTGGTGCCGGAATGCGTGCGCCTCACCCCGCACCGGCTGGACGAGATCGACTGGCTGCCCGACAGTTGTTCCTATCTGCGCGTCCATCGCGGCCAGGGCCTGGCGCCGTGGCACCATCTGATCAGCGGCGATCGCGACGCCATCCACCGCGCCGGCCAATCGGTTGCCGGCCGCGTGGTCCGCGAAGATCAGGTCGGTGATCTGGAAGACCATATCATCGACAAGCCGCTCTGAAGGGCCGCCCTGGGTTCCATCGCCCCTGGACTGAACCGCTCATGCCGAGCTTGTCGAGGCACGCACCGCCCTGGGAACCTGCCTCGACAAGCTCGCCCTTCGGCGGGCTCAGGATGAGCGGGTTTGGGATTCCACCAAAACGCAATCGAGGCTAGTTCGCACTCCATGCTGCGCCTGCGCCCCACCCTGCCCGACGTGCTGGAGATCGCCGGCCGCCGTGTGCCGCTGGTCGCCACCCGCCGCACCACCGCCCGCATGGTGCGGCTGAAGGCCAACAGTGTCTCGGGCGCGATCGAAATCAGCCTGCCGCCGCGCGGTGGGGAGGCGGCGGCGCTGGCGCTGCTGAAATCCCACCACGACTGGCTTGCCGCCAAAGTGGCGACCTGGCCGCGCCCGATCCCGTTCGCGCCGGGCTTCATCATCCCCATCGATGGCGCCCCGGTGCTGATCGATTGGCAGGCCGGCCACCCGCGCACGCCGGCCCTGCTGGCCGACCGGCTGCGGCTGGGCGGGCCGGCGGAATCGCTTGGCCCCAGGCTGGAACGCTGGCTGAAGGCGCGGGCCAAGGCCGATCTGGAGGCCGCGACGCAGCGCTTTGCCGATCAATTGGGCCGCACGGTGGCCCGTGTCTCCGTGGGTGATCCCGCCACCCGCTGGGGCAGCTGCGCCGGCTGGAATCGGCCGGAAGGCGCGCGCATCGCCTACAGCTGGCGGCTGATCCTGGCGCCGGCCTTCGTGCGCCACGCCATCGCCGCGCACGAGGCCGCCCACCTTGTCCACCCCAATCACTCGCCGGCCTTCCACGCCCTCAACCGCGCGCTCGATCCGCGCGCCCAGGATGCCCGCCGCTGGCTCGCCCGCCACGGCGCCGCCCTCCACTGGGTCGGCCGCCCGTTCTAGACCCGATTGAAATCCGGTCGAGTCCCAAACCCGCTCATCCTGAGCCCGCCGAAGGGCGAGCTTGTCGAGGCACCGCCCGCTCTAACCCTGTCCTACACGGGCAAAGCCTGTCATCATGCCATGGTCGACGGCTCAGGCGTACGGAACCGCCAGCCGTCTCACACCCGCGAGATGTGTTACTTGTGTCGCATCTGGCGCGGCGAATTGAGCAAAAACAACGCTGAATCCCGCAAGAATCGTCAATTGTGTCAAAACCGGCGGGGCGCTCCTTCTCATCAGAGGATCAGGATTTGGCGGTGCCCCAGCCGCATTTCTGGCCCTTGTTCTGCTGCTTCAACCAGGCGTGCAGCGGCGCGAAATAGGCCAGCATGGCCTTGCCGCTCATCTCCCTGGTGCCAGTGAAGGCGGCCAGCGCCTCCGGCCACGGCTTTGACATGCCCATTTCCAGCATGGCGTTCAGCCTGGTGCCCACCGCCTTGTCGCCAAACACCGAACAGCGGTGCAACGGCCCGGTCCAGCCGGCTTGGGCACAGGCGGCCTCATAAAACTGGAACTGCAGGATGCGGGCCAGGAAATAGCGGGCATAGGGCGTGTTGCCGGGGATGTGATATTTGGCACCCGGATCAAAGGCGTCCGCCGGCCGTTCGCCCGGCGGAATGATGCCCTGATATTTCAAGCGCAGATCGATCCAGGCCTTGTTGTAATCGGCCGGCTTGGTGGTGCCGGCAAACACGCCCCAGCGCCATTTGTCCACCAGTGCGGTCCACGGCATGCCCGGCACCTTTTCCATCGCCTGGCGCAGCAGGAGGCCTACGTCGCGGCTGGCATCGGGCACCTTGGCCGGATCCAGCAGGCCCACCTTCACCAGATATTCCGGCGTGACGTTCAGGGCCGCCCAGTCGCCAATCGCCTCGTGGAAGCCATCGTTGGCGCTGTTCAGATACAGGAACGGCTGCGCCTTGTAGGCGCGCTGGTAATAATTGTGGCCCAGCTCGTGGTGGATGGTCACGAAATCCGTGGCATTCACCTTGATGCACATCTTGATGCGCAGATCATCCTTGTTGTCGATGTCCCAGGCCGATGCGTGGCACACCACCTCGCGGTCCGCCGGCTTGGTGAACTGGCTGCGCGTCCAGAACGTGCCCGGCAACGGTGCAAAGCCCAGCGAGGAATAGAAATTCTCGCCATATTTCACCATCTCGATGGGGCCGGCCTTCTTGGCGGTGAGCAGATCGCCAATGTCATAGCCAACCTCGCCGGCCCCGGCCGGCGCCACCACATCATAGATGCTGGCCCATTCCTGCGCCCACATGTTGCCCAGCAGATCGGCCCGGATCGGCCCGGTCTTCGGCTGCACCGCATCGCCATATTTCTGGTTCAGCTTGGCGCGGGTGTAGCAGTGGAGATCGACATAGAGCGGCATCACCTCGGCCAGCAGCCGGTCGATCAGCTTTTCGAAATCCGCGGCCGGCATGTCGTATCCGGCCCGCCACATGGCACCGGTGTCGGCAAAGCCCAGTTCCTTGGCGCCGGCATTGGCGATCTCGACCAGCCGGGCATAATCGGCCGCCATCGGCGTGCCCACCTTGTGCCAGCTTTCCCACATTTCCTGCAGCACCTTGGGGTCACGCTCCGTGCCCATCAGCGCTTCCAGGTCATTGCCCACGGTGTCCTTGCCGCGCGCCGTGCCCTTGCCCTTGCCGTATGTGCTCTGCAGGCGGGTGGCGATTTCGGCCAGTTCCTTGGCGGCACCCGGCGTCTCAGGCGCGGGCAGCACGATGGCCTGGCGCAGCAGGAACAGCTTGCGCGCCGTGTCCGCATCCAGCCCGGTCACGCTGTTGAACCGCGCCGCCTCCTTGGCCAGCTTCACCTGCAGCAACGTGCCTTCGGCCCCGGCTTCGGCCGCCATGGCATCGGTGTCGTCGGTGATGTGGGTGGCGTTCACCCAGGCCACCCGCTGCGCCCGGTCGGCATAGGCCGAAAGCTGCGCCTCGGCGCTGGCAACAAAGGCCTTGGCCTCCGCCACATCGGGTTCGGCGGCCTGCGCCGCCGTGGGCAGCAACAGGGCCACGGCCAGTGCCAGATGCGAACTCTTCATCGATCGTCCCCCAAATTTTTCGTTACAACGGGTGGCCCAGCCAGGCCGCAATGGCGGTGCCGAAATCCGGCTTGGTCACCGCGCTCATATGGTTGCCGTCAATCTCCACCAGCGCCGCATTGGGCAGTTCCAGCGCCAACGCCGGTGCCGATCCATTGTCCTGGTCGCTGCGGCCGCACAGCACCAGACAGCGCGTGTCCAGCCCGCGCAGCACCTCCAGCGGCGTTGACACAAAGCTGTCCAGCAGATGGCCCACGGCGATACCATCCACCTTGTTCTGCTTCATGAACGCGGCGGCAAAGGCCTCCGGGCTGCCGGCGGGCCAACCATCGGGCCGGGCGACCACCCGCTTGAAGAAATCCGCTCGCGCGGTGCCGCCGATCAACCCTTCCAGCCCCATGCCGGAAATGATCGCCTTGCCCGGTTTCAGGCCCCCAGATTCCTTTGCTCTGGCCAGCAACCGCACCAGCGTGCGGGCGCCCATCGAATAGCCGCCAATGTCGAAATCGGTCAGGCCCAGCTGGCCGATCAGAGCCTCGATATCCATCGCCAGCACATCGGGCGGATAGGCAGCCGCGTCATGCGGCGCCGCGCTCAGGCCGTGGGCGCGGAAATCCGGCATGATCACGCGGTACCCGGCGCCGGCAATCTCGGCCGCCGCACCATAACGGCGCCAGTTCATCTCGCCGGATGAGAACAGCCCGTGCAGCAGGATGATCGGCCGGCCCTCACCCAGCTCGGCCACGTGGAGGGCGGCGCCGCCGAAACCGCGCAACTGGCGCGAGGTCATCAACGGCCCTTCTCGGCCCGGGCGCTGGCCACGGCGGCCTTCAGCTGGTCATAACCCACCGCGCCCGACAGGATGCGGTTGCCGATGATATAACTGGGCGTGCCGGTCAGCCCCAGCGCCCGGCCCAGCGCCAGGTTGCGGTCCAGCTCGGCGCGCAGGGCAGGGTTTTTCAGATCGCCGGCCACCTTGTCTTCCGACAGGCCAACGCCTTTCACGATGCCCATGGTGCGCGCCAGGCTCACCCGGCCGGGGCTTTCGAACATGGCATTGTGAAACTTGGCATAACCGCCCTGGGTGGCGGCCGACAGGCTGGCCATCGCGGCCTCGCTGCTGGCCGGTGAAAGCACCGGAAAATCGCGGTAGATCACGGTCAACCGGCTGTCTTCGCTCACCAGCTTCTGCACATCGGCATGGCCCTGGCGACAATAAGGGCAGGCATAATCAAAGAACACCACCAGCTTCACATCGCCCTTCGGATTGCCCGCCACCGCACCAGGGAAAGGCGTTTCGATGGCTTCGCGATTGGCCGCCAGCGCCTTTCTCGCCTCGGCCTGCTCCAGTCGGGCAACCGCTTCGGGAATGATCTCCGGATGGTTCAGGATATAGTCGCGAACAATGGCCTCGATCTCGGCGCGGTTGGCCGGCTGGCCCGATTGTCCGGCCGCGGCAACGGCGGTGCCGGCGCCCACACCGGCCCCGGCCAGCCCCACCGCCAGGGCGGTCGCCATGCTCAACCGCCGGCTCCAGAAACTGGCCATGTTCACCTCTTCTTCCTGCGCCGCTGCTGGTCAAGGGCATCGCCAGCCACCAGCATGATGTCGTCCGCCCGGATATAGTCAGGGGTGCCGGGCCGCAAGCCGGCATGGGCCATGCGGGCGTTCATCATCGCCCCCATGGCGTTGCCCTCCAGGCTGAACCGCTCGGCCGCGGCCAGCGCGGCGCGCGGCTTGTCGCCCCTGCGGTCATAGATCACCCCCAGCTGATACCAGGTGAAGGGGTTTTCCCGGTCCAGGCTCACCGCCCGGCGCAGCAATGGTTCGGCTTCCGCCTGCAGCAGCTTGTCTTCGCTGGTGACAAGCGCGTGGCCCAGAAGCGTGAGGATCATCGGCTCGTTCGGGGCGAAGATCGCGGCTCGCCGCAACACCGGCAGCGATTCCGACACCTTGCCTGATTCCAGCAGGATTTGGCCCTGCAGCTCAAGGAAATAGGGATCGTTCGGGGCCAGCGCGACCAGCTTTGCCGCCTCGGTCATGGCCTGGTCCGGAAAGCCTGACCGGTGCCAGGCATAGGCCCGGGCATAAAGGGCCGGTGCGGTGTTGGTGCCTTCGGGATAGCGCTGCATGACAATGCGCGGCTCCTCCACATAACCGCTCAGCTTGCCCTTGATCCGTTCGAACCGGCTTTGCAGACCCTTGTCGGTTGGGGCGTCCCAGGCCTTGTCGCGCTCATACACCGCCAGCAGGTTGTTGATGCGCGTGCTGGAAAGCGGGTGGGTCCGGGCATATTCGTTGTTCTGCGGAATGGCGAGCCGATACTCCTCCCCCTGCAGCTTGCGGAAAAAGGCGATGGACCCCCGGCCAGAAAGTCCCGCCTTTGACAGGAAACTGGCGCCAGCCTGGTCCGCACGGCTTTCCTGATCGCGGGTGAAACTCAGGAACTTGGCCAGCGCCGCCGTCTGCCCCAGGCCCAATATGGCCATGCCAGCCTCACCCGCGCCGGCCGCCACAGCAGCCGCCGCGCCTAGCAGGCTGAGCAACGAGATCCGTGTTGCCGGCGTGGCCCCCTCGCCAAAGCGCACGGCATGGCCGCCGGTGATATGGCCCAGTTCGTGGGCGATCACGCCCTGCAGCTCGTTCACATTGTCGGCCGCGATGAACAGGCCGGAATGGATGAACACATTCTGCCCACCCGTCACAAAGGCGTTGATGCTGGGATCGCCCACCAGCACGAACTGCACATTGCGGGGGTCGAGCCCGGCGGCCACCACCATGTCGCGGCTGATATCGCGCAGGAAGGCTTCGGTTTCCGCATCCCGCAGGATGGATTGTGCCGCCGCCGGCCGGGGCAGGGCCAGCAGCACCAGGGCCAACAGGGCAAGAACAGCGCGGGGCAACATGGATCGCCCCTGTCTTATCATGCTTTAACCCTGGGTGAAGCGGCACCTTACGCCGCGCGCATTGCCCGTGCCCGCCGCCGCTGGACAGATGATCCCAGGCCCAGCGCCTCGCGATATTTGGCGACCGTGCGCCGGGCGATGTCAAAGCCCTCGCCCTGCAGCAGTTCGACCAGCTTGTCGTCTGACAGAACATCATCGCCTTCAGCCGCGATCAGCCTGGCGATGCGGTCCTTCACGGCCAGCGCCGAAGCGGCCTCGCCATCGCCGCTGGCAACGCCTGAGGTGAAGAAATACTTCAATTCGAACTGGCCGCGTTCGCACAGCAGATATTTGTTGCTGGTCACCCGGCTCACGGTCGATTCATGCATTTCCACCAGATCCGCGACGGTCTTCAGTGTCAGCGGCTTCAGATGGCTGACACCGTTTTCAAAGAAGCCCTGCTGCAGCTTCACGATTTCGGTGGCAACCTTCACGATGGTTTTTGCGCGTTGGTCCAATGCCTTGAGCAGCCAGTTGGCGCTCGACACACATTCGTCGAGGAAGCTGTTGGTGGCCTTGTCGGCCCCGCTCGCCAGCTCGGCATGATAATCGCGATCGACGATCAGGCGGGGCAGGGTGGCCTGGTTCAGGCTGATCTGCCAGGCGCCGTCGGCACCGCGTGTCACGAACACATCGGGCACCACCGGTGTTGCCGGCTCGCCGCTGTAGCGCAGGCCCGGCTTGGGGTCATAGGATTTCAGCTCGCGGATCATGTCCACGATATCCTCCCGGTCCAACCGGGTCAGCCGCATCAGGCCGTTCATGTCACCGCGGGCAACAAGATCAAGATTGCTCAACAACTTGTGCATGGCCGGGTCGCAGCGGTCAGCGGCGCGGGCCTGGGCGATCAGGCATTCCGACAAGGTGCGCGCCGCCACGCCAACCGGGTCAAACATCTGGACCTCAGCGAGCACCGCCTCCACGGCGGCGGGGCTGATATCGAGCCGGTCGGCGATCTCGTCCACCGGCTCCACCAGATAGCCGCACTCATCCAGCCCATTGATGATGAAGCGGGCGATGGCGAGCTCCATCCCGTCAAACCGGCTGGCGGCCTGTTGTTCCAGAATCTCGGCAAGCGTCTGGCCAGCACTGGCCACCCGATCAAAATCAAAGCCTTCCTCGTCACCGCCGCTCCCGGGCCGTTCGCTCCAGTCGGCCGGCTGGTCGCTGACGCAGTCGTGGTGGAAGCGTTCGCCGGTGTAATCGGCTTCCAGTGGCGTGCCGTCGCCGGACGGGACCCCCTCACGCAGCAATTGTTCAAGCCCGGCGCTGCTGGCCTCCACCGGTGCTGGCAGCGGCTCGCGGCTGTCGTCGATGCTGGATTGCGCCACCGGTTCGGCGGGTTCGGCCTCTCCCCCGCTGGCAAGTAGTGGATTTCGTTCAAGTTCCTCGCCAATCCAGCCTTCTAGCTCGACATTGGTGACGGTGAGAAGCTTGATCGCCAGCTGCAGCTGGGGCGTCATCACCAGCTGTTGGGACTGCCTGATTTCGAGGCGGGGCCCCAGGCCCATATCAGCCCCCCATCACAGGCTGAAATCCTCGCCCAGATAGACGCGGCGCACGGTTTCATCCGCCACCAGCGCTTCCGGCGTGCCTTCGAACAGCACGCGGCCATCATAGATGATGCAGGCGCGGTTAACGATTTCAAGGGTTTCGCGGACGTTGTGATCGGTGATCAGCACGCCGATGTCACGGGCGCGCAGCTGAACGACCAGGGCGCGGATATCGGCGATGGAGATGGGGTCGATGCCGGCGAACGGCTCGTCCAGCAGCATGATGGAGGGGTTGGCGGCCAGCGCCCGGGCGATTTCGGCGCGGCGCCGTTCGCCGCCGGAAAGCGCCATGGCCGGGGCGGCGCGCAGGCGGGTAATGTTGAATTCGCTCAACAATTCTTCCAGGCGGGCGGCGCGGGCGGCGGCATCGGGTTCGGTCACTTCCAGCACGGCCATGATGTTTTGTTCCACCGTCATCCCGCGGAAAATGCTTGTTTCCTGAGGGAGATAGCCCAGACCCAGAGCAGCCCGGCGATACATGGGCAGGCCGGTGATATCGTGGCCATCGAGCAGGATGCGGCCCGAATCCGGCATGGCGAGGCCCATGATCGAATAGAAGCAGGTCGTCTTGCCGGCGCCATTTGGTCCAAGCAAACCAACGACTTCGCCGCGCCTGACCGACAGCGAGACATCGCGCAGCACCACCCGCTTGTCATAGCGCTTGCCAATGCCGTCCACCGACAGGCCACGGGTTGTGGCGCCAGTGTCGGTGCGGGGCAGGGTCTGCGTGGTGCTCATCTTGCTTCAACACTCCCGCAACTGGCGCGATAGTTGCATGGGAATCTTGCTACCCGTATTTGCGGTCACCGCCAAGGCGTTGCATTGTGAAAAAACATGGAAAAACGTGCCAATTCGGCGCAGTTCGGTGACCGCACCAGCACACGCGGTGACCGCATCCCGGTCGCCGGTGACCGCAGGCCAGAAACGGGTGACATATTGTGATGAACTTTCCCGAACCCGCAATGCTGGCACTTCTGGCCGGCGCCGGGCTGTGGGCCGGGGCGCAGAATGCCTTGGCCGGCGGTGGCAGTTTCATCACGCTGCCGGCGCTGATTGCCGCCGGGCTTGATCCCAAGCTGGCCAACATCACCTCCACCTTGGCGCTGTTTCCCGGCCAGATCACCACCGGCATTGCCGGGCGCAAGCTGGTGGCCGGGGCCGAACGGTTGAGCTTCACGGCGCTGGCGGCGATCGCGCTGGTGGGCGGTGTGGCCGGGGCGGCGCTGCTCAATGCCACGCCAACGCGCATCTTTGCCGCCATGGTGCCGTGGCTGGTGCTGCTGGCCACCATGGTGTTTGCCTGGGGGGCGTTCGGGCCGAAAAAATCGGCTGATCGGCCGCCGCCGCCCGCCTGGGTCACGGTCACCAGCCAGTCGTTGATCGCGCTTTATTCCGGTTTTTTCGGCGGCGGTGCCGGCATCCTCACGCTCGCCAGCCTGACCATTGCCGGCTTGCCGGTGCGCAATGCCGGCGGCACCAAGAATGTGCTGGTGTCCCTTTCCAACACCACGGCGGCCATCCTGTTCGCGCTCACCGGCAATGTGGCCTGGGCGCATGCGCTGGTGGTGGGGATCGGTGCCATGGCGGGCAGTTATGTTGGCGCGCGGGCACTGGCGGTGGTGCCGGAGAAGGCGCTGAAGATCGCGGTGATCCTGATCGGCCTGGGGCTGACCGTGGGCCTGTTCCTGCGCGCCTAGGCGGCGGCCGGCTGGGCGTTGGCCGGGCGCTGTTCATACACCACGAACTCGGCGTGGCCATAATGCTTGAGCAGGCCGCCGATCTTGCGGATCAGCCGCTGGTCGGCCAGCGCTGACAGGCCGGGGATACGGGCCGCGAGGCGATAGGCGGTCATGGTGGCGGCGATCCACAGCCCGGCCAGGCCGGCCAGCGCCAGATCGCCCGCGGTGATCCGCACCCCCACGGCCGCAGCGGCAGCGCGATCATTGTTCATGAAATTCTTGAGGAAAAACACCCGGCTGAAGCTGATTTCCACCCGGCGGAACAGCCGAATGGCGAGGCCATCGCCCTCCCACAGCCGGGCGGCCATGGTGGCGCGCACCAGGCTGCCGCAGGTGCGATCGTCAAAGCCGGCGCGCAGCGTGGCGGCCCGCACGTTCATGATGTCCACAATGGCTTGCGGTGTCGTTGGCAGCAGCGCTTCGGGCAGGCCGAGAAGGCGGCAGCGATAGCGGGCGAATTCGACAATGGCACGTTCGTCGGGCGTGAACTGGGTGCGGCCTTCGGCGATGAGGCGATAGGAGAGCAGGAAGATGTTGATGAGGCCGGCCGGCATCTGATCCACCTGCGGGATGGGGAAGCCATATTTGGCCCGGTCCCACAGCTGCGGGCGGCGGGCAATGTTGTAGCGCACCATCGAGTGCATCAGCCGCACCAGCGCTGCCGCCTTGAAGCCAGGGCCAAAGCGTTCCAGCGCGCCGGGCAGGGTGGTGACGGCGAAGAAATTGGCGGTTTCCTTCACCCGCCGCGCGGCGGCATGGTCAGACAGCGTGCCGGTGAGCGCCATCGGCAGCGCGGCATATTCGTTCATGAAGGTGGCGATGAAGGCGCCGCGCACGGCAAAGGGCGCGATGTGCGCGGTGCCGTTGCGCTCCAGCCTGGCGCCGCGTTCCACCAGCGCCATGTCAAGCCAGTCGGGCGTCTGTTCCATGTCAGCGATGAAGGCGGCCAGTTCCGGCGGTGCATCCGGCACCGCGTCAATCCCCTTGTTACAGGCGGCTTCCAGCAGGTCGATCAGGGTGCGGAACTTGGCGGTGGCCATCAGCGCGGCATAGGCATCGGCCGGCGGATCGCCCATCATCGCATAGGCGCGCAAGCGTTCGACCAGATCATCATTGGCAAGGATTCGCGCCCGCTTGTGGGCATGGGCCGGCGGGATGGTGGAGGGCGCGTCGGGGTCGGTGGTGAAACGCTCTGCCGGGGCGTCGAAATCGAAATCGCCCCACAGCGCCGGCTCCGCTTCGCGCTGCGCCCGCACGGCCGCCCAGATGGCCTGATGGTCTGGGGTGATGCTCATCCCCGCTGCTCCCGCCTCGCGCCGGCGCTCCCCCACCGGCGGTTCAGCTGTAGCGGCGGCGGCTCAGGCTCATAAGACGCGGGGCTCACCGCCGCTGGCCATTCTCGTCGATCAGCACCTCGCGGCGGCCGACATGGTCGGGGCGGGAGACGAAACCGTCCTGCTCCATGCGCTCGATAAGCCTCGCGGCGTTGTTGTAGCCGATGCGCAGATGGCGCTGCAGGAAGCTGGTGCTGGCCTTTTGATGCCGGGCAATCACGTCGATGGCCTGGGCATAGCTGTCGGCTTCGTCGTCGCCGCGGCCGCCGCCGCCCGACAGGCCGGCATTGGCCAGATCCAGCTGCCCGTCGAGATCGGGCGGCTCCTCGGTGACGGCCTCGACATAATCGGGCTCGCCCTGGGCACGCCAGAAATCGGCCACGGCCTCCACCTCGTCGTCCGAGACGAAGGGGCCGTGCACGCGCACCAGCTTGCCGCCGGCCATCCACAGCATGTCGCCCTTGCCCAGCAATTGTTCGGCGCCGGGTTCGCCCAGGATGGTGCGCGAATCGATCTTGCTGGTGACTTGGAAGCTGATGCGGGTGGGCAGATTGGCCTTGATGACGCCGGTGATCACGTCCACCGACGGGCGCTGCGTCGCCATGATCAGGTGGATGCCGGCGGCGCGGGCCTTTTGCGCCAGCCGCTGGATCAGGAATTCCACTTCCTTGCCGGCCGTCATCATCAGATCGGCCAGCTCGTCCACCACCACCACCACCAGCGGCAGCGGTTCGAAATCCAGCAGCTCCTCCTCGATGATCGGCAGTTCGGTTTCCGGATCCCAGCCGGTCTGCACGCGGCGGATGAACGGTTTGCCCGCCGCCTTGGCGTCGCGCACCTTCTGGTTGAAGCTGGCGAGGGAGCGGACGTTCAGCTCGCTCATCTTGCGATAGCGGTCCTCCATCTGCTCCACCGCCCATTTCAGCGCGCGGATGGCCTTGGGCGGATCGACGACGACGGGGGCCAGCAGATGCGGGATCCCGTCATACATCTTCAGCTCCAGCATCTTGGGATCGATCATGATCAGCCGGCATTCGGCCGGCGTCATGCGATACAGGAGCGACAGGATCATGGCGTTGAGGCCGACGGACTTGCCCGAACCGGTGGTGCCGGCGATCAACAGGTGCGGCATCGGCGCGAGATCGGCCACCACCGGCTCGCCAGCGATATCCTTGCCCAGCACCAGCGGCAGGGTGACATTGCGGCTGTCGAAACTGGCGCTGGCCAGAAGTTCCGAAAGCGACACGGTTTCGCGCGTCTGGTTCGGCAGTTCGATGCCGATGACGTTGCGGCCCGGCACCACCGCGACACGGGCGGACAGGGCGGACATGGAGCGGGCGATGTCGTCGGCCAGGCCGATCACCCGGCTGGCCTTGATGCCCGGCGCCGGTTCCAGTTCATACATGGTGACAACCGGGCCGGGGCGCACTTCGCCGATGCGGCCGCGCACGCCGAAATCTTCGAGCACACCTTCGAGCAGCCGGGCATTTTGTTCCAGCGCGGCGGCATCGATTCGGGCGCGCGGCGCCGATGGCGGCGGGCGCAGCAGATCAAGGCCGGGCAGGATGGCGGCATCACCCAGATCGAGCGATTGCTGTTTCGCCTTCTGCACGCGCTTGCCGGCGACGGGCGTGGCCACCGGTTCCACCACGGTGGGGCCAGGGAGCACAATCTCTTCGACGGCGTCATCCTCCGCCTCGGCGGTGCGGCGGCGGCGGCCAAGGCCGGCGGTGGGCGCCTGCGGCAAGGGCAGGCTGCCATCATCATGGTCGTCCGTCTGGCCAGGCCACAGGCCGCGCAGGGTGGCCATGCCATCGGCAAAGCCATCGCGGCTGATCCCGGTGCCCCAGGCGATCAGCGCCAGCCCCAGCGGCAGCAGCAGCAGCGCCAGCACCGCGCCGGCGGGCACGCTGTCAAAGCCCGGCAGGGTTTCCAGTGCGCTGGCAGTGCCGGCAAGGCCATGGCCGATCAGGCCGCCGGGGCCGGCCGGGGCACCCAGCGCCGGCAGATCAAAGCCACCGGCGGCGCCGGCCACGCACAGCACGCCCACCAGCGTGCCGCCCGCCATGCGCAGCACCGGCACGGCCGCTTCGGTGGCGACACGCCAGCCGGCGATGACGATGGCCGGCACCAGCAGCAGCATCGGCCAGCCGGCCAGTTGCAGCAGCACATCGGCGAGATGGGCGCCGACATCACCCAGCGCATTGCCGGCCACCCGCGCCGTGGCGGTGTTGAACGACGGATCGCGCGGCGAATAGCTGAGGACGGCGATGCCGAGGGCAATGCCCGCCGCTGCCACCAGGCCGCCGCTCAACAGCCGGATGGCGGTGCGCAGCGCCAGCGCCGCCGCCACGCGGGCGCGGGTGAGCAGGGCCGATCCGGCCGCCAGCCGGCCCGCGGGGGCGGGGCTGCGGCGGGCAGGAGGGGCGGCAGACGCCCTGGAAGCCATGAGTGCGGTGCCTTTCGGAGATAACCAGCAGTGCTGCCCGGTGATGGCTGGCGAATCCGACCGGACAAAGCGAACAAAGTGTGAATCAAGCCGGGCTTCTGGTCAAGGTTGCACCCGGTTCATTGCGGATGACATCATGTCCCGCTTGGGGGAAGGCCCGCTGTGGTCTAAAGCCGTATTCATGCAGACTCATGATGCCGATGTGATCATCATTGGTGGCGGCCTGGTGGGCGCCACGCTGGCGCTGGCCCTGGCCAAGGGCGATGTGACGAGCATCGTGGTTGATGCGCAGGATCTGGATTCAACCACGCTGCCGGCTTTTGACGGGCGGGCGAGCGCCATTGCCAGTGCATCGGGCCGGATGCTGCGAGCGCTGGGCCTGGGCGACATATTGGATGCCCATGGCTGCCCGATCCGCGAGATCAGGGTGACCGATGGCACCCACCCGCAGTTCCTGCATTTCGATGCCGGCGAGGGCAATGATCCGCTGGGCACCATGCTGGAAAACCGCATGCTGCGCATCGGCCTGCTGCGCGCGGTACGGGCCGAGCCCAATGTGCAGTTGCTGGCGCCGGTGACGGTGGCAGGGCTGGAACGCGGCGAGCATGCCGCGACGCTGACGCTGGCTGATGGCCGGGTGTTCCGCAGCGCGCTGGTGGTGGCCTGTGACGGCCGGCGTTCGGCAACGCGCGATGCGGCGGGCATTCCGATTGCCCAGTGGCAATATCCGCATGCCGCGCTGATCACCATGGTCGCCCACAGTGTGCCGCACGGCAATGTGGCGTGTGAGCTGTTTTACCCGGAAGGGCCGCTGGCGCTGCTGCCGATGACCGACACCGATGATGGCCGGCCGCGCACCGCCATCGTGTGGACGGTGGACGGCAAGCATATGGCCGCCGTGAAGAAGCTGGGGCCGAAGGCGCTCGCCGCCGAGATTGCCGCCCGCTGCGACGGCACCATGGGCGAGATCGAGGTGATCGCGCCGCAGACGGTGTGGCCTTTGGGTTTCCACCACGCCGCGCGCTACACCGATGACCGCTTGCTGCTGCTCGGCGATGCGGCGCACGGCATCCACCCGATTGCCGGCCAGGGCCTCAACATGGGCTTCCGCGATGTGGCGGCGGCGGCCGAGGTGATCACCAACGCCGCCCGCTCCGGCCTTGATCTGGGCAGCCCGGATGTGCTGGCCCAGGTTTCGGCATGGCGGATGTTTGACAACAGCCTGGTGTGCGCGGTGACCGACAATCTGAACCGCCTGTTCGCCATTCCCGGCCGGGTGCCCAGCCGGGTGCGGCGCATCGGCCTGTCGGCGGTGGAACGGCTGCCGTCATTGAAGCGATTCTTCATGAACCAGGCGCGCGGTGAGACCGGCAAGCTGCCGGCGCTGTTGAAGGGTGAACTGGTGTGATCCCGCCCGCTGTGGCATATGCAGATCATGGCGAGCGTGGTTGAAACCATCCAGGTGCCGGCGGCGGTTGCGGCCGATCTTGATGCGCTGGTCGCTGCCGGACATGGTCCGTCGCGCGCAGCGGTGGTGGCCGCGCTTGTGGCTCGCGAACGCGAAGCGGCCGCCAGGCGCGACGCCTTTGAAGCCGCCATTGCCGAAGGTGAAGCAAGCGGTTCCTGCGGCATAACCCTTAACGAGATCATGGCTGAAGCACGCCGCCGGCATGGCCGTTCTTGACCTTACCCAAAGCGCGCGGGCCGATCTTGATGGCATGATCGATGCCGGTGCGGAGCGCTTTGGTTTCGAGGTTGCCGAAGCCTATGCGCAAGGCCTTGTGGTGGCGTTGAAGCGGCTGGAGCAGTTTCCCGAGTCGGCGCCGCTGCTGCCGGGTCGCCAGGATGGCCTCCGCAAGCTGAGTGCCGGCAGCCATATTGCCCTGTATCGCCTCGAAGATGATGTCGTTCGCGTGTTGCGTATCCTGCATCAGCGCATGGACCCGGCCCGGCATCTCTGACCGGCCTGTGACTTTCCAGTGTTGCCGAAACGGAGGACCGGCCACAGGCTGGTGGCCATGATCGACCGCGACGCACTCCTCGAGAAATATCGGCTTGAGCGGGACAAGCGGCTGCGGCCCGAGGGCAACGCGCAATATGTGCGGGTGGCGACGCATTTTCCGCACATGCTGGACGATCCCTACACGCCGCGCGCTGAGCGGGCGCCGGTGACCGACCATGTGCGCTTTGCCATGGTGGGCGGCGGCTTTGCAGGGCTGTGTACCGGGGCGCGGCTGGCCCAGGCCGGCATCACCGATGTGCGCATCATCGAGGCCGGCGGCGATGTCGGCGGCACCTGGTATTGGAACCGCTATCCGGGCGCGCAGTGTGACACGGCCTCGATCATCTACATGCCGCTGCTCGAGGAAACCGGGCATGTGCCGACCGAGAAATATGCCCATGCCCCCGAGATCCTGGCGCAGGCGAAGAAGATCGCGCGCACGTTCAACCTCTATGACAAGGCGCTGTTCCACACCGAGGTCGAGCGGCTGAGTTGGGATGAAGCGCGCAAGGTCTGGCTGATCGAGACGGATCGGGGGGACAAGTTCACCGCCGATTTTGTCGGCGTCGGCACCGGGCCGCTGAACGTGCCCAAGCTGCCGGGCATCCCGGGCATCGAGACGTTCAAGGGCCACCAGTTCCACACCAGCCGCTGGGATTATGGCTATACCGGCGGTTCGGCCGAGGGCGCGCCGATGGACAGGTTGGCGAACAAGCGGGTCGCGATCATCGGCACCGGGGCGACCGCCGTGCAGTGCGTGCCGCACCTGGCGCGCGATTCCGGCGAATTGTTCGTGTTCCAGCGCACGCCCTCCAGTGTGGACGTGCGCGCCAACGCGCCGATCGATCCCGACTGGTTCCAGTCCATCGCCACGCCGGGCTGGCAGACGCGCTGGCTGGAGAATTTCGCAGCCAATGTCGGCATGGGCGGCGCGGCCGAGGATTGGGTGCAGGACGGCTGGACCGACCTGTCGCGCCGCATCCGCGCCCGGGTCATGCAGCTGCCGCCCACCGAATGGACTCCGGACAATATCATGAAGGTCTGGGAAATGGCCGATCATGAGAAGATGAGCGAGATCCGCGAGCGGGCGGTGACGGTGGTGGAGGACCGCCAGACCGGCGAGGCACTGCAGGCCTGGTACCGCCAACTGTGCAAGCGGCCGTGCTTCCACGATCAATATCTGCAGGCGTTCAACCGGCCGACGGTGACGCTGGTCCACACCGATGGCCAGGGGGTGGGACGCATCGATGAAACCGGCATCTGGGCCGGCGGCCAGCATCATGCGGTGGACTGCATCATCCATTCGACCGGGTTTGAAGTGGGCACCCCAACCGAAGAGCGCGCCGGCTTTGACCCGGTGGGCATCGGCGGGCAGACGCTGTCGCAGGCCTGGGCCGACGGCATGCAGACGCTGCACGGGCTGAACAGCGCCGGTTTCCCCAACCTGTTCCTGATCCAGTTTGCGCAGGCCGCGAATTTCATCGTGAATGTGCCGCACAACTGGATGGAAACCGGCAGCACGGTGGCCAGCATCGTGCGCCACATGACCGACGCCGGCCTTGCCACCGTTGAGGCGGACGCAGACGCCCAGGCCGCCTGGGTGCAGCTGCTGCTGCAGGGGCCCGGCATGATGATCAACAATCCGGATTGCACGCCCGGCTATTACAACAACGAAGGCCAGCCGATGGATGATCGGGCCCGATATGCTGTCGGCTATCCGGCCGGACCGAATGCGTTCTTCAGTTACATGAAGGGCTGGCGCAGCGACGGCCAGTTCAAGGGGCTGCGGTTCGGCTGACCCCGCAACCTTCGGATCCTCCCCCTCTGGGGGAGGTGCCCGCAGGGCGGAGGGGGCTCAAATGTGTCGGCGTGCGCGCCCCCTCCGCCTCCCTGCGGTCGGCACCTCCCCCAGAGGGGGAGGATCAGGCATGATCACCCGGTGGGCGGCAGAAATTCGCGGGCTTCGTCGGCCAGCAGAATCGGCACCCCGTCGCGGATGGGGTAGGCGAGGCCGGCGGTGTCGTTGACCAGTTCCTGGGCCTTGGCGTCATAGCGCAGCGGCTGGCGGGTGACGGGGCAGACCAGGATGGCCAGCAGCCGGGGATCAAGCGCGCTGCTGCTCATCATTGCAATCCTGTGGGTCCGCTGGAGGCAGCAAAGCTCATCAGCGTGGCCAGCGTCTGGGCGCGTTCGGCGAGCGTGATGGTTTCCAGCAGCGCCTGTTTTTCCGCCGGTTCGAACGGCAGCACGCTGGCCAGCGTCGTCACCAGCGCCTCGTCATCGGCGCTTTGCACCGCGTCCCAATCGGCGGACAGGCCGCGCGCGTCGAGATAGGGGCGCAACGCCTCTTCAAGGCCGGCGCGAGTGGCGGGATCGAGCGCAGCAGGTTCGTGGCGATCATCGGCAAAGCCGTGATAATCGGTCATCACTTGGCGGTAGAGCGTGTCCCGCTCCAGCTCGGCCCCGACCCGGAAGCGGCTGACGCCGACCAGCGCGATCAGGATACGGCCATCATCGGTTTCGCGATATTCGGTGATGCGCCCCAGGCACCCCACCTTGTAGAGCGCCAGCGGCGCACCATTCTTGCCACCGCCTTTCGGCTGGATAATGCCGATGATGCGGTGCGCGGCGCCGGTGGCGGCCATGGCGTCCTTGACCATGGCGAGATAGCGCGGTTCGAAGATGTTGAGCGGGAGCACGCCGCGCGGGAACAGCACCGCGCCGGTCAAGGGGAAGACCGGCACCGCGGCCGGCAGCGGTTCAAAGGCTTCGCTCTCGCTCATCCCGGACTCAAGCGAACCAGATGGCGCGCAAGAGCGCGCGGGTCTTGACGCTCCACGGATCGGCCAGGCCCACCGCCTCGAACATCTTCAGCAGCTTCTCGCGCGCCGCGCCCTCGTTCCAGGTGCGATCGGCCTTGATGATGGCGAGCAGATGATCGGCGGCGGCATCGCGGTCACCGCGGGCGGCCAGCGCGCTGGCCAGCTCGAAGCGGGCCTCGTGATTGGCCGGATCAGCCTCCACTGCCTGCATCAGCGGGGCGAGTTCGTCATCGGCCGGCGCATCGGCGGCGAGCGCGAGGGCGGCGCGGGCGCGGGCCACCACCTCGTCCTTCGAGGTTTCGGGCACGGCGGCGAGCGCGGCGGCGGCACCTTCCAGCTTGCCGGCGGCGATCAGCGCCAGGGCATAATGGCCGGCCAGATCCTCGCGCTCCGGCAGTTCCTGCACCAGCGCGCCCAGCATGGCGGCGGCATCATCATGCGCGCCGGCGGCGGTGGCTTCGGCGGCGGCACCGATCAGGGCGGCGATCTGTTCCTCCAGCGCGGCCTCGTCCTCGCTGGCGGGCACGCCGGCCAGTAACCGGTCGACAAAGGCGGTCAGCTCGCGTTCGCCCAGCGCGCCCTGGAAGCCATCGACCGGGCGGCCATCCAGAAAGGCATAGACGGTGGGGATGGACTGGATGCGGAACTGCGCGGCCAGCATCTGGTTCTTGTCGACATCGATCTTGACCAGCTTCACCTTGGGGGCGCGGGCGGCGACGACCTTTTCAATGAGGGGGCCCAGCGTCTTGCACGGGCCGCACCATTCCGCCCAGAAATCCACCAGCACCAGCGCGCCCTTCGACGCCTCGATCACGTCGCGGCGGAAGGCTTCGATGCTGGCCTTTTCGGCGGCCGGATTGGGAATGCTGGCCAAGAGGATGCTCCGGTTGGATGACGTGGTTGCCATATGGGGGCGGCAGGGGTGGTTTGCCAAGACGGCGCTTGGGCGCAGATATCTGGAAAAAAGGGGCTTGCAAGTCCGCGAAGGCCGGTGCTAGAGGCGCGCTTCCCGGCGACGGGTGAGCGGGTGTAGCTCAGGGGTAGAGCGCAACCTTGCCAAGGTTGAAGTCGAGAGTTCGAATCTCTTCACCCGCTCCAGTCGCTGCCGGGCGTGCAAACAGCGAAGCTGTTTGCCGACTCCGGCAAGACCGGCCAGCGACCAAAACAGGCGGCTTTCGAGCCGCCTTTTTTGTGTCGTCTGACGGCGCGGCTTTGCCGCGCCCTTCCTTCCTTTTCGTGTCCCCCTGAAACGGACTCGGCGGCTCTGCCGCCGGCCGTGGCGGCTTGGCTCGTGCTGTGAAGCCCACGCACGGCCTCCTCCGTCGCTTGTCGCCCCACCTCCCCCAGAGGGGGAAGATCGTCACCCCCATGGACGCCGCCCCCTGCCCGCGTTAGGGAACGGCAAATCTGTATCCAGCGAAGATTGCGCCCCTGCCCGTGAACCTGTTTGCCCATTTCACCACCACCGTCCACGCCGCGCTCGGCCGTCTGGTGGCGGCTGGAACGCTGCCCGATGGCCTGTCGTTTGCCAATGTCGCGGTGGAGCCGCCGCGTGATGCGTCGCATGGCGATCTGGCCACCAATGCCGCCATGGTGCTGGCCAAGCCGGCGGGCACCAACCCGCGCGCCTTGGCCGAAGCGCTGGCGGCGGAGCTGCGCAGTGCGCCGGTGATCCTGGCGGCCGATGTGGCGGGGCCAGGCTTCATCAACCTGAAGCTGGCCGACAGCGTGTGGCATGATCAGATCAACGCGATGCTGGGCGCCGGGGCCGATTATGGCCGCAGCACGGCGGGTGCCGGCAAGCGCATCAACGTCGAATATGTCTCGGCCAATCCCACCGGGCCGATGCACATGGGCCATTGCCGCGGCGCGGTGGTGGGCGATGCGCTGGCCGGGCTGCTGGCCTTTGCCGGCTGGGATGTGACACGCGAATATTATATCAACGATGCCGGCGGCCAGGTCGATACGCTCGCCCGCTCTGCCCATCTGCGCTATCGCGAGGCGCTGGGCGAAACCATTGAAATTCCTGAAGGTCTTTATCCGGGCGATTATCTGGTGCCGGTGGGCCAGGCCTTTGCCGCCGAATTCGGCGATGCCTATGTGAACGCGCCCGAATCCGAATGGCTGGCGCTGTTCCGCACCCGCACCGTTGCCCTGATGATGGAGCGTATCCGCGCCGATCTTGCCCTGCTGGGCATCGAGCAGGATATGTTCTTCTCGGAAGCGTCGCTGGGCGCCAGGGTGGGCGAGGCGCTCGACACGCTGAAGGGCAAGGGCCTGATTTACGAAGGCGTGCTGGAAAAGCCCAAGGGCGAGGCCGCCGACGATTGGGAGCCGCGCCCGCAGACCCTGTTCCGCTCGACCGATTTCGGCGACGATCAGGACCGGCCGATGATGAAATCGAACGGCAGCTGGACCTATTTTGCCGGCGATGTCGCCTATCACTGGGACAAGCTTACCCGGGGTTTCGATGCGCTGGTCAACATCTTTGGCGCCGATCATGCCGGCTATGTGAAGCGCATGACGGCGGCGGTGAAGGCGCTGTCGGACGGCAAGGTTCCGCTCGACATCAAGATCGTCAATCTGGTGAAGCTGCTGCGCGCCGGCGAGCCGGTGAAAATGTCAAAGCGGGCCGGCACCTTCGTGACGCTGGGCGAGGTGGTGGAGGAAGTTGGCAAGGATGTGGTGCGCTTTGTCATGCTGACCAAGCGGCCCGAATCGCTGATGGATTTCGATTTCGCCAAGGTGGTGGAGCAGAGCCGCGACAACCCGGTCTTCTATGTCCAATATGCCCATGCCCGCATCGCTAGCCTGGGCCGCAAGGTGGCCGAAGCGGGCATCGCCCTGCCGGCACCCGACCTGGCGCTGCTGGACGGCGATGAGCTGGCGGTGGTGAAGCTGGCGGCGACCTTCCCGCGGCTGGTCGAGCAGGCGGCCGAGGCGCGCGAACCGCACCGCATCGCCTTCTGGCTGGGCGATCTGGCCGCCGCCTTCCACAGCCAGTGGAATGCCGGCAATGATGATCCCGCCAAACGCTTCGTGCTGGCCGAGCGGCCGGACCTGACGGCGGCGCGGCTGGCGATGGCGCGGGCGGTGGGCCAGGTGATCCGCACCGGCCTTGGCGTGATTGGTGTTGCCGCTGCCGAGGAGCTGCACTGAGATGGCGAATCGCGATGAGGATGCCCCCTGGCTGGCGGAGGCCGCCCCGCTGAACGCCGGGCCGGCGCCGAAACGCGGCTGGCTGAACATCGCGATTGCCGTGCTGGCGCTGGGCGCGGTGGCGGCGGTGGCGCTGCTGATGCTGCTCGGCCGCAAGGACAATGGCAGCAGCGAAGGCTATATGGAGCCCGACCAGGCCCCGTTGATCGAAGCCGATCCCGGTCCGTGGAAGGTGCCGCCGGCCGACCGTGCCGGCATGGAGGTGGAAGGCGACGGCGAGGTGATTCACGAGGCAGTGCGCGGCCAGGATCTGGGCAGCGTGATCGACATGAGCGCCGTGCCGGAAGAGCCGATCGGCCGCCCGCGTGACCTGTTGCCGCCCGAAACCGGCCCCGCCCCGCCGCCATCGGCCCCGCCGCTGGCCCAGCCGCCTGCCGCTTCGCCGGCTGCGGCGCCCGCCGGGCAGCCGGTGCAGGTGCAGATGCTGCCGCCCGCCGGGGCCCGGCCGGCCGCGCCGGTGGCGAAACCGGCTGCCCCGCCGGCGGCAAAGCCCGCGCCGGTTGTGGTGAAGCCGGTGGTGCCGGTGCCGACCAAACCGGCGGCCGCGCCGCCCAAGCCGGCCGTGCCGCCGCCTGCCGCCGCCAAGCCGGCCACGGGTGCGGTGACCGTGCAGATCGGGGCCTTTTCCAGCGAGGCCAAGGCCGACGAGGAATGGGCGCGGGTGGCCGGCAAGGCCGGGCTGACCGGCAAGAGCGTGCAGAAATTGACCAACAGCGCCGGCAAGACGCTGTGGCGCGTGCGCGGCCAGGCGGCCGATGCCGACAAGGCGTGCAAGGCCATCCTCGCGGCCAAGGGCGCGTGTGAAGTGGTGAAGAAATGATGCAGCCGGTGTTTTTCGGCCTGACTGGCCTGACGCTGTCGGCCGATGAGGTGGCACTGTTCAAGGCGGCGGACCCGGCCGGCTACATATTGTTCAAGCGCAACATCGACACGCCCGACCAGGTGCGGGCGCTCACCGCGTCGCTGCGCGATCTGGCCGGGCGCGATGTGCCGATCCTGATCGATCAGGAAGGCGGCCGGGTGGCGCGGCTGCGGCCGCCGCACTGGCCGGAATTTCCGCCCGGTGAGGTGTTTGGCCGCCTGTATGACAAGGCGCCGATCACTGCGATCGAGGCGTGCCGGCTGAACGCGCTGGCGCTGGCGGCGCTGCTCCGGGATCTGGGCATCAATGTCGATTGCCTGCCGCTGCTCGACGTGCGCGACCCCGGCGGCCACGACATCATCGGCGACCGCAGCTTCGGCACCGAGCCGCTGGTGGTCGCCGCGCTGGGCAAGGCGGTGCTGGATGGCTTTCAGGCCGGCGGCATCTGCGGGGTGGTGAAGCATATCCCCGGCCATGGCCGCGCCCGGGCGGACAGCCATCTGGAACTGCCGGTTGTGACGACCAGCCGCGAAGAGCTGGAGCGGGATTTCATCCCCTTCCGCCGGCTGGCGAACGCGCCGATGGCGATGACGGCGCACATCACCTACACCGCGCTGGATGCGGAGCGCTGCGCAACGCTGTCACCGGCGGTGATCGATTTCATCCGGCAGGATATCGGCTTTGGCGGGCTGTTGATGTCGGACGATCTGGGCATGCACGCGCTGGGCAATCCGCAATCGGGCGGCTATCCGCTGGGCAGCAACGCGCTGGCCGATTTCGGCGCCCGGGCGCTGGCCAGCATCGATGCCGGTTGTGATATCGCCCTGCATTGTTCGGGCGATTTCGCCGAGATGCGCTCGATTGTCGAAGCCGCGCCGGTGATGGGGGCGGCGGCTGCCGCGCGGTTGGCCGCCGCCATGGCCTGGATGGGCAGCGGGGATGACACGCCGGTGGCCGAATGGGCCGCCGCGCGCGATGCGCTGCTGGCGCTTGCATGAGCGAGGCGGAGGATTTCAGCGAGCCCGTGCGCGCCGCCGTGGCGCCGGGCACGCTGATCCTGCAGCTGGGCAGCTGGGAAGGCCCGCTTGACCTGCTGCTCACCCTGGCGCGGGCGCAAAAGGTTGATCTGGCGCAGATTTCGATCCTGGCGCTGGTCGATCAATATCTGGACTTCATCCGGGAGGCCAAGGCGCTGAGCCTGGAGTTGGCCGCCGATTACCTCGTCATGGCGGCCTGGCTGGCGTACCTCAAAAGCCTGCTGCTGCTGCCCAAGGACCCGGAGGCCGAGCCCGATCCGGCCGAGATGGCGCTGAAGCTGCAGTTCCAGCTGCAGCGGCTGGAGGCGATGCGCGAGGCCGGGCAAAAGCTGCTGGCCCGCCCGCAGCTGGGCTGGGACATGTTCCGCCGGCCCAACCCGGAAGGTTTGGCCGAGGAACGGCGCGCGGTGTATGACTGCAGCTATTACGAGCTGATCACCGCCTATGGCGCCATCACCGCGCGGCGGACGAAATCGGTGCATGTGGTGCGGCGGCGGCCGGTGATGGCGCTGGATGAGGCGATGGAGCGGCTGGAGCATCTCTTGGGCCGCAGCCTCGATTGGACCGAGCTGTCCCGCTTCCTGCCCAGCGATCTGGTGGACGAATCCTATGCCCGGTCGGTGCTGGCATCCAGCTTTGTCGCCGCGCTGGAACTGACCCGGCAAGGCAAGGCGACCCTGAGCCAGGGCGCTGCCTTTGCCCCCATCCTGCTGAAGGCCCGGACTGATGGATGAAACTGGCGATCTGGCGCTGACCCGCGCGCTGGAGGCGATCCTGTTTGCCGCCGAAGCGCCGATGACGCTGGCCGAACTGACGCGGCATGTCGGCGAGCGCGGCGATCTGCTGCCCAGCTTGCGGGCGCTGGCCGAATCCTATGCCCCGCGCGGGATCAACCTGGTGGAGCGCGGCGGGCGCTGGCAGTTCCAGACCGCGCCTGATCTGGGCCATTATCTGCGCACGTCCCGCGAAACCGTGAAAAAGCTTTCCCGCGCCGCGGTCGAGACGCTGGCGGTGATTGCCTATCACGAGCCGGTGACGCGCCCGGAAATCGAGGAGATTCGCGGTGTTGCGGTCTCGGGCGGCACCATCGATGTGCTGATGGAGGCGGGCTGGGTGCGCCCGGCCGGCCGCCGCGAAACGCCGGGGCGGCCGCTGCAATATGCCACCACGCCGGAATTTCTGGCGCATTTCAACCTCGCCACACGGCGCGATCTGCCCGGCCTGGCTGATCTGAAGGCCGCCGGCCTGCTGGATCGTGAGCCGCCGCGCGAGCTGCCGCTGCCGCTGGGTGGGCGCGAGGAATAGGAAGCTTATGCGCCGCCGGAGAGGGCCGTGCTTGCCGGCCCCCTCCGTCACGCTTCGCGTGCCACCTCCCCCAGCGGGGGAGGATCAAGGGCTTACTTCTTGAAGAGGGTTTCCGCCGTCAGCGCTTCGGTCGGGATGGTGCCAACCGCGTGGCGTTCGGCCTGCAGCTGGTTGATCAGGGCGGCGCGCTGGGCTTCGGCCTTTTCCGGGTCCACGCTGGTATCGATGCCGGCCTTCTTGGCGGCGGTGGCGACCATGGCGTCCAGCTCGCGCTGGCTGGCCAGGCCCAGCGTCACCGGATCGCGCGCCTGCAGATTGGCATAGTTCCAGTGGCTCTTGTCGCGGATGGCGGCAATCGTCGTCTTGGTGGTGCCGATCAGCTTGGAAATCTGCGCATCGGTGATTTCCGGGTGATTCTTGATGATCCACAGGATGCCGTCCGGCTTGTCCTGCCGCTTCGACACCGGGGTGTAGCGCGGGCCCGAAGTGCGGCGGGCCTGTTCCGGCAGGCGCGCGATGCGCAGCACATGATCCGGATTCGCCTCGCCCTTGGCCAGCTCTTCCTTGGTCAGCTCGCCGGCGCGAATGGGATCGCGGCCCTTCAGCTTGGTGGCGGCGGTGTCATCGGCGATGGCCTGGATTTCCAGGATGTGCAGACCGCAGAATTCGGCGATCTGCGAGAAGGTCAGGCCGGTTTCGTCGACCAGCCAGGCGGCGGTGGCGTGGGGCATCAGCGGCAGGTTGGCAGCGGCCATGATCGTGGCTCCTGGTTCGGCGGGCGCGGGCCCGGAAATGGAAACAGCCGCCCCGGGGGGGACGGCTGGACAGGGGGACTTGTAATGGAGGGCGGGCTGTGGCGCAAGGGCGGCCGATATGCAGCCCACGCCCGCACAGCTTGCCGCCCTTGATGCGGCCGATCCCCTAGCCCACGCCCGTGGCCGGTTCCGGCTGCCCGAAGGCCTCGTCTATCTGGACGGCAATTCGCTGGGGCCATTGCCGGCCGCCCTGCCCGATGCGCTGGCGGCAACCGTGGCGGGGGAATGGGGCGATGGGCTGATCCGCAGCTGGAATGATGCCGGCTGGATCGATCTGCCGGTGCAGCTGGGCGCGGCCATCGCGCCGATCGTCGGCGCAGAGCCGGACAGCGTTGTGGCCTGCGATTCGGTCAGCCTCAACCTGTTCAAGCTGGCCAGCGCGGCGCTTGGCCTGCGGCCGGGCCGGCGCACCATCCTGATGGAGGCGGATGATTTCCCCACCGATGCCTATGTGATGCAGGGCCTGGCCCGGCTGGCTGGTGTCACCCTGAAACGCGTCCCGCGCGCCGATCTGCTGGCCGCGCTGAACGATGATGTGGCGCTGCTGCTGCTCACCCACGCCCATTATGTGACCGGCCATGTCCATGACATGGCGGCGATGAACGCGGCGGCTCATGCCGTCGGCGCGCTCACCCTGTGGGATTTGTCGCATTCGGCCGGCGCGCTGGTGGTGCGGCTGGATGCGGATGGTGCTGATTTCGCGGTGGGCTGTGGCTACAAATATCTGAACGGTGGGCCCGGCGCCCCGGCCTTTGCCTATCTGGCGCGGCGGCATTGGGATGCGGCGCTGCCGGCGCTCACCGGCTGGATGGGGCACGCGGCACCGTTCGATTTTGCCGGGGATTATGCGCCGGCGGCCGGCGCCCGCCGCCTGCTCACCGGCACGCCGCCGATCCTGGCCATGCGCGCGCTGGAAGCCGGGGTCGCCACATTTGCCGGCATCGATCTTGCGCAAGCCGAGGCCAAGTCGCGCGCGCTGGTGCATCTGTTTGCCGATGGCGCCGCCGGCCTGCCCGGCGTGACGGTGGATGCGCCGCCAGCCGGCCGCCACGCCGCCCATGTCATCATCCGCCATCCCCAGGCCCGCCGCGTGATGGCCGCCCTGATCGCCCGCGGCGTGGTTGGTGACATGCGGCCGCCCGATGCCATGCGCTTCGGCTTTCCGGCGCTCACCACCCGTTATGCCGATGTTGGCCTGGCGCTGGCGGCGTTGCAGGCCGTGCTGGCCAGCGGGGAATGGCAGGACGAGCGCTTTGCGCCGCGCGGGATGGTCAGCTGAACCCTCACCCTCCCACCGCGTGGCGGTGGGCCCCTCCCTCTCCCCCTGGGGGAGAGGGGTTCAGAGGCTGAGCACGATCTTGCCCACATGCGCGCCGGCCTCCATGCGGCGGTGCGCGTCGGCGGCTTCGGCCAGCGGAAAGACCCTGTCGGTCACCGGCGTGAGGCGGCCGGCGGCGAAGGCTGGCCAGATCACGCCTTCCAGCGTTTCGGCAATCGCCTGCTTGAAGGCCACCGTGCGTGGCCGCAGCATCGAACCCGTCAGCACCAGCCGCTTGCGCATCACTTGGGCCAGGTTCACCTCCGCCGTTGGCCCGCGCTGGAAGGCGATGCTGACGTGGCGGCCATCGTCGGCCAGGCAGGCGATGTTCTTCGGCAGATAATCGCCGCCCACCATGTCCAGCACGATATCCACGCCCTTGCCGCCGGTCAGCGCCAGCGCCTCGGCGGCGAAATCCTGGGTGCGGTAATTGATGGCATGCGCGGCCCCATGGGCAAGCGCGGCCGCGCATTTGTCATCGCTGCCGCAGGTGGCGATCGCGGTCAGGCCGATTTCCTGCGCCAGTTGCAGGGCAGTGATGCCAATGCCGCTGGTGCCACCGTGGACAAGCAAGGTTTCCCCCGGCCTTGCATGGCCACGGTCCATCACGCTGGACCAGACGGTGAACCAGGTTTCCGGCAGCCCGGCGGCATCGGTCATCGCCATGCCGGCCGGCACCGGCAGACATTGCTCGGCCGGCGCCACGCAATATTCGGCATAGCCGCCGCCTGCCACCAGCGCGCACACCGCATCACCGGGGCGCCAGCGCGTGACATTCTCCCCCACCGCCACCACGGTGCCGGCGATTTCCAGCCCCATGATCGTCGGCGTGCCGGGCTGCATCGGATACAGGCCCAGCCGCTGCAGCACATCGGGCCGGTTCACCCCGGCGGCTGCCACCTTCACCAGCACATCGCCGGGGCCGGGCTGAGGCACGGGGCGCGAAACCGGCACCAGCACCTCCGGCCCTCCGGGTGCTGCGGGATCGATGGCGGTCATGTGGCTGGGAATGGTCATGGCTGCACCATGCCAGCCCGGCAGCGACGGTCAATGCTTGCAGAATATGCGCGGCGCACATATATCGCTGGCATGAGCAACGATGATCTGGCCAACCAGCTGGGCGCACTGGCGCTTGCCCTTGCCGACGACATGCGGGCCGCGGCGGAAACGGCGGCCGGAGAGCCTGGCCCGGCGGCTGCCGCGCTGGTGCTTGCCGGCCATGTGCCCGATCTCAGCATCGCGGCACTAGCGCCGGCGGTGGGCCTGTCCCACCCCGGTGCGGTGCGGCTGGTGGACCGGCTGGTCGCCGATGGGCTGATGCAGCGGCAGCCATCGCCGCAGGATCGCCGCGCTGTGCAGCTCCAGCTCACCCCGGCGGGCCGCGCGCGGGCGATGGCGGTGCAGGCGGCCCGCACCGCGCCGCTGCGCCAGCTGGTGGCGATGCTCGATCCCGGCGAAACCGATGTGCTGGCCGGGGCGGTGGCCCGCCTGCTGGCAGCGCGGGTGGAGAGCATGGCCGACGCGCTGCGCCTGTGCCGCCTGTGTGACCATGATCGCTGTGACAACTGCCCGGCGGAGCGGGCGCTGCCCGCATAGTATATGCGTGACGCATATTTAATTTGGTGAGCCGACAGGGAAGATATATGCTTGGCGCATCTTTTTTGGAGATGTGCCATGAACACCACCCGTAATGCTGCCGCCGGTGAACATCTGCTGCGCGGGGCCCTGATCCTGTTTTTCCTGGGCTTTGGCCTCTACAAGTTCACTGCGGTCGAAGCCGCCGCCATCCAGCCGCTGATGGCCAACAGCCCGTTCTTCAGCTGGCTCTATGCGCTGTTCAGCGTGCAGGGCGCTTCCAATCTGATCGGCGTCTATGAGGTGGCCGCTGCCCTGTTGCTGCTGGCGCGGCCCTGGTCGGCGCGGGCCGGGCTGATCGGCAGCTTGATGATTGCCGTGGCGCTCTTCGGCACCCTCAGCTTCCTGTTCACCACGCCCAATGCCGGCGGCGATCTGCAGGGCTTCATCCTGAAGGATATCGGCCTCCTGGCCATTGCCTTGTGGTCGGCGCTGGAAAGCCGCGCCGCGCTGCCGGCCGCCCGTTCCAGGCTTGCCATGGCCTGATCACGCCGTCCCCCCGGCTTGACGACATGCCCGCCGCACGCCAGCGTGGCGGGCATGTTCGATGATGATCTGCCCAGGAAGAAACATGACCTCCTTGCCGATCTGGCGCGGGAGGATCTGGACCGTCTGTCCATCGCCGATCTGGATGAGCGCATCGCCGCGCTGGAGGCCGAACTGGCGCGCGCCAGGGCGAAGCGCGACGGGGCCGCCAAGTTCCGCGCCGCGGCCGACAGTCTGTTCAAGTCATGACCGGCCATCAGACCTCATTGGGCACGCATGATTATGCGCCCGATGCCCGCAACGAAACCATCCTGATCAACGTGAACGGCGTGCTGCGCCCGCGCGCCGAAGCGATGGTGAGCGTGTTTGATTCGGGCTTCATGCTCGGCGACGGTGTGTGGGAGGGCCTGCGCGTCCATGCCGGGCGCGTGGCCTTTCTGGACCAGCATCTCGACCGGCTGTGGGAAGGCGCCAAGGCCATTTTCATGGACATCGGCATCAGCCGCGACGAGCTGGAACGGCGGATTTACGCCACCATCGACGCGAACGCGATGACCGCCTGCCATATCAGGCTGATGGTGACGCGCGGCCTGCGCTCCACCCCCTATCAGGATCCCCGCGTGGTGGTGTCACCGGCCACCATCGTCATCATTGCCGAGCACAAGGACCCGCTGCCCAGCACCATCGAGAAGGGCATCCGCCTTGCCACCGTGCATGTGCGGCGCGGTTATCCGGACGTGCAGGACCCGAAGCTGAACAGCCATTCGAAGCTCAACTGCATCACCGCCTGCATCCAGGCGACGCAAGCCGGGGCGGACGAGGCGTTGATGCTGGATCCACACGGCTTTGTGGCGACATGCAATTCCACGCATTTCTTCATCGTGAAGCGCAACCGGCGCGGCGTGCAGGAGGTGTGGACATCGAGCGGCGATTATTGCCTGGCCGGCATCACGCGCGGCAACGTGATCCGCGTGTGCGAGGATCATGGCATCCCGGTGTTTGAGAAGAATTTCAGCCTGACCGATGTCTATTCGGCGGATGAGGCCTTTGTGACCGGCACCTTTGCCGGCGTGGTGCCGGTGACCAGCATTGATGGCCGGCCGCTGACCCCGGCGCGCGGGCCGATGGTGGAACGGCTGCAGGGCCTGTATCGCGCCCTGATCGAAGCCGATGTGGCGGCGCGGGGGCGGCCGTGACCATCCGCATTGCCCAACCCCTTCGCATTGCCATGTGGTCGGGCCCGCGCAACCTGTCGACCGCGATGATGCGCAGCTTTGGCGCCCGCAGCGACTGCCATGTCAGCGACGAGCCTTATTATGGCGCCTATCTGAAGCAGACCGGCGATGATCATCCGATGGCGGCCGAGGTCATCGCTGCCATGGACTGTGATTGGCACAGCGTGACCGCCGCGCTGTCGGGCGCGTGCGACCGGCCGGTCTGGTATCAGAAGCACATGGTTCACCACATGGTCGGGCCGGTCGATCTGTTCAGCCTTGCGGGCTTTCGTCATGCCTTCCTGATCCGCGCGCCGGAACGGGTGATCGCCAGCTATGCCGCCAAGCGGGAGGTGGTGACGGCACAAGGGCTGGGCTTTGCCAGGCAGCGCGACTGGTTCGAACGGCTGGCCGACCAGGCGGGCCAGGCGCCGCCGGTGGTTGATTCGGCCGATGTGCTGCGCGATCCGGCCGGCACGCTGGCCCGGCTGTGCGCGGCGCTGGGCCTTGATTGGGACCCGGCCATGCTGCGCTGGGCGCCGGGGCCGCGGGTGACGGACGGCGTGTGGGCGCCGCACTGGTATGGCCGGGTGCTGGCCTCCACCGGCTTTGATGCCGCCGAAGGGCCGCTGCCGGTGCTGGACGGCGAGGCGGCGCGGGTGCGCGATGAATGCCGCCCGCATTATGAGGCGATGGCGGCGCATCGCATCTGAGGTCCTCCCCAAACTTGTTTGGGGAGGTGCCGAGCGGAGCGAGGCGGAGGGGCAGGGACTGCACAAGCCCCTCCACCGCCGTGCCGGCGGTCCCCCTCCCCAAACCAGTTTGGGGAGGACCTTGTGTCTCAAATCAAAAGCGACAGGTTGCCCAAGGCTGACGCGCGCGTAATCTGCGCCGCGTCATGACTTGGGGAGTGGACCCGTGAACTTCGATTTTTCCGACGAAGCCAAGGAACTGGGCGAACAGGCGAAGAAGCTGCTCGCCGAAAAGGCCGGCACCGGCCCGGCGCGCAAGGCGATGGCGGCCGATGCGCCGGCCATGGACGCGGCGCTGTGGAAGGAGATCAGCGAGCTGGGCTGGACGGCGGCGCGCGTGCCGGAAGCCCATGGCGGCCTCGGCCTTTCGGTGGAGGAGGTTGCCCAGCTGGCCGAAGCCGCCGGCGGCAGCCTGGCGCATGTGCCGCTCGTGTCCACCCTGCTCGCCACCGAAGCGCTGGTGCTGGCCGGCACCGAGGCACAGCAGGCCAAATGGCTGCCCGGCATCGCCAGCGGCGAGACCATCGCCTGCGTGGCGTGGAGCGAGTCCGGCGCGGTGAACCCGGCCAATGTGCGGACCGAGGCCAAGGGCGGCAAGCTGACCGGCGTGAAGCAGCCGGTCGCCGATCTGGCTGTTGCCCATGTCGCCATCGTGGTGGCCGCCGGTGCCGATGGCCCGCAGCTGCACATCGTCGATCTGAACGGGGCCGACACGGCGGCGGTGGAAACGCTTGATCTCGTCCGCCGCCATGGCCGGCTGACGCTGAACGCCACCCCGGCTGAGGCGCTGGGCACGGTCGGCGATTATCAGGATTGGCTCGACCGCGCGGCGGTGATCCTGGCCTATGAGGCGATTGGCACCGCCGGTGCCGCGATGGCGATGACGGTGGATTATGCCAAGACCCGCGTTGCCTTTGGCCAGAAGATCGGCCGCTATCAGGCGGTGAAGCACAAGTGCGCCGACATGTATATCAAGCTGGAACTGGCCCGCGCCCATGCCCTGCATGGCCTGGCCATGATCGGCACCAACGGCGCCGAATTGCGCCAGGCTGCGGCAGCGGCGCGCGTCGCCAGCCTCGATGCGCTGGCCTATTGTGCCGAGGAGAATGTGCAGCTGCACG
The DNA here is from genome assembly GCF_002251755.1 of Sandarakinorhabdus cyanobacteriorum. Taxonomy (GTDB): domain Bacteria; phylum Pseudomonadota; class Alphaproteobacteria; order Sphingomonadales; family Sphingomonadaceae; genus Sandarakinorhabdus; species Sandarakinorhabdus cyanobacteriorum. The sequence goes on from NZ_NOXT01000116.1 coordinate 45,796, forward strand.
GCGGCATCGGGTTCACCTGGGAAAGCGATTGCCAGTTTTATTACCGCCGCAACCGGGCGCTGGTGGCCGCGCTGGGCCCGCGCGGCTGGTGGGCGGAACGGCTGGTGCGCGCGCTGGAACAGCGCAACCGCGCGGCCGCGTGATCGGGTTACGGGAGAGGCAAGATGAATTTCAACGACACCCCGCAGGAAGCCGAATATCGCGCGACGGTGCGCGCCTGGCTGGAAGCGAACGCCGCCGAATATCGGGAGCCGCCGGCCGACAGCTGGAAACTGCCCGAGTTCATCGCGCGTTCGAAGGCCTGGCAGGCCAAGAAGCACGCCGCCGGATATACCGGCATCACCTGGCCCAAGATGTTCGGCGGCCAGGGCCTGACCCCGATGCACAGCATCATCTATGGCCAGGAGGAAAGCCGCTGGCACGTGCCGCAGGGCCTCTATTCCATCGGCCTTGGCATGTGCATTCCCACCGTCTTCACCCACGGCCAGCCCGATGTGATCCAGCGTTATGTGCCGAAAGCGCTGCTGGGCGAGGAGGTGTGGTGCCAGCTGTTTTCCGAACCGGCGGCCGGGTCTGACCTCGCCGGCATCCGCACCAAGGCGGTGCGCGATGGCGATGAATGGGTGATCGATGGCCAGAAGGTGTGGACCAGCTTTGCCCACGCCAGCGATTACGGCATCGTGGTCACCCGCACCGATCCCAGCCTGCCCAAGCACAAGGGCCTGACCATGTTCATCGTGAACATGAAGGCTAGCGGAGTGACGGTGAAGGGCATCAAGCAGATGTCGGGCGGCAGCGATTTCAATGAGGTGTTCTTCGATGGCGTGCGCGTCCATGATTCGCACCGGCTCGGCGCTGTCGGCGATGGCTGGAAGGTGGCGCTGACCACGCTGATGCACGAGCGTCTCGCCGTCGGCGGAAAGCCGCGCTATGCGCCCGGCTATGAAACGCTGATGAAGCTGGCGCGCGGCGTGGATGCCCCCGATGGCAACCCGGCGATTGCCGCCAGCGACGTGCGCCAGAAGATCGCCCAGACCTATATCAACGATCAGGGCATCAAGCTGACCCAGATGCGCGCGCTCTCGGCATTGTCAAAGGGCCAGGTGCCGGGGCCGGAACAGTCCATCTCCAAGGTGGTGGTGGCCAAGACCATGCAGGATCTGGCCAGCTTCGCGCTGGATCTGTCGGGCGGCGATGGTTTTGTCGCCGGGGCGGACGCCGATCCCGAATTGGCCAAGCTGCAGGGCAGCTATCTCGGCTCGGCCGGTCTGCGCATTGCCGGCGGGACGGACGAAATCCTGAGGAACATCATCGCCGAACGCGTGCTCGGCCTGCCCGGCGACATGCGGCCGGACAAGGACACGCCGTTCAACCAGGCGGTGACTGCGTAACCGCCACAGGCGGGACAAATTGGGGCGCTGGCCAGCCGGCCGGCGCTCCTTTTGCTGTCAGGTCGCCGGGCAGCCTTCCGGCACCGGGGCCAGGCTCAATTCGGCGCGGGCCTTTTCCAGATCGGCCTTGTAATCGCGCGTGTCCTCGATGCGCTGGTAAAGCGCGGTGGCCATCAGCCGCCCGCCCACCACGTCCGACGCCCAGTGCACCCGGCAGGCGATGCGCAGATCGCCGGTGGACTTGCCGAACTTCAGGATCTCGGTGCTGCGCGCGGGCCGCGCATCCGACAGGATCAGGCCCCACAGCCAGCCCACCGCGGCATGGCCGGACGGATAGGCAAAGCCCAGGGGCTTGCCGCCATCCTTGGCATGATCGGGATCACAGGCCTTGCCGCCATCGGTGGTGAACGGGCGTTGGCGCTTGTAATGTTCCTTGGCGGCAAACACGGCGCGGCCCAGATCGGTGCCGGCGCGGCGCAGCAGGGCCATGGTGGCTGGCGTGGTTTCCGCGGACAATTGCGCCCCCAGCGCGCAGCTGATCGCCTTGACGAAGCTCGGGCTGGTCACGCTCAACTGGCCAATGGCGCGCTGCCATTCGGGGCCGCCGATGCCCTTGCGGCTCTGGCGATAGACGAATTCATCCGCTTCGGCCTCGCTGCTGCCGGCCGCGGGCGGCGGCGGCAACAGGCGCAGCATGCTGAGCGGCTGCATGCGTTCGACATAGCCGGCCGGGGCGGCGCTGCCCGTCATTGCGGGCGGGGCCGCAGGGGCTGCCGGCTGGGCGGCGGCCGCGTTGGCGGTGAGCAACAGGGGCAGGATCAGGCGCATGGCGTCCCTTTCATCAGCAGAAAAATGCCGGCGGCGCACTCGCCGCCTCGGCACGGGCCTTGGCCAGATCGGCGCGATAGGCCGGGCTGGCCGACAATTGGCGGTGCAACAGGCCGGCCAGGGTGCGGCTGGCCGCGATATCCGACGGCCAGTGCACCCGGCAGGCCACCCGCAGATTGCCGGTGTCGCGGCCGAACGCGTCCAAATCGCTGGCCCGGGCCGGTGTCACATCGGCGAGCACCAGCGCCCACAGCGCCGCCGTGGTGCCATGGCCCGACGGGTAGGAAAAATCCGGATCGGCCGGCTTGCCCGGCCTGCCCATCAGATCGCACGCCTCACCGCCATCGGTGGTGAACGGGCGCGGGCGGGCAAATTTGTCCTTGGCGGCGTTGACGGCGCGCCGGGCATCCTGGGCACTGCGGCTGAGCAGGGTGACCAGATGCGGCGTCAGCTTGGCGTCGAGCTGGCGGCCAAAGGCGCAGCTCAATTGCTGGCGATAGGCTGGCAGATTCAGCGAGCGCTGGGCCCGGGCGCGCTGCCAGTCGCGGCTGCCGATGCCGCTGGCGGCGGCGGCATAGGCGGCGCGATCCTCGCGCTCGGCCGCGCTGCCCGGTGCCGGTGGCGGCGGCAGCTGCCTGACAACGGCGGTCACCGCCGGCTGCGGCAGATAGGGCGCAGCGCCCTTCTGCGCCAGGCCCTGGCCGCTGGCCGGCACCGCCAGCACCAGGCCGGCGATGGCGGTGAGCAGCCGGGCAGATGATGTTCGGATTGTCCCCATGGCTTCATTCTGCCTTCGCGGCCGGCCATCTGGCCAGAAAAAACCGCAGGCCACGCCAGCGCCAAGGGCTGTTCGGTCCCTGTGCGACCCCTGTGCGACCATGCCACAGCTATAAAAGCGGCCAGCTGGGCCGTTTGCCCCTTGATGTTTGGCCATGCCGGGCAGACATTGGGGACAAGGCCCGACATCTGGCCGGGCCGGCAATGGTGCTGATTTCCCCCCGAAACAGCGCCCCGGAGAATTTGATGCCCTCGTTCACACGGGAACTGGAGAAGACCCTCCACAACGCTCTGGCCGAAGCTGCCCGCCGGACGCACGAATATGCCACGCTGGAACATCTGTTGCTGGCGCTCACCACCGACACGCATGCCGCCCAGGTGATGAAGGCCTGCAATGTTGATCTGGAAGAGCTGCAGAGCCAGCTGATCCGCTATCTCGATACCGAGCTGACCGCGCTGAAGGCCGATGCCAGCATCGATCCGTCGCCCACCGCCGGCTTCCAGCGCGTGGTGCAGCGTGCCATCCTGCACGTGCAATCATCGGGCCGCGAGGAAGTGACCGGCGCCAATGTGCTGGTCGCGCTGTTTTCCGAACGCGAAAGCCATGCCGTCTTCTTCCTGCAGCAGCAGGACATGACGCGCCTCGATGCCGTCAGCTTCATCAGCCATGGCATCGCCAAGTCCGGCCAGTCCGAAGCCAAGCCGCCCAAGGGTGCGGCCGGCGGCGGTGCCGAGAAGGACGAGCCGGAGGAAAAGCCGGCCAAGGCGGAGAAGACCGAGAAGAAGGGCAGCGAAAGCGCCCTCAAGCAGTTCACCGTCAACCTCAACGATAAGGCGAAGAACGGCAAGGTCGATCCGCTGATTGGCCGCAGCGCCGAGGTGGACCGCACCATCCAGATCCTGTGCCGGCGCACCAAGAACAACCCGCTCTATGTGGGGGATCCGGGCGTGGGCAAGACGGCGATCGCCGAAGGCCTGGCCCGCAAGATCATCGAGGGCCAGGTGCCCGATGTGCTGAAGCCCGCGGTGATCTACAGCCTCGACATGGGCGCGCTCTTGGCCGGCACCCGCTATCGCGGCGATTTTGAAGAGCGGCTGAAGAATGTCGTGTCCGAACTGGAAAAGCTGCCCGATGCGGTGCTGTTCATCGATGAAATCCACACGGTGATCGGTGCCGGCGCCACCAGCGGCGGCGCGATGGACGCATCCAACCTGTTGAAGCCGGCGCTGTCATCCGGCGCGATCCGCTGCATCGGTTCGACCACCTACAAGGAGTTCCGCAATCATTTCGAGAAGGACCGCGCCCTGCTGCGCCGGTTCCAGAAGATCGACGTGAACGAGCCGAGCATCGAGGACACGGTGAAGATCCTGATGGGCCTGCGCCCGTCGTACGAAGAGCATCACAAGCTGAAATACACTCCCGATGCCATCAAGGCGGCGGTGGAGCTTTCGGCGCGCTACATCAACGATCGCAAGCTGCCCGACAAGGCCATCGACGTGATCGACGAGACCGGTGCCAGCCAGATGCTGCTGCCCGAGCACAAGCGCAAGAAGACCATCGGCGTGAAGGAGGTGGAGGCGGTGATCGCCACCATGGCCCGCATCCCGCCGAAGAGCGTTTCGACCGACGACAAGGCCCAGCTCGCCACGCTGGAAGCCGATCTGAAGCGCGTGGTGTTCGGCCAGGATGCCGCCATCGAGAAGCTGGCCAGCGCCATCAAGCTGGCCCGCGCCGGGCTTCGCGAACCCAACAAGCCGATCGGCTGCTATCTCTTCTCCGGCCCGACCGGGGTCGGCAAGACCGAGGTGGCCAAGCAGCTGGCGACCATCCTGGGCATTCCGCTCACCCGTTTCGACATGTCGGAATATATGGAGCGCCATTCGGTCAGCCGGCTGATCGGTGCGCCTCCCGGTTATGTCGGCTTTGACCAGGGCGGCCTCTTGACCGATGCGGTCGATCAGCAGCCGCATTCGGTGCTGCTGCTGGACGAGATCGAGAAGGCCCACCCCGATCTGTTCAACATCCTGCTGCAGGTGATGGACAACGGCAAGTTGACCGATCACCACGGCAAGACGGTGGATTTCCGCAACATCATCCTGATCATGACCACCAATGCCGGGGCCGCCGACATGGCGCGCGAAGGCATCGGCTTTGGCGCCACCACCCGCGTGGGCGAGGACGAGGAAGCGATCAAGAAGCTGTTCAGCCCGGAATTCCGCAACCGCCTCGATGCCACCGTGCCGTTCGGCTATCTGCCGCCGGCCGTGGTTGCCATGGTGATCGACAAGTTCGTGCTGGGCCTGGAACTGCAGCTGGCCGACCGCGAGGTGCACATCAGCCTCACCGAAGAGGCCAAGGCCTGGCTGATCCAGCGCGGCTATGACCGGCTTTATGGTGCGCGGCCGATGGGCCGCCTGATCCAGGAGAAGATCAAGCAGCCGCTGGCCGAGGAGTTGCTGTTCGGCAAGCTGGTCAACGGCGGCGAGGTGCGCGTGCACGTGAAGGACGATGATCTGTCGTTCGAGATAGTGCCGGCGATCAAGAAGCTGAAGGCGAGGCGGGCGCCCAAGGCGCTGCCGGCGCCAACCGAAGAGGCATGACCGTTCATCTGCCGCTCAGGCCCGTCGCGGCATGAGCGGCAGCAGGACAAGGTTGAAGGCGGGACTCGGGCCATGGGACGCATGGTGATCGAACGGCTGGGCATGGTGATGCTGGTGGTGGCGGCGGTTGTGGCCGCCGAGCCGCGTCTGACCCTGGCCTTCGAAGATGCCGGCGATCCGCGCCCGCAACGCTTTGCGCTGACCGGCGAAATCATGGGCAAGGCGCTGGGCCTGGTGATCAGCTGGTCCGGCGGCGCCCGTCAGCTGCTGAACTGATCCGCCTCCAGATCATCGGTTGACCCGGCCGCCAGCACGCGGCGGGCCACCGCCATGCCATGGCCGGCCCGCAGCATGGCCGCCAATTGCTTCTGCTGCGTCGCGCGGTCGGCATCCGCCGGCCCGAACGGCCCCAGCCGCTTGCGCCGGGCAAAGGCGATGGCCACTGCCAGCGCTTCAGCCTCGTCGGGCCCGTCGCCGCGATCATCCACATCCACCCCATCGGCGGCCAGTTGCGCCGCCACCCGGCGCGGGCCGAGGCCGCGCGCCGCCATGGCGCGCGATTTCATGCCGGCATAGGCGGCATCATCGACATAGCGCAGCGCCGCCAGCCGGTTGATCAGCGCCGGCACATCGGGCGGGGCCTCGCCGGACCAGCCGCGTTCCTTCAGCTTGCGCGCCAGATAGCGCTGCAGCCGGGCCCTGGTGGTGGCAAAACGGGCGGCATAATGCAGCGCCAGTTCGCGCAACTGCGCCTCGTTCAGCGGCGGTGGGGCCCGGCGTGGGGCCTTGGGCTGCGGGCGCCTTTCATCGGTCATGCCACTTTCCTGCCATGATCGGGCCGGATTTTGAACGCCCCAGCGTGCCAGAGGGAGAGTGGACAAGAATATTTCCCCCGCCATTTGGGTCGAATTTCGGGCGGGGTGCAAGGGAGAAGACCATGGCTGACACGGCTGCAACGCTGCGCCCTACCCCGACCGATGATGGCCGCCCGATGCGCCAATCGGATTTCGGCACCGTGGTGGAGGCGCTGGATTATGCCGCGCAGGGGCAAAAGGGCTTCAACTTCCACGATGCCCGCGCCGATCTCGTCCGTGTCTATCCCTATGCCGAGCTGGCCGCCGATGCCCGCCGCTATGCCATGCACTTCATCGCCGAAGGCGTGCAGCCGGGTGACCGCATTGCCCTGATCGCCGAAACCGGTGCCGGTTTCGCCGCCGCCTTCTTCGGCGCGATCTATGCCGGCGCGCTGCCGGTGCCGCTGCCGCTGCCGACCAGCTTTGGCGGCCGCGATGCCTATGTCGATCAGATCCGCGTGCAGCTGAACAGCTGTGATCCGGTGATGGTGCTCTCCCCCACCGGCCTTTATCCGATGGTGGCCGAAGCTGCCGCCGGCAAGTGCGCCGCGCACGACTGGTCGCAATGGTTTGCAGCGGACGCGCCGGTGGTGGCGCTGCCGCAGGCCAAGCCGACCGACATCGCCTATCTGCAATATTCCTCGGGCTCCACCCGTTTCCCGCACGGCGTTGCCGTCACCCACGAGGCGCTGCTGGCCAATCTGGCCGGCCATGCCTTCATGATGAAGGTGGGCGAAGGCGACCGCGTGGTGAGCTGGCTGCCCTGGTATCACGACATGGGCCTGGTGGGCTGCATGTTGTCGCCGATGGCGAACCAGCTGTCGGTCGATTATATCGCCACCGAGGATTTTGCCCGCCGGCCGCTGTCGTGGCTCACGCTGATCAGCCGCAACAAGGATGCGACGCTCAGCTATTCGCCGACCTTTGGCTATGACATTTGCGCCCGCCGCATTTCCCATTCGATCCCGGTGGCCGAACGTTATGACCTGTCGCGCTGGCGCGTGGCCGGCAACGGCGCCGACATGATCCGCCCCGAAGTGATGCAGGCCTTTGTCGATGCCTTCGCGCCGGCCGGGTTCAAGGCCAGCGCCTTCCTGCCCAGCTATGGCCTCGCCGAAGCCACGCTGGCGGTGACGATCATGCCGCCGGGTGACGGCATCCATTGCGACCTGATCGACGAGCGCACCCTGTCGGGCGCGGCGGGCGATGCCCGCGCCGATCAGCGGCTGCCCACCCGCTATCGCGCCATCGTCAATTGCGGCAAGGCCGTGCCGGGCATGACGATCGAGGTGCGCGACGAGAAGGGCCGCGTCCTGCCCGACCGCAAGATCGGCCGTGTGTTCGTGCGCGGGCTGGGCGTGATGGCCGGATATTTCCGCGATCCTGAAGCCACCGAGGCGGCGCTGTCGCCCGACGGCTGGCTCGACACCGGCGACATGGCCTATATGAAGGATGGTTCGATCTATATCGTTGGCCGCGCCAAGGACATGATCATCATCAACGGCAAGAATCACTGGCCGCAGGATATCGAATGGGCGATCGAGCAGCTGCCCGGCTTCAAGGCCGGCGACATTGCCGCCTTCTCGATCACCACCCCCTCGGGCGAGGAAGCGCCGGCGGTGCTGGTGCAGTGCCGCACCAGCGACAATGACGAGCGCATCAAGCTGCGCGACGCCATCCGCACCAAGGTGAAGGCGATCACCGGCATGAGCAGCGTGGTCGAACTGGTGCCGCCGCGCACCCTGCCGCGCACCTCGTCGGGCAAGCTGTCGCGCTCCAAGGCGCGGCTGCAATATCTGTCGGGCGAGATTCAGCCGTTTGAAGTGGCGGCCTGACGCGCAGCGCCCCGGACAAGACCAGACCCGCTCATGCCGAGCTTGTCGAGGCACGCACCACAGCCGGCGTGGTGCCTCGACAAGCTCGGCATGAGCGGGTTGGGGTTTGTTGAACGATGACCGCTGACATTCCCCCCCTCGCCATCACCGGCGCCACCGGCTTCGTCGGCCGCCGCGTGCTGGCGCTGGCCGGCGCCCGCCCCGTCCGCGCCCTTACCCGCCGGCCGCAGCCGCCGCAGCCCGGTGTCGAATGGGTGCTGGGCGATCTTAACGACCGGCACGCCCTCGCCCGGCTTTGCGATGGTGCCGCCGCCGTGCTGCACATTGCCGGCGTGGTGAACGCGCCTGATGCCGCCGGTTTCCACGCCGGCAATGTCACCGGCACCGCCAATGTGCTGGCCGCAGCCGCCGCCGTGCCGCGCATTGTCCATGTTTCCAGCCTGGCCGCACGGGAACCCGGCCTGTCGATTTATGGCGCCTCCAAGGCCGCCGGCGATCGCCAAGTTCAGGCGCGCGACGGCGATTGGCTGATCGTGCGCCCGCCCGGTGTCTATGGCCCCGGCGATGCCGAAATGCGTGATCTGTTCGCGCTGGCGCGGTTCGGCCTGGGCGTCGCCCCCGGCGGCCCGGCGGCCCGCATCAGCCTGATCCATGTCAACGATCTCGCCCGCGCCCTGCTGGCGCTGGCCGATGCAGGGCCCAGCCGCACCGTGCTTGAAATCGATGATGGCGCCGGTGCCCAGGGCGGCCACAGCCACGCCGGCTTTGCCCGCGCCATCGGCCGCGCGCTCGGTCGCCGGCCGCTGGTGCTGCCGATCCCCGGCGGCCTGCTCACCGCGCTGGCGGCATCGCGGCTGATCCCCAAGCTCACACCCGATCGCGCCCGTTATCTGGCCCATCCCGATTGGGTGGCGCGCGGCGGCAATGATCATCTGGCCGGCCTCTGGCAGCCGCAGATCGATCTCGCGGCCGGCCTGGCCGACACGGTGCGGGATTACCGCGCCCGCGGCTGGCTATAGCGCAAGCACGGTTTGCGCCACGAACATCGCAAAGGTGGCGATCAGGCCGCCGATGAACACGCGATAGCCCCAACCGAGATATTTGTATTTCTTTTGCGCCAGCACCTGGCCCAGCTGATAGACATCGCGCGCCATGGCCATCTGGATGGCATGATCATTGGCGTTGGTGCGTTCCAGCCAGTCGATCCAGGCCGCCTCGCTCATCTGGGTGAAGCCGTCAAAGAACAGCAGGTTGGGTGGCGCGGCCGGCCCCTTGGGCGGGCGGCCGATGGAGGGCACCACCGCCAGCATGCACAACACGGCCGCCAACCCCGAACTGGCCGCCAGCACCAGCAACGCCGGGTTGTGTGCGGCCTCCTTCACCACCAGGGCAAAGATCACCGAATTCACCCCGATGATGATGTTGGCCTTCTGATCGGCCATGGCCGACAGGGTGACGTGGTGCGCCTGCATGGTGCGGATCAGGTGGATGGCATTGGCATGCGACGCCCCAGGAACCCCGTCGGCCGCGGCATCCATGCTGATATCGGTCATGTCCCCCATGCGCGGCATGATGGCACCAGATGAACAGTTCCGCAATTTGGCCATGATGTGGGGGCAAAGAGCCCGCAACGCTTGTGGATGGAGCCATCATGACTGACCGCGCCGGGGTTTATGCCCGCATCATCGAACTGATCGAACCGTTGAATGCCAAGAAGGTGGCGCTCACCGAAGCCACGACCTTTGCCGGCGACATGGAGATGGATTCGCTCACCGTCATGGATCTGGTCGCCAGCATGGAAGACGAATGGGATATCCTGATCCCCTTGAACATGCTGCCCGATCTGGAAACCATCGGCCAGGTCGCCGATGCTGTGCACGGCCTGGTGACGAAGAAGGGCTGAGGCCATGACCGATCTTCTGTCGAAGTTTGATCCTCTGATCGCCGAACATGCCGGGCTGCTGTCGGCCGGCATCCGCGATCCGTTCGGCATCGTGATGGACAAGGTGCTGTCGCCCACCGAAGCCATCATCAAGGGCCAGCACACCATCCTGCTCGGCACCTACAATTATATGGGGATGACGTTCGATCCCGATGTGGTGGCCGCTGGCCAGGCCGCCATCCGCGATTATGGCGCCGGCACCACCGGCAGCCGCGTGCTCAACGGCACCTACCAGACCCACAAGGAGTGCGAGGAAGCGCTGAAGGACTTCTATGGCATGTCCCACGCCATGGTGTTCTCCACCGGCTACCAGGCCAATCTCGGCATGGTCTCCACGCTGGCCGGCAAGGGCGATTTCATCATCCTCGATGCCGACAGCCACGCCTCCATCTATGATGGCTGCAAGATGTCCAACGCCGACATCGTGCGCTTCCGCCACAATGATGCCGCCGATCTGGAAAAGCGGCTGAAGCGGCTGCCGCCCGAAGCCGGTAAGCTGGTGGTGCTGGAAGGCGTCTATTCGATGCTGGGCGACATCGCGCCGCTGCCCGAACTGGTGGCCATCGCCAAGGCGCATGGCGCCATGCTGCTGGTCGATGAAGCGCATGGCATGGGCTTTTTCGGGCCCAACGGCCGCGGCGTGTACGAGGAACAGGGCGTCGCCGATGATGTCGATTTCGTCGTCGGCACCTTCTCCAAATCGGTGGGCACGGTCGGCGGTTTCTGCGTCTCCAACCATCCCAAGTTCGAGATTTTGCGCCTCGTCTGCCGGCCCTATACCTTCACCGCCTCGCTGCCGCCGGCCGTGGTGGCCAGCGCCGCCACCTCCATCCGCAAGCTGATGACCGCGCACGACAAGCGCGCCCGGCTGTGGGAAGCCACCCGCCGCCTGCACGGTGGGCTGAAGGCGCGCGGCTTCAAGCTCGCCACCGAAACGCCGGAAAGCGCCATTGTTTCGGTGCTGATGCCGGATCAGGAAACCACGGCGCTGATGTGGTCCACGCTGATTGAACTCGGCGTCTATGTGAACATGAGCCGGCCGCCAGCCACGCCGGCCGGCGTGTTCCTGCTGCGCTGTTCCATCTGCGCCCTGCATTCGGATGCGCAGATCGACACGGTGCTGGGCAAGTTCGAACAGGCCGCGCAGATGGCCAATCTGGCCTTGCACGAGCCCGCCTGATTTCTTCATGACGCAGCAAGGCTGGGCGGCTATAGCATGGCCGCCCGGTCGTTCGCGCGCCCGGTGACCAAGACACCACCTGGGGCAGCTGCGTGACCAAACGCATCGATCGTTACCTGTTCGGCCTGATCCTGGTGCCGCTCATCGGCACGCTGGTGGTGGCGGCCATGCTGCTGGTGCTGGATCGCATGCTGCGCCTGTTCGATTTCGTCATCAACGAAGGCGGGCCGGTCAGCGTGGTGTGGCGCATGCTGGGCAATCTGCTGCCCGAATATCTGTCGCTCGGCATCCCCATTGGCGTGATGCTGGGCACGCTGCTGGCCTTCCGCCGGCTGGCGCTGTCGTCCGAACTGGATTCGCTGCTGGCCGTCGGCATTTCCTATGGCCGGCTGCTGCGGGTGCCGTTCATCTTTGCCGGCGTGTTTGCCGTGGTGAATTTCGGCATTGTCGGCTGGCTGCAGCCGGTCACCCGCTATGCCTATGAGAATCTGCGCTTTGAACTGCGCTCGGGCGCGCTGGGTGCGTCGATCAAGGTGGGGGAATTCGCCAATCTGGGCGGCGGCATGACCTTGCGGGTGGAGGAATCCCGTGAAGGCGGCGCCGATCTCAGGGGCCTGTTCGTGCGCGGCAGCAAGGATGGCCAGACCATCGCCGCCACCGCGGCGCGCGGCAGCTTCCTCGCCACCGACGATCCCGAAACCATCCTGCTGCGCCTGCGCGATGGCACGCTGGTGCACAGCCCGTCGCCGGGGGCCACCCCGCGCGTGCTCAGCTTTTCCCAGCATGATGTGCCGATCCCGCTGCCGGAAATGGTCGCCTTCCGCAAACGCGGCGAAGGCAATCTGGAAGCAACGCTGCCCGAATTGCTGCGCAGCATGTGGAATGGCGACACGGCCGATCTGCGCCGCAGCGCTGCGGCCACCTTCCACCGGCGTGTTGTCCAGTGCGTGATCATGTTCGTGCTGCCCTTCCTCGCCGTCGCCATGGCGGTGCCGCCCAAGCGCTCCACCTCGGCGCTGGGGGTGTTTCTGTCGATCATCGCGCTCGTCACCTTCCACAAGCTCACCGAATATGGCGAGCGCATGGGCGCGCTGGGCCGGGTTGATCCGGTGCTGGCGCAATGGGTGCCCTATGCCCTGTTCCTCGGCCTGGCGCTGTGGATGTTCCGCGTGCTGTGCCGGCCGGGCGGCCAGCCCATCGGCGCGCTCGACCGCTGGTTCGGCAAGATCAGCGGCCTGGTCACCGGCCTGGCGGCGCGCCTGGTGCGCCGGCAGAGCTGGGCCGATGATGTGCTGTCGGCAGGGTGATCCGCATGGCCTTGTTCCCCTCCCGCACCATCGCCTGGTACACGGCGCGGATGTTCCTGATCCGGGTGGCGGCCTTCATCATCGGCCTCACCGTCATTCTGCAGTCGCTGGATCTGTTGTCGGAAAGCGGCAAGGTGCTCGCAGCGGCCGGCAACACCGAGTCCGATCTGTGGGTCTATGTCTCCCTGCGCGCGCCGCAGATCGTGCAATTGTTTCTGCCCTTTTCGGTGCTGCTGGCCACGCTGGTGACGCTGGCGACCCTCAACCAGAACAGCGAGGTGGTGATCTTCAAGGCGGCGGGCTTGTCAGCCCACCATATCCTGGCGCCGCTGATGCTGGCGGCGCTGGGCGTTGCCGTGGCCAATTTCGCCTGGAACGAACGCATCGCCACACGGGCCAGCGCCACGCTGAAGGCCTGGCAGGAGGTGGAATATCGCAAGCTGCCCAAGGCGACGGCCGCCAAGACGCAAAGCTGGGTGCGCGGCGGCGATGATCTGTTCCACGCCGAAGCGGTCATCGGCCGGGGCGCCACCACCCGGCTGGATGATGTCACCATCTATGACCGGCGCGGCAACCGGCTGGTGCAGGTGGTGATGGCCGCCAGCGCGACACCGGCACCGGGCGGCTGGCAGCTGAACAAGGTGCGGCTGTTCGACGTGGCGAGCGGCGGGCTGGAACGGCGTGACCAGTTGCTGTTCACCACCGATGTGGTGCCGCGCCAGTTCACCACCGCCAGCATCAACCCCAATTTCGTGCCGCTGTGGGACTTGTGGCCGCAGATCGCCGAACAACGCGCCGCCGGCAAATCCACCGACGTGCTGGAGGCGGCGGCCTGGCACAAGATTTCGGGGCCGCTGTCGGCGGTGCTGATGCCGCTCCTGGGCGCGGTGGCGGCCTTTGGCCTGGCCCGCTCCGGCAAATTGTTCGTGCGCGCGGTGATCGGCATGGCGCTGGGCTTCGCCTTTTTCGTGGCCGACAATTTCATGCTGGCGATGGGCAATTTCGGCACGGTGCCGCCGCTGATGGCGGCCTGGTCGCCGTTCATCCTGTTCCTGCTGATCGGCGAGGCCGTGCTGATCCGCACCGAGGAATGATTGCCCCCAAACTGCCTTGATTGCCGCTTACCAAGGGCCCGATGAGCATGATCACCCTGAAGCGCGTCGAGAGCGCGGCCGACCGCAAGGCCTTTGTTGACCTGCCGTGGACGCTCTATGCCAACGATCCCCATTGGGTGCCGCCGCTGAAAGGCGAGATGCTCGGCCTGATTGGCGGCATCAAGACCAACCCCTGGTTCGGCCATGCCGAAGCCGCCTTCTGGTTGGCGCTGAAGGATGGCCAGGTCGTCGGCCGCATTTCGGCGCAGGTCGATCAGCTGGTGATTGCGCCCGGCGCACCCGGCGGTGGCCCCGGCACCGGCCATTGGGGCATGTTCGAATGCATCGATGATGCAGCCGTGGCCAATGCACTGTTTGGCGCGGCGGAGGATAGGCTGCGCAGCCGTGGCATGACCCGGGCGCAGGGGCCGTTCAGCCTGTCGGTGTGGGACGAGCCGGGCCTTTTGGTGCAGGGCTTTGAAGGGCCGCCCACCGTGATGATGGGTCACCATCTGCCGCATTATGAGCGGCTGGTGACGGCGCGCGGCTATCAGGGGGTGAAGGATCTGCACGCCTGGTCACTGCCGATCGCCCAGCCGTTTCCGGAGATGGTGCAGCGCATCGTCGCCTTTTCCGAACGCAACGCCAAGCTGGTGACGCGGCCGGTGAACAAGGCGAAATTTGACCAGGAAGCCGCGCTGATCCTCGATATCCTGAACGACGCCTGGTCCGACAACTGGGGCTTCGTGCCGCTCACCCCGGCCGAAATCGCCTATGTCGGCAAGAAGCTGAAACCGATCATCTTTGAAAACCTGGTGCGCATCGCCGAATATGAAGGCGTGCCCGTCGGCTTCATGATCACCCTGCCCGACATCAACGAGCTGACCCGCGACCTCAATGGCAGCCTGTTCCCGTTCGGCTGGGCCAAGCTGTTGTGGCGGCTGCGCGCGCCACGCGTGAAGCGCATGCGTGTGCCGCTGATGGGCATAAGGAAGTCGCTGCAGGGCCACCGCGTCGCCAGCCTGATGGCGTTCCAGATGATCGAATATATCCGCCGCGCCTCCGTCGCCGAATTCGGCGCCAGCGAAGGCGAAATCGGCTGGATCCTGGATGACAACGGCCCGATGCGCTCCATCGCCGACGCCATCGACAGCCATGTGACGCGCACCTATCGCATCTACGAACGCGCACTCTGACGAAAAAGGGGGAGCGGTCGCCCGCTCCCCCCTCGTTCCCGGCAGTGTCGCCGGCTTATTTCACCGGCTGCAGCTTGATGCCGCGATAGGTGGGCGGGGTGTTGCCGCGCTGCACCAGCATCAGCACCGTGTCCTTGCCGGCCTTGCGCTCCGCGTCCACGGCGGCGGCGGCTTCGGCCGGGCTCGTCACCGGCTTCTGGCCGATCTTCAGGATGATGTCGCCGCGCTGCAGACCCTTGGCGGCCGCGTCAGACGATGGGCTGATGCCGGCAATCACCACGCCCTGCACCTTGTCGTCGATGCGCAACTGCTGGCGCAACTGGGCGGTGATCGGCTGCAGGGTGATGCCCAGGCTGGCCTTGGCCGCCTCGATGCCCGGTGCCTTGGTGGCATCATCGGCCGGCGTGTCGTCATCATTGGCGGGCAGGCCGGCGCGCTGGGCCACCACGGCTTCGGACGGCCGCTGCGCGATGGTGGCATTGATCGTCATGCGCTTGCCGTCGCGCAGCAGCTCGATCGGCACGGTGGAACCGATCGGCGTGGTGGCCACGATGTACGACAGGCTGTTGTCATAATCCACTTCGCGGCCCGCGACCTTCAGGATCACGTCGCCTTGGCGGACGCCGGCGCGGCCGGCCGGGCCGTTGGGTTCGACATTGGCGACAATCTCGCCCTTGTCCTTGGGCAGGCCCAGGCCGTCGGCAATGTCGCTGGTCAACCGCTGGATGGCGACACCAAGATAGCCGCGCTTGACGGCGCCCGTCGCCTTCAGCTGGTCCACCACCGGCTTGGCCAGTTCGGCCGGAATGGCAAAGCCCAGGCCGACATTGCCGCCGGTGGGCGAGAAGATCGCCGTGTTGATGCCGATGACATTGCCATTGAGATCAAACAGCGGCCCGCCCGAATTGCCCTGGTTGATGGAAGCATCGGTCTGGATATAGCGGTCATACTGGCCGGAACCGATGTCGCGATGCAGGGCCGAAATGATGCCGGCGGTCACGGTGCCGCCCAGGCCAAAGGGGTTGCCGATGGCGATGGACCAATCGCCGACGCGCACCGCCTGGCTGTTGCCGAACTGCACGAAGGGCAGGCCGCTGGCCTCGATCTTCAGCACGGCCAGATCGGTCAGCGGATCGCGGCCCACCACGCGCGCCTTGTACTCGCGGCGATCGGCCAGCGTGACCGTGATCGATTCCACCGGCTGGTTGCGGCCTTCACCGGCCGAAATCACGTGGTTGTTGGTGACGATATAGCCATCAGCGGCGATGATGAACCCCGAACCCAGGCTGGTCGCCTCGCGGGTGACCGGCTCGCCGCCGTCCTGCTGTTCCTGGAACCGGCGGAAAAATTCCTCCAGCGGGTTGCCGCCGGGCTGGCCGGGGAAGCGGCGCATGCGGCCGATTTCCACCTTCTGGGTGGTGGAAACATTGACCACGGCCGGGGCCAGACGCGCTGTCAGATCGGCAAAGCTGCGCGGCGCGCCACCGGGCGGCATGATCGCCGTGGCCGGGGCAACCGCATTCTGGGCCACGCCCTGCTGCGGCGCCTGGGCCACGGCAATGGCGGCCACACCGGTGGCCAGCAGGGCGGCGGGGATCAGATTGCGCATGATCTTGTTCGGCATGAGTCTCTTTCTGGTTGGCAGACGGATGACCGGCTTATGCGAACAACACGCCTAACCGTGCATGAACGGCGGTGAACGTTCAGCGATTGGTCTTCCGGCCTTCGAATTCGCGCAGGAATTCGTTGTTGGGCCCCAGCACCACCGTGGCGGTGCCGTCCTCGAACGTGGTGCGATAGGCCTGCATGGCGCGATAAAAGGCATAGAATTCCGGATCCTTGCCGAAACTGTCGGCATAGATGCGGGCGGCGGTGGCGTCGGCTTCGGCCTGCACGACCTGCGCCTGCTTCTGCCCCTGCGCACGGATGTTGGCGGCTTCCTGGGCGCGGGCCGATGCCATGCGGGCATAGGCCGCGTCGAGGGTTGCGCCCGACGGCAGATCGGCGCGCTTGATGCGCACATCGATGATTTCGGCGCCATATTGCTTGGCCTGCGTGTTCACGCTGGCCTGGATCTCGTCCATCACCTCGCCGCGTTCGGGCGACAGCAGCGCGGCAAAGGGCTGCTTGCCCAGTTCGTTGCGCAGCTTTGAGGCGAGGATCCGCTTCAGCGCATCGGCGGCATTCTCCTCGGTGCCCACCGTCTGCACCATCCGCTGCGGATCAACGATGCGGAACCGGGCAAAGGCATCCACCACCAGCCGCAGCTGATCGGTGGACAGCACGGTCTGCGCGTCCATGTCGAGGTCCATGATGCGCTTGTCGACAAAGCGCACATCCTCGATGAAGGGCACCTTGATGGCGAGGCCAGCGCCGCTTTCGCCAAAGGGTGCCTTGGGATCATATTCGTTCACGATCCGCTCCGGCTTGCCCAGCCGCAGCACCACGGCCTGCTTGGTTTCCGGCACGGTGTAGAAACTGGCCATGGCGAGCACGACGGCGGCAAAGCCGACCCCGGCGAGCAGCATGGGATTGCGCATCAGGCTGTCCATCATCTTGTCTCCTGGGGCTCAGCGGGCCGGGGCCGGCGCTTCGGCCGGGGCGGGCACGGCGCGGCGGCGCACCTCGGGCAGCGGCAGATAGGGCGCGACACCGGGGGCATCCACGATGGTCTTGTCCACCTTGGCCAGCACCCGTTCCATGGTTTCCAGATACATGCGCTTGCGCGTCACTTCGGGCGCCAGCCGATACTGGGCATAAACCGCATCAAAGGCCGCGGCATCGCCCTGGGCGCGGGCCACCACCGTCTGGGCATAGGTGCGGGCACGGTTGAGATATTGCTGCTCGTCCTGCTGGGCGGCCGAAACATCCTTGAAGGCGGTGTCCACCGCGGCGGGCGGATCGGCCTGCTTGATGTCCACCCCGCGCACGTCGATCCCGCTCTTGTAGCTGTCGAGCAGCTCCTGCATGCGGTCGCGCACCTGATCGGCGATCTGGGCGCGCTGCGGCCCCAGCGCGGCATTGAGCGAGGCGCGGGCAATCTCGGCCCGCATGGCGCTTTCCGCCACTTCGCGCACCGTCTTTTCCGGATCGGCCAGCTCATACAGGAAATTTTCCGGGTTCCGGATCTTCCAGCGCACGGCATAGGCGAGGTTGATCAGATTCTGGTCCCCGGTCAGCATCAAATTCTCGCTGGCGCCTTCGCTGGAGCTGATGTCGATGATGTTGATCTGTTCCACCTTGCGGCGTTCCACGGCATCGATCGGCCACGGCAGCTTGAAATGCAGGCCCGGCCCGTTGGAGGTGACATAACGGCCAAAGCGCTGCACCACCGCGCGTTCCTGGGCATCCACCCGATAGAAGCTGGTCAGGCCCACCCAGGCCAGCAGGATCGCCCCGCCCGCCCACATCAGCCAGCGGCCATCGCCCATATCAAGGCCGCCGCCGCCACCGCCGCCGCCACCACCGAACTGGCTGCGCAGCCGTTCCTGGCTGCGGCGGATCAGATCGTCGAAATCATTGCCCTTGCCGCCCCGGATCGGCGTCGGCTTGCGCGCCGGGCCGTCGCCCCAGGGGTTCACCGGCTTGTTCGCCTGCGGGCGCTGCGGCTCGCCATCGTCGGGCTTGCCATCTTCACCCCATGGGTCGCTGTTGTTCTGCCAGGGCATGGGCGTCGTTTTCCAGACCTTATCACTACAATCGAAACCACTATATACGACCCCGAACAGGGATTGCGAGGGCAAGCGGCGCGCCTGCGGCGTTTGTTGGCGGATAAAGAACGGAAATTCACCCCATGGCGATCAAGGATGATGTTTCGGCCGCGCTTGCCGGCCTGCCCGATCCGGCGGGCGGCGGCAGCCTGATCGCCACCGGCCGCGCCGCCGGCATCGTGGTCAAGGATGATGGCCAGGTCGGCCTGGTGCTGGCCGTTGATGGGCTGGACAAGACCGCCGCCGAACGGCTGCAGGCCACCGTTGAAGCCGCCATCCGCCGCGTGCCCGGCGTATCGGCCGCCCGCATCATCCTCACCGCCGACCGCGCCTCTGCCCCCGCCGGCCATGCCCGCCCCAAGGACACCACCGTCCCCGGCATCCGCAAGCTGGTCGCGGTGGCCAGCGGCAAGGGCGGGGTGGGCAAATCCACCGTCGCCGCCAATCTCGCCTTTGCCCTGGCCCGCGCCGGTCAGGCGGTGGGCCTGCTCGATGCCGATATCTACGGCCCCTCCGTGCCCACCCTGCTCGGCATCACCGGCCGCGCCCGGGTGGAGAATGACCGGCTGCAGCCCGAAAGCCGCCACGGCATCAAGGCGCTGTCGATGGGGATGATGACCGATCCCAACAAGGCCATCGTCTGGCGCGGGCCGATGGCATCCTCCGCCCTCGTCCAGATGGTCGAACAATGCGATTGGGGCGCATTGGACGTGCTGGTCATCGATCTGCCGCCCGGCACCGGCGACGTGCAGCTCACCCTGGCGCAGAAGCTCAAGCCCGATGGCGCCGTCATCGTCTCCACGCCGCAGGATCTCGCCCTCATCGATGCCCGCCGCGCCGTCGCCATGTTCGGTGAAGTCAATGTCCGCGTGCTCGGCGTCGTTGAAAACATGGCCGGCTATTGCTGCCCCCAGTGCGGCCATGTCTCCGACCCGTTCGGCCACGGCGGCGCCGAAGCCGAAGCCCAGGCCATGGGCGTGCCCTTCCTTGGCCGCATCCCGCTGCAGATGGCGGTGCGCAGCGCGTCCGAAACCGCCCAGCCGGTCAGCGGCGAGACCGGCGCCCAGTTTGACGAAATCGCCCGCAGCGTCATGATCACCGTCGGGCTCTGACATGCCGCTCACCGCCGATGCCGATATCGCCGCCCTGCTTCGGCAGACCCGCACCATCGCCCTCGTCGGCGCCAGCGACCGCCCCGAACGCGCCGCGCACGAGGCGATGGGCGTCCTCCTCGCCCACGGCTACCACGTCATCCCGGTCAACCCGCTGCTCGCCGGCCAGTCCATCCTGGGCCAGACCGTCGTCGCCACCCTCGCCGACATTGCCGAACCCATCGACCTGGTCGACGTGTTCCGCCGCAGCGAATTCGTGGCCGATGTGGTGGACGAGGCCATCGCTGCCGGCGCCAAGGCCATCTGGACGCAACTGGGCGTCTTCGACCCCGCCGCCGCCACCCGCGCCGAAGCCGCCGGCCTGACCGTGGTGATGGACCGCTGCCCGAAAATCGAACTGCGCCGGCTGGGTATTTCGAGAACGTAGAAATGCCTCCGGCGGCCAGGGTCGCGGACCCTGGACCCGTTCGTCTTCACGCGCACCCGCCCGAAACAGGTCCTCCCCAAACTCGTTTGGGGAGGTGGCAGCCCCGGCGAAGGCCGGGGCTGACGGAGGGGCCCACCTCAGCTGCCCAAGATGACCGCATTGCAACTGGCCGCCACCCCGGCCCCGGCGCACCATGTCCCCAACCATAGGGGACCATCCATGCGCACCACCCTCATCGCCGCCCTGCTGCTGGCATCACCCGCCGCCGCCGAAACCATCGCCATAAAGGCCGCCCGCGTCATCACCGATGCTGCCAAACCCGCCCTTGGCCCCAGCACCATCATCGTCACCGATGGCCGCATCACCGCCATCCAGCCGGCCAGCGCCGCCATCCCGGCTGGCGCAACCGTCATCGATCAATCCACCCGCACCCTCGCCCCCGGCCTCATCGATTGCCATGTGCACCTGACCGGCGATCCCGGCACGCCCTTCTGGCGCGAAGCGGTGGACAGCCCGGAACTCTCCGTCGCCTTTGGCCTGAAAAACGCCCGCATCACCGCGAGGGCCGGCTTCACCACCGTGCGCGATCTCGGCAGCGCCCGCCTTGCCGGCTTTGCCGTGCGCGATGCCATCAACGCCGGCCTATTCCCCGGCCCGCGCATCCTCGCCGCCGGGCCGGCTCTCTCCATCGTCGGCGGCCATGGTGACACCTCGGGCTTCCTGCCGGCGGTGAACGACGCGCTGGATCAGGGCAACACCTGCACCGGGGCCACCGAATGCGCCGCCCGCGTGCGCGAAGCCAGCCAGCGCGGCGCCGATGTGATCAAGTTCACTGCCACCGGCGGCGTGCTCAGCCAGCAGGGCCGCGGTCTCGATCAGCATTTCACCGACGATGAAATGCGCAGCATCGTCACGACCGCTCACAGCCTCGGCCTCAAGGTCGCCGCCCACGCCCACGGCCCGCGCGGCATCGAGGCGGCAGCGAAAGCCGGGGTCGATTCCATCGAACATGGCAGCTTCACCGACGAAGCCGGCGCCAAGGCGCTGGCCGCCAACGCCAAGGCAGGAGGAGGGGGCTGGCTTGTCCCCACCCTGCTGCCGTTCCGCGCCACCGCCGAACGGCTCGGCAGCGGCGCCTACACGCCTGTGGTCGAAGCCAAGGTCCGCGCCATCCTCGAACGCCGCGGCAAACAGATCATCGCCGCCCGCGCCGCCGGCGCCCGCATCGCCTTCGGTACCGATGCCGGCGTCTTCGAGCATGGCCGCAACGGCCAGGAAGCCGCCGACATGGTCGAATTTGGCGGCATGACCCCGCGCGAGGTGCTGATCAGCGCCACCACCGGCGCTGCCGACCTGCTCGGGCTGTCTTCTGAAATCGGCACACTGGAACCCGGCAAAGCCGCCGACATCATCGCCACCGATGGCGACCCGACGGTGGACGCCAGGCAACTGGCCCAGGTGCGCTGGGTGATGGCGCGCGGCAAGGTCGTGGAATAGGCGGCCCGCCGCCTCAGGCCTTTTTCTTCACCGCCTTCTTCGCCGCCGGCTTCCTGGCTGCGGCCTTCTTTGCCGGCGCCTTCTTGCCCTTCTTGGCCGGGGCCGCCGCTGCCCGGGCGGCGAGCAGGGCCACCGCTTCCTCCAGCGTCACCGCCGTCGGTTCGGCACCCTTGGGCAGGGTGGCGTTGGTGGTGCCGTCGCTCACATAAGGCCCATAACGGCCGGCCAGCACCTTCACCGCCGCGCCGCTTTCGGGATGCGCGCCCAGTTCGGCCAGCGCCGTCGCCGCGCCGCGCACCGGCCGCCCGCCATTGGCCTTGGCCGCGGCGGCTTCGGCCAGCTTCACCACGGCGGCGTTCATGCCGGTTTCAAACACCTCCGCCGTGTTGGCCAGCCGGGCATATTTGCCGGCGTGCGCCAGATAGGGGCCATAACGGCCGATGCTGGCGGTGATCGGCTCGCCGGTTTCCGGGTGCGGGCCGATCTGGCGCGGCAGGTTCAGCAGTTTGAGCGCCCAGCCCAGATCCTCCGGCCCCGCAATCTCCACATCCTTGGGGATGGAGGCGCGGGCCGGCTTCTCGCCCTCCCCGCGCTGCACGAAGCGGCCAAAGCGCCCCGAACGCAGCGTCACCATCTCGCCCGTGTCGGGATCGGTGCCCAGTTCCACCGGGCCATCATTGGCCTGTGCTCCGCCCTCGCTGGCAAAGGGCCGCGTGTATTTGCACTCCGGATAATTGGAGCAGGCCACAAACGCCCCGAACCGCCCGGTCTTCAGGCTCAACCGCCCGGCGGCGCAGCGCGGGCACAGGCGCGGGTCCACCCCGTCCCCCTTGTCCGGAAACAGGAAGGGCGCCAGATATTCGTCCAGCGCCGCCGTGATGTCCGACGGGCGCTGCTCCATCACCTCGGCGGTCTTCGGCTTGAAATCCGCCCAGAACGCCCGCAGCAATTCCAGATAACTGGCATCGCCGGCCGACACATCATCGAGCTGGGTTTCCAGCCCGGCGGTGAAATCATATTCGACATAGCGGGCAAAGAACCGCTCCAGAAAGGCGGTGACGAGCCGGCCCTTCTCCTCGGCGAAAAACCGGTTCTTCTCCACCCGCACATAGGCGCGGTCGCGCAGCGTCTGCAGGATGGAGGCATAGGTGGATGGCCGGCCGATGCCCAGTTCCTCCAGCCGCTTGACCAGCGTCGCTTCCGAAAAGCGCGCCGGCGGCTCGGTGAAGCTCTGGATCGCCTGAACGCTCTTCGATGCGCAGCGATCCCCGCCGGCCAGGCGCGGCAGGCGGGCGCCGTCCTCATCATCGTCCGCCGGCTCATCCCGCGCCTCGGTGTAGAGCGCGAGGAAGCCCGGCGTGATCACCACCTGCCCGGTCGCCTTCAACCCATGGCGGCCATCATCATCAAACAGGTCAACCGTGGTGCGCTCCAGCCGGGCGCTGGCCATCTGGCTCGCCACCGTGCGGTTCCAGATCAGGGCATAAAGCCGCTCGGCATCCGTATCCCCGCGCCCCGGCCGGCGCGAGAAATCGGTCGGCCGGATCGCCTCATGCGCTTCCTGGGCGTTCTTGGCCTTGGTGGCATAAAAGCGCGGCTTTTCCGGCAGCACTTCGGGCTTGGCCCCATAATCCCGCGCGATCAGATCGCGCACGGCGTTCAACGCCTCGGCCGCGATCTGCACGCCATCGGTGCGCATATAGGTGATGTGGCCATCCTCATAGAGGTTCTGCGCCATCCGCATCGTGTGGCTGGCGGTGAAGCCCAGCCGCCGCGCCGCCTCCTGCTGCAGGGTGGAGGTGGTGAACGGCGGCGCCGGGTTGCGGCTCACCGGCTTGGTCTCCACCGTGCGCACCGTAAAGCCATTCTTCTCAATGGCTTCCCGCGCAGCATTGGCTGCAGCATCGTTCAGATCAAACTGGCCCAGCTTCTTGCCGTCCAGCACGGCAAGGCGCGCCTTGAAGGTGGCGCCGTTGGGGGCGATCATCTCGGCCTCCACCCGCCAATATTCGCGGGCCACGTGCGCTTCGATCTCGCGCTCCCGCTCCACCACCAGGCGCAGCGCCACCGATTGCACCCGGCCCGCGCTCTTGGCGCCGGGCAGCTTGCGCCACAACACCGGAGACAGGGTGAAGCCCACCAGATAATCCAGCGCGCGCCGCGCCAGATAGGCATCGATCAACGGCTGATCCAGATCGCGCGGGGCGGCCATCGCCTTGGTCACCGCGGCCTTGGTGATCTCGTTGAACGTCACCCGCCGCGCGCCGCCCTTCGGCAACGCCTTCTTGGCCTTCAACACCTCCAGCAGATGCCAGCTGATCGCCTCCCCCTCGCGGTCAGGGTCGGTCGCCAGGATCACCTGATCGGCGCGCTTGGCGGCATCGCGGATGGCGGTCAGCTGCCGGGTGCGGTCGGCCGAAACCTCCCACTCCATGGCAAAATCCGCCTCCGGATCCACCGATCCATCGCGCGGCGGCAGATCGCGCACATGCCCGAAACTGGCCAGCACCTCATAGCCGCTGCCCAGATATTTGTTGATGGTCTTCGCCTTGGCCGGCGATTCAACGATAACGAGTTGCATATATCCTCACGTGTACGCGCGAGGGTGGGGCGGGGTTGCGACGGGCGTCAAGGGGGGTGTGGTCGCAGGGACCATGGCCAACATCACGCTCTGGGGTTCTGAACGATCCGTCTCAATCCGGAATGGTCCACATTTGGCCGTCCCCCAACCTGGGCACCTCCATTAACTCAGCTGAGCACCGCGCCGGA
>NZ_NOXT01000125.1 GCF_002251755.1 Sandarakinorhabdus cyanobacteriorum
CAACCCGAAATCACCCGGCCGGTGAATAATCCGGGCTAGACCAATCATACATTGCACGTCGAGATGCAAGCGTTCTTGAAGCAAGTTCAGGATCGATTGACCTAGATTCTATTGCTGCAATACGAGAAATGGTTGACATTGCGAGATTGAGTGCTCGTAACACATTCGACTTTCCTTCGTTATTTGGCCCCACAAGAACCGTATTATTAGAAAGAGATATCTTTCTAGATTGTGTGATGCTGCGGTAATTTTCAACTGAGAACGTTGCCAGAATCATTGAGTTACCTACTCCTGTCCACTTTCCACTCCGGATCAATAGTCAAATCCGCTCCTTCACATAGGCCCCCGGTGCATCCTCAATAGCAGCATAGCCCCCCTGCCCCGGCGCCCGCGCCGGGACGTGCGCGCCGGAGCGCGGCCCCAGCCAAGAGATCCAGTCGGGCCACCAGCTGCCTTTGGTTTCCTTTGCGCCGGCGATGAAGGCGTCCAAGGTGTCGGCTTTGGTGTCGTTGGTCCAATATTGGTATTTGCCGGAGGATGGGGGGTTGACGACGCCGGCGATGTGGCCGCTACCGGCGAGGACGAAGCGGGTTTCACCGGTGAAGGCGTGGGTGAGTTTGAAGGCTGACCGGGCCGGGGCGATATGGTCTTCGCGGCCGCCCTGGATGTAGCTGGGGGTGGTGACGGTGGCGAGGTTTACGGGCGTGCCGGCGATGGTCATGCCGCCGGGCTTGGCCAGCAGGTTCTGGCGGTACATCTGATCGAGATAGTCCCGGTGCCAGCGGGCGGGGACGTTGGTGGCATCCGAATTCCAGTAGAGCAGGTCGAAGCGGAAATAGTCTTTGCCCAGCATGTAGTTGTTGACGACATAGTTCCAGATCAGGTCGTTTGAGCGCAGCAGGTTGAAGCTGGTGGCCATGTAGCGGCCGTCGAGCACGGGTTTGCCGCTGGTGAGTGTGTCGATGGTGTCGAGGCTGGCATCGTCGACGAAGAGTTTGAGTTCGCCGGCGTCGCTGAAATCGACCTGGGCGGTGAAGAAGGTGGCGGTGGCGACCTTTTCGGCCTGCCCGCGGGCGGTGAGCACGGCGAGTGCGGCGGCGAGCGTGGTGCCGGCGACGCAATAGCCGATCGTGTGGACGGAGGGCACGTCGCAGATCTGGCGGACCAGATCGATGGCGGTGAACATGCCTTCTTCGACATAGGTGTCGATGGTGGCGTCGGCCAGGGTTTCGTCGGCATTTTTCCAGCTGACGACGAAGACGGTGAGCCCTTGCGCGACGGCCCAGCGGATGAAGCTTTTTTCGGCGGTGAGATCGAGGATGTAATATTTGTTGATCCACGGCGGGAAGATCAGCAGCGGGGTGGTGAACACCGTCTCGGTGCTGGGGGCATATTGGATCAGCTGGAACAGGCGGTTCTGGAAGACGATCTTGCCGGGTGTGATGGCGACGTTGCGGCCGACTTCGAAGGCGTTTTCATCGGTCATCCGCATGCGGCCGGCGGAAAGATCGGCGAGCAGATGTTCGAGGCCCTTGATGAGGTTGGCGCCGCCGGTTTCGGCGGTTTTGGCCAGCACTTCGGGATTGGTGGCGAGGAAGTTGGAGGGGCTCATCGCGTCGATGAACTGCTTGATGAGGAATTGCGCCTTGGCCTGTTCGGCGGCGTCGAGCCCATCCAACTGGCCGGCGGCCTGCATGATGTGGCTGGCGGTGAGCAGATAGGATTGGCGCAGGAAATCGAAGGCGGGGTTTTCGGCCCAGGCTTTCCCGGCGAAGCGCTTGTCCTTGATCTGGGCCGGTTCGGCATTGGGGGTGAGGACGCGCTGCCACAGATCGAGCGCATCGGTGAGATAGCGTTGCTGCTGCTCCATCAGGCGGGCGGGATCGGCGAGCATGGCGCTCCACGCCTTGGCCCAGGTGGACATGACGCCGAGCGGATCGGGCACCAGCGGGGGCGCGGCATGCTCCTTCGTCCAGAATTCCAGCATCATCTGCTGGCCCTTGCCCATCAGATCGGTGAGCTGCTGAAAGCTTTGCTGGGCCTGTTCGGCGGGATCGGACATGGTTTCGCGCTCCTGATGGCCTGTTGTGCCCTTGAAGCGCGGGCTTTGCCAAGCCCGGGCTTTTGGGTTATGGCCGCGATGCCGGCGATGGGCCGGCGTGGAGAGACGCGTGCGCCAGCAGGCGACCATTGCAGCCATCATGGCCGGCGCAGCAGCAGCTGCCGCCGCGATTGCCGCTGCCGCCGGCGCGCCGCCACCGACCTGAGGGATAGAGCAAGAATCAAACCCTCTCACCGGCGGCGGCGAAACAAAGATGTTTCTCCGCCGCTTTTCTTTTGCCCGATCACTGCCTAAGGCAGCATCAACCAACCCAACGGAACTGGCCATGCAGGACGAATTTTACCGCATCAAACGCTTGCCGCCCTATGTGATTGCGGAAGTGAACGCCATGCGGGCCGCCGCACGGGCGCGCGGGGAGGACATTATCGACCTGGGCATGGGCAATCCCGATCTGCCGCCGCCGCCGCACGTGATCGCCAAGCTGGCCGAGGTGGCCGCCAAGCCGGATGCGCATGGTTACAGCGCGTCGAAGGGGATTCCGGGGCTGCGGCGGGCGCAGGCGGCCTATTATGACCGGCGGTTCGGGGTTGATCTTGATCCCGATACGGAAGTGGTGGTGACGCTGGGTTCCAAGGAAGGCCTGGCCAATCTGGCGCAGGCGATCACCGCGCCGGGCGATGTGGTGCTGGTGCCCAACCCGTCTTATCCCATTCACACCTTTGGCTTCATCATTGCCGGCGCGACCATCCGCAGCGTGCCGACGACGCCTGACGAGCGTTATTTCGAAGCGCTGGAGCGGGCGGTGCGCTTTACAGTGCCGCGCCCCAGCGTGCTGGTGATGGGATATCCGAGCAACCCGACCGCCGAGGTGGCCGATCTCGCCTTTTACGAGCGGGTGGTGGCGTTTGCGAAGAAGCACAATATCTGGGTGTTGTCGGACCTCGCTTATTCCGAGATTTATTTTGATGGGCAGCCCACCCCGTCGATCCTGCAGGTGCCGGGGGCGAAGGATGTGGCGATCGAGTTCACCTCGCTGTCAAAATCCTATTCGATGGCGGGCTGGCGCATCGGCTTTGCGGTGGGCAACAAGACGCTGATTTCGGCGCTGACGCGGGTGAAATCCTATCTGGATTATGGCGCCTTCACGCCGATCCAGGCGGCGGCGGTGGCGGCGCTGAATGGCCCACAGGATATCGTGGCGCAGAACCGCGCGCTCTATCACCGGCGGCGCGATGTGCTGGTGGAAAGCTTTGGCCGCGCCGGGTGGGAGATTCCGGCACCGCGCGCCAGCATGTTTGCCTGGGCGCCGCTGCCGCCGGCGCTGGCGCATCTGGGGAGCCTCGAATTTTCCAAGCAGCTGCTCACCGAAGCCGGCGTGGCGGTGGCGCCGGGCGTTGGCTATGGCGAGGATGGCGAGGGCTTTGTGCGCATCGCGCTGGTGGAAAATGAGCAGCGGCTGCGCCAGGCGGCGCGCAACATCAGGAAATATCTGCAATCGATGGGCGTGAACACGCCATCGGTGAAGGCGGGGGGCTGAGCCATGGCAAGCGCACTTCACATCGGGATCGCCGGGTTGGGCAATGTGGGCGCCGGCGTGGTGAAGATATTGGCGCAGAACGCCGATCTGGTGGCGCGGCGGGCGGGGCGGCCGATCGTGGTGACGGCGGTGAGCGCGCGGGATCGCAACCGGGATCGCGGCATCAGCCTGGACGGCATCGCCTGGGTGGATGATGCCGCCGAACTCGCCACCCGCGATGATGTGGATGTGGTGGTGGAATTGATCGGCGGCAGCGATGGCCCGGCGTTGACGCTGGCCCGCCGGACGCTGGGCGCGGCCAAGCCGCTGGTGACGGCCAACAAGGCGATGCTGGCGCATCATGGCCTGGAACTGGCGCAGATGGCGGAGGCGGCCGACCTGCCGCTGAAGTATGAAGCGGCGGTGGCCGGCGGCATTCCGGTGATCAAGGGGATTTCGGAAGGCAGCGCCGCCAACCGGATCACCCGCGTTTATGGCCTGATGAACGGCACCTGCAATTATATCCTGTCACGCATGGAAGCCGAAGGCCTGGGCTTTGCCGAGGTGCTCGCCGATGCGCAGGCTTTGGGCTTTGCCGAGGCGGACCCGAGTTTCGACATTGATGGCATCGACACGGCGCACAAATTGTCGATCCTGGCGGCGCTGGCCTTTGGCGCGGCGCTGGATTTTGCCGGCGTGGCCTGCACCGGCATCCGCGCCATCGAAAGCGCCGATATCGCCCAGGCCGCCGCGCTGGGTTTCCGCATCAAGCTCGTGGGCCTGGCGGAAGCCGAGGATGGCAGATTGTTCCAGCGCGTGCACCCGGCGCTGGTGCCGATGGCGCATCCGGTGGCAACCACGATGGGCAGTCTGAACGCCTTGGTGGTGGAAGGCGATTTCGTCGGCCGGCTGTTCTTCCAGGGGCGCGGTGCCGGCGAAGGGCCGACGGCGAGCGCGGTGGTGGCCGATCTGGTCGATATCGCGCGCGGTGATGTGCGGCCGCCCTTCGTGATGCCGGTGGCCGATCTGGCCGCCCTGCCCCGCGCCGATGCGGCCGGCCGGCGCGGGCGTTATTATCTGCGCCTGAACGTGGCCGATCGCGCCGGCGTGCTGGCGGAGCTGACGGCGGCGCTGCGCGACTGCGGGGTTTCCATCGAAAGCCTGGTGCAGCGCGGCACGTCGAGCAGCGGCGATGCCATGGTGGTGATGGTCACCCACGAGGCCCGCGAAGCCGATGTGGTGGACAGTCTGGCCCGCATGGCCGCATCCCCATCGGTGGTGGGGCAGCCGGTGATGATGCACATACTGGATTTTTGACGCCTTTCGCCCATGGCGTGGCGGGCGTAAGGCTGTGCGCCATTGATTCGGATTACGGGGTGGACAGAAAATGACGGCTCCCAGCCATGTGCTTGATCGCGTGCTTGTGCTCGAAATGGTGCGGGTCACCGAATATGCCGCCATCGGGGCATCAAAGCTGATCGGGCGCGGCAACGAGAAGGCCGCCGATGCCGCCGCCGTGGAAGCGATGCGCAACGCGCTGAATCAGCTGGATTTTGACGGCACGGTGGTGATCGGCGAAGGCGAGCGTGACGAGGCGCCGATGCTGTTCATCGGTGAAAAGGTGGGCAAGGCGATCGGCACCGGCCCGCGCATCGATATCGCGCTCGATCCGCTGGAAGGCACCACCATCACCGCCAAGGCCGGGCCCAACGCGCTGGCCGTGCTGGCCATCGCCGAAGAGGGCGGGCTGTTGAATGCGCCCGATGTCTATATGGACAAGCTGGCGGTTGGCCCCGGCTATCCCGAAGGCATCATCAGCCTGGACAAGACGCCGACCCAGAATGTCGAGGCGGTGGCAGCGGCCAAGGGTGTGCACCCGTCGGACACCATTGTCTGCGTGCTCGACCGGCCGCGCCACGAGAGCCTGATTGCCGAGTTGCGCGCGCTGGGCTGCGGCATCATGCTGATCCCCGATGGCGATGTGGCCGGCGTGATCGCCACCACCGATCCCGAGACCGGCATTGATCTCTACATGGGTTCGGGCGGGGCGCCGGAAGGCGTGCTGGCGGCCGCCGCGCTGCGCTGCGTCGGCGGGCAGATGCAGGGCCGCCTGTTGTTCCGCAACGATGATGAACGCGGCCGTGCGCGCCGCTGGGGCATCACCGATCTTGATCGCATCTATGGCCTGGAAGACATGGCCAAGGGCGATTGCATCTTTGCCGCCACCGGCGTCACCGATGGCTCCCTGCTGAAGGGGGTGAAGCGGCGCAAGAATGGCGTGATCACCACCGAGACCATCGTGATGCGCGCCTCCACCGGCACCGTGCGCCGGGTGAGCGGGGAGCATCGCGCCGTGCGGCATCCCTGAGTTTTATATCCTCCCCCTCTGGGGGAGGTGCCCGCAGGGCGGAGGGGGCGGCGAGGGCCGCGCTCACAGGGCCCCCTCCGTCGCCTTCGGCGACACCTCCCCCAGAGGGGGAGGATCCATTGTGGTGCGGGTGCCACCCCCCCAGACAAGTTTGGGCAGGATCAGGACTATTGCCCGAATCCGCTGCACTGCCCATGACAGGGCATGGACTCCCCCCGCCCCGTCTTCGGCATCAGCACCTCCCTCACCGGCCAGCGTTGGGCCTGGCGGGGGGGCTTGCCGCCGGGGAATGGGCTGGATGGGCGGGGCGATGATGAGCTGCTGCACCATCTGTTCCGCACGCGCGGCGGCGAACCGCCGGATTTTGCCCGGCTGAAGGCGCCGACACTCCGCGACTGGTTGCCCGACCCCTCCATCTTTGCCGACATGGACCGCGCCGCCGAACGGCTGGCCGAGGCGCTGGCGCGGGACGAGATGATCGTTGTTTACGGCGATTATGATGTGGATGGCGCCACATCGGCCGCCGTGCTCATCCGATACTTGCGCAGCTGTGGCGGCAAGGTCGGCCATTATATCCCCGACCGGCTGCTGGAAGGCTATGGCCCGTCGGCGGAGGCGCTGGTGGCATTGAAACAGGCCGGCGCCGACCTGGTGGTGACGGTGGATTGCGGCACGCAGGGGTTCGCCGCGCTGGAAGCCGCCAGGGCCGCCGGACTGGATGTGATCGTGGTGGATCACCACAAGGCCAGCACCGCCCTGCCCCCGGCCGTGGCGTTGGTGAACCCCAACCGGCTGGATGAAGCCGCCGATGCGGCGCAGTTTGGCCATCTGGCGGCCGTGGGCATGGCCTTTCTGCTTGCCGTTGCGCTGAACCGGCTGCTGCGCGCCAAGGGCTGGTTTGTCCACCGGGATGAACCCAATCTGATGGCGCTGATCGATCTGGTGGCGCTGGGCACGGTGGCCGATGTGGCGGCGCTCCGGGGCCTCAACCGCGCCTTTGTCACCCAGGGGCTGAAGGTGATGGCGCGGCGGGAAAACATTGGCATGGCGGCGCTGGCCGATGCCGCCCGGCTCAATCGCGCGCCGGTGGCCCGCGATCTGGGCTTTGCGTTGGGGCCGCGGGTGAATGCCGGCGGGCGCGTGGGCCAGGCCGATCTGGGCGTGCGGCTGCTCACCACCCATGATGCCGCCGAAGCCGCCGAGATCGCCGCCCGACTGGGCCAGTTGAACCAGGAACGCCGCGCCATCGAACAGGCGGTGACCGATGCGGCGCTGGCCACCGCCACACCGGCACCCGGCTGCACGCTGGTGGCGGGGCAAGGCTGGCACCCCGGCGTGATCGGCATTGTCGCCAGCCGGCTGAAGGAGCGGCTGGGCCGGCCGGCCATCGTGATCGCCATTCAGGAGGATGGCACCGCCAAGGGGTCCGGCCGGTCGATCACTGGCGTTGATCTGGGCGCGGCGGTGCTGGCGGCAGCCGATCATGGCCTGCTGATCGCCGGCGGCGGCCATGCCATGGCGGCGGGGCTGACGGTGGCGGCTGACCGGATTGGCGCGCTGGATGAATTTTTGAACGATCGCATGGCGGCCGCGGTGGCAGCAGCCACGGCGGAGCGCAGCCTGTCGATCGATGTCGCCGTGGCGCCGCGCGGGCTGAATGCCGGGCTGGTGGACGTGCTGGAAACGGCCGGGCCCTATGGCCAGGGCTGGCCGGCGCCGCGCGTTGCCGCCGGGCCGTTCCAGATCGTGGACAGCCGGATCGTGGGCGACAATCATCTGCGGCTGCAACTGGCCGGTGCCGATGGCGGGCGCATCAAGGCGATGGCCTGGCGGCAGGGCGACAGCGAGATGGGCGCCCTGTTGCAGGGCGCGCGTGGTCGGCCGATCCATGTCGCCGGCAGGGTGAAACGCGACGATTGGACCGGCGGCAACGCCGTGGAACTGGAGCTGGACGACGCCGCCTTTGCCGATGGCCGTTGAGGCAGGACGATTTTTCCACAGTTTCCGGCAAAATGGCGGTTGACGCGGCGGCCCCATGCCAATAACAGGCGGCCTCTCGCTGCTGGTCCCTTCGTCTAGCGGTCTAGGACGTCGCCCTTTCACGGCGAAAACACGGGTTCGAGTCCCGTAGGGATCACCATCTTCAAAAGAGCCGGAACCTTCGGGTTCCGGCTTTTTTGTTACGGCATCGTTGGTTGCGTATTGGCTCGGCCGGGTGCAGGGTTCCCGCTATGTCCGCCGCCAGAAAGGCCGCACATCATGTCGACTGCCGCTGCCACCGCTCCTGCCGCCCGGCTTCGGGCCCCGTCCATGCTGCTCACCCTGTCGGAAGGCCGCGGCCTGATGGAGCTGGCGGCCGCCGTTGCCACACGGCCGCTGATGATGACCGCGCCCAAGGGCGATGGCCACCCGGTGCTGGTGCTGCCCGGTTTCATGGCGAGCGACACCTCCACCGCGCCCTTGCGCAAATATCTCCGCGATCTGGGCCATGATGCCCGGCCCTGGGGCAATGGCCGCAACCTGGGCCGATTTTACAAGATGCGCGATGTGATGCGCCAGCAGCTGGCCGATCTTCATGCCGAAACCGGCCGCAAGGTCTCGCTGGTCGGCTGGAGCCTGGGCGGGGTGTTTTCGCGCTATCTGGCGCTGACCAATCCCGATGCGGTGCGCTGCGTGATCACGCTGGGCAGCCCGTTTTCCGGCGACATCAACGCCACCAACGCCAAGCGGCTTTATGAATATATGTCGAAGGAAGGCGATCCCGATCCCAATGATCTGACGCTGCTGGCCGGCGATCTGCCGGTGCCCAATTCGTCGATCTACACCAGGCTGGATGGCGTGGTGAACTGGCGCACCTGCATCGCGAAGCCGGCGCCCAATGCCGAGAATATCGAGGTGCATCTGGCCAGCCATCTTGGCATCGGCGTCAACCCGGCGGCGCTGTGGGCCGTGGCGGACCGGCTGGCACAACCGGAAGGCCATTTCACCCCCTTCCGCCGCAATGGGCCGTTCGCCTTCGCATACGCCGGTTGACTTTCGCTGGCGAAGGCCACCACTCTGCCATTCGGGATGAATGGGGGATGGGCCAATGGCTGATGCGGTGAAGCTTTCGACGCTGGATGCCGGGTTTCTTTACATGGAAACGCCGGAAATGCCGATGCATGTCGGCTCCCTGTCCATGTTCCAGCTGCCCGATGGCTATGAAGGCGATTTCTTCGAGGCGTTCAAGGCGCAGATTGCCGACCGGCTGGCCGATGCGCCGATGCTGAAGCGCAAGCTGGCGCGCGCCGCGCTGGACATGGACCACCCGAGCTGGGTGGAGGATGAGCAGTTCGACATCAACCGCCAGATTTTCCGCGCCAGCCTGGCCGCGCCGAGCGACACGGCCGCGCTCCGCCGCACCGTGGGCTGGATGCATGCCAAGCTGCTGAACCGCGCCCGGCCGCTGTGGGAATTTTATGTGTTTGAAAACATGCCGGGCAACCAGGTTGGCCTGTATGTGAAGATCCATCATGCGCTGATCGATGGCGGTGCCGGCGTGGCGCTGACCAAGATCATCTATGACGTGGTGCCCAATGCCGGGCCACGGGTGCGCGCGCCGGCGGCGGAACCGGCCGAAGCCGAGGACAAACCGGGTCTGGCCGAAACCGCCAGCAACGCCATGCAATCCTATCTGCGCTTCTGGCAGGCGCCGTTTTCGCCCGAGGCGGTGGATTTCAAGCTGCCGCGCACCGGCAAGACCGATCTGGGATCGGTGCTGCTCGATCACATGGCCGGCCAGGTGGAGATGGGCGTGAAATTCGCTGCCGCGCTGCCGGCGATGGCGGGGGCGGCGACCCGCTCCATGGCCAGCTTCATCGATCCGGCGCGATTGTCTGATCTGCAGAATCTGGTGGCGCCCAAGACCGCGCTCAACAAATCGATCAGTTCGGAACGCGCCTTTGGCAGCATCACCCTGTCGCTGCCGCGGGTGAAGGCGGTGGGCAAGGCCGCCGGCGGATCGCTGAACGATGCGGTGATGGCGATTTCGGCCGGCATCCTGCGGCGCTATCTGCGCGACACGGGCGGCGTGCCCGACAAGCCGCTGACCGCAGGCGTGCCGATCTCGCTGCGCGATGAAGGCAATGCCAACACAAACAACCAAGTGTTCGCGATGATCTGCCCGCTGGCAACCAACATCGATGATCCCAGGCAGCGGCTGGAAACCATCGTTGCCGAAAGCGGCAAGGCCAAGGAAATGGTGAACCCGTTCAAGGCCTTTGTGCCGTTGATGACCAATGCCTCGGCGCTGGGCCTGCCGGTGGCGGCGCAGCTCCTGGCGCTGCTTTATTCCCGCTCGGGCCTGGCGGACGTGCTGCCGCCGGCCACCAATGTGTGCATTTCAAACGTGCCGGGCCCGCGCATGACGCTTTATGCCGCCGGGGCCGAGCTGCTGCATCTTTATCCGGTTTCCATCGTCACCCACGGCATGGCGCTGAACATCACCGTGCAGGGCTATCGCGACCAGCTGGATTTCGGCCTGATCGCCGGGGCCAATATCCTGCCCGAGGTGCAGGGCCTGGCCGACCTGCTGGAAGAGGAACTGGTGGTGCTGGAACAGGCGTTCGGGCTGGCGGCCTGACGCCGGGCGTTTTTCCCAGCGCGGCAATCACCCGCACTGGCGGGGCCGGGCCTTTGACGGCAAGGGCTTGGCCATGCTCCCGGTCCGCCCCCGCACTGTCCCCTCCTCCCGTCTGTCACGGCTGGCGGGCTTTGGCCGGCTGGCTGGCGGCATTGCCGGCAATGTGATCGGCGGCGGCGCGCGCGAGATGCTGAAGGGGCAGAAGCCCGATCTGCCCAGCCTGCTGCTCACCCCCGCCAACGCCAAACGGCTGGCCGATGAACTGGCGCGGCTGCGCGGTGCGGCGATGAAGCTGGGCCAGCTGATCAGCATGGATGGCGGCGAGGTGCTCCCGCGCGAGCTGGCCGACATATTGGCGCGGCTGCGGGCCGAGGCCGATCCGATGCCGGAAAAGCAGCTGAACGCCGCGCTGGAGGCCGGCTGGGGGCCGGGTTGGGAAGGCCAGTTCCAGCGCTTTGACCGCACGCCGATTGCCGCGGCCTCCATCGGCCAGGTGCACCGGGCGGTGGCGCTGGATGGCCGCGATCTGGCGATCAAGGTGCAATATCCGGGCGTTGCGGCCAGCATCGATGCCGATGTCGACAATGTGGCGACGCTGGTGAAGCTGTCGGGCCTGTTGCCGGCCGGCTTTGCGCTGGATCCGCTGCTGGAAGAGGCCAAGCGCCAGCTGCATCAGGAGGCCGATTACGCCCGCGAAGGCGCCATGCTGGCGCGCTTTGGCGAACTGGCGGCGGATTGGCCCGATGTGGTGGTGCCGGCGCTGGCCGCCGATCTGTCGCGGCCGACGATATTGGCCATGGGCCATGTGAAGGGGGTCGCCATCGACAAGGCCGCCGCCCTGCCCCAGGCCGAGCGTGACCGGTTGATGACGCTGATGCTGCGCATCCTGATGGCGGAATTGTTCGATTGGCGGCTGATGCAGACCGATCCCAATTTTGCCAATTACCGCTATGACCTCAACAGCGGCCGGCTGGTGCTGCTGGATTTTGGCGCGGCAAGGCCAGTGCCCGACCATATCAGCGATGGCTATCGCGCGCTGCTGGCATCGGGCCTGGCTGGGGACGATGCGGCGCTGCTGCGGGCGATGGCCGCTATCGGCATCTTGCCGCCCGCCGCCCCGGCCGCCATGGAAAACACGATTTTGGCGATGGCCCGCGATGGCTTCGCGCCGCTGCGGCTGGATGGGCCGTTCGATTTCGGCGCTGGCGGGCTGGCCAGCAATCTGAAGGACCAATCGCAGACGCTGATCGGCCAGCGCGACCATTTCACCGCGCCGCCGCCCGATGTGCTGTTCATCCAGCGCAAGATCGCCGGCATGTATCTGCTGGCGGCCCGGTTGAAGGCGCGGGTGGACGTGGCGGCGCTGGTGCGGCCCTACACCGGCTGATCCGGCAGTTTGCAGGCATCCACCCAGCCCTTGGCCAGGAGATCGGCCAGGCGCTGCGGCGCGATTTTGACCGAGCTTTCGCGGCTGCCGGCCGCAGGGAACACGGTGTCGAATGCCTGCAACGACACATCCAGCCACACCGGCAGCGGGGTCTTGAGGCCGAAGGGGCAGACGCCGCCCACGGCATGGCCGGTCAGCGCCAGGGTTTCCTCTGCGTCCAGCATGCGTGGCTTGCCGCCCAGCGCGGCGCGGCATTTGGCGTTGTCGAGCCGGGCGGTGCCGCTGGTGACGAGCAACAGCGCCTCGCCATTCACCCGCATGGCCAGTGACTTGGCGATGCGCGCCGGTTCGACGCCGAGGGCGGCGGCGGCTTCGGCCACGGTGGCGGTGGAGGCGCCGGGAATGATCACCGGCACATCGGGCGCATGCGCCGCCAGCCAGTCCAGAACCTGCTTGTGTCCCATGGGTCTTTGCTAGCCCGGCTTTGCCGCAATGCACAAGAGTATTGGATTGACAATACACCAAGGCTGCGGCAGAAATTTGCCATCAACCACCGATGATCCTTGGGGGATTTATGCGAATCGCTTGCCTCGCGCTTGGCGTGCTTTTGCTGGCATCGGCCGCCGTGGCGCAGCCGGCGGCGCCTGCGCCCAGCGCCGATGAACTGGTGCAGAAAAATCTGGCGGCCCGTGGCGGCCAGGCCGCCATGGCCGGGCTGACCAGCCTGACGCTTGACGGCAAGCTGGTGTTTCCCGGCGGCTTCGAGCTGACCTATCACGAGGTGCGGTCAGGCGGCGCGGTGCGCGTGGAGGCGGCGCTGCAGGGCCTGACGCTGGTGCAGGCCTATGACGGCAAGGGCGGCGGCTGGCGCATCAACCCGTTCGAGGGCCGCAAGGATGCCGAGGCGATGGGCGATGACGAGGCGCGCAGCCTGGCGGATGCCGCCGCCATCCAGGGCGTGTTGCTGAGCGCGAAGGCCGATGGCGCCACCATCACCTATCTGGGCCGCGAGGATTTTGACGGCACCGATTGTTACAAGCTGAAGGTGACCCAGAAGGATGGTGACGAGTTCGTCTATCTGATCGATCCCGATTCGATGCTGGAGGTGAAGATCACCGAAACGCGGCGGATCCGCGGCGCGGTGCAGGTGAGCGAGACCGAGCTGGGCGATTATGAGGCGGTGAACGGGGTGATGTTCCCGATGTCGGTGGAAAGCGGGCCGCAGGGCGCCAGCGAGCGCCAGCGCACCATCATCACCAAGGCTGCGGCCAACGAAGCCGCACCGGCCACGCTGTTCGCGCAGCCGGGCAAGTGAACCAGGGGATTTGGGGGAACATGACCATGACGCGTTTCGCGCTTCTCGCCGGCTCTGCGCTGGCGCTTGCTGTTGCCGGCCCGGTGCTGGCCGCCGACACGCCCACCGCCGGCATTTCGGGGTTGGGCATCCGCAACATCGGTTCGGCCGAAATGTCGGGCCGCATCGCCGCCATCGCCGCCCGGGCCGAGGATGACGGCAAGCTGACCATCTTTGTGGGCGCCGCCAGCGGTGGCGTGTGGAAATCCGAAGACGGCGGCACCAGCTTCACGCCGAAGTTTGACCGGCAGCCGGTGCAATCGATCGGTGCCATCGCGCTCGACCCTTCGAACAAGCGCATCGTGTGGGTGGGCACCGGCGAAAGCTGGACTCGCAACAGCGTTTCGGTGGGCAACGGCATCTACAAATCCACAGACGGCGGCGACAACTGGACCCTGATGGGCCTGCCCAATGTGGAGCGCATCACCAAGATCGTCGTGCACCCAACCAACAGCGACATCGTCTATGCCTGCGCCCCCGGCGCGCTGTGGAGCGACAGTGCCGACCGTGGCCTCTACAAGACGACCGACGGCGGCAAGACCTGGGTGCAGATCCTGAAGGGCGCCAATCTTTCGACCGGCTGTTCGGGCGTGAGCCTGGACCCGTCGAACCCGGATCGCATCCTTGCCGGCCTGTGGGATTTCCGGCGCAAGGGCTGGAGCTTCCGGTCGGGCGGCGATGGCCCGGATGCGCCGTCGGGCAGCGCCATGCTGGTATCGAACGATGGCGGCAAGACCTGGACCAACCTGGATGCCACCAGCGCCAAGGGCCTGCCCAAGGGCCCGTGGGGCCGCATCGAGGTGGTGCATGCCCCGTCCAAGCCGGAGCGCGTCTATGCCGTGATCGAGCATGCCAAGACCGCGCTCTACGTGTCCAATGACGGCGGCAAGACCTGGGAAGAGCGCGACCGCAGCCGCAACATGGTCTGGCGCCCCTTCTATTTCCAGAAGCTGGTGGTGGACCCGACCAACGCTGACCGCCTGTTCAAGATGAACCTGCGTGTGATCGTTTCGGACAATGGCGGCAAGAGCTTCACCGACACCGCCGGCAACAGCCATGCCGACTGGCACGATGTGTGGGTGAACCCCAAGAACCCCAGCCACCTGATCGGTGCCGACGATGGCGGCCTGTGGATCAGCTATGACGGCGGTTCGAAATGGTGGCACGGCATGAACCTGCCGATCAGCCAATTCTATCATGTCGCCATCGACGACAAGGACCCGTATCAGGTCTATGGCGGCCTGCAGGACAATTCGTCGTGGGTGGGTGACAGCGAATATCCGGGCGGCATCACCAACAGCCGCTGGGAAAATCTTTATGGCGGCGATGGGTTCTGGGTGCTGCCCGATCCCGCCAGCCCCGATCATGTCTATGCCGAATATCAGGGCGGCAACATCGCCTGGATCAACCGCAAGACGCTGGAGCAGAAGGCCATCCAGCCCAAGCCGGGTTACAAGGAAAAGCTGCGCTGGAACTGGAACACGCCGCTGGCGCTCAGCCCGCACGACAAGTCGGTGCTCTATATGGGCAGCCAGTATCTGCACCGCACGCGTGACCATGGCACGACGTGGGAGCGCATTTCGCCGGATCTGACCACCAACAACCCGTTGAAACAGCAGCAGGAAAAATCGGGCGGCATCACGGTGGACAACAGCTCCGCCGAAATGCACACCACCATCTATTCGATCAGCGAAAGCCCGAAGGCGGCCGGCACCATCTGGGTCGGCACCGATGATGGCAATGTGCAGGTGACGACCAATGGCGGCACCAGCTGGACCAATGTCACCAAGGCGCTGAAGCTGGGGCCCGACAATTGGGTGAGCTGGGTGGAAGCCAGCGTGGCTGATGCCAACACCGCCTATGTGACGGTGGACCGGCACATGTGGGGCGATTTCGCGCCGCATGTGTTTGTGACGCGCGATGGCGGCAAGGGCTTCACGCGGCTGGCCGGCCCGGCCACCGCGGGCGTGCGCGGCTATGCCCATGTCATCAAGGAGGATCGGGTTTCGCCCAACATCCTGTATCTGGGCACGGAGTTCGGCCTGTTCATCAGCCGCGACACCGGCGCCACCTGGGAAGAATTCCGCCCCGGCAATTTCCCGGCGGTGGCGGTGCGCGACATCGCGCAGTCGAAGAAGGGCGATGATCTGGTGCTGGCCACCCACGGCCGCGGCATCTGGGTGATCGACGATGTGTCCCCGCTGCGCGCGCTGAAGGCCGAAACGCTGGCGGCCAATGCCGTGCTGATCGCCGGGCCACCGGTGGAACAGCGCATCCAGGGCAATGGCGGCTGGAGTGCCGGCGATGCCATGTATGTGGGCCAGAACCCGTCTGACGGGGCGGTGATCACCTATTACCAGAAGGCGCGCCATGTGATCGGCCGCATGAAGCTGGAAATCATCGGGCCGGATGGCAATGTGGTGGAAGAACTGCCGACCTCCAAGCGCAAGGGGCTGAACCGGGTGGTGTGGTCGATGCGGACCAAGCCGCCGGTGGTGCCGCCGGCGGCCAGCATCGCCGGCAACAGCATCGTGGGCCAGCGCGTGCTGCCCGGCACCTATACGGTGCGGCTGACCAAGGCCGGCCAAGTCACCGATGTGCCCTTGACCATCACCACCGATGCCCGCGCCAACTTCACCCTCGACGACCGCAAGGCCCAATATGATGCGGCCGAGCGGGTGAAGGCGCTGTTCCGCCGCATGACCGGGCTGACCTTTGGCCTGGTGGCCATGAAGGCCGGTGCCGAAAGGGCCGCTGCCGATCCCGCTGCCACCCCGGCGGCGAAGAAGGCGGCGCTGGAACTGGCCGGCAAGGCCGATGCCCTGCGCAAGCAGGTGGTGGCCACCACCGAAGGCGGTGCCATCACCGGCGAGGAGCGGCTGCGCGAGAATATGGACGCGGCCTATGGCCAGATCATCAGCACCGAAGGCCGGCCGCCGGCCTATGCCGTCGCCCGTGTTGATGCGCTGGAAAAGGAGCTGAAGGAGGTGGAGGACGCCTTCGCCGCCCTGAAGGCCAGCAAGGCCGCGGCGCTGAATGTCGAACTCAAGGCCGCGGGCCTGGCGCCGATCAGCCTGGCGGCGGTTGCCGTTGATCTGGTGCCCACCGGCGGCCAGATGACGGCGCTTGGCCGCGGCATGATCGGCGGGCGTTATTTCGGTGACTTCCGGCAGCTCGCCTTCCCGCGCAAGAAGCGGTGAGAGCGCTTGTTCCGGCATTGATGCTGGCTGGCCCGGCGGTGGCAGGAGCCACCGCCGGGCCAGTTGCCTTTCCGGGCGAGACCCTGATCACCGTGACAGCGCCGGCCACCCCCGGCCGGGTGCTGAGCCCCGGCGTGGGCCTTTCGGCCGAAGCCCTGCTCGACCGGCAGCCGCGCAGTGTTGCCGATGCCCTGCGCGGCTTGCCCGGCGTGTCGATCCGGCCCAATTCGCGCGGCGAAAGCGTGGTCAGGGTGCGCGGCAGCGAGGAACGCCAGACCCAGGTGTTTCTGGATGGCGCGCCGCTGGCGGTGCCATGGGATGGCCGCATCGATCTGGGGCTGGTGCCGGCCGGGCTGATCGGCCGGCTGGCCGTGCGCAAGGGGGCCGGTGCCATCGAATATGGCGCCAATGCCGTGGCCGGCGTGCTGGATCTGACCACGCGGGACGAAGGCGCCGTGGGCCAGGCCCAGGCCGGCAGCTATGGCATCCGCAACCTGTCGGCCGCCGGGGTGGTGCCGCTGGGCGGGTTGACGCTGGCAATCGGGGCAGCGCACCAGGCGCAATCGGCGGCTGTGGTTGCCCGGCAATCGGCCCTGCCCTTCAGCCAGGCGGCATCGGATCGGCGCACCAATAGCGATATCAACGCCACCAGCCTGTTTGCCGGCATCGGCGGCGCGGCCGGCGCGCTCGACTGGCGCGCCAGCCTGCTGCACATCGATGCCGATCGCGGCATCGCGCCGGAATCCGATCGCGACCCGGCAGTGACCGCGCCGCGCTATTGGCGCTATCCGGATTGGCGCCTGACCCAGGCGCAGGTGGCGCTGCAACTGGCGCTGGGCGATGCCACGGCGCGGGCCACCCTCTGGCGGCAATGGTTTGGCCAGGCCATCTTGTCGTATCGCGATGCCAGCTATTCCGCGCTGCGCGCCCGTGAGGGCAATGATGACGACACGCTGGGCGCGCGGCTGACCCTGGCGCACCCGATCGGCCCGGTCACCCTGCGCTGGAGCCTGTCGGGGCAGACGTCCGACCACCAGCAGACCGATGTGGCCTTCCCGCCCGCAACGGTGCCCGCCCCCCTTCTGTATCGCCAGACTCTGCTGTCGGGCGGGGTGGAGGCCGATGTGCCGCTGGCCGCCGGCACGGCGCTCACCCTGGGCCTGGGCTATGACCGCAGCGCCAACCCGCGCACGGGGGACAAGCCGGCCCAGCCGGTCAATGGCGCCGCGACCTTTTCCGCCGCGCTGCGCACCAGCCCGGCCGCTGGCCTGACCATCACGGCATCTGCCGGGCGGCGCAACCGCTTCCCTTCCGCGCGCGAGTTGTTTGGCGAGGCACTGGGCCGCTTTCTGGCCAATCCCGATCTGAAGCCGGAACAGCTGTGGCTGACCGATATCGAGCTGCAGTGGCAGACGGGCCCCCTCACCCTCACGCTCGACCCCTTCTGGCAGCGCGGGCTGGGCAGCATTGGCCAGCGCGTCGTGCGCGTGGGCCCGGCCAGCTTGCGCCAGCGCTTCAACCAGGTGGCCACCACCAGCTATGGCATCGATGCCGCCGTGCAATGGCGGGTGCAGGAACATCTGACCCTGGAACTGACCGGCACCGCACTGGATGCCGGCAACAGTCTCGGCCAACCGTTGGTGCAGCGGCCGGCGCAGGAGCTGATGCTGGCGCTGGATTGGGCACCACGGGCCGCGTTCGATATGCGCGCCGAAATCCGCCACATCGGCCCGGCGCGCGATCTGGCGCCCGATGGCACGCTGGCCCGCCTGGCCCCGGGCGCCGAGGTGAACCTGCGCGCCCGCCTGCCCGTGGCCCATATCGGCAAGGCACCGATCGCCCTGACCGCAGCGGCCGACAATCTGTTCAACGGCCTGATCACGCCGCAACTGGGGCTGCCGCTGCCGGGCCGAACCTTGCGGATTGGCCTGATGGTTGGGGGTTGAGAGCCGGCATCCAAGCCGCTATAGCCAAGCCAAAGGCGGCTGCCGTTTGGGCCGCCTTTTTGCGTTGCCAGTTATTGCGTGTTCGGCGTCCGCATCCAGACGCCCGGTACGGGAACGAAGACGATGACGATCAGCCCGCTGATGCCTGTGTATGGCCGGTGCGAGGTCGCGCCGGTGCGAGGCGACGGCTGTTATCTCTATGATGCGCAAGGGCGCGAGTGGCTCGACATGGCGAGCGGCATTGCCGTCAACTGCCTGGGCCATGGCCACCCGCATCTGGTGCAGGCGATCCAGAAACAGGCCGCCACGCTGATGCACACATCCAATCTCTACAAGGCGCCGGCGCAGGAGCATCTGGCCCAGCGCCTGGTGGACCTGACCTTTGCCGACACGGTGTTCTTCACCAACTCCGGCGCCGAAGCCATTGAATGTTCGGTGAAAACCGTGTTCGCCTATCATTATGCGACCGGCAACCCGCACAAGCATCGCATCATCACCTTCTCCAACGCCTTCCACGGCCGCACGCTGGCGACCATTTCGGCGACCGATCAGGAAAAGCTGCGCAAGGGCTTCGAGCCGCTGCCGGACTGGTTCAAGGTGGTGCCGTTCGACGATCTCGCCGCCGCCGAAGCCGCCATCGACGACACGGTGGGCGCCTTCATGGTGGAGCCGATCCAGGGCGAAGGCGGCATCCGCCCGGCCAGCCCGGAATTTCTGCAGGGCCTGCGTGCGCTGGCCGACAAGCATGGCCTGCTGCTGATCCTTGATGAGGTGCAGTGCGGCGTCGCCCGCA
Source organism: Sandarakinorhabdus cyanobacteriorum (assembly GCF_002251755.1). Classification (GTDB taxonomy): domain Bacteria; phylum Pseudomonadota; class Alphaproteobacteria; order Sphingomonadales; family Sphingomonadaceae; genus Sandarakinorhabdus; species Sandarakinorhabdus cyanobacteriorum. The sequence goes on from NZ_NOXT01000125.1 coordinate 19,248, forward strand.
CCGGCCATCTGTTTGCCCACGAGATGTATGGCGTGACGCCCGACATCATGGCGATTGCCAAGGGCATTGGCGGCGGCTTCCCGGTCGGCGCCTGCCTGGCCACCGAAAAGGCCGCCGCCGGCATGGTGGTTGGCACCCATGGCAGCACCTATGGCGGCAATCCGCTGGCGATGGCGGCCTGCGAAGCGGTGCTCGATATCGTGACCGAACCGGATTTTCTGCTGCAGGTGCGCGAGATGGGCGCCCGGTTGACCCAGGCGCTGGAACAGATGATCCCCAATCACGATACGCTGTTCGAAAGCGTGCGGGGCCATGGCCTAATGCTGGGCCTGAAGCTGAAGAGCGACAGCCGCGCCTTTGTTGGCCACGCCCGCAGCCATGGCATATTGGCCGTGGCCGCCGGTGACAATGTGATGCGCCTGCTGCCACCGCTGACCATTGGCGAGAAGCAGATCCGCGAATGCGTGGAGCGCCTGTCCGAAGCGGCGCGCAGCTATCAGCCGGCGGTGGCCGCCTGACCCAACTCGCTCCCCTCCCGCTCGCGGGAGGGGATGGGGGTGGGCACCAGCCGCTTGCCCCGAATTTCCCACCCCCCCGGCCCCATCCGCCACGCGGAAGGGGAGGAACTTTGAAAAATGCCGCATTTCCTCGATCTGGCCACTGCCACCCCCGCCGGCCTGCGGGCGATCCTTGATGAAGCGCACCGGCGCAAGGCGGCGCGCGCCGGCTGGCCCAAGGGCCGGGTGGACGACGATGCGCCGCTGGCCGGGCATGTGCTGGGCATGATCTTTGAAAAACCCAGCACGCGCACCCGCTTTTCCTTCGACATGGCCGCCCGCCAGCTGGGCGCCACCACCATCGTGTCGAGCGCCGGCGAGATGCAGCTGGGCCGCGGCGAGACCATCGCGGACACCGCCAGGGTGCTGAGCCGCATGGTCGATGCGCTGATGCTGCGCACCAACCGCCACGAGAAGCTGGAGCAGCTGGCCGAACATGCCGGCATTCCGGTGATCAATGGCCTCACCGATCTGTCGCACCCCTGCCAGGTGATGGCCGACATCATGACCTTTGAAGAGCGCGCCGGCCGCCCGGTGACGGGCTCCACCTGGGCTTATGTTGGCGATGGCAACAACATGACCAACTCGCTGATCGAGGCCAGCAGCCTGCTGAAATTCGATCTGAAGGTGGGTGTGCCGCACGGTCTGGAGCCGGATTCGGGCGTGATGGCCACCGCCTGCGCGCGCGGCGGCTGCATCGATCTGGTGCACAATGCCGAAGCCGCGGTGGAAGATGCCGAGGTGGTGGTGACCGACACCTGGGTGTCGATGGGCCAGGCCGACAGCAAGGAAAAGATGGCCGCCTGCAAGCCGTTCCAGGTGAATGATGCGCTGATGGCAAAGGCTGCCCCCGGCGCGATCTTCCTCCACTGCCTGCCCGCCCACCGCAATGACGAGGTGACGGACAGCGTGATGGACGGCGCGGCCTCTGCCGTGTGGGACGAGGCGGAAAACCGCCTGCACGTGCAAAAGGCCATCCTGCTCTGGTGTCTGGGCCGCATCTGATGGTGACCGAAGGCCTTGCCCCCGCGGCCGATCGTTCGCTGGGCTTCATGGTGCCGGCGCGCAACGCGCGCGGCCAGGTGGTGCGGCTGGATGCAACGCTGAACGCGATCCTGGCCGCCCATCCCTATCCGGAACCGCTGATTCGCCTGTTGGCCGAAGCCCTGACGCTCACCGCGCTGGTTGGCGCGGCGATGAAGCAGGACGATGGCCAGGTGACGCTGCAGGCGCAGGCCAAGGGCGGGATTGTCGAGTTGCTGGCCTGTGACTGGCGGGCCGGCGAGCTGCGCGGCTATGTGAAGCACGACCCGGAAGCCGTTGTAACCGAAGGCATGAGCCTGCCCAATCTGTTCGGCAGCGGCTATCTTGCCATCACGGTTGACCAGGCGGTGTCGGATGAACGCTGGCAGGGCATCGTGCCGCTGGAGGGCGCGACGCTGGGCGAGGCGCTGGAAACCTGGTTCAGCCAATCGGAGCAATTGCCCACCCTGATGCGCGTCGGCGTCGCCGGCAGTGCCGCGACTGGCTGGCTGGCCGGCGGCCTGATGGTGCAGCATCTCGCCCGCGCCGAGATCGGCGGCGAGCGGCTGGACGCTGGCGAACAGCATCCGGACTGGAGCCATATCGAGGCGCTGGCCGCCACCACATCAGTGGAGGAATTGACCGACGCCGAGCTTTCGGCCGAGGCACTGTTGTGGCGGCTGTTCCACGAAGAGCAGGTGCGCGTGGTGCCGGGCCCCACCCCGGTGAAGGGCTGCCGCTGTTCGGCGGCGCATATCCGCGACGTGCTGATGCGCTTTCCCGAAGCCGAACGCGCCGAGATGCGCGACGACAAGGGGCTGATCAGCGTCGACTGCCAATTCTGCAGCCGGGTGTTCGGTATCGCGGCCTGAACGTCTGCCGGGTGGAGGCCCCACCCGGCATGATGATGTTCAGCCCAACGCGGCGGCGCGCCGGCGCTGGACGGCGCCCACCAGGCCGAAGCCGGCAATCAGCATCGCCCAGCTGGCCGGTTCCGGCACTGCCGGGCCACCAACGGCGGTGAAGCTGGTCGGGATGGGCTCGAACGTGTCCAGATCCCGGCTTTCGGCATATTCGAAGGTGACGTCGTCCTCAATCTGCGGGATCGAGAACGCGTTCTTGCTGATGGTGAAAGAGGTGGAGCCGCGGCGCCAATAGAAATCGGCCATGGTCACGACACCACCCGTGACGATCAGCGCTACAGTGTCGTCACCAAAGGTGCCGAAATCGCTGTTGCCGGCGGTGTAACCGCCGCCAAGGGTGCCCGCGATTGGCGACGCCGTGACGGAAAACCCGATGTTGCTGCCAAGGTTGATGCCCTCGACCAGGCCGGTCAAAACGGCCGTGACCGGCGCGAAATTGCCGGTGTTGGTCATGGTCGGCGTGAAGCTGGCAATCACATCCAGTGCGGCAGCCGGCATGGCTGTCAACAAGGCCGCTACTGCACCCAACGTGCGAAGTTTCATGTTTGCAGACCCCCGTTTGCATGCCCATCTCCGCAGGCACTGCAACAGTGTTATACTATCACAGGACAGTTCGTCAAGATTTGCCGGCTGGTTTGCGAACAGGGCAAGCTTGGCTATAGAGCGCCGCAATGAACGCCTCCAACCGCCTTGCTGTCGTCCTGCTTTCGGGCGGGCTGGACTCCACCACGGTGGCCGCCATTACACGGGCGCAAGGCTGGCGAATCCTGGCGCTGACCATCGATTACAACCAGCGCCACCGCATCGAGCTGGAGCATGCCGCGCGCGTGGCGAAGGCGCTGGGCGCCGAGCGGCATATCGTGTTGCCGCTGGATCTCACCGGCTTTGGCGGATCGGCGCTGACCGCCGATATCGATGTGCCCAAAGGCGGCGTGGAGCCCGGCATCCCGGTCACTTATGTGCCGGCGCGCAACACCATCTTCCTGTCGGTCGCGCTGGGCTGGGCGGAAGCGGCGGGCGCGCGGGATCTGTTCATCGGGGTGAATGCGCTGGACTATTCCGGCTATCCCGATTGCCGGCCCGAATTCATCGCGGCGTTTGAAACCATGGCCAACAGCGCCACCAAGGCCGGGGTGGAGGGCGAACGCTTCCGAGTCCATACTCCGCTGATGACGCTGGACAAGGCCGGGATCATCGCGGCCGGTCAGACAGCCGGCGCGCCGCTCGAATTGACCTGGTCCTGCTATGACCCGACGCCGGACGGCCGGCCCTGCGGCCTGTGTGACAGCTGCCGGCTGCGCGCCAAGGGCTTTGCCGAAGCCGGGATGGCGGACCCGGCGCTCTGATGTACGCCGTGAAGGAATTGTTCCTCACCTTGCAGGGTGAAGGCGCGCAAACCGGCCGGCGGGCGGTGTTCCTGCGCTTTGCCGGCTGCAACCTGTGGTCCGGCCGCGAACAGGATCGCGCCACGGCCGTGTGCACCTTCTGCGACACGGATTTCGTTGGCACCGATGGGCCGGGTGGCGGCAAATTTGCCGCGCCTGAGGCGCTGGCCGATGCCGTGGCCGCCTGCTGGGGGGAGACAGCCGCGCACCGGCTGGTCGTGTGCACTGGCGGCGAACCGCTGTTGCAGCTGGATGCGCCGCTGGTGGCAGCCCTGCACGCACGCGGGTTCGAAATCGCCATCGAAACGAATGGCACACAAGTGCCGCCACCCGGCATTGACTGGATCTGCGTGTCGCCCAAGGCCGATGCGCCGCTGGTGCTGACCGCTGGCAGCGAGCTGAAGCTGGTGTTTCCGCAGGCCAAGGCGATGCCCGACCGCTTCGCGCACATGGATTTCCAGCATTTCTTCCTGCAGCCGATGGACGGCCCGGCCCAGGCCGAAAATATCCAGGCCGCCATTGCCTATTGCCTGGCCCACCCGCAATGGCGGCTGAGCCTGCAGACGCACAAGCTGACGGGGATTCCCTAAGCCATCAGCGCCCGGCCCGGCTGCGCTCCGCCGCCACCCAGGCGCGCATTTCCGCCTCCATCACCGGCAGCGGCACCGAGCCGAGGCCGAGCAGTGTGTCGTGGAAGCGGCGGATGTCAAAGCCGCTGCCCAGCGCCACCTCTGCCTCGCCGCGCAGCTTGCGGATGCTCATCTCGCCCAGCTTGTAGGCCAGCGCCTGGCCGGGCCAGCTGATGTAGCGGTCCACCTCGATCTCGATATCGTGGCGGGCCAGCGCGGTATGCTCTTCGAGATAGGCGATGGCCTGATCCCGGCTCCAGCCCATCAGGTGCAGGCCGGTATCGACCACCAGCCGGCTGGCGCGCCAGTTTTCAAAGCTGGCGCGGCCAAACTCCTCATAGGCATTGCGGTACATGCCGAGTTCCTTGCCCAGAAACTCGGTGTAGAGCCCCCAGCCCTCGCCATAGCCGGAAAAATAGGTCTGGCGGCGGAATGGCGGCGCCGCCGGCGCCTCCAGCGCCATGGCGCCCTGGTGGCTGTGGCCGGGCACACATTCATGCAGGGTGAGCGCGGTGAGCATGAACAGCGGCCGCGATTTCAGATCATAGGTGTTCATGTAACAGGCATCGAGCCCGCCGCGCCCGGAGGTGTAGGTGGGGGCGATGGCATCGGGCACGGGGCGCAGGGTGAAGCGATAGCGCGGCAGGGTGGTGAAAATCTGGTTCAGCTTGCCGTCCATCCGCTTGATGACATAGGCGGAAAAGCCAAGCAGCTCATCGGGCGTGCGGGCATAGAATTGCGGATCGGTGCGAAGAAAGACCAGGAAATCCTTGTATTCGCCCTTGAACCCCGATTGCACCATGGCGGCGCGCAGATCGGCATCAATGCGTGCGACTTCCTTCAGGCCGATCTGGTGGATGGCTTCGGGCGTCAGATCGGTGGTGGTGAATTCCTTCACCTGATCGCGGTACCAGGCGGTGCCATCGGGCAGATCGCGCGCCGCCGTGGTGGTGCGGGCGCCGGGCAGATAGTCGCTGCGCAGGAAGGCCAGCATCTTCGTCTGCGCCGGGTTGACGATGCCATCAATGACCGTCTGGGCCTCGGCGCGCAGCTGCGCCTGTTCGGCAGCCGTTATGGTGGCCGGCATCAGTGCGAACGGCGCATAGAATGGGCTTTCGCTGCCTGGCTTGATCTGTTTTTCCAGCGTCTGGTCCCGGCCCTTCAGCGTGACGGCCGGCGGGGTGAAGCCGCGCTTCATGCCGGCGCGCATGTTGGCGATATTCTCGTCAAACCAGCGCGGGATGTCGCGCATGCGGCTGATATAGTCGCGATATTCCTGTGCCGTGCGGAACGGCGCCTGTGCGGGCAAATAATTCCACACGTTCACATCGCTGTTGATCGGCATTTCATAATTGCGCCACTTCAGGCCCACCACCTCGGCGCGCAGCGACTCCTGCAGGACGGCCTTGTTCAGCCGTTCGGCGCGCGAAAGATCGGCATCGGGAATGGCGGCCAGCTGATCGAGCACGCCCTGCCAATAGCGCAGCCGCCCCGCCTGGCAGGCCGGCGTCACACAGGGCAGGCGCGGGCCCTGCCTCGTGTCCAGCCCATCCTGCACCTGGCCGGTCTGCGCCAGGCGCCATTGCCATTCGGCATCATAAACCGCTTTCAGGCGTTGATCAGCGGATTGCGCCGCAGCGCTTCCGGCCAGCAACAGCGCGGCGGTGATGGTGCGAATCAGCATGATGGTCCCCCCTCTTCCCGTGTCAGCCGCGCCCGCGATAGGTCGGCACGCCCTGGTCCGGCAGCCACAAGCCATCGGGCACCGGGCCTGATTGCCAGAACACATCGATCGGAATGCCGCCGCGCGGATACCAATAGCCGCCGATGCGCAGCCATCGGGGCTGCATTTCGGCCACCAGCCGTTGGCCGATGCCCACGGTCACATCCTCGTGGAAGCCGGCATGGTTGCGGAACGATCCGAGGAACAGCTTCAACGCCTTTGATTCAACAATGGTTTGATCGGGCACATAGTCAATCACGATGTGCGCGAAATCGGGCGCACCGGTGACCGGGCACAGCGACGTGAACTCCGGGCAGGTGAAGCGCACCAGGAACATCGCACCGGGCCGCGGGTTGGGCGGATAATCCAGCACCGCCGCTTCCGGGCTGGCCGGCAGGGCGCTTGTCTGGCCCAAATGCAACACGTCGACCACTTAATCTCTCCAAGCTGTAACAAAGCCATGCCCGGGCCCGACATTGGGGGTGACATGCGCTGCCTGCGCAATTATGTCACGCCTCTATATCGGTCCGGACAATGATCCTCGGGGAGTAACCGCATGAACCTTCTGGTGTCCACTGAATGGCTTGCCGCAGAGATGGTCAAGTCTGATCTGCGGATCATCGACGCCACCCTGTTCCTGCCGGCCCACGGCCGCAACGCCCGCGCCGAATTCGAAGCCGCCCATATTCCGGGCGCGGTGTTCTTCGATATCGAGGAGGTGTCGGACACGTCGAGCCCCCTGCCCACCATGCTGCCGCCGGCCGAGAAATTCGCCTCGCGCTGCCAGGCGCTGGGCTTGGGCGATGGCAGCCGCATCGTGGTGTATGACAACAGCCCGATCCGTTCGGCCGCGCGCGTGTGGTGGATGCTGCACCTGTTTGGCGCGCATGAGGTGGCGATCCTGGATGGCGGCTTTGGCAAGTGGCAGGCCGAAGGCCGGCCGGTGGAAAGCGGCAAGCCGATCGTGCGCCACCGCCATTTCACCGTGTGGGCCGACAAGAAGCTGGTGCGTGATGCCGCGCAGATGACCGACAATCTGCGCACCAAGGCCGAGCAGGTGGTGGACGCCCGCTCCGCCGCGCGCTTCACCGGTGCCGAAGCCGATCCGCGCCCCGGCGTGCGCCCCGGCCATATCCCGGGCTCGAAGAACATCCCCTATGCCGCGCTGTTCAATGATGATGGCACCTACAAGCCCGCGGCCGAGATCAAGGCGCTGTTTGATGCCGCCGGCATCGACCTGGGCAAGCCGCTGGTGGCCACCTGCGGTTCGGGCATCACCGCCCCGGTGCTGGCCTTTGGCGCCGCGCTGAACGGCAAGACCGATGTGGCGGTGTATGACGGCAGTTGGAGCGAGTGGGGCACCAACCCGCACAACCCGGTCGTGATGGGCGCGTGACGCAGCGCCGGCCGCCGCGCGCTGACTTGTCGGGGCTGGGCATCGGCACGCAGCTGGCCCAGGCCGGGCGTGACCATGCCGTCGACATGGTCAACGTGCCGGTGGCGCGGGCATCGACCATCCTGTTCGAAAATCTGGCTGATCTGGACCGCGCCATCCGCGATCCCGATGCTGGGCTTTATTATGGCCGGCGCGGCACCCAGAGCCATTGGGCGCTGGAAGACGCGCTGACCGGGCTGGAGCCCGGCGCGGCCGGCACCAAGCTGTTCCCATCGGGCGTCGCTGCCATCACCACCAGCCTGCTCGCCTGCCTGAAGGCTGGTGACGAGTTGTTGATCACCGACAGCGCCTATGAGCCGAGCCGGACCTTTGCCGATCATCTGCTCAGCCCCCTGGGCATCACCACCCGCTATTTCGATCCGCGCTGCGGCGCGGGCATCGCTGAGATCGTCTCTGAACAGACGCGTGCCATCCTGCTGGAATCGCCCGGTTCCCTGAGTTTCGAGGTGCAGGACTTGCCGGCCATCACCCAGGTGGCAGGGGCGCGCGGCATCACCACGTTGATCGACAACACATGGGCCACGCCCTTGCGCCTGCAGCCGCTCAGCCTGGGGGTGGACATCAGCATCCAGGCGCTGACCAAATATGTTGGCGGGCACAGCGATGTGATGATGGGCAGCGCCACCGCCAATGCCGCGCTGTGGCCAAGGCTGAAGGCCGCCACCTACCGGCTGGGCCATTTCGTGTCCGCCGATGATTGCACGCTGGCGCTGCGCGGCCTGCGCACGCTCGCCCTGCGGCTGGAGCGGCACGAAGCCTCGGCACTGGCGGTGGCGCGCTGGCTGGAAGGCCATCCGGCGGTGGACCGAGTCTGGCACCCCGCCCTGCCCTCCCATCCCGATCATGCGCTGTTCAAACGGGATTTTTCCGGCGCCACCGGTCTGTTCGCCATGGTGCTCAAACAGGGCAGCCGGCCGCACACCGCCGCGCTGATCGACGGACTGCAGCATTTCGGCATTGGTTTTTCCTGGGGCGGCTATGAATCGCTGGTGCTCCCCGTGGAGCTGGACCGCATACGTACTGCGACGACCACACCCCTGCCCGGCCCCATCGTGCGGCTGTCGATCGGGCTTGAGGATCCGGCCGATCTGATCGCCGATCTCGACGCTGGCCTGTCGCGCTACATGGCGCAGTTCGCGTAACCACAGCGGCCGGGGCGGCGAATGACGGGCCATGCAACAGCCCGCATCCCCCACGGTGTTCAGCGGCGGCGATCTCGGCGCCTGGTCCGTGCTGTCACACCAGACATTGAACGGCCCCGCCATTCCCAAATTTGCCCGGCTCGCGATCACGCCGGCCGCCACGGCGCCGGCCGGCGCCCGCTGGCAGGCGCGCGGCGTGAACAGCAACCTGCGCTATACCAGCCAACAGGAGCAGCGGGAGCTGAGCGGTCACGCCGCCCCGTCGGACCGGGGCGACCGCTGCGCCGTGCTGATCCCCATGTCCAAATGCGCGGCCTGGTGGGGCATGGCGCAGGATCAACGGCTGGCCATCTATGCCCGGTCGCGCCACATGCGCATCGGCATGAGCGTTCTGCCCGAGGTGGCGCGCACGCTCTATCACGGCCGCGATCTGGGCGAGCCGTTCGATTTCATCACCTGGTTCGAGTTTGACGAAGTCGCCGAAGCGGCGTTCGACGTCATGCTGGCCCGGCTGCGCGCCAGCGAGGAATGGGATTATGTCTGCGCCGAAACCATGATCCGGTTGCGGTGCTGACGATCAGTCCACATCCTCCACGTCAACTGCTTCGCCCGTCACACGCTGCGACAGCGCCGCGGCCATGAAGGGATCGACATCGCCATCCAGCACGTCGGACGGGCTGGTGGAGGTGACGCCGGTGCGCAGATCCTTCACCAGCTGATAGGGCTGCAGCACATAGGAGCGGATCTGGTGGCCCCAGCCGATATCGGTCTTGCTGGCCTCGGTCTTGGCGGCTTCGGCCTCGCGGATGGCGAGTTCGCGCTCGTAAAGCCGGGCCTTCAGCATCTTCATCGCGGTGGCGCGGTTCTTGTGCTGGCTGCGCTCGTTCTGGCAGGCGACGATCACGCCGGTGGGCACATGGGTGATGCGGATGGCCGAATCGGTGGTGTTCACATGCTGGCCGCCGGCGCCCGAGGCGCGATAGGTGTCGATCTTCAGATCGGATTCCTTGATCTCGATCTCGATCTCGTCATCCACCTGGGGATAGACCCAGACGCTGGCAAAGCTGGTGTGCCGGCGCGCCGCGCTGTCATAGGGGCTGATGCGCACAAGCCGGTGCACGCCGCTTTCGGTCTTGGCCCAGCCATAGGCCTGGGTGCCCTTCACCAATATGGTGGCGTTCTTGATGCCGGCGGTTTCGCCCGAGTTGAAATCGATCAGCTCGACCTTGTAGCCATGCTTTTCCGCCCAGCGCTGGTACATGCGCAGCAGCATGCTCGCCCAGTCCTGGCTTTCGGTGCCACCGGCGCCGCTGTTGATTTCGATATAGGTGTCGTTGTTGTCCGCCTCGCCCGACAACAGGGCGGCAACCTTGTCCTTCTCGGCCTTGCTCGCCAGCGCCTTCAGCGCCGCCACGCCGTCTTCGGCCATGGCCTCATCGCCTTCCATTTCGGCAAGTTCGATGAGCTCGCAGGTGTCAGCGAGGTCGCGTTCAATCTCACGCGTCGCGGTGATGGCCTCGTCCAGCCGGCGGCGCTCGGTCATCAGCGCCTGCGCAGCCTTGGGATTGTCCCACAGCTTTGGGTCTTCAACCCGCGCGTTCAGTTCATCGAGACGGCGTAGGGCGCGATCCCAGTCAAAGAGACCTCCTCAGCAGGTCCAGCGCCTGCTTGATTTGGAGGGCAGTGTTTTCGGCTTCGGCTCTCATGGCGGTGCGGATAGGGCCGGCCTGAGCCGCTGGCAAGATGCCGCGTCAGTAAATCCCGCCTTCGGCTTCCAGAAACTCCGCATCCGATCGCACGCGGCCGCCGCTGCGCCGTTCCAGCACATCCTGGGCGCGGTTGATGCGCCTGGGCTCGCTGTCGGGCTTGAAGGCTTCCCAGATCACAGCGGGGCGCGGGCCGGGATCAGGCCACACGCCGAACACGCGCTTGCCCGAACGGCGGTCGATGCGGACCATGCGTACCCCGGCCGGAATCGCGAATGGCAGCGCAGGCCAATCCTTGAGCGCCACCTGCCCCCATTGCCGCCAGATCGGCGCTGCCGTGGTGCCACCTTGCGCATAGCTGCCAAGACTGCGTGGCTGGTCATAGCCAAGATAAAGCCCGGCCACGATGTCCGGCGTGCCCCCGACGAACCACACATCATTGGGGCCGTTGGTGGTGCCGGTCTTGCCCGCCAATGGACGATTGAGGCTGGCCAGCACGGTGCCGGTGCCGCGCTGGATCACACCTTCCATCACATGCACGATCTGATAGGCGGTGCGCGGGTCCATCACCTGGACGACCCGGCCCTGCGGGCGCGGCATCGGCCCGCCGTTCCAATCGGGTGCGTTGCAGCCGGGGCAGCCGCGATTGTCACGCCGCCAGATGACCTTGCCGCTGCGATCCTGGACATAGTCGATCAGGCCTGGTTCCAGCCGGCGGCCATCATTGAAAATCTGGGCATAGGCGTTGGTAAGCTTCATCACCGTGGTCTCGCCGGCGCCCAGCGCGATGGAGAGCACCGGCTGATACTCACCGATGCCCAGCGCCTTGGCCTGCGCCACGATCCGTTCCATGCCGGTCGCATCCGCGACGCGCACCGTCATCAGGTTGCGTGACTGTTCGAGGCCCCAGCGCAGCGTCTGCGGGCCGGCGCTGCGCAGATTGTTGAAATTCTTGAAGCATTTCGTGCCCAACAGCTTGGTCTGGAACACGCAATAGGGGCCATCGACGACGATGCTGGCCGGGGTGAAGCCATTGTCCATCGCGGTGGCATAGACGATCGGCTTGAAGGTGGAGCCGGGCTGGCGGTTGGCCTGGGTGGCGCGGTTGAAGGCCTGGGCACGGGCATCAAAGCCGCCGACCATGGCGCGGATGCGGCCCGAGGCCACCTCCTCCGCCACGAAGCCGCCCGAAATTTCCGGCGGCTGCCGCAGCGCCCACCCGGCTGGGGTGCGGGCGACGGCAATCACATCGCCGGGGCGCAGCACCTGCGCGGCGGAGCGGCCCGATGCCTTGAATGGCCGCGCCGCCAGCCGGCCGGGCAGCGTGCCGCTGCTGCCGTCGGTGAAGCCGATCCGGGCGTCCAGCCCGGATTTGGCCAGCACCACGGCCTTGGCCCAGTTGGGATAGCCCAAGGGCACCAGCGTGCCCGACAAGCGGCCGGGCCAAGCCCCAGAGTCGATGGCGCCCAATTCAATCCGCGCGATGGGGCCACGCCATGGGCGGTTCGCCTCATAGCGGGTCATGCCGTCGCGCATCGCCTGTTCGGCCGCCGCCTGCATGACGGGATCGAGCGAGGTGCGGACCCACAGACCGCCGCCATAGACGCTGTTGGGGCCGTTCTCCTGCGCCTCGCCAAAGCGGGCGATCAGGGTCCGTCGCACCTCCTCGATGAAATAATCGTCGCGCGGGCGGGGCAGTGCGCGGTTGGGGATGGCCGCCAGCGGCATGGCGGCGGCGGCGGCGCGCTCAGCCTCGCTGATGTAGCCATTGGCCGCCATCTGGCGCAGCACATAATCGCGCCGGGCGAGCGCGCGGTCCCGCCGGCGGATGGGATCATAGGTGGAGGGTGCCTTGGGCAGGATGGCGAGATAGGCCATTTCCGCCAGATCAAGCCGGTCCACCGATTTGCCGAAATAGGCCTGGGCCGCGGCCTCCACCCCATAAGCGTTGCGGCCGAGGAAGATCTGGTTGAGGTAAATCTCGAGGATCTCCTGTTTCGTCAGCGCCGATTCCAGCCGGCGGGCAAGGATCGCCTCCCTGATCTTGCGCCACAACGACACCTCGTTGCCAACCAGGCTTTTCGCCACCTGCTGGGTGATGGTGGAGGCGCCAACCGGCGGGCGATCGGTGAAGACCGATTCGATGTTGGTGACCACAGCCGAGGCAATGCCCAGCCAGTCGATGCCGCCATGTTCGAAGAAGGTCTTGTCCTCGGCCGAGATATAGGCCTGGACCAGGCGCGGCGGCAGTTCGGCATAGGGCACGAAGATGCGGCGCTCGCGGGTGTAGCTGGTGACGATCTCGCCATTCACGTCGCGCACCATCGATGGCAGCGCCGGACTGAAGGCGGCCAAATCGCTTTCGGATGGCAGGCCCTTGGTTGCCTGCCAATAGAAGCCGCCGGCCAGCAGCAGCGGCAACAGGATCAGCAACAGAAGGCGGCGACGGCTCACGGCAAAAGCGATAGCGGGCCAGCGGCTCATTTGCCAGTGAGGTGGCGTTCAATGGCGCGGGCAACGCCCCTGGCCACCTGGCGGCGCCCGGCATCGGAAAACAGCCGTTCGGCATCCTGCCGGTTGGTGACATAGCCGGTTTCCAGCAGAACCGACGGCACATCGGGCGCCTTCAGCACGGCAAAGGCGGCGAAATGGTGGAATTCGCCGCGGAAATTGATGTCCTGCTCTTCCAGCGCGTCTTGCAGCGTGTCGGCAAATTGCACCGAGACATTGCCGGTGGCGCGGCGGACGAGATCGACCATGATTTCGCCGACCTCCGGCGCCTCCACCCCCAGGTTGACGCCGCCGATGATGTCCGCCTTGTTTTCGCGCGCCGCCAGCCGTTCGGCGATGGCATCGCTGGCCACGGCCGAGAGGGTGTAGACAGATGCGCCCCTGGCCTGGTCGTTCGGCGCGCTGTCGGCATGGATGGAAATGAACAGATCGGCGCGGGCATCGCGGGCGATGCGCACCCGGCCGCCCAGCGGAATGAAGATGTCGGTGTCCCGCGTCAGCTTCACGCGCACCTTGCCGCTTTCGCGCAGGATGCGGGCGGTTTCGCGGGCGATGCTCAGCGTCACATCCTTCTCATAGCCGCCATCCACCGAAATGGCGCCAACATCCTTGCCACCGTGGCCGGCATCGATGACCACCAGCGGCTTGCCACCGGTGCGGGATTTGACGCCGCCGGGCCGAGCGATGATGGCAACCGCCTCGCGTTTGGGCGGCGGGGGTTTGGCGGCCTCGGCCGGCGGTGCTTCGGGCGCTGGCGGTTCAGCGGCGGTGGCCGGCTTGCCGAAATCGGATGGCAGCTGGAACCCGGCATCGGGCAAGGTCGGCGGCGGTGGCGGCCCGTCGCTGCGCAGCAGTGGCAAGGGCTTGCGGCCCCGCGCCACCATGGCGGCGAACAATTGGGGCGTGCTGCGATCAAGGATCAGCACCACTTGGTTGCCGGTGGCCCGCGCCTCCCGGATGATGACCGGCGCCTTCAGATCGATCACCAGCCGAGCGGTGCCGGGGGCGAACATGGCCATCCGCAGGCCGGCGACGCTGTTGGTGCCGGGCGCGGTGAGCGCTGGGTCAACCACGCCGACGAAATCCACCACAAGCCGAAACGGATCGGCGAGCGCAAAGGCCTGCGCCGCCGGCAGCGGGCCATCGGCGGTGATGGTCACCCGGCCGGGCTGGCTTTCAACGGCCGTGATCCGCGCCGCCCACAGGGGAGCGGCCCAGAACAGGCACAGGATCAACAGGATGCGGCGCACAGCCAAAGGGATAGAGGGGCTGGGCCGGCGGAGCAACCCGATCCTCCCCAAACTTGTTTGGGGAGGTGCCGAGCAACGCGAGGCGGAGGGGCGTTTGTGGCACTAGCCCCTCCGTCAGCCTTCGGCTGCCAGCTCCCCAAACAAGTTTGGGGAGGGTCTTGGCGGTCAGCGCAGAACCGAGGTGCCAGCGTAGACGGCGTCGCTGCCCAGCTCTTCCTCAATGCGGATCAGCTGGTTGTACTTGGCCAACCGGTCGGAGCGGGCGAGGCTGCCGGTCTTGATCTGGCCGCAGCCGCAAGCGACCGCGAGATCGGCGATGGTGGCATCCTCGGTCTCGCCCGAACGGTGCGACATCACGCTGCGATAGCGGTTGCGGTGCGCGAGATCGACGGCTGCCAGCGTTTCCGACAGCGTGCCGATCTGGTTGACCTTGACCAGCAGGGCATTGGCCAGGCCATCCTTGATCCCCTGCCCCAGCCGCGCCGGGTTGGTGACGAACAGATCATCGCCAACCAGCTGGACGCTGCCGCCCAGCTTGTCGGTCAGGATCTTCCAGCCGTCCATGTCGTCCTCGCTCATCCCGTCCTCGATCGAGAGGATGGGATAATCGCCGCACAGGGCGGCCCAATAATCGGCCATGGCGGCCGGTGACAGGGTCAGGCCCTCGCCGTGCAGATGATAGGCGCCATCCTTGAAAAACTCCGTGGCGGCGGCGTCCAGCGCCAGCATCACGTTGCCGCCGGGGGTGAAGCCGGCCTTTTCAATGGCCGCCATCACGAAATCCAGCGCGGCGCGGGTGCCGTTCAGATTGGGGGCAAAGCCGCCCTCATCACCCACGGCGGTGTTGTGGCCATGGGCCTTCAGCTCGGCCTTAAGGGTGTGGAAGATTTCCGCGCCCCAGCGCACGGCTTCGGCGATGGAACCGGCGCCGACCGGCATCACCATGAATTCCTGCACGTCGATCGGATTGTCGGCATGGGCGCCGCCGTTGACGATGTTCATCATCGGCACGGGCAGCAGCCGCGCCGAAACCCCGCCGACATAGCGGTGCAGCGGCAGGCCGCGCGCATCGGCGGCGGCCTTGGCGACGGCAAGGCTCACGCCCAGGATGGCGTTGGCGCCCAGCCGGCTCTTGTTCGGCGTGCCATCAAGCTCGATCATCGCGGCATCGATGGCGCCCTGTTCCTCGGCCTCCATGCCCGACAGCGCGTCGTAAATCTCGCCGTTCACCGCAGCGACGGCCTTCAAGACGCCCTTGCCCAGATAGCGCGCCTTGTCGCCATCGCGCAGTTCTACCGCCTCATGGGCACCGGTGGAGGCGCCCGACGGCACGGCGGCGCGGCCGGTGCTGCCATCTTCCAGCACCACGTCCACCTCGACCGTGGGGTTGCCGCGGCTGTCCAGGATTTCGCGGGCGTGGATATCGATGATCGCAGTCATGGCTTTGGCCTCGTGGCGACAGGGTTTTTCCGGTGCGGCCAGCCTTGCGCCGGCGCGCGTGATTGGCCAGATAGAAGGCGAATGTTGTGCGGGCAAGCACATGTGTGAGGCAAATGACCATGGCCATGCAGCCAATTGACCCCAGAGCCGCGCCCATCCCCATCGACGCCGGGGATTATGACGGCGATGAAGGCATTGCGACGCCGGCCGCTGGCGGCTTTGACAGCCTGATCGATTTTGCCCGCAAGCGGCTGGTTGCCATGGTGGAAGATGCCCGCGACGCGCTGGTTGGCCAGGTGCGCGGCCTCAAGGATCTGGCCGATCTGTTGACCGACAATCTGCCCGAAGCCGCCCAGCCAGTGGCCGGCTTCGTGGCCCAGGCCAGCGGCAGCATCGATCAGATTGCTGATGCGCTGTCGGAAAAATCGGTGGAGGAACTGGTGGACGATGGCCGCGCCCTGGTGCAGGCCCAACCGGCTGCCGCCTTGGCGGTGGCGATTGCCGTCGGCTTCCTGGCCGGCCGCATGCTGAAGGCCGCGCGGGACTGATGGCGCGCGGCCAGCCCTCCATCGCGGCGCAGGCGCGGCACCTGGTGGCCGGGCTGCTGACGCTGGTGCAGTCGTTGCTGAAGCTGACAGCGGCCGAGCTGAAGGCCAACGCCGGGCAGCTGCGCGGGCCGCTGCTGGCCCTGTTGGCGGCGTTGGCGCTGGGGTTGACGGCGCTGGTGCTGCTGCTGGTGGCCGCCGTGCTGGGCCTTGCCACCCTGCTGCCGCCCTGGGCCGCCGCGCTGGTGGTGGCGGCGCTGGCCGGTGTTGCGGCTCTGGCGCTTGCACAGGGCGCCTTGTCGCGACTGGACGGGGTTTCGCTTGCACCGACGCGCGCGATGACCACATTGCAGGCGCAGATTGACCGCTTAGCTGCCAAACCGAAGGACAAGACCCATGCCGAGTGACGCCACCATCGAGGATCTGGCCCGCGCCGCCGATGATGCCGGTGCCGCCCTGGCCGAAGAGGTGAACGAACTGACTGACCGTCTGGCGCCGCGCCAACTGGTCGACGAGGCGCTGGAAACGGTGAAGACGCGCGGGCTGGGCCTGGCCCGTGATGCCGGCGCCACCGTGAAGGCGCACCCCTATGTCACCGCCGCTGCAGTCGCCGCCGTCGGCCTGGCGCTCTATGCCGGGAACCGCATTTCCAAGGCCGAGCTCGACATCGACCGCGATATCGAAGGCTATACCGATTATGAGGACGAGGCGCTGGTGGCGGCCTCCTCGGCAGGCGTCGATGCCCGCGAACTGGTCAAGGAAAATCCAGTGGTGGCGATCCTGGCCGGTGTCGCGGCCGGCGCGGCGCTGGCCATGCTCTTCCCCACCAGCACCGCCGAAAAGCGCAGCCTCGGCGCGCTCGCCCGCCGCATCACCAGCCGCTAAGCTGTTGTTCAGCCGCGCTCTGGCACTGCCCCGGTCATGATCAAGCCTGCATTCACTCTGGCCGCCCTGCTGCTGGCCACCGCCCTGCCCTTCACGCCAGCCACTGCCCAGGTCGGCGCGGCAACGGCCGCCAACCCCGGCGATCCGGCGGCGCGGCCGTTCATCGAAAATCTGGTGAACAGCGGCTTTGCCGTGCTGCGCGACAAGTCGCTGAGCAAGCCGGCGGCCCGGGCGAAGTTCCGTGAGCTTCTCACCCAGAATGTCGCGCTGGATGATATCGGCATGCGCCTGATCCGCCGCCAGCGCGCCACGGTGACGCCGGCCCAGCTGGAGGCCTATCGCGCTGCCTTCCCGGAATTCGTGCTCAACGCCTATGCCGACAGGCTGTATGATTATGCCGATGCCAAGGTGATGGTGCAGCGCACGGTGGGCCGCGGGCCCTACACCGAGGTTTATACCCGCGTCACCCGCCCCGGCGCCCAGCCGGTGGATACGATCTGGCAGGTGAAGAGCGACGGCGGCAAGCGACAGGTCAACAACCTGATCGTTGCGGGCGTCAACCTCGCGCTGACCCAGGAAGCCGATTTCACCGCCTATGTTGGCAAGAATGGCTTTGACGCGCTGGTGACGTTCATGAAGAGTGCCAACGCGAAATCACTGGCTGTGCAGAAACAATGATCGATATCCACCCCACCGCCTTCGTCCATCCTTCGGCGCAGATTTATGGCAAGGTGACAGTGGGTCCGCGTGCCAGCATCTGGTGCAACGCGGTGATCCGGGCCGAGACCGCCCATGTCGACATCCACGCAGGCGCCAATATCCAGGATTTCGTGATGATCCACACCGATCCAGGCAAACCGGTGATCGTCGGCGCCTATACCAGCGTCACCCATCATGTGACGCTGCACGGCTGCCAGGTGGGGGATCATTGCCTGATCGGCATCAATGCCACCGTGTATAACGGGGCCAGGGTGGGCGCTGGCTCCATCGTTGGCCAGCACGCCTATTGCAAGGACCGGTTCGAAGCGCCCGACAACAGCATCATCGTCGGCAGCCCGGCCAAGGTGATCGCCACCCGCGACAATCGCCTGCCCAACCGCATCAACGCCGAATTCTACATGCGCAACGCCGAATGCTACGCGCAAGGCAACCACCGCGCCTGGGATGGCCCCGAATTCGAAGCCTGGTTTGCCGCGACCATGCAACGCCTGCAGGCCGAGTATGCGCAAAGCGCCACTGGCGCTTGAGCCCAACTGCGGCTAGACGCCGCGCCATGAGCAAGCTGCATCTCGTTTTCGGTGGCCGTGTGGCCGATCCCCAGGGGCTGGAGTTCACCAACCCCGATGATCTTCATGTTGTTGGCATCTTTCCCGATTATGCCAAGGCCGAAGCCGCCTGGCGCGCCAATGCGCAACGCACGGTGGATGATGCGACGATGAAATATGTCGTCGTGCATCTGCACAAGCTGCTGCAGCCCGAAGGCTGAACCGGCCAACCCCCAACAAGTGCAGGCTTTCCAACCCCCGCTCCGGCCATAAAGTGGCGGCCGGGGAGATTGAGACATGCCGCACGACCTGAGCTTTGGCGCCATCATCGAAACGGTGGTGGCGATGGTTGATCCGGCCCAGCCGGCGCTGATCCACGGGCAGACCCGCCGCAGCTGGGGCGAGCTCGCCACCCGCTCGGCCAGTCTGGCCGCCGCCATGCTGGCCGGTGGCGCGGTCGCCGGCGATCGCTGCGCCATCTTGATGCGCAACAGCGCCGAATATGCGGAAAGCCTGGTCGCCTGCCTGCGCGCCCGGCTCGTCCACGTGAATGTCAATTATCGCTACACCGGCGAGGAGCTGTTCTACATCCTCGACAACAGCGATGCCGCCGTGTGCTTCTATGATGCGGAGTTTGCAGCTCTGGTCGCCAGCATCCGCCACCGCCTGCCCACCAAAGTGTGGATCCAGCTGGGCGGCGAGACGCCGGATTTCGCCCATGATTTCGAGACCACCGCCAGCGCCGGCCACGCCCTGCCCGCCCAGGATCATCGCGGCGATGACATGCTGTTCATCTACACCGGCGGCACCACCGGCCTGCCCAAGGGGGTGATGTGGGATCAGGCGGCGCTGTGGGGCCTGATGAACCCTGGCATTGACCTGGCAGTCACGCATGACGTGGCTGCGCTGATCAACGATCTGAAAACCGGCACCGGCCGCCGCCGCGCGCTGATCCTGCCGCCGCTGATGCACGGCACCGGCCTGATCATCGCGCTGGGCACGCTGTGCCGCGGCGGCACGCTCGTCACCCTGGCCGGCGCCAATTTCGATCCCGGGGAGGCCACCACCACCTGCGCACGCGAAGCGTGCGATTATGTCGTCATCGTCGGCGATGCCTTTGCCCGGCCGATCCTGAAGGCGCTGGATGCCGGCATCGGCAGCATCAGGACGGTGGAGATCATGATCTCGTCCGGCACCATGTGGAGCCCCGAGGTGAAGGCCGGCCTGCTCAGCCACGCCCCCAATCTGATGATCGTTGACAGCCTGGGCTCCTCCGAAGGCCTGGGGCTGGGCGCGGCGGCGCAGACGAAGGACAATGCCGGCGCCCCGACCAAGTTCATGGCCGATGGCAACACGCTGATCATCGGGGATGACATGAAGCCCGTGCCCGCCGGCACCATGGGCCGCATCGCGCGCGGCGGCCTGATCCCGCGCGGGTATTGGAAGGATCCGGTGAAAACCGCCGCCACCTTCCCCGAAATCGACGGCAAACGCTATTCCATCCCCGGCGATTTCGCCATCATCGAAGCCGATGGCAGCTTCACCCTGCTCGGTCGCGGCAGCCAATGCATCAACAGCGGCGGCGAGAAGATCTTCCCCGAAGAGGTGGAAGAGGCGCTGAAAACCCATCCCGCCATCGACGACGCGCTGGTGTTCGGCCTGCCCGATGAGAAATGGGGCCAGGCGGTGACCGCGGTGGTGGAGGCCCATGCCCCCGTGGACGCCGAAACGTTGCGCACCCATGTCCGCCAGCAGCTTGCCGCCTACAAGGCGCCGAAGACGGTGCACATCGTCAAGAAAGTGCCACGCGCGCCCAACGGCAAGGCGGATTATGCGGCAGCGAAAGCGATGGTGACGGGATAATCCTTCCCAAACAAGTTTGGGGAGGTGGCAGCCGAAGGCTGACGGAGGGGCGCTTGCCCCACCAGCCCCTCCGCCCCGCCTTGCTAGGCACCTCCCCAAACAAGTTTGGGGAGGACCCAACGGAAAAGGGCGGCCCACAAGGACCGCCCTCACCGCTTCAGCCTGACAGCCAGGCTTATTTCTTGCCCAGACCAAAGCTGGCGAAACGCTTGTTGAAGCGCGCCACCTGGCCGCCGGCATCCATCAGGCGGCCGGTGCCGCCGGTCCACGCCGGGTGGCTGGTCGGATCGATTTCCAGGTTCATCACGTCGCCATCCTTGCCCCAGGTCGAACGGGTCTGATAGGTGGTGCCGTCCGTCATCTTGACGGTGATGGTGTGATAATCGGGATGAACGCCGGACTTCATGATGGGCTTCCTTCATTGCGGACCGGTTCCGACCGGCCCTTGGAAAACTGAACGCGCCGCATAGCGGCTTGTCCCCAGCTTTGCAACTGTTCCACGCACCTGCGCCAGGTTCGCTTTGCGGTGGCTGCGCCAGGTTCGCTTTGGGGTGGCTGCGCCACTTGGCGACTGGCGCGGGGCCGCCTATACCGCAACAATGCCCGCCATTGGTAAACCCCTGCCCCCCTCCGCCAAGTCCACCGCCAGCGCCATGGCGGATCTGCTCAGCGACCTGCGCGAAAAGGCCGCCCGCATCGCGCTGGGCGGGCCGCAGGCGGCGCGGGAAAAACATGTGGCACGCGGCAAGCTGCTGCCGCGCCAGCGGGTGGAGGCGCTGCTCGACCCCCACACTGCGTTCCTCGAGATCGGCCAGTTCGCCGCCCATGATGTCTATGGCGAGGATGTGCCCGCCGCCGGCCTGATCGCCGGGGTGGGCCAGGTCGAAGGCCGGCTGTGCGTGATCGTCGCCAATGATGCCACGGTGAAGGGCGGCAGCTATTATCCGCTCACCGTGAAAAAACATCTGCGCGCCCAGGAAATCGCCGCGCAAAACGGCCTGCCCTGCCTCTATCTGGTCGATTCTGGCGGCGCCAATCTGCCCCGGCAGGATGAGGTGTTCCCCGATCGCGACCATTTCGGCCGCATCTTCTTCAACCAGGCCACCATGAGCGCGGCCGGCATCCCGCAGGTGGCGGTGGTGATGGGCAGCTGCACCGCCGGCGGCGCCTATGTGCCGGCGATGGCGGATGAATCGATCATCGTGAAGAACCAGGGCACCATCTTCTTAGGCGGGCCGCCCCTGGTGAAGGCCGCCACCGGCGAGGAGGTGACCGCCGAGGAGCTGGGCGGCGGCGATGTGCACACGCGGCTTTCGGGCGTGGCCGATCATCTCGCCGAAAATGACCAGGATGCCATTGCGATTGCCCGGCGCATCATCGCCACCGTGCCGGCCGCGCCCGCCGTGGTGCGCGGCCCCAGCCGGCCGCCGCTGTTCGACGCCGCCGAGCTGAACGCGCTCGCCCCCATCGACACGCGGGTGCCGGTGGACGTGCGCGAGATCATCGCCCGGCTGGTCGACGGATCGGAACTGCACGAATTCAAGCCGCGCTATGGCGAGACGCTGGTCACCGGCTTTGCCGATATCGAGGGCTATCCCGTCGGCATCATCGCCAACAACGGCATCCTGTTCAGCGAAAGCGCCCAGAAGGGCGCGCATTTCATCGAACTGGCCTGCCAGCGCCGCACGCCCCTCTTGTTCCTGCAGAATATCAGCGGCTTCATGGTTGGCCGCCGCTTTGAGAATGAAGGCATCGCCAAGCATGGCGCCAAGCTGGTGACGGCGGTTGCCTGTGCCGCCGTGCCCAAGATCACCGTGGTGACCGGCGGCAGCTTTGGCGCCGGCAATTATGGCATGTGCGGCCGGGCCTATTCCCCACGCTTCCTGTGGATGTGGCCCAATGCGCGGATCAGCGTGATGGGCGGCGAACAGGCGGCGAGCGTGCTGGCCACGGTGAAGGGCGGCGGCTTCAAGTCGGCCGCGGAGGAAGAGGCGTTCAAGGCGCCAATCCGCGCCCAATATGAGCGCCAGGGACATCCCTATTACGCCAGCGCCCGGCTGTGGGACGATGGCATCATCGCGCCGGAAGACACGCGCGCCGTGGTGGCGCTGTCCCTCGCGGCGTCGCTGCAGCAGCCGGTGCCGGAAACCCGCTTCGGCACCTTCCGGATGTGAGGCGGCCCATGCTTGACGAAAGCCTTGACGATTATGGCACCGCCCGCCTCACCCTCAACCGGCCGGAGCGGCATAACGCCTTCAACGCCGATCTGATCGCCGCGCTCACGGAAGGCTTCACCCGGCTGGGCCAGGCGAATGAGGTGCGCGCCATCGTACTGAGCGGCGCCGGCAAGAGCTTCTCCGCCGGCGCCGATCTCGACTGGATGCGCGCGGCGGCCGGCTGGAGCGCTGCCGAGAATGAAGCCGACGCCACGCGGCTTTCGGACATGCTGGCCGCCATCAATGATTGCCCGAAGCCGGTGATCGTTGTCGCCCACGGCCATGTCACGGGCGGCGGCGTTGGGCTGGTTGCCTGTGCCGACATGGCGGTGGCGGTGGATGGCACCCAGTTCCGCCTGTCTGAAGTGCGGCTGGGCCTCACCCCGGCCACCATCTCGCCCTTCGTGATGGCGAAGATCGGCGCGCGCGCCCGGCGCTGGTTCCTCACCGCCGAGGCCTTTGATGCCGCAACCGCGCAATCACTTGGTTTGGTGGACGAAGTCGCCATCGATGCCGATGCCGCCGAGGCCGTGGTGGCGCACTGGCTCACCCACATCGGTCAGGCCGCCCCCGGGGCGGTTGCTGATGCCAAGCGGCTGGCGCTGGACTTTGCCGGCCAGGCCATCAGCGACGAACTGCGCGCCGACACCGCCCGCCGCATCGCCGCCCGCCGCACTGTCGCTGAAGGCCGCGAGGGCATCAACGCCTTCTTGAGCAAGGGAAAACCATCATGGGTGATCGAATGATGCGCGCCGGCCTGATCGCACTGCTGCTGGCAGCCCCCGCCGCCGCCAATCCCAAGGCCGAGGTGATGGCCGCCACCAACGCCTTCATGGCCGCGCTCAACAAGGGCGATGCCAATGCGGCCGAGGCGATGACGCATCCGCAGCTTGTCATCCAGATCCTGCGCTTCCCGCCCGAAGGCGGCTCGAAATACAGCGTGCTCACCCGCCAGGCCCTGTTCGACAATTTCCGCAACGCCCCGCCGCGCGTGTTTGACGAGCGGATCGTGAAGTCGAAAATCCTCGTCACCCGCGATTATGCCCATGTCTGGGCACCCTACACGCTGGATATCGATGGCAAGCGCATCCATTGCGGGGTGGACAGTTTTGGCTGGAGCAAGATCGACGGCAAATGGCTGCTGACGACCTTCGGCTGGACCGCCGATCCCAAGGGCTGCCCGCCGAAATAACCCCTCACCCTCCCACCGCTGTGCGGCGGGGCCCACCCTCTCCCCGAACGGGAGAGGGGCTGAAGAGTGAAACGATGCACAAGATCCTGATCGCCAATCGCGGCGAAATTGCCTGCCGCATCATCCGCACCGCCCACCGCTTGGGGCTCGCCACCGTGGCCGTGCACAGCGCCGCCGATGCCGATGCGCCCTTCGTGCGCGAGGCCGGCCAGGCCGTGCCACTGGCCGGCGACCGGCCCTATCTCGACATTGATGCCATCATCGCGGCGGCCAGGCGCACCGGCGCCGATGCCATCCACCCCGGCTATGGCTTCCTCAGCGAGAATGCCGAATTTGCCAAGGCATTGAAAAAGGCCGGCCTCATCTTCATCGGCCCGCCGGAAAGCGCCATGCGGGTGATGGCCCTGAAAGACACCGCCAAGGCCGCCATGAAGAAGGCCGGCGTGCCGATCACGCCAGGCTATCAGGGCACAGACCAGAGCCTGGTGCGGCTGCAGAAGGCGGCTGAGGGTGTGGGCTTCCCGCTGCTGATCAAGGCGGTGGCCGGCGGCGGCGGCAAGGGCATGCGCGCCGTCCATGCGCCGGAAGAATTCCAGGATGCGCTGATGGCTGCCCAGCGCGAGGGCGAAACCGCCTTTGGCAATCCGGCGGTGATGCTGGAAAAGCTGATCCAGCGCCCGCGCCATGTCGAGGTGCAGCTGTTTGCCGATGCCCATGGCAATGCCGTCCACCTGTTTGAACGCGACTGCTCGCTGCAGCGCCGCCACCAGAAGGTGATCGAGGAAGCCCCCGCCCCCGGCCTGTCAGACCGGTTGCGCCACACGCTGGGCATCGCCGCCGTGACCGCCGCCCATGCCATCGGCTATCAGGGTGCAGGCACGGTGGAATTCATCCTCGATCTCGACACGCTGGACGAAGCCGGCGATCCCGCCTTCTACTTCATGGAGATGAACACCCGCCTGCAGGTGGAGCATCCCGTCACCGAATGCATCACCGGCGAGGACCTGGTGGAATGGCAGATCCGCGTCGCGCGCGGCGAACCGCTGCCCAAGCGCCAGGACGAGCTGAGCGTGACCGGCTGGGCGATGGAGGCCCGGCTTTATGCCGAGGATCCGGATGGCGGCTTCCTGCCATCGACCGGCACCATCCACCGCCTGGCCTTTGGCGCCGGGGCCGGCGTCCGCATCGATACCGGCGTGGAACAGGGCAGCCGCATCGGCCTTGATTATGATCCGATGATCGCCAAGGTGATCGCCCATGGCGCCAGCCGCGGCGAGGCCATCGACCGGCTGGTCGGCGCGCTGGATGCGACCATCGTTGATGGCCTGAAATCCAATCGCGCCTTCCTCGCCCGGCTGGCCGACCATCCGGCCTTCCGCGCCGGCGAGGTGGATACCGGCTTCATCGCCCGCCACATGGCCAGCCTGTCGCCGCCCGCCGCCTGCCCGGCCCCGGCGCTGCTGGCCGCCGCGCTCGGCCTGGGCCTGCCCAGCGGCGCGGCGCCCGCCAGCCTGTTTGCTGCCCTGCCGATCCGCCTCAACCTGGCGCGGGAACAGACGGTGATGCTGTCGTGGCAAGGCGACGCCCACGCGGTCAGCCTGCGCAGCGTCGGCCAGGATCGCTGGCGCATCGGCGGCCTTCCCGGCGTTGGCGAAGTCAGCGCCCGCCGCACCGGGCCCAATGGCCTGATGATCGACATGGGCGGCACGTTGCTGCCCGCGACGATGGTCCCCCAGGCCGGCAGCGTGGAGGTGCGGTTGGCGGGCCAGAGCTGGAGCATCGCGACCATGCCGCCGAAAAAGGCCGAAGCCGGCGCCGGCCACGCCCAGTTGATGGCGCCAATGCCCGGCCGTGTGCTCAGCGTTGACGTGACGCCGGGCCAGGCCGTGGCCGAAGGTGACCGGCTGCTGGTGCTGGAAGCGATGAAGATGGAGCATCGGCTGACGGCACGCACCGCCGGCACCATCAAGGCCGTGCACGTCGCCACCGGCGATCAGGTCGCCGATGGCATGATGCTGGTGGAGTTTGCGTGACGCCTGACCGGCGCGGGCTGCTGACGGCGCTGGCGCTCGGCCTTGCCGCCCCGGCCATCGCCGTGCCGGCCGGCGTGGCGGTGGAGGAATGGACCTTCCTCAAGGCCAGCACCGCCGATCCGGCCCCGCTGCTGCGCTTTCTGGAGGCGAATTGGCTGGTGATGGACCGGCTGGCGGTGGCGCAGGGCCTGTTTGCCCATGCCCGGTTGTACCGCGCCGATCCGGCCGATGGCGCCAGCTGGGATGTGGTGATGATTGTCGGCTATCGCACGCCGGCCGGTTATGAGGGCGTGCGCGCCGCATTCGAGGCCATCCGCGCCGCCCACCGCCCGGTGCAACCCGATGGCCAGCCGCTCGCCGCCCTTGGCCGCATTGTCGAAAGCCGGCGCGTGCAGCTGGTGGCCAGCGCCTGACACGGGTTGGCCCGAACCGGCGGGGCTCATGCCGGTCCGGGCCCTTCCGGCCAGGAAGCTCAGGGTTTGATCAGGCGCGGTGCCACGCCCAGCACCGCCAGCGCAAAGATCAGCATGGGGTTTCCGGTGTCTGGCTTGGCGACGCGGCCACCCCCAGCACCAGCATGGCCACCATCAGCATTATCTGGCTCATGCCTCATCCTCCGCATCGGCAGGCTGTTCGCGCCAGGCCAGGATGATGCCGGGCAGCGCCATCGCACTGATCGCGAACCCCGAGAGCAGATCGAGCGCCTGCCCCTGCCCCGGCATCCAGCCATCGACGAACTTTGCAATGATCGACCAGATGAGGAAGCCGAACAGGCCGGTCACCATGATCTGGTGGGTCGCCACATAGGCCTTGTCGCGCAACTGGCGTTCACGCTCGTCCAGCATGGCCGCTGGATTGGGTCAACTGCCCGCGCCCATCGATGAACAGCGCAACGGCACTGAACAGCCCGATCAGCCGCACGAACACGAACCCGATCGGGGTGGTGCCTTCGGCATCGGCGGTGATGGCACCGCCCAGATAGCCGATGCCGATGCCGCCCAGGACGGCGACCGACAACAGGCGCGCGGTGCGCAGACTCAGTTTCAGCGGGGCCTTGGGGGCCATGGTCATCGTCCTTCCCATCGCTCAATCCTCTTCATCAACGGGCGTGTTCCAGGCCAGAATCGCTGACGGCAAGATCAACTGCAGCCACAGCATGTTGATCAGCAACAGCACCACTAGCATCGTGCCGGGTTCGGGCAGGCCAAGGCTGTTGCCGCGCGTGGCCAGGCCATACCAAAGCGTGAAGGCCATCAGCAGCAGGCCCATGATGCGATAACTGAGCGACAGGGCTCTGGCCGTTTCGATGGCCTCGCGCTCATCAAGTGCGCCCTTGGCTTCCCGCCGCCAGCCGGGCGTGCCGATCATCACGGCAAGCCCCAACGCCATGGCAACGAGAAAGATCACTGCAAATGCCACTTCAGCCATCGGTGACAGCGGCCAGGGGCGGATGATCAGGCCGATCTGCGCAACCGGAAACAGCAGGGCGAGCGCGATGCTGAACCAGCGCGCCTTGCGCGTGGACAGTCGCGGCACTTGGGTTGTGGCCATCAGCGGCCTCCTTCCATGATACGCGGCGCGGCCAGGCTGGCCGCCAGCGGGGCAAAGGGTTCCAGGCTGAACAACATTTCCACCGGCACGCCGAACACGCGCGCCAGTTTCAGCCCCAGTTCCAGGCTGGGGCCATATTGGCCACGCTCCAGGAAACCGATGGTCTGCGGGTTCACGCCCACTTGGCTTGCCAGATCCTCGCGGCTCAGCCCGGCTTCGGCCCGGAACAGGGCGAGGCGGTTGTGCAGGCTCGAGGCGTCGTTGTTCGTCATCACGAATCGTTATGTATACGCAACGATTCATGCTGTCAACGCGCAGTTCCGGATTTTGGCAATACCCCCTTCCCGCTCCTGCCCACCCGGCCTAGAACGGCAGCAAATCAGACAAGGAATCCTTGGGATGCTCACCCAGCTTCGCTTCGACCACGGCGACACCATCGAAATGCTGCGCGACACGGTGCGCGCCTTTGCCGCCGCCGAAATCGCCCCGCGCGCGGCCGAAATCGATGCCAGCAACATGTTCCCGCGCGATCTGTGGCCCAAGCTGGGCGAACTGGGCCTGCACGGCATCACCGTGCCGGAAGCCGATGGCGGCGCCGGGCTGGGCTATCTCGCCCATGTGGTGGTGGTGGAGGAATTGTCGCGCGCCTCGGCCAGTGTCGGCTTGTCATACGGCGCCCACACCAATTTGTGCATCAACCAGATCGCCCGCTGGGGCACGGCCGAACAGAAGGCGCGTTATCTGCCCGGCCTGATCAGCGGCGAACATGTCGGCAGCCTTGCCATGTCCGAACCCGGCGCCGGCAGCGACGTCATTGGCATGAAGCTGCGCGCCGACCAGCAGGGCAATAGCGACTATGTGCTCAACGGCAACAAGATGTGGATCACCAACGGCCCGCACGCCAAAACCCTGGTGGTCTATGCCAAGACCGATCCGGCCGCCGGCCCGCGCGGCGTCACCGCCTTCCTGATCGAAAAGGGCATGAAGGGCTTTTCCACCGCGCAAAAGCTCGACAAGCTGGGCATGCGCGGGTCTGACACCTGCGAGCTGGTGTTCGAGGATTGCGCCGTGCCGGCCGAGAATGTGCTGGGCGGGGTGGGCAATGGCGCCCGCGTGCTGATGAGCGGCCTTGATTATGAACGGGTGGTGCTGAGCGGCGGCCCCCTCGGCATCATGCAGGCCTGCATGGATGTGGTGGTGCCTTATGTGCACGAGCGCCAGCAGTTCGGCCAGCCGATCGGCCAGTTCCAGCTGATGCAGGGCAAGCTGGCCGACATGTATGTCGCCCTCTCCACCGCACGCGCCTACAGCTATGCCGTCGCCCAGGCCTGCGACCGCGGCGAGACCACGCGCAAGGATTCAGCCGGCTGCATCCTCTATTCGGCCGAAAAGGCGACCTGGATGGCGCTGGAGGCGATCCAGTGCCTCGGCGGCAACGGCTATATCAACGAATATCCCACCGGCCGCCTGCTGCGCGATGCCAAGCTCTATGAAATCGGCGCCGGCACCAGCGAAATCCGCCGCTACCTGATCGGGCGGGAGCTATTCGAAGAGACGAAGTGAGCCGGCTCGGCGTTGTCCTCGCCGGCGGGCAGTCGCGCCGCTTTGGCAGCGACAAGGCGCTGGCAATGCTCGATGGCCGGCCGCTGATCGCCCATGCGCTGGCGGCGCTGGCCGGCTGCGATGCGCTGGCCGTGGCGGGGCGGGATTGGCCCGGCCTGCCATCCCTGCCCGACCGACCGGGGCCTGATCTGGGCCCGCTGGCCGGCCTCAACGCCGCCCTGCACCATGCTGCCCTTCTTGGTTTCAGTGCGGTCGCCAGCCTGCCGGTCGATTGCCCCGGCCTGCCGGCGGACTGGCTTGACCGGCTGGGCCAGGCCCCGGCTCACGCGCAGGGCCAGCCGCTGATCGGCCTGTGGCCGGTCACGCTGGCTGCCGATCTTGACCAGTTTCTCGCCACCGGCGGCCGCCGCGTGCAGCAATGGGTGGCCACAACCGGCGCCAGCGCCGTCGATCTCGGCCCGCTCCCCAACATCAACACGCAAGCCGATCTGTCGCAGCATTTCATGGGATGACATTCGCCCCAAGCCGGTTATCCTGCCTGTGGGGAGAAACGAATGAAAAGAGCATTGGCGGCCCTTGCGGCCCTGATCGCCACATCAGCCTGGGCGGCACCGCCCAAGCCGGATGCCGCCCTGCTCAAGGCCGCGACGGCCGAAGCCCCTGCCCTCACCAAGACCTTGCAGCAGCTCGTCGAAATCGAAACCGGCAGCGGCGATGCCGAAGGCCTGGCCGCCATGGGCACGTTGCTCGAAGCCCGGCTGGCGGCGCTGGGCGGCAAGACCGAGCGGGTCAAGCCGATGGGCGAGGCGCTGGGCGACATCATCGTCGCGCGCTGGCAGGGCAAGGGCCAGGGCAAGATCCTGCTGATCGCCCACATGGACACGGTGTATCAGCGCGGCGCGCTGGCCCGGGCCCCGTTCAAGCTGGTCGGCAGCCCGCAGGGGACGCTCGCCTATGGCCCCGGCGTGGCGGATGACAAGGGCGGCGTGGCGCTGATCCTCCACACCCTCACGCTGCTCAGCCCCCGGGATTATGCCGAGCTGACCGTGGCCATCAACACGGATGAGGAACGCGGCTCGCTTGGTTCCGGCCCGATCATCACCGAATTGTCCAAGGGAAAGTCGGCGGTGCTCAGCTTTGAACCCACCGGCTATCCCGAAGCCATGACCAACGGCACATCGGGCACCAACACGGTGATCGTCACCATCAAGGGCAAATCCGCCCATGCCGGCGCCGCGCCCGAAAGCGGCATCAACGCGCTGGCCGAAGCGGCGAACATCATCAACGCCACCCGTGATCTGGATCAGGGCCCCGGCAAGCTGCGCTTCAACTGGACGGTGGTGAACCAGGATCGCGGTGTGCGCAACATCATCCCCGACAGCGTGACGCTGATCGGTGATCTGCGCATCATCGACATGGCCGAATTCGAACCCTTCAAGCGGGCGCTGGGCCAGCGGCTGGCCGCGCCGTCCCAACCCGGTGCCGTGGTCAATTACGAGGTGCGGCTGAACCGGCCGCCGTTCAACGTCACGCCGGCCAGCATGGCCCTGATCGAGGAAGCCCAGGCCACCTATGCCCGGCTGGGCCGCAAGCTGAAGCTGATGCCGCGCACCGGTGGCGGCACCGATGCCGCCTTTGCCGCCCTGGCCGGCGTGCCGGTGCTGGAGGCGCTGGGCCTGCCGGGTGCCGGCTATCACACCACCGATGCCGAATATGTCTATCTCGAAGCGGTGCCGTCGCGCCTCTATCTCGCCGCCAGCCTGATCCGCCGCCTGGGACGGTAGACGGCCCCGCCAGCGGCCGGTAAGGCTGGCCGCCATGTCTGGCCAGCCCCCTTCGCGCCTTTCGGCCATCATCCTCGTGCTGGCGGGGATTGGCGCGCTGTGCGTGCTGGATGCGCTGATGAAATGGCTGGCCCTGCGCCATGGCGCGCCGCTCGCCACCTTCGGCCGCTATGCCAGTGGCAGCATCATCGCGCTCGCCGTGTGGCAATGGCAGGGCCGGCCCTGGGTGGCACCGGGCGGGCTGAAACCCAATGTGGTGCGCGGGTCCTTGCTGGCGGTGATGGCCCTGGCCTTCTTCTGGTCGATCACCCAGCTGCCGCTGGCGCTGGTGCTCACCCTCACCTTCGTCGGCCCGCTGGTGGGGCCGTTCATGGCACGGCTCTATCTGGGTGAACCGGTGCAGCCGCGCTATGTCGCGGCCGGTGCCATGGGCTTTGCCGGGGTGCTGGTCACGGTGGGCGGCATGCCGCAATTGTCTGGCACGTCCTTGCTGGCCGCGCTGGCCGCCGTGGGCGCCGCCATCCTCTATGCCGCATCGGCGGTCATCATGCGGTCGCGCGCAGCGGCCGATGGTGCCACCGTCATCACCCTGATTGCCGCCGTGGTGCCAATGCTGTGGCTGTCCCCCGTCGCGATCACCGCGGCCGCCGTGCCGGGGTGGACCGATCTGGCCTGGATGATGGCAACCGGCCTTGCCGGCAACATCGGCGTGCAGCTGATGGCACGCGGCTATGTCCACCTCGAAGTGCAGGTTTCGGCGGTGATGGAATATAGCGCCCTGCCCTGGGCGGCGCTGTTCGGCTGGCTGCTGTTTGACGAGGCGGTGGCCGCCAGCACATTGGCCGGCGCTGCCATCATCGCCGGCGCCTGCCTGTGGGCCGCCAAAGCCCCAAAGCCGGCGCCGAAAGCGCTCAGCGCGACGCCGCCTGCGCCAGTTCCTTGAGGCACAGTGCCTTGGTCCGGCCCACCGCCGCCACATCGGGCAGCAGGTCCAGCGCCTCTCGCACATCGGCTGCCGCCGCCACCGCCGCCGGCGCACCGCACACGGCCTGAACCCCCAGCACCGGGCCACGGCGCACATCCACCACGGCCAGCACCTCGGCCGGCGCGCGTGGCAGGGCCCCGGCCAGCGCGGCGGTCAATTCCGCGCCATGGGCCGCATCGGCGCCAGCGGCAAGTTCGGGCGCCAGCGCGATCCAGTCGGCCGCACCGCCCCTGATCCCGGCCATCACGCGCGGCCAGTCACCACCGGCCACCAGCTGCTGCACGGCGGCACGCGGGCTATGCGCCGCCACGCTGGCTGCGAATTGGCTGGCCGACAGGATGGAGGCAACAACAAGCGCGATCATCGGGTCCGGTCCTTTCCTCGCCAATGTGGGGAGCGCTGGCGCCCCCCGCAAGTGGCCGTCCGGCCCATCAGGCCGGCGGATCGGCGATCATCGCGGTGAAGCTGGCTTCGGCCGCCAACTTGCCATCGATTTCGGCCCGGCCGCTGAACTTGGCAATGCGGCCACGGTCCTGCACCACCTCCACCTTCAAGTGCAGCAGGCAGCCCGGCTCCACGGGAGTGCGGAACTTGGCGTTCTCGATCGCCATGAAATAGACGAGCTTGTCCCCCGCATCCGGGTCTTTGGCCCGGGCGGTGTGGATGGCCAGCACGCCGGCGGTCTGCGCCAGCGCCTCCACGATCAGCACGCCCGGCATGATCGGGCGGGCCGGAAAATGGCCGGCGAAAAACGGTTCGTTGATCGTTACCGCCTTGATGCCCGTGGCCGATTGACCGGGGATCATGTCGATCACCCGGTCAACCAGCAGCATCGGGAACCGGTGCGGCAACAGCGACATCACCGCCAGAACGTCGGCGGTGCTGGCGGTGGCAGCTTCGGTGCCCATCACTTGCGCGGCGGGGCAGCCGCCGGGGCCGGGGCGGCGGGCGCAGCCGGCGCGGCCGGCGGGGTGATCGACACCTTGGGCAGTGCCTTGTCCAGGCGGGCCAGCACATCGGCGGTGATGTCGACAGCCGGGGTGTGCTGGATGGTCACGCGCTCATCCAGGGCGATGGTGGCGCCGCGTTCGCGCATGATCTGGCCGATGATCGGCTGGGCGGCATCGATGATCTGCTTGACGATCCACTGGCGCGACGCTTCGATTTCCTGGTTGCGGCGCTGCACTTCCTGTTCGGCCTGCTGCTGGCGGTTCTGGAAATCCTGCACCTTGGCCTGCCAGGCCTGGATGGTGGCCGGCGCGGCGCCCTGCTGCGGCTGGGTTTCACGCAGGGTCTTTTCCTCGGCGGTCAGGCTGGTGCGCAGCGTGTTCAGGCGGGCCTGCAGGGCATCGGCCTTGGGCTTCAGCTCGACAGCGGCGGCCTTGGCGGCGGCCGAGGTCTCGATCATCTCGTTCTGGTCCACCAGCACGATCACGGCGGCGGGCAGCTGCTGGGCGGCGGCCGGAACGGCAACACTGGCCAGCGCCAGCGCAATCAAGGTCTTCTTCATCAGAATGCGGTCCCTACGTTGAATTGGAACAATTGCGGGTCGTCGCCCGGCTGGGTGACGAGTGCCTTGGCAAGGTCGAACCGGAACGGCCCGAACGGCGAATTCCAGTTGACCCCGATACCGACCGAAACGCGCGGCTTCGGCGTATTCCCCAGATATTCCTCGACAAAGCCCGAGGAGATGCCATCGGTGGCCAGACAGGGCGCCACCTGGCCGGCCACGCGCGGTGCCGCCACCGTGGGCCCGTTCTGGCAGGTGAGCGTCGGCGCGCGCAGGCTCCACAGCGCGCCAACATCAGCAAAGATCGACGGCCGCAGGCCGAGTTCCGATCCGGCCGAGCCGATGGGGATGCGGATTTCGGCGCGGGCCAGATAATAGGCGCGGCCACCCAGTGCATCGTCCAGCGCCTGGCGACGATCCGCCACCACCGTGCCATCCAGGTTGAGCGGCCGGCGCAGCACGCGCGGGCCGACACCACGGATGTTGAAGCCACGGAACTGCGGCTGGCCCAGGAAGAAGCGGTTGGTCAGGATCACGTCCTGCCCGGAATAGCCGGTGACATAGCCGCCTTCCGCGCCCAGGTTCAGCACGAAGCCCGAGCCGAACAGCGGGGTGAAATAATCATAATTGGCGCGGGTCTGCAGGAACTTGATGCCCACCGGCACGCCCGACAGATCCTGGCTGAAGGTGAAGCGCTGGCCCTGGCTGGGCAGGCGGATGTTGTTCAGGCTGTTGAAAATCAGCGAGTAGCCGATGGTCGACACCGTGCGGTTGCCCAGCTGTTCGCACAGGAAGCGGCCGGCGCGCAGCGGATCGCAGACGCCGTTGGTGAAGAAGGTCGCCTGATCCAGGCCGATTTCCTCGCGGCTGAGGCCATAGCGCAGCGACGCCGCCCAGAATTCGGTGATCGAGAAGCCGGTGCGGACCTGGAAGCCGGTGGACACCTGGGTATAGGTGGTGTCTCGTGTGTTATTGCCGGTGAAGCGGAACGAGCGGAAATCGCGGCGGAACACGTCAAAGCCCAGCGCCAGGTTGCGCCCGGCCAGATAAGGCTCGGTGAAGCCGGCCTCCACCGATCGCGCGAAGCTGGAGATATTGCCCGACAGGCGGATTTCCTGGCCACGGCCACGGAAGTTGCGCTGGCGCACGCTGGCCGAGAAGATGAAGCGTTCGATGCTGGAAAAACCGGCCGACAGCTGCAGTTCGCCGGTCGGGCGTTCCTGCACGTTGGTTTCCAGGATGATCCGGTCAGGCGTGCTGCCGGGCTTCTGCTCGATGTCCAGCTTTTCCTGGAAATAGCCGAGGCCGAGCAGACGGTCCTTGGTGCGCTTCACCTTGATGGAGTTGAAGGCATCGCCTTCGACCAGGCGGAATTCGCGCCGGATCACATTGTCCTGCGTGATGGTGTTGCCGTTGATGGCCACCCGCTCCACATAGACGCGGGGCACTTCCGCGATCTGGAAGGTGATGTTCATCTTCAGATCGTCTTTGTTGCGCTCGAACTGCGGGCGCACATCGGCAAAGGCATAGCCCAGAAGACCGGCCGTTTCGGTCAGCGTCTCGACCGTGTTCTCGATCTTTTGCGCGTCATACCAATCACCCTCGTTGATGCGGATGATCGACTTGAATTCGCTGGCCTTCACGTCGCGCAGCTGGCTGACCAGATCGACCTTGCCGAACTTGTAGCGCTCCCCCTCTTCCACGACATAGGTGACGATGAAGTCCTTCTTGTCGGGCGTCAGCTCGGCGACCACCGACGACACGCGGAAATCGGCATAGCCCTGCGTCAGATAGAATTGCCGCAGCTTCTGCTGGTCATAGGCCAGGCGATCGGGATCATAGGTGTCGTTGGAGGTGAAGAAGCGCCAGGCCCGCGCCTGCTTCGACGCCATCTGCTTCCGGATCTCGCCTTCCTTGAACTTGCTGTTGCCCAGGATGTTGATCTGGCGGATCTTGGACTTGGCGCCCTCGTTGATCTCGAACACCACGTCGACGCGGTTCTGTTCGAGCTGGATGATCTTGGGTTCGACACTGGCGGCAAAGCGGCCGCCACGGCGATACAGTTCCAGGATGCGCGCCAGATCGGCGCGCGCCTTGGAGCGGGTGAAGATCTGACGCGGCGCGAGGCGGATTTCCTCGCGGATCTTCTCCTCCTTTACCCGCTTGGCGCCTTCGACGATGATCCGGTTGATCACCGGATTTTCCTTCACCTCGACGATCAGGGCGCCATTGTCGTCGCGGATGGTGGCATCGGCAAAGAGTTCGGAGGCGTAAAGCGCCTTGAGCGCGGTATCGAGCGCATCACGGTCATAACGGTCGCCAATGGCGAGGTTGAGATAGGAACGCACCGTTTCCGGCTCCAGCCGTTCCGTGCCGCGCACCACAACCGAACGCACCACGCCGGCATTGGCGGCGGTGGCCGGCAGCGCGGTCACGTTGCGGCTTTCGGCGGCGCGGGCCTCGGCCTCGGCCGACGGGCGCGCCGGCTCGGCATCCGGGCGGCGCGGGCGCTGCTGCGACAGGGCCGGCGTGGCGAGCGCGGTGCCCACCAGCAACAGCGCCAGCGGCCGGACCAAATCAGCCCCGCCCCTGCCCCGCTTGTCCTGCGCTGTGTCCATCAACCCCACCAATCTTCGTCTCTTGCATCCCGTGCCCACCGGTTCGGCCGGCGGTGCGCTTGTTGGTCCTGCCGTCAGCCGCTCATCCCAGCAGGCCAGACAGGCGGGCCCACAGGCCCACCGATCCGAAATCATGCCAGGTCAGCACGGCCATCAACGACATCAAGGCGGCAAAGCCCGACATGAAGGCCCATTGCTGCACCTTTTCTGCCAAGGGCTGCCGGCGGACAGCCTCGATGCCGTAAAGCAGAAGATGGCCGCCGTCCAGCGTGGGGATGGGCAACAGGTTGATGAAGCCCAGGTTGATCGAAAAGAACGCCATGAAGGCAATCGCCGACACCAGGCCCAGGCTGGCCTGCTGGCCGGCGATCTGCGCCGTCTTGACCGGGCCGCCCATTTCGGCCAGCGAGCGTTCGCCCAGGATGACCTGGCGCAGCGTGCGGCCGATGGTGGCGATGATGCTGCCGGTATCGACTACTGCCAGGCGGAACGCATCGGCCACGCCAACATCCTCGATCACCTCGGCCGGGCGCACGATGCCCAGCTGGGGATGGCGGGTGACATTGCCGAACCGGTCCACCGTCTCGACCATCTTCGGCACCACCGTCACCTCACGCGGCACGCCGGCCCGCACGATGTCCAGCGTTACCGGCTTGCCCACGCCGGTCACCACCTCGGTCACGATATCCTCGAACCGGGCGATGCTGGTGCCATTCACGCTCAGGATGCGGTCGCCCGGCTGCAGGCCGGCGGCGGCGGCTGCACTGCCTTCCACCACCTTGTCCACCACCGGCGGCGAGGACGGGTGGCCCAGCGCGAGGTTGAACCCAGCCAGGATCAGGATGGCAAAGACGAAATTGATCAGCGGCCCGGCCGCGACGATGATCGCCCGCTGCCACAGCGGCAGAAAGGCAAACAGCCCGCGCCGTTCCCGTTCCGGAAGCGCCATGATCGCCGGATCGATCTGGCTCACCTCGTTCATGTCGCCGACAAATTTCACATAGCCGCCCAGCGGGATGGCATTCACCCGCCAGCGCACGCAGCGCTTGTCGGTCCAGCCGAACAACTCGCGGCCAAAGCCAACACCAAAGGCCTCGATCCTGGTGTTGAACAGCCGGCCCGCCAGATAATGGCCGCCTTCGTGCACCACCACCAGAACGGCGATCATCGCCACAAAGCTGGCGAGGGTGAACAGCAGGCCCGGCTGCTGCTGCATCAGCAACGGGTTCATGCCGCCCGCCTGCGCACGAGGCCGCGCGCCACGTCGCGGGCGGTGGCATCCACCGCCACAACCTCTTCCAGCGTTTCAACCCGGCCCGATGGCACCATCGCCAATGTCTCCGCCACAATGGCGTCGATATCAAGGAAGCCGGCTTGCCCTTCGATGAACGCCGCCACGGCGATTTCGTTGGCGGCGTTCAGGATGCAGGGCGCGCTGCCGCCGGCCCGCATCGCAGCCCAGGCCAGCGCCAGGCAGGGAAAACGTTCGAGATCAGGCTTCTCGAAGCTCAGTTGCGCCACCGCGGCAAAATCCAGCCGCTGTGCCGGCGTGGCAATCCGCTCCGGCCAGCCCATGGCATAGGCGATGGGGATGCGCATGTCCGGGCTGCCGAGCTGGGCCAGCACGCTGCCGTCGTTATACTCCACCATCGAATGAATCACCGATTGCGGGTGGATGATCACACCCAGCTGATCGACCGACACCGGGAACAATTGCCCGGCCTCGATCAGCTCCAGCCCCTTGTTCATCAGGGTGGCGCTGTCGATGCTGATCTTGGCGCCCATGCTCCAGGTCGGGTGTTTGCAGGCATCGGCCACGCTCACCCCGCGCATCGCCTCGCGGCTGCGGCTGCGGAACGGGCCGCCGCTCGCGGTCAGGATCACCCGCTCCACCTGGGCCGGGTCATCGTGCGGAAACACCTGGAAGATCGCGTTGTGCTCGCTGTCCACCGGCAGCAGCGTGGCGCCATGGGCCTTGGCCGCCGCGGTCACCACCGGGCCAGCGCAAACAAGGGTCTCCTTGTTGGCAATGCCGATCTGCGCCCCGCGCCGCACGGCGGCCATGGTCGGCGGCAGGCCGGCGGCGCCCACAATGGCGGTGATCACGATCTCGGCATCACGGGCGGCGGCCTCCACCACCGCCTCCGGCCCGGCGCCGCTTTCGATCCCGCTGCCAGCCAGCGCCTCCTTCAGCGCCTGCCCCTTGCCGGCATCGGCCACGGCGGCAAAGCGCGCGCCACAGGCCCGGGCGGCCTCAGCCAGCCGCACCACGTCGCTGCCGGCGGTCAACGCCTCCACCCGCCAGCGGCCGGGGTTGCGCGCCACCAGATCCAGCGCCTGGCTGCCCACCGAACCGGTGGCGCCCAAAATCGTCAGACTGCGCGTCATCCCGCCCACCCTGTCACAGCAAAAATTCCGGCACCGGCCACCGCCACCGGCACCAGGCCATCCAGCCGGTCCATCACCCCGCCATGGCCGGGCAGGATCGTGCCCGAGTCCTTCACGCCGCAACGGCGCTTCAGCCAGCTTTCATACAGATCACCCAGGATGGACAGGATGGCCAGGGGCACCGCCAGCATCGCCAGCCGCAGTGCACCGGCCGCCCCGGCATAGCCCGGCCACCACAGCATCAGCAGCAGCGACGCCGCCACCGCGCCCAGCAGGCCGCCGATTGCGCCGCTCCACGTCTTGTTCGGACTGATCGCCGGGGCCAGCTTGGGGCCACCAATCGCCCGCCCGGTGAAATAGGCGACGATATCCGCCCCCCACACCACCAGCATCAACAACAAGGTGGCCCAAATGCCCCAGCCCTGCCCGCGCAGCCAAATGAGCGCGATGCCCGGCAGGCCGCAATACAACAGACCGATCGCCGCCGGCCGCCCGGCCCCACGCGCCAGCTTGCCAGCCAGGATCATCATCATGCCGGCCGCACCGCCCAGCAGCATCAGGCCTTCGTCCGGCTTTTGCAGCACGGCGGTGATCCACAGCATCAGCGCCAGCACGGCCAATCCAATGCGGCGCACGATCAGCGGCAGCCGGTGCATGGCTGCCCATTCCGCCCACATCAACAGCACCGCAACGGCCGCCAGCCCGGCAAAGGCGATGCCGCCGGCCCACAATGCCGCCACGGCGGCGGCCACCAGCGGGATGCCGGTGGCGATGCGTTTGCCCAGTTCGCCCATCAACGCCCGCCGAACCGGCGTTCGCGCCGGGCAAATTCGGCCAGCGCCGCGCCCAGCGCCGCGGCATCGAAATCCGGCCACAGCGTCTCGGTCACCAGGAATTCGGCATAGGCCGATTGCCAGAGCAGGAAGTTCGACAGGCGCAATTCGCCCGATGTGCGCAGCACGGCATCGGGCAGCGGCCATTGCGCCGTGTCCAGCCGCGCCTCCAGCGCTTCGGCCGTCACATCGTCGGCGTTCAGGCGGCCGGCGGCCACATCCGCGGCCAGCCCGCGCGCCGCGCGCACCAGTTCATCCTGCCCGCCATAGTTGAGCGCCATCACCAGCGACAAGCCCTGGTTGCCGGCCGTCCGTTCCCGCGCCCGCTCCAGCAGGGCCACCATATCCGGCTTCAGCGCCCGCCAGTTGCCGATGAAATCCAGCCGCACGCCATTGCGGTGCAGATTGTCGATCTCGCTCTGCACATAATGTTTGAGCAACCCCATCAGGTCGCTCACCTCATCGGCCGGGCGCTTCCAGTTCTCGCTGGAAAAGGCATAGAGGGTGAGGACATCCAGCCCCAGCCCGGGTGCCGCCTCCACCACGCGGCGCACCGCCTCCACCCCGGCGCGATGGCCGGCGATGCGCGGCAGCCGGCGCGCCTTGGCCCAACGGCCATTGCCATCCATGATGATCGCCAGATGCCGGCAACCACCGGCGCCATCACCAGCCAACGGGGCGGCGGTAGCACTCACTTGCCAAGGATTTCCTTTTCCTTGGCGGCGGTGGCGGCATCAATGTCCACCATCGCCTTGTCGGTGATCTTCTGCACCTCGGTTTCCAGGCGCTTCTGCTCGTCCTGGCTGATCTTGCCCTTCTTCTCGGCGGCCTTCAGCGCTTCCATGCCGTCGCGGCGCACGTTGCGGGCGGCGATCTTGGCCTTTTCGGCATAGCTGCCGGCCAGCTTCACCATCTCCTTGCGGCGCTCTTCCGTCATGTCCGGGATTGGCAGGCGCAGCGTCTGGCCATCGGTGATGGGGTTGAGGCCCAGGCCAGCCGAGCGGATCGCCTTTTCCACCGGCGTCACATTGGAACGGTCCCACACCTGCACGGCCAGCATGCGCGGTTCCGGCACCGTCACGTTCGCCACCTGGTTCAAGGGCATCATGGAGCCATAGACCTCCACCTGCACCGTATCCAACAGGCTGGTGTTGGCGCGGCCGGTGCGCAAACTGCCCAGATCATGCTTCAACGCTTCGATGGCGCCAGCGGTGCGGCGCTCCAGATCGGCCTTGAACGGGCCGGGCTCGAAATCAGCCATGTGCTTGTCCTTCCTCGATTGCGCCAACCGTGGTGGAAACACCCTCGCCGGCCAGCACGCGGGCCAGGTTGCCGGGTTCACGGATGTTGAACACCACGATCGGGATATTGTTGTCACGGCACAGCGACACGGCGGCCGCGTCCATCACCTTCAGATTGTCGGCCAGCACCCGGTCATAACCGATGCGGTCAAAACGGGTGGCCGCCGGATTGGTCTTGGGGTCGCTGTCGTACACGCCGTCAACGCTGGTGCCCTTCAGCAGGGCATCGCACTTCATTTCCGAAGCGCGCAGCGCCGCCCCACTGTCGGTGGTGAAATACGGATCACCCACGCCGGCGGCAAAGATCACCACCCGGCCCTTTTCCAGATGCCGTTCAGCCCGGCGCAGGATCACCGGCTCACACACCTTGTTCATTTCCACGGCCGATTGCACGCGGGTGGAAACGCCAATGGCTTCCAGCGCATCCTGCATGGCCAGCGCGTTCATCACCGTGGCCAGCATGCCCATATAATCGGCCGTGGTGCGATTCATGCCCTTGGCGGCGCCGGCCATCCCGCGAAAGATGTTGCCGCCGCCGATCACCAGGCAAATCTCGTGCCCGGCATCCTTGGCGGCCTTCACCTCGCCAGCCACGCGCGCCACGGTGGGCGGATCAATGCCGAACGATTGGTCGCCCATCGCGGCCTCGCCCGAAAGCTTCAACAGGATGCGTTTGAAACTGGCCATGGTCCCCCGATAATCCTGCCGTCTTCTGCCGCTAGGTCACTAGCGGCGCTTGGCCGCGCTGCCAAGCGGCGCGCATAGGAAAATGCGTGCACAATTGGGCCCCTCCACCGCCTTCGGCGGTCCCCCTCCCCAAACTTGTTTGGGCAGGTGTCGCCGCAGGCGACGGAGGGGCGGGCCAACCGCGCAAAAAAGGCGGGCCAAGGTCACCCCCGGCCCGCCCCGTTTGTTCAGCGCTGCGATTACAGGCCGGCGGCGGCAGCCACTTCGGCAGCGAAGTCGCTCTGCTGCTTCTCGATGCCTTCGCCCAGCTGCATGCGCACAAAGCCCTTCAGCGCGATGGCGGTGCCGGCGGCCTTGGCGGCAGCGGCGACGACATCGGCAACCTTGGTCTTGCCGTCCATCACGAACAGCTGGTTCACCAGGGTCGATTCCTGGGCAAACTTGCGCACGCCGCCTTCGATCATCTTCTCGATGATTTCGGCCGGCTTGCCGCTGGTGGCAGCCTTTTCGCGGGCGATGGCGCGCTCACGCTCCACCAGGGCCGGGTCCAGGCCGGTTTCGTCCAGCGCCAGCGGGTTGGCGGCGGCGACATGCATGGCCAGCTGCTTGGCCAGCGGCTCCAGCACATCAGCCGGCGCAGCCGATTCCAGGCCAACCAGCACGCCGATGCGGCCGATGCCCGGCGCCACGGCGTTGTGGACATAGGCGGCAACCGTGCCCTGGCTCACTTCCAGGGTGGCGGTGCGGCGCAGGCTCTGCTGCTCACCGATGGTGGCGATGTTGGCGGTCAGCTTTTCCGCAACCGTGCCTTCGCCGCCCGGGAACGGCATGGCGGCCAGCGCTTCGGCATCGGCGCCGCTGTCCAGCGCCAGGCCGGTCACGGTGCGCACGAACGCCTGGAAAATGTCGTTCTTGGCGACAAAGTCGGTTTCGCTGTTCACTTCGACAGCGGCGCCCTTCGTGCCATTCACGGCCACGCCCACCAAGCCTTCGGCGGCAGTGCGGCCGGCCTTCTTGGCGGCAGCGGCCAGGCCCTTGGCGCGCAGCCAATCGACGGCGGCTTCCATGTCGCCAGCGGTTTCGGCCAGCGCCTTCTTGCAATCCATCATGCCCGCGCCGGTCTTGTCGCGCAGGTCCTTCACCATGCTGGCGGTCACTTCAGCCATGGGATGCTCCTTTCAGGTTGAACTGGCGGGCCCATGCCGCGCCAGTGTGTAATCAGTGTGACAAGAGGCCGGATGCGCCTGCACCCGGCCTCCCGCGCATTGGGGGATGGAAGCCTCAGGCTTCCGGCTGGGCTTCTTCGGCCACCGGGGCGGCTTCTTCAGCCAGATATTCCACCGGGGCTTCGTCCATCGCGCCCAGGTCCACGCCCATGTCGGCGGCGCGGCCCTGCTTGGCATCGATCACGGCATCGGCAATGGCGTTGACATAGAGCTGGATGGCCCGGCTGGCGTCGTCATTGCCCGGCACCGGGAAGGCGATGCCGCTGGGATCGGTGTTGGAATCGAGGATGGCCACAACCGGAATGCCCAGCACATTGGCTTCCTTGACAGCCAGTTCTTCCTTGTTGACGTCGATGATGAAGATCACGTCCGGCAGGCCGCCCATGTCGCGGATACCGCCCAGCGAGGCTTCGAACTTGTCGCGCTCGCGGGTCAGCTTCAGCACTTCCTTCTTGGTGAAGCCGGTGGTGTCGCCCGACAGGGTTTCTTCGAGGCTCTTGTACTTGCGGATCGAGCCCGAGATGGTCTTCCAGTTGGTGAGCATGCCGCCCAGCCAGCGATGGTTGACATAATGCTGGCCGCAACGACGGGCGGCTTCGGCGATCGGGTCCTGCGCCTGGCGCTTGGTGCCGACAAACAGCACCTTGCCGCCGTGCTGCACGGTGACGCGCACGAAATCCAGCGCGCGGGCAAACAGCGGCACGGTCTGCGACAGGTCGATGATGTGCACGCCATT
This sequence comes from Sandarakinorhabdus cyanobacteriorum, assembly GCF_002251755.1. Taxonomy (GTDB): domain Bacteria; phylum Pseudomonadota; class Alphaproteobacteria; order Sphingomonadales; family Sphingomonadaceae; genus Sandarakinorhabdus; species Sandarakinorhabdus cyanobacteriorum. Next base: position 62,174 of record NZ_NOXT01000125.1, read on the forward strand.
GCGGTCACCAAAGATGTACGGCTTCATCTTCGGGTTCCAGCGATGGGTCTGGTGACCAAAATGGGCGCCGGCTTCAAGCAGTTGCGCCATGGTGACGACGGGAGCCGCCATAAGTATCTACCTCCGGTTGGGCCGCCGCGGGGGAGTGGTCGGGAACGGATCCCGGCACCGGATATGTCCCCCCGCGTGGGGTTTTTGGAAGGCGCGCCATTAGCGGAGCGCGCGCGTGGCGTCAAGCCGGCCTCAACCCGCCGGCGTCACCTTCAGAAGCTTGCCGTCGGCATCGTCCGTCACCAGGTAAAGCTCGCCGGCCGGGCCTTCCACCACGTCGCGGATGCGCTGCTTGCGGTCGGTGAGCAGCCGTTCCTCGCCCACCACCCGGTCATTCTTCAGCACCAGCCGCACCAGCGCCATGGAACGCAGGCCGCCCACCAGGATATTGCCCTTGTATTCCGGCATGGCCTTGCCGCTATAAAAGACCATGCCCGACGGCGCGATCACCGGATCCCAATAATAGACCGGCTGTTCCATCCCGGCCTTCTGGGTGGCGTTGTCGCTGATCGGCTTGCCCGAATATTCCTCGCCATAGGTGATGCTTGGCCAGCCATAATCCTTGCCCTTGGCGATCAGGTTCAGCTCGTCGCCGCCGGCCGGCCCATGCTCCACCTCCCACACCCGCCCCTTCGCATCCAGCGCCGCGCCTTGCACATTGCGGTTGCCATAGGTCCAGATTTCCGGCCGGGCGCCGGCCATTTTCACGAACGGATTGTCCTTGGGGATGGATCCATCGCGGTTCAGCCGGACGATCTTGCCGAGCAGGCTGTCCAGCTTCTGGGCCTGCATGCGGCCCGGCAGGATGGAACGTTCGCCCAACGTGATGATGATGCTGCCATCCTTGGGAAACAGCATGGGGCCGCCATAATGCTGGGTGGCGTCAAGCGTCGGCATCTGGCGGAAGATCACCTGCACATCGCGCATTTCGGCGCCCACCAGATGCCCACGCGCCACCGCCGTGCCATTGCCGCCCTCACGCGGCTCGGCATAGCTCCAGTAAATCCAGCCATCGCCCGGATTGGCGAGGCCCAGCATGCCGCCCTGGTTGCGCGCGTCGGTCGCCGGCGTGCCCGTCACTGGAGTCTTGCTGCCATCGGCCGCCACGATGGTCAGCCGCCCGGCCGCCTTCTCGCTCACCAGGAAGCGCCCGCCCTCCAGCAGCGCGACCGCCCAAGGCCGGTTGAGCCCGCTGGCCAGTTCCGTCACCTGCAGCTTCGTCTTCGAAACCACCGCCTCGGCCCGGGTCTGGCCGGCAAAGGCCGGGGATTTTTCCGGCACGTTGGGCGGGCCCTGCGGCACCGGGGCAGCGATGGCGGGGGCCGCAATCAGGGCGGCAAGCAGCAGCGCACGGTTCATCGTGAATCTCCTTTTGCGCCGTCTATGCCGCCGCACGTGCGCGCGGGCAATGCCGCCCGCGTCGCAGCCGCCTCACACCGCCCGGGTCAAAGCGCCATCCGCGGCCGGCCCATATAATCCATCTTGCCCAGCGCCACCCCAGCGTTGCGCAAGATGGCGTAGACCATGGAGGCATGGAAATAGAAATTGGGCTGGCTGAAGCTCAGCAGGAAATCCTCCGATTTGAAGGGCATCTTGCGCTCACCAAACACGAACAATGTCGTGCCGCCGATGAAACCTTCCATCTCGGCTTCGCTCACGCTGGCCAACGCCTCATCCGCTTCCCTGAGGGCCGCCGCGAAAGCCGCATAGCTCGCTTCCAGCGGCGCGCCACCGGGGCTGAACTGGCCCACCCGCACCGCCGCAATCGCCCCGGCGCTGTGCATGGCCACCTGCTTCACCTGGAAGCCCAGCGGATACATGTCCGGCGCCAGCCGCGCCTCGGCCGGATCACAGGCGCCGGCGGCCTCCGCCTTGGCCAGAACCTGCAAGCAGCCGCCAATGATCTGGCGGCAAGACGGAACAAAGGCGGCGTGAAGCGAGATCGGCATGGTGGGCTCCCCTGTCTGGTTCAGGATTTGAGTGTGGCGCGGTTTTGGGGCTGGGGCAAGGCCGATCCTCCCCCTCCGGGGGTGGGGCTGCCCTCGATCCTCCCCCTCTGGGGGAGGTGGCGCCGAAGGCGACGGAGGGGGCTGGGCAAGCGCGAACGTCGCCGGTCTGACCCAGCGCGCGGCCGGCAGCAGAGCCGCCGAGTCCGCTTGGTGAGAGAGGCAGGAAGAAAGGAAGAGCGCGGCAGAGCCGCGCCGTCAGACGACACAAAAAAGGGCGGCCTGAGGGCCGCCCTTTTTGGTCGCTGGCCGTGCTTGCGCGAGTGGGTGGATAGCGCTGCGCACTATCCACACGCCGCGCTGCTCAGTGCCCCCCGCCGTTCAGCCCCTTCACAATATTCTCCACCATCTTCTTCGCATCCGCGAGCAACATCATCGTGTTGTCCGCATAGAACACCGGGTTGTCCACGCCGGCATAGCCCACCCCGCCCATGGAGCGCTTCACGAACAGCACGGTCTTGGCCTTCTCCACATCCAGGATCGGCATGCCGTAAATCGGCGATGTCTTGTCGGTCTTGGCCAGCGGGTTGGTCACGTCGTTGGCGCCGATCACGAAGGCGACATCGCACTGGCCGAACTCGCTGTTGATGTCTTCCAGCTCGAACACTTCGTCATAGGGCACATTGGCTTCGGCCAGCAGCACGTTCATGTGACCCGGCATGCGGCCGGCGACCGGGTGGATGGCGTATTTCACCGACACGCCTTCCTTCTTCAGCAGGTCGCCCATCTCGCGCAGCGCGTGCTGCGCCTGGGAGACGGCCATGCCGTAACCCGGCACGATGATGACGCTTTCGGCATTCTGCATGATGAAGGCGGCATCGCCGGCGGAGCCGGCCTTGTAGCTCTTGGCCGGGCCGCTGGCCTTGGGGCCACCGGCATCAGCCTCGGCACCAAAGCCGCCGGCGATCACGCTGATGAAGCTGCGGTTCATCGCCTTGCACATGATGTACGAAAGGATCGCGCCCGACGAGCCGACCAGCGCGCCGGTGATGATCATCGCGGTGTTCTGCAGGGTGAAGCCCATGGCCGCCGCCGCCCAGCCCGAATAGCTGTTCAGCATCGAGATGACGACCGGCATGTCCGCCCCGCCGATCGGGATGATCAGCGTGACGCCGATCAGGAACGACAGGCCCAGGATGATCCACAGCAACGGCCCCTGCCCTGCAGCAGCGCCGGAGTCGGTGGCAAAGATGCCGGTCAGGATCAGGATGCCGGCCAACACGCCCAAATTGAGCACATGGCGGCCCGGCAGCAGGATCGGCGAGCCCGACATGCGGCCCGACAGCTTCAGGAAGGCGATGATCGAGCCCGAGAAGGTGATCGCCCCGATGGCCACACCCAGGCCCATTTCCACCCGGCTCACGCCGAGGATGGCGCCAGCCGCATCGGTGATGCCAAAGGCCACCGGATTGAGATAGGCGGCGCAGCCCACCAGCACGGCGGCCATGCCCACCAGGCTGTGGAAGCCGGCGACCAGCTCCGGCATCGCCGTCATCTGGATGCGCTGGGCAATCACCCAGCCGATGCCGCCACCAATGGCGATGGCGCCGATGATCAGCGGCAGGCCGGTCGGGTGCAGCGCCAGCGTGGTGCCCACGGCGATCAGCATGCCGATCATGCCATTGCGGTTGCCCGCCTGGGAGCTTTCCGGCGAGGACAGGCCGCGCAGCGAAAGGATGAAGAGGACGCCCGAAACCAGATAGGCCAGAACGGCCCAGGCCGGGGTGGCGGCGACTGCGTGTTCCATGGTTTTGCCCCTGCCTTACTTCGAAGCCGCCGGCTTCTTGTCTTTCTTCTTGTACATGGCGAGCATGCGCCGCGTCACGGCAAAGCCGCCGAAGATGTTGATGCTGGCCAGCACCACACCCAGCAGGCCAAGCCATTGCGAGATGCCGCCGCCTTCGGTGATGGCCCCGGCGGCCGCCGCAATCAGCGCGCCCACGATGATCACCGATGAAATGGCGTTGGTCACCGCCATCAGCGGCGTGTGCAGCGCCGGCGTCACCGACCACACGACATAATAGCCGACGAACACCGCCAGCACGAAGATCGACAGGATCGACAGGAAATCCATGGCGCGCGCCCCCTTAACCCAGCAGCCGTTCGTGGACGATTCTACCGCCCTCGGTCAGCTTGATGCCCTTCACGATGTCATCATCGGCGGGCCATTCGGCAGCCTTGGCCTCCTTGTTCCAGAAGGCCGAGATCATGTTGAAGAAGTTGCGGCTGAACAGGGCCGAGGCATCGGGCGCAATCCGGCTGGCCGGGTTGGAATGGCCGATGATCTTCACACCATGCACCTCCACCACCTGGCCGGCGACCGCGCCTTCGACGTTGCCGCCGCTGTCCACCGCAAGGTCAACCACCACGCTGCCGGGCCGCATGCTGGCCAGCTGCGCATCGGTGATCAGCCGCGGAGCCGGACGGCCGGGGATCAGGGCGGTGGTGATGACGATGTCCTGCTTTGCGATGTGGCTCGACACCAGCTCCGCCTGCGCGGCCTTGTATTCGTCGCTCATCTCGGTGGCATAACCACCGGCGCCCTCGCCCTCGATGCCCTTCACCTTGTCGACAAAAATGGCCTTGGCGCCCAGCGATTCAATCTGTTCCTTGGTGGCCGACCGCACGTCGGTGGCCGACACGACGGCGCCCAGGCGGCGGGCGGTGGCGATCGCCTGCAGGCCGGCAACGCCCACACCCATGATGAACACGCGCGCGGCCGAAATGGTGCCGGCGGCCGTCATCATCATCGGGAAGGCGCGGCCATAGGCTTCGCCGGCATCGATCACCGCCTTGTACCCGGCGAGGTTCGACTGGCTGGACAGCACATCCATCGATTGCGCCCGCGTCGTGCGCGGCATGAATTCCATGGCATAGGCGACCAGACCCGCCCCGGCATAGGCCTCGATCTTGCCGCGATCGTTGAAGGGGGACATGATGGCGGCCACGATGGTGCCGGCGGCAATGCCGGGCAGATCAGCCAGCTGCGGCGCCTGGATGCCCAGCACCATCTGCGCGCCGGCAATCACCTCGGCGCGCGATGCCACGCTCGCCCCGGCCGCGGCATAATCCGCATCGGAAATGCGCGCACCAAAACCGGCGCCGCTTTCCACCGCCACGCTGGCGCCCAGACCGATCAGCTTCTTCACCGTTTCCGGCGTCGCGCCGACGCGGCTTTCATTCGCCGCAATCTCTTTCAGCACCGCAATCTTCATGGCCGCCCCCTTGCCGCGTCAATCAGACCAGGAACACATAGAGCGCGACCACCACGGTGACGACAAATGTCGTCCCCCACTTGGTGGCGGCGGTGAAGCCCGAATAGGTCGCCTTGTGACCGTCCATCGGATGATTGTTGCTGGCCATGGCTGGCAAAACCCTCAAAAATTGCGTGTTCACGTTGCACTGCCGCAAAGGCTGCGTTTCGCCTGTTAGCAGAGTATTCGCGGCTGTGAAGGGGCAGAAGCCCTCTCAGCCCAGACAGGGCTGCGCCGCCGCCCACAGCTTCAGGGCCTGCACGGTTTCCGGCACATCATGAACGCGCAGCATCTGCACGCCGGCACTGGCCCCGGCCAGCGCAATGGCAAGGCTGCCCGGCAGCCGCCGCTCCACCGGTTCATCGGCAGAAAGCTTGCCAATCAGGGACTTGCGGCTGGCCCCCAGCAGGATCGGCACCCCCAGCCCGTGCAGCAGCGAGAGGCGTTTCAGCAGCGCGACATTGTGGTTGACCCCTTTGCCAAAGCCGATGCCGGGATCGGCAATGATCCGGTCCCGCGCCACGCCGCCGGCCACCACTGCGGCAATCCGCCCCTCCAGCCAGTCAAACACATCCAGCAGCGCATCATCATAATGCGGGGCCTGCTGCATCGTTTCCGGCGTGCCCTGGTGATGCATCAACACCACCGGTGCCTGCGCGTCCGCCACCACGGCAAGCGCGCCGCGATCATGGCACAGCGCCGACACATCATTGATCAGGCCCGCGCCAGCCCCCAAGGCTGCCCTCATCACCCCGGCCTTGCGCGTGTCGATGGACCAGGCGCAGCCGGACAGCGCCGGAAACAGCCCTTTGATGCGTGCCAGTTCGTCCGCCACCGGCAGTTCGCGCGCGCCGGGCCTGGTGGATTCCCCGCCCACATCGATGATCGCCGCGCCATCGGCCAGCATGGCCTGCGCCACCGCGCCGGCCAGCGCCGGATCATCGTGCCGGCCGCCATCGGAAAAACTGTCGGGCGTCACGTTCAAGATGCCCATCACCAGCGGCAATTGGCGATACCCCCAGCGCGCCAGCACCGGGCGCGGCGCGGTCAGCCGGTCCAGCCAGTCAGCCGGCACCTGTTCGGCGGCAATCACGCCCTCGCTGCCGGCGCGGGTCAGCACTTCGGCCCGCGCAAAGGAAAAGGGGCCGCCGGCCAGCGGCAACCCCTCCCCTTCCGTCAGGATCGGGCGATAATAACGTCTTACCACACCTTGATCCGCTCTTCCGGCTTCAGATACAGCTTCTCGCCGGGCTTCACGTTGAACGCCTTGTACCACACATCCAGGTTGCGCACGACATAGGGGCGGAAGTGGCTGGCGGTGTGCGGATCGGTCACCAGCTGCTGCTGCAGCGCGGCATCGCGATTCTTGGTGCGCCAGCTCTGGGCAAAGGCCAGGAAGAAGCGCTGATCGCCGGTGAAGCCATCGATCACCTTGGCCTTCTTGCCCTTCAGGCTGCGCTGATAGGCATCATAGGCGATGGTCACGCCAGCCAGATCGGCCATATTCTCACCCAGCGTCAGCTGGCCGTTGATCTTCTTGCCCGGCAGCGGCTCATAGGCGCCATATTGCGCCACCACCTTGTCGGTGCCTTCCTTGAAGCGGGCCACGTCATCGGCGGTCCACCATTCGGCCAGGCGGCCGGTCTTGTCATATTTGCGGCCCTGGTCGTCGAAATGGTGGGTGATTTCATGGCCGATCACGCCGCCGATCGCGCCATAATTCACGGCATCATCGGCGTTGGGATCAAAGAAGGGCGCCTGCAGGATCGCGGCCGGGAACACGATCTCGTTCCAGGTCGGATTGGCATAGGCGTTCACCGTCATCGGCGTCATGAACCACTCGCTGCGGTCCACCGGCTTGTTCAGCTTCTCTACATCGTCGTTGAATTCGAACTCGGCCAGGCGGCGGGCGTTGCCGATCATGTCGCCGCGCACGATGGTCAGCTTGGAATAATCACGCCACTTGTCGGGATAACCGATCTTGGGCGTGAAGGCGGCCAGCTTCTCCCGCGCGGCGGCGCGGGTCTTGGGGTCCATCCAGGCCAGCTTGTCGAGCCGGGCGTCAAGCGCGGCGATGATGTTCTTCACCAGCTCGTCAATCTTGGCCTTGGCCGCTGGCGGGAAATATTCGGCGACATAAAGCTTGCCGATGGCCTCACCCAGCGCATTGGAGGTGAAATCCACCCCGCGCTTCCAGCGCGGCGCCTGCTCCGGCTGGCCACCCAGCGTCTTGTTGTACATGTCGAAGGTGGCATCGCCAAAGGCCTTGGGCAGGCCCGACGAGGCGCTGCGCAGGATCTGGAAAACCATGTAATCCTTCAGCACATTCAGATCAGCGCCATCGATGATCTTGGCAATCGCCTCCACCGAGCTGGGAGTGGAAATGATCACATCGCCCTGCACCGGGATGGTGCTGGCCTTGAAATAGGCGGCCCAGTCAAAGCCCGGAAAGCGCGTGCCCAGCTCGCCGACCGGCACCGGGTTGTAGGTCTTTTCGGCCTGGCGGCGCTCAACGCGGCTCCAGTGCACCTTGGCCAGCTGCATTTCCAGCGCAAAGATCGCATCGGCGCGGGCGGCGGCATTGTCATAGCCTGCGAGGCCCAGCATGGTCGCGACATAGGCCTTGTACTTCACGCGCGCGGCGGCGAAGGCCGGGTTCTTCTCATCCAGATAATAATCCCGGTCGGGCAGGCCCAGGCCGCCCTGGCCGCCCTGCACGACAAAGCGGTCGGGGTTCTTGCGATCCGGGCCGATGCCGAACTGGATCGGGCCACCCTGGCCCAGGCGGAGATAGCTGCCGATCAGTGCGGCATAGCCGGCCTTGTCCTTGATGGCGGCAACGGCATCCAGATCGGGCTTGATCGGTGCGATGCCCTTGGCCTCGATGGCGGCCTCATCCATGTAGGTGGCGAAATAATCGCCAACCTTCTGGGCCTCGCTGCCCGGCGCGGCGTTGCTGGCTGCGGCCTTCTCGATGATGCTGCGGGTGCGCTCGCGGCTCAGATCCGACAATCCGCTCGACATGCCAAAGGCGGTCTTGTCGGCCGGGATCTGCAGGTTGGCGAAATATTTGCCGTTGGCATAGGCAACGAAATCGTCCCCCGGCTTCACGCTGGTGTCCATGCCGGCGGTGTCGAAACCGAAGCTGCCGATCTGCGGCTTGCTGTCGGCGGCCAGGGCCGGGGTGGCCAGGGTAATCAGGCTGGCGGAAATCAGGAACAGGCGCATCACTCACTCCCCTCAATGCGGATGGCGGGTGTCCTATCCAGTCAACACGGGGCCCGCAAGGGGTGCGGCAGAATTGCTGTCATTTCGGCACTACCCGCCAGCGGTCACCGGCAACCAGCCCCGCCACCACCGGCGCGCGAGCTGCGGTCACCGCCGGAACATGTGCGGTCACCGCGCGCCCGTTTGCGGGCACAAAGGAAGGCGGTTTTGCCACGCCGGCACGGCCATCGACTCGCGCCCTGTCAGCCACGCAGCAAGCGTTGACCGAAAAATATTGGAATGTTCAATGTGTTGCTGGCCAACCTGTCCTACACAAAGCCAAAATGGCACAATCAGCAGGCTCTTTCACATTCAAAGCCGCAACCGCCGGAACGTGAAGGATACCAGGCGTCAGGCGCCCGCCGCAGTGGTTAAGCGGAACGCCTGACGCCTGGCATCCAGAGGCACCAACCGGCCATCGTCATCTTCGATGTGCCAGAAGGTCCAACCGTTGCAGCTTGGCAGGCCTTGTGCGGCGGCGCCCATCTGGTGGATGGAGCCCGTGCGCCCGGCCATGTCCAGGCTGCCATCAGCGCGAACGCTGGCACCGACCCGGCGACCCGGACCCCAAAGGCGTGTGCCGGGGCGGACAAAGCCGCTCTCGACCAGACTGCCAAACGGGATGCGCGGCTCCGCGCGCTTGCCTTCGCTGATCTCGATCGCGCCGCCTTCCAGCGGCAGCAGCCCGGCGATGCGCTGCTCGGCCACGCGGGCATATTTTTCCTCACGCTCGATGCCGATCCAGCGCCGGCCGAGCAATTTCGCCACCGCACCGGTGGTGCCGGTGCCAAAGAAGGGATCGAGCACCACATCGCCGGGCCGGGTGCAGGCCACCAGGATGCGATAGAGCAGCGCCTCGGGCTTCTGCGTCGGGTGCGCCTTGGCGCCGCCGTCCTTCAACCGCTCATTGCCGGTGCAGATCGGGATCAACCAGTCCGACCGCATCTGCACATCCTCGTTCATCGCCTTCATGGCGTGATAGTTGAAACAGTAACGGCTGTTCTCGCTCTTCGCCGCCCAGATCAGGGTTTCATGGGCATTGGTGAAGCGGGTGCCCTTGAAATTGGGCATGGGATTGGCCTTGCGCCACACGATGTCGTTCAGCAGCCAATAGCCTTCGTCCTGCAGCGCGGCGCCGACGCGGAAGATGTTGTGATAGGAACCGATGGTCCAGATCGCGCCATCCGGCTTCAACAGGCGGTGCGCCGCCTTCAGCCAGGCGCGGGTGAAGCGGTCATAGGCCGCGAAGCTGGAGAATTTGTCCCAATCATCGTCCACCGCATCGACCTGGCTGCCATCGGGCCGGTGCAGATCGCCGCCCAGCTGCAGATTATAGGGCGGATCGGCAAAGATCAGATCAACACTGCCGGCCGGCAACGCGTTCATCGCCTCGATACAGTCGCCGCGGATGATGCGGTTGGTGGCAAGCCTGGGCGCGGTCTTGCGGCCCGACAGGCCGGTTTCCACCAGCAGCCGTTCGGCATCCATCATGTCGGGGCTGCGAAACGCCTTCATCAAACCACTCCCTATCCAACAGGTGATGGTGATGAGTCAGATGCGATTCGCCGTCAAGAATCATTTTGAATCAATGGGATTCCCTGATTCGCTCGGGAATGGAATCAAATCGTGAACAGGCACAATATCTGGAGTCCCACAGGGCAAGCGGGACTCAATCCCTAGTGGTGTGACTCAAAAGACTCAGTTGGAAAATTCCGCCAGCACCCGCTTCACCGGGGCAAAGCTGCGGCGGTGATGCGGTGTCGGGCCCAGGCTTTGCAGCGCGCGGGCATGATCGGCGGTGCCATAACCCTGGTTCCGCGCCCAGCCATATCCGGGGTGCTGGCCGTCCAGCTCAGCCATGATCCGGTCGCGCGTCACCTTGGCGATGATCGATGCCGCCGAAATCGCCGGCTCCAGCCCGTCGCCGCCCACAATGGCCCGCGCCGGCCAGCGCCAGGGCGGGAGGCGATTGCCATCCACCAGAACAAGATCAGGCACTTCGCCCAGCGCATCGACCGCCCGCGTCATCGCCAGATGATTGGCCTGCAGGATGTTCAGCGCATCAATCTCGGCCACGCTGGCCTGCCCCACGCCGATCCGGCAATCGCTGGCCAGCAGCGCCGCAAACAGCGCCTCGCGCCGCTTGGCACTCAATTTCTTGCTGTCATTCAAGCCACTTGGCACCGCCCCACGCAGGATGACAGCCGCCGCCACCACCGGCCCGGCCCAGGGCCCACGCCCGGCCTCATCCACCCCGGCAATAATCACACGCGCCAGGGCGGGAACCGCCGATCCTCACCAGCATGATAAAGGCAGATGCTGTTTCCGGCCGGATCGCGCAGCCGGGCCTCGCGCCAGCGCCAATCCTCGTCGCGCGGCAATTGTTCAAACCCAAGCCCCGCCGCCTGCAATTCGGCCACCCAGGCATCCAGCCGCAATGATTCCAGATAGATGGTGGCACCGCCCACCGCCGCGCCATCAGCGTGGATGGACAAGGTGACGCCATTGCCTGCCTCGAACCTTGCATAGCCATTGTCGGGGCTGTCCACGATCTGGCACAGCCCCAGCAGCCGGTAAAAGGCGACCGACGCGGCATAATCGCGGGCTGCCACGGTGATCTGGTTCAGCACCGGGGCCGGCGCCGTCCCATCATTGATCACCGCCTGGTGCCCCATCGGGCCATGGCCCGCCCCCAGGCCGGGGGCCGACAACATGGCCAGCCGCACAAAGGCCCGCGCCCGCGCCACCGCATCCGGCAGCGCCAGCCCCTGCCCCAGCCCGCAGGCCAGCGCCGCCGACAGGGTGCAGCCGGTGCCATGGGTGCTGCCACTGGCAATGCGTGCGCCGCTGAAGGCCTGGTGGCCATGGCGCGTCACCAGCCAGTCGGTCAGCTCATCACCGTCCAGATGGCCCCCTTTTGCGAGCACGGCGCGCGGCCCAGCGTTCAAAAGTTCCTGCGCTGCCAACAACATGTCGGCCGCATCCGCCACCTCGGTTTCGGTCAGCGCCTCCAGCTCCGGCGCATTGGGGGTGATCACGCTGGCCAGCGGCAACAGGCGCTGCATCAGCGCCCACACCGCCTCCTCCTCGATCAGGGCGGCGCCGCCCTTGGCGATCATCACCGGATCCAGCACGATCGGCACCGTCACGCCGGCCAGGGCATCGGCCACGGCCGTGATCACCGCCTCGCTGCCCAACATGCCGATCTTGATCGCATCCACGCCAATATCATTGATGCAGGCGCGGATCTGGCCGGCAACGATCTCCGGTGGCACCCCGTGCACGGCGGTCACGCCACGCGTGTTCTGCACCGTGACCGCCGTCACCGCCGTCATGGCAAAGCCACCCAGCGCTGTGATCGTCTTGATATCGGCCTGGATTCCAGCGCCGCCACCACTGTCGGACCCAGCGATGCAGAGGATTCTAGCGACCATGCCTGCGCTCCAGCGATGCCGGGAAACGCGCCAGCGCCGCCCCCACCCGCAACGGCCGCGGTTGCAGATCGCCACCGCAATTGGGGCAACGCCCGGCCAGCGGCCCGGCGGTGCAATCCGCACAGAAGCTGCATTCAAACGAACAGATGCGGGCGCCCGCCTGATCCGGCGGCAAATCCACTCCGCAGCGTTCGCAATCCGGGCGCATCGCCAGCATCAGGCCGCCGCCACCGCCGCACACACATCATCGACGACGCGGGCAACCAGCGCCTTGTCCTCGCCTTCGGCCATCACCCGGATCAAAGGCTCGGTGCCGCTCTTGCGGATCAGCAGGCGGCCGCTACCGGCCAGGGCGGCTCCGGCTGCGGCAATCGCAGCCTTCACCCCGGCCGTTTCCAGCGGCGCCCCGCCGTTGAAGCGGACATTCTTCAACAGCTGCGGCAGCGGATCAAAAAGGTGCAGCAACTCGCTCGCCGGCTTGCCCGTTGCCACCAGCGCGCTGAGCACCTGCAGCGCCGCCACCAGGCCATCGCCGGTGGTGGCATGATCGGACAGGATGATATGCCCCGATTGCTCGCCGCCCACGTTGCAGCCGCTTGTCCGCATCATTTCAAGCACATGGCGATCGCCCACCGCGGCGCGGTGCAGGGCCACGCCCCGGCCGGCCAGGAACCGTTCCAGCCCCAGGTTGGACATCACGGTCGCCACCAGCGCCCCGCCCTTCAGCGTGCCGGCCTCCGCCGCGCGAGAGGCGATCAGGGCCATCAGCTGGTCCCCATCGACCACCTGGCCGCGTTCATCCACCACGATCAACCGGTCAGCATCGCCATCCAGCGCGATCCCGATATCGGCGCCGCTTTCCAGCACCTTCAGCTGCAGCGCCTTGGGGTGGGTAGAGCCCACCTTGTCGTTGATGTTGAAGCCATCGGGCGCCACGCCCATGGCAATCACCTCGGCGCCCAGTTCCCACAACGCCGCCGGCGCCACCTTGTAAGCGGCGCCATGGGCGCAATCGATCACGATCTTCAGGCCATCCAGGCGCAGCTGTTCGGGAAAGGTCGCCTTGGCAAAATGGATATAGCGGCCTTGCGCATCGTCGATGCGCCGGGCCCGGCCGATGGCGCGCGGCTCGGCCAGCGCAATCTCCTCCTCCAGCAGCGCCTCGATCGCGGCCTCATCCTCGTCCGACAATTTGTATCCATCGGGGCCAAACAGCTTGATGCCATTGTCGTGGAACGGGTTGTGGCTGGCCGAAATCATCACGCCCAGATCGGCCCGCATCGACCGGGTGAGCATCGCCACCGCCGGGGTAGGCATCGGGCCGAGCAGCGTCACATCCATGCCCACGCTGGTGAACCCGGCGGTCAGCGCCGATTCCATCATGTAGCCGGAAAGCCGCGTGTCCTTGCCGATCACAACCCGGTGAATATGCTGGCCGCGCAGGAAATGCCGCGCCGCGGCCTGGCCCACCTTCATGGCGAGGGCCGCCGTCATCGGCGTCGTGTTGGTCAGGCCCCGGATCCCATCGGTGCCGAAATAGCGGCGGCTTTGCTTGGCTGTCATGGCGACATGTCTTAGCGTGTGGCGCTGCCTATTGAAAGGGTTGCGCCATGCACACCCGCCGGATCGGCCCGCTCACCGTCTCTGCTCTCGGCCTGGGCTGCATGGGCATGGCCGGCACCGCCGGCGCTGCCGCCATGTATGGCGCGGTCGATCGCGCCGAAGCGATCGCCACCATCCACCATGCCCTTGATATCGGCCTGAATTTCTTCGACACCGCCGAAATCTACGGCCCCTTCGCCAACGAGGAGCTGCTGGCCGAAGCACTGGCTGGCCGCCGGCACCAGGCGGTGATCGCCACCAAATTCGGCTTCCGCATCGAAGGCGGCAAGTTGCTGGCGTGAACAGCCAGCCCGCCCATATCCGCGCCGTCTGCGAAGCCAGCCTCAAGCGGCTGAACAGCGATGTCATCGATCTGTTCTACCAGCACCGCGTCGATCCCGCCGTGCCGATCGAGGATGTGGTCGGCACGCTCTCCGACCTGGTGCGCGAAGGCAAGATCCGCGCCATCGGCCTGTCCGAATGTTCTGCCGCCACGCTGCGCCGTGCCTGCGCCGTGGCGCCGGTCGCCGCCCTGCAGAGCGAATGGAGCCTGTGGGAACGCGATGTGGAGGCCGAAATCGCCCCCACCGCCCGCGAACTGGGGGTCAGCTTTGTGCCCTATTCCCCGCTTGGCCGCGGCTTCCTCACAGGCCAGGTGCCGCGCGCCGAAGATCTGCCGCCCAGCGATTATCGTCACCATGATCCGCGCTACCAGGGCGCCAATTATGATGCCAATCTGGCGGCGGTTGCGGTGGTGAAACAGGTGGCGGCCGATCACCAGGCCAGCCCGGCCCAGGTCGCCATCGCCTGGCTGCTGGCCAAGGGCGATGATGTCATCCCCATCCCCGGCTGCAAGCGTCGCGCCACCCTGATCGACACGGCCGGTGCCGCCAATCTGTCCCTCACACCAGCCGACATTGCAGCCTTGGATGCCGCCCTGCCCCGCACATCGGGCGCGCGCTATGGCAGCAAGGCCGCATTGGCGATGACCCGGCTGTAAGAACGTCGCTGGCGGAAATCGGCCATGGTCTTCGCCTGGCCTCTGGTCGCCTGCGCGGGCTGGGCGTATCGTTTCCGCCATGCACGCCCCTGCCTCGCCAACCGTTCACGGCCTCGATTTCGATACGATGAACGCCGCCCGCCTGGCCCGCGATCCGGCCTATGACGGTATGTTCTTCATCGCGGTCAAGACCACCGGCATCTATTGCCGCCCGGTCTGCCGGGTGCGGCCGCCGCTCACCCGCAACATCAGCTTCTTTCCCAGCGCTGCCGCCGCCGAGCGCGCCGGATACCGCCCCTGCCTCAAATGCCGGCCGGAATCAGCGCCCTTCTGCCCGGCCTGGAACGGCACCCGCACCACGGTCGAGCGCGCGCTGAAACTCATCGATAGCGGCGCGCTGGATGGCGAGGGCACGGTGGAGCAACTGGCGATGCGCTGCGGTGTCGGCGCCCGCCACCTCACCCGCCTGTTCCGCCAGCACATCGGCGCCTCCCCCATCGAAGTCGCCCAGACCCGCCGGGTGCAGCGCGCCATGCAGATGATCGCCCACACCGCCCTGCCGATGACCGAGATTGCCCACGCCGCCGGCTTCGCTTCCCTGCGCCGTTTCAACGAGGTGATCGCCGCCCGCTATGGCCGCTCCCCCACCGAGTTGCGCAAGGTGCGCCCGCACAACGTGACTTGACCGCACCGCCCGTCAGCCACTAGGCCAAGCGCCGGACAGATGGCCGAGTGGTTTAAGGCAGCGGTCTTGAAAACCGCCGTGGGGGAAACCTCACCGTGGGTTCGAATCCCACTCTGTCCGCCAGCCTACTTGCCACTCGCCTGCCCCGATGGCAGCGACATCAGCGGCTTGGCGGCATCGCCCACAATCGCAAAGCCCGACCAATAATAGGGGTGCGAGGTTTCGGGCACATCCATCATCCGCACCTGCGAACGGCGCAGCGCCTCGCCAACGCTGATGCGGCCAACATCGCTGAACAGGCCGGTGATCAGCGTGCGTGTGGCGTCAAAGGCATCGGGCACCGGCCAGTGGCTGGCAACAACGGCGCGGGCACCGGCGCCGACAAAGGCGCGAACCAGGCCGTCGAGCGCGAAATTGCCGCCGGTGGTGATGCCGGCCTCGCGCGTGGCCGATGCGGTGGCAGCGCCGGCAGTGTCACAGGCGGACAGGATGATCGTATCAGCGTCCAGGCTGAGGTCAAAAATCTCCCGGAACGACAGCAGCCCATCGGTGCCCGCCCCGCCAAAACTGGTGAGCAGCGCCGGGCGTGCCGGGCATTCCGGGCGCGGCGCTGTAACCAGCCCGTGGGTGGCAAAGTGCAACACCTTGTAATTGCGCAAATCCTTGCGGCCCATCATCGCCGTGTCGGTGAAATCGCCCTGCGTCTGCACGGCCGAGCCGGCCGATTTCAGCAGATCGGCGGCCAGCTTGAGTTCGGCCGGCGAGATCGGATGCGCCCATTCCGCCAGCGGCCAATCGCATTCGTCGCGGGGCGGCAGCGGTGTCATCGGGGCCGGTGGCGGCGGCACAAGGGCGGCAACGGCCATCACCGGCGATGATTTCTGGCCTTTGCCCTTGGGCGGGGCCGGCGGTGGCGGCGGTGGCAGCACCGGCGGCAAGGCCTGTGCCGGGATCGCATTCTCGCCCAGCCCCAGATAGGCGTTGCTGGCGCGGCTGGCGGCCAGCTTGCGCACATCGATGAAGGCGCGCGGGCTGGTGGCGGTGGACACGATCCGGTCACGCCCCAGCCAGGCCAGGCCACGGGCATCAAAGGCATCGGCATTGGGATCATCCTGCCGCGCCTGATAGGCTGCCAGCCCCTCATCACCGCTCAGCATCAGGTTGAACGGCAATTGCAGCAGCGCCCCATCCGGTTCGACGATCAGGTGGCGGCTGGCCAGCACGGCCTTGTTGCCCGGGCCATCGGCCGGACCCATCACCAGCTGATAGAGCCGGCGCGCGGCGGCGGCATCAAACGGATAGGTGGTCGGCCGGCCATTTTCAAGCACCACCACCGAATCCCGGATGGTCTTCACCAACTGTCCCAAGTCAGACGCCGTCGCCGCCACCTTGTGCACCGAGGCGCTGTCGCGCCCCACCACCAGCACATAGGATTGTTCACCCAGAACAATCTGCTTCAGATAGGCTTCATCGCCCTTGAGCGCCTGTTGCAGGCTGGCCAGCGTGATGGCGCCGCCGGAAATGGAGCGGAAGCGCGGATATTCGGCCAGCCGGGCCAGCACGGCCGTCTGGTCACGGCCCAGCGTCGCGACCTTGTCGCGCAGCGCGGCAATCTGTTCCTGTTCCAGCGCATTGGGCGCTTCGACCTGCGCCAGCCGCTCCAGATCGGCCTGGGCCCGCACCAGATCGCGCGACAGGGTGATGGATTGGCGGAACAGGCCGGCCGCTTCGTCGCTGCCGCCCGACAGTTCGCGCGCCAGCACCGCCTGGGTCTGCGCCACACCCGGTCGCACCAGGATCTGGGCCGCATCAAAAAGATCAGACGCCGCCCCGGCATCGCCACGGCTGGCCAGCAGCGCCAGCCAGGGTTCCAGCAGCGGCCCCAGCACCTGCCCTGCCCCCGGCGTGTCGGGCGCCGCCTTGACCACGGCGCGATACAGGGTTGCGGCCTGATCGGCCTGGCCCTGGCGGGCAAACAGGGCCGCCTGCCGCGCCTGCTGGGCGAGCAGCGCCGCCGATTGCGGCAACTGGGCCGATGTGAGGGCCACGGCTTCGGCCATCGCAGCCAGCGCCGCCGGCCCCTGGCCATTGGCTTCGGCCACGCGTGACAATTCGCTGGCCACACCGGCGCGCAGCCACAGGATGGACAGCACCCGGCCACCGCGCACCTGGGACAGCGACCGCTGCGCGCCGGTCAGCGCAGCCTGGGCTTCGGCCAGATCGCCGCCGGCCGCGAGCGCCACGCCACGCAGATAGAGCGCCTGGCCGTCAAGGATGGTGGCGCGTTCCTCCGGCGACAGGATCGTGCTGCCGTACCCGAGTGCCCGCAGGGCATTGTCATCGGTCTTCAGCCGCTGCGCCAGCGGCACGTCGATATAGCCCTGGGCCAGGCGCGCCGTGTCGGTGGTGCCGATGTTGCCCGACACCGGCCGCGCCAGCGCCGCCAGCGCGGCTGCCGGCTTGCGCTGGTTCAACGCATGCTGGGCCAGCGCATTGCGCACCAGCCGGCTGGCGATCGGATCGCTGCCATCCAGCACCTGGGTGGCACGGGCAAACAGGCGCTGGGCTTCGGCAAAGCGGCTGAGATTGGACTGTTGCAGGCCCTGGTTGGCAAGATATTCGGCGCTGCGCGTGAAACCGGCGGCCCCGCGCCGGCTGCGCTCCACCAGCAGGTCGAAAAACTCCGCCGCCTCGGCAAAGCTGGCGGCATTGTTGCGCAGATAGGCTTCGGCCAGCGCCTGCCCCGGTTCCAGATTGCCGGCCTGGATGCGGGCAAAGGCGGCCGGATCACCGGCTTCGGTCGCGGCCACTTCCACCGTGCCGGTCACCGGCGCATCGGCGATCAGGCTCTTCAACCCCAGCTCGAGCGCCGAGCCATAGCCGGCCAGACCGTCGGCGATGAACAGCGTCTTGCCGCGCTGCAGCTGATAGCGCACCCGGCCAAGCCCCTCGACCGTGCAACGGCTGACCATCGCGCCGGGCAGGCTGGCGAGATTTGCGGCAGCAGGGGCCGGGCAACCGGCCGACAGCGCCGGCGCGGCCCCGCGCAAGGCATAAAGCGAGCCCACCGGCTGGGCGGCATCTCGGCAAACGATGCGATAGGCCCGGTCGAACAGGCCGCGGGTCGCCGGATCGGCCACCTGCACCTGCGCCGTGCACAGCACACCGGCGGTCCCGATGCGGAAACTGTCGGCCAGGGCCAGGCTTTCGGCCTGTGCCGGCACGGCAAGTCCCAGGCTGGTGCCCAGCAGGAACGGCAGCATCGTCAACGGTTGGCGCATCGTCACTTCAGCCCTCCCGGGCGGCGGATGCCGATTGGCATCATCTCTGGCCACAGGGATTGGTTGCCGCCGCTGGTCACCGGATCATTGCTGTCGGGGGCGGCGAACAGCGGGCTGAAATCGATCAGCCGCTGCAGCAGGATGATCGGCAGTTTTTCGGCCGCCTCCTGCGCCTCTTCGCGCTGTTCTTCCTCTTCCGGCGTCAGCGCCTCCACATTGTTGACCAGGCTCAGCACCGGTTGTTCGGTGCCTTCCGGCAACGTGCCGCGGCAGATGCCGCCGATGATGCAGAAGTTCACCGAGCTGCTGGTTGTCAGGATGCTGGTGCCGGGGCTGAACTGCACCTGTTCACGCGTGTCGCCGTTGGTTGCGAACGTGCCGTCGGCCAGGCGGATGCGGCCGTGGATCACCATGTCGAGCAGGCCCGCGGTGCCACCCTGGCCGGGGCTGTCGCCGCCACGGCTGACCGTGAAGCTGCTGGCGGTAAAGCCCGCGCGCTCCAGATCGGTGCCGCCATTCTGGATCAGCAACTGGTCCCGTGCGGTCACGGCGATCGCGCCGGCGGCCAGCGTGCTGCCGGTGGCGCTTGCCGGCACCGCCTGCAGGGCCTCGTCGCGCGCTTCGCCCGAAAGCGTGCCCGCCGCCAGGCCATCCAGCGTCGCACTGTCGGCCACCCAGATGCGCGGCGCGCCAAGCGCCAATGTGCCGGTTGGGGCATCAGCGCTGGCGCCCAGCAGGATGGAGCCGGCGCCGCGCACCACCTCGATCCGGCCATTGGCAGTGAGCGCCAGGCGGTTGCTGGCGCCGGCCTGGGCCATGGTGACTGCACCCGCCACGCGGATATTGCCGCTGGCGCCAAAGCTGATGCCATCGCCGGTGCTGGCCGGCGCGATGGCAGGCAAGGCCAGCGTATCGAGCGTGAGATTGCCGCTGTTGATCGTCACGCTGATGCGGCTGGCGCGCAGCGCTGCGAACTCGCCATTCGACAGGCTGTAGGTGCCGGCGGTGGTGACACCATTGCCGCCCGCCACCAGCGCGGTGGCACCGCTGTCGGCCTGCAGGGCGACGCGGGTGGCCGTGCTGCCGCCGATGGCGGCATTCGGGCCGATCGCGATATTGCCGGAGGTGATCGACACATCGTTGGTGGCAATGCTGCCGTTCAACGTGGCATTGCCGGCCACCGATACCAGGGTGCTGGTCGGCGCCGTGATGGCCTGGGCGGTGAAGCTACCGGTGGCCGCCGCGATGAAGCGGCCGGCGCTGGCCGGGCCGGTCAGTGTGATATCGCCCACCAGCCGCACCGGAGTGCTGGCCAACAGCGCCGCGAACTGCGGATTGCCGGCCTGATCAAATGTGATCTGCGGCAATTGCGTGTGCGAGGCGATGTAGACGAAGCCATTGGCCGACGTGGTGAGCGCCCCGGCCGAAATGCCGCCGGTATCCAGCAGCACGATGCCGCCCGGCGCGCTGACATTGCCGGTGGTGACCCCCAGGGTGCCCGACAGGGTGGCGCTGCCCGAAACATCAATGTTGCCGGTGCGCACCACATCAGGGGAGACAACATAGACATTGCCCGCAGCGCCAGCCAGCGGCCGCACGCGGCCGGCATCGATGCCGCCGGTGGTGATGCTGCTGCCGGCGTTCAGGAACACCGAATCCGCTGCCGAAAGCCGGCCGGTGGCGATCAAACCATCGGCCGTGAGGCGGATATCATCCTCGGCACGCACATCGCCCAGGCGGATATTGCCGCCCTGCCCGGCCCGCCGCCGCGCCGTGAAGTTGAGCGTGCCGCCCACATTGACGGTGCCGGCGCTGATATCGCCTTCGGTGCTCAGCGTCAGGCCGCCATCGGCGCTGATGTCGCCCAGCGCCAGATCCGATGTGGCGGCGATATCAAGGAAGCCAAGGCTGGTGGCATTGACGACATCCACCGCACTGCCCCGCACCCGCGCACCGGTGACGACATTGATGCCATCGCGGGCGCGGAACAGGCCGGCCGTGGTCGCTTCGAACAGGCCGGTGTTGATGCTGCCGCCGATGATCACGTCGCCCGGCACGGTGCCGGTGGCGGCGGCAAAGACCGCGCTGTAATCGGGCACACCGGCGGTGAAGCTGATCAGGCCGGACTGGGCAAAATCGCCCAGCCGGGTGCGGCCGGTGCCAGGCGTCGCAATCGCCGCCGTGGTGATGGTGCCGCCCGACAGCAGCACCAGATCACGCCCGCTGGTCAGCGCGCCGCTCGCCAGATTGCCGCTTGCCACAAGGCCGATATCGCCAACGCTGGTGACCGTGCCGACAGTGACCGCGCCGCCCGATACGAAGGCATCGCCGCGCCCACCGGTGACCGGATTGGCGGTGACGCTGATGGCGCCGGTGGTGAGCGCGCCGCCCGCGATCAGGCTCATGCGTGCGGCGCTGCTGGCGCTGGCGAGGTTGAGCGCCGCATCGGTGGTGATGCGCAGCTCGCCCGTGCCGGCATTGACCGCGCCCAGCGCCGCGCTGGCGGTGGTGATGGCCACGCCGGAACCGGCCGTGATGGCCTGGCCGTTGAAGGCGCCAGTGGCCGCCGCGATGAAGCGGCCGGTGCTGGCCGGGCCGGTCAGCGTGATATCGCCCACCAGTCGCACCGGGGTGCTGGCCAGCAGCGCGGCAAACTGCGGATTGCCGGCCTGATCGAAGGTGATCTGCGGCAGCTGGTCGTGCGCGGCGATATAGATGAAGCCATTGGCCGCGGTGGTGAGCGCACCGGCGGTGATGCCGCCGGTATCGAGCAGCACGATGCCGCCCGGCGCCGTCACATTGCCGGTGGCAACGCCCAGCGTGCCCGACAGGATGGCGCTGCCGGCAACTGTGATGTTCCCGGTCTGCACCAGCGCCGGCGAGGTGATGGACAGGTTGCCCGCCGCGCCCGCCAGCGGTTGCACCGTGCCGGCATCGATGGCGCCGGTGGTGATGTTGCCGCCGGCATTGAGCTGGATTGAATCCGCCGCCGAAAGCGTGCCGGTGGTGATGGCGCCGGCCGCTTCCAGCCGGATATCGTCATCAGCGCGCACCGAGGTGAGATTGATGTTGCCCGGACCGGCCTGCTGGCCACTGCCAGCCCGCGCGGTGAGCGCCAGGGTGCCGCCCACATCCAGCGCGGCGATGTTGATATTGCCGTTGGCCGAAAGGCTGAAGCCGCCCGCCGTGGTGATGGCACCAAGCGAGAGATCGGACCCGCTGGCCAGTTCCAGGAAGCCGCCACTGCCGATGTTGACGACGTCGAGCGCACCGCCCGACAGGCGGGCACCGGTGATGACGGCGATATCGGATTGCGCCCGCAGCAGGCCGCTGGAATTGGCATCCAGCAAGCCGGTGCTGATGCTGCAGTTGATGCTGATGGTGCCGGCAGGGCTGGTGTTGGCCGCTGCAAACAGGCCGGCATAGTCGGGCACGCCGCTGGCAAGGCTGATCAGGCTGGCCTGGCTTGCCGCACCCAGACGGGTGCGACCGGTGGCGGCCGTGGCGATGGCGCCGGTGCCGATGCTGGTGCCAGCCAGCAGCACGAGATCACGCCCGCTGGTCAGCGCGCCGCTGCTCAGCGCGCCCGTGGCCACCAGCCCGATATCGCCGGCGGCGCTGACATTGCCAACCGCGACGCTGCTGCCCGACACATAGGCATCCCCCCGCGCGCCCGCGATCGGGTTGGTGATGGCGACCGTGATGGCCCCGGTGGCAACCGCACCGCCGGCGATCAGGCTCAACCGGTCAGCGCTGCTGACATTGGTGAGGGCCAGATTGCCCAGCGTGGTGATCCGCAGTTCGCCGCCCGCAACAACGCTGCCCAGCGCCGAGCTGTCGGCCGAAATGCTGGCCTGGCCAAGCGCGGTGAAGGCGCCCGACAGGTCGAACAGGCCAGCGGTGGCGATCTTGGCCCGGCCGGCGCTGATCGATGCCGCCGAAAGCCGGCTGGTGAACGGCTGGGCAGCCGCCGCCAGCAACGCGGCATAATCGGGCGCGCCGCTGGCAAAGCTGATCAGGCTGCGCTGGCTGGCATCGCCAACAAACAAGGTGCCGGTGGCCGTCACATCGCCCAGCAGCACCGGGCCCGTGGCGAGCAGGATGGCGTCGCGGCCGGCCGCGATGCTGCCGACACTGATGCCAGCAAGGCCGACAATGCCGACGTCGCTGGCGCTGGCCAGCGTGCCGGTCACCAGATTGCCGTTGGCGCGCACATAGATGTCGGTGGGTTGCAGCGGGACGGGATTGACCAGCCCGGCATCAAGCGCGCCCAGCGTGGCGGTGCCATCGGCCGTCACCTGCAGGCGGCCGCCCGTGCTGATGTTGCCGCCTTCGACATTGCCCAGTGCCGACACATTGGTGCCGGTGCCCGAGCGCAGCGCGGTGAAGCGGATATTCTGGCCCGACAGGCTGAGGCTGGTGGTGGCGGTGATGGCGGCCACATTGATGTCGCCAGTGGGGCCACCGATCAGCTGGATATCGCCGCTGCCAAGCGTGGTGCTGGCGATATCGATACGGCTGCTGCTGTTGATGCGCAGGCTGGTCGCATTGATGTTGCCGCCGGCACCCGGCGTGCTGCCCAGGCCATTGACCACCGGGCCCGCGGCGCTGAACAGCAGCGTGCCGCCCACAACGATGTCGCCACCGTCGTTGAGGCCCAGGCTGTCGCGCGAGACCATGGTGGCGTCACCGCTGATCGCGATGCTGGAACCGCTGGTGGCGATCAGGCCGCCGCGCGGCGTGGTGCCGGGCGCGAAATTGCCGGTGGCGCTGCTGTTCAGGCTGCCCAACGCCAGCTGGCTGGCATCGCGGGCAAAGACCGTGGTGGTGCCCGGCCGGCCCTGGCCGCTGCCCGGATCAAAACCGCCGGTCTGGGTGGTGACCGCGCCGGCAATCGCCAACTGGCCCCGTGCTCCGCCGCTGCCGGCCGCCGCGCCGATGCCGATGGCACCACCGCTGCCGTTGCCCGCCGCCCCCGGCAGATTGCCGAAGCCGCCGCCATTGCCGTTGGCACTGGCCAGCACATCGCCGGCAACATCAACGCGGGCGCCATTGGCCAGCAGGCGCACGCCGCCGCCGGTGCCGCTGCCGTGCTGGCCGCCGGTGCCGGCGCCGGCAGAACCACCATTGCCGGTGGCGGTGATGCTGGCACTGGCCAGCGCCAACGTGGCCGCCAGCGGATCGGCGCTGCTGCCGTTCAGGCTGATTTCAATATCGCCGCCAAGGCCCGCGCCGCCATTGCCGGCAAGAGTGCCGCCGCCTCCGTCACCGCCGGTGGCGGTGGCAGCAAGGTTGAGCACACCAAGCGCCATGCTGACACTGCTGCCACTGCCAAGGATGCCGATGCTGCCGCCCGCGGCCTGGCCGCCGCTGCCGCCATTGGCCCCCTGGCCGCCGCGCGCATTGCTGCGCAGGTCGGCCGCGCCGGTGATGGCCATCTGGTCTGCCGCCGTGGCGATCACCATCACCCGGCCGGCACTGGCATTGCCGCCATTGCCGACATCAACCGCATTGCCGCCCGTGGCCGAGGCATTGATGGCCAGATCGCCCAGCGCCAACCCGCCCGACAGATCGAACTGGCCGCCAAAGCTGCGGCCACCGCCGCCGCTGCCGTTGCCGCCGGTGGCGCTGCCATCCAGATCAATGAGGCCGCTGGCCGTGATCAGGCCGGCCAGCACGGTGCTGCCGCCGGCGCCCTGCCCGCCGCTGCCCGCGCGGCCGCTGCCGCCAACGCCGCTGCCGGCCACGGCCAGCCTGCCATTGATGCGGCTGCCGCCCACCAGGCTGGACAGGCTGAAATTGCCGCCAAACCCGGCACCGCCGTCGCCGCCATTGCCACCCAGACCGGCATTGCCGATCAGCACGCCGCCGCTTTCAAACCGTCCGGCTTCGTTGCCAGCAAGCCCATTGGCCAGGCTGCCCATGCGGATCACGGCACCGGTGCCATCGCCGCCGTCGCCCACCGTGAAGCCATCGCCGCCCACGCCGCCCAAACCATCACCAGCAATGGTGATGGCCGGATCGCCCGCCAGATTGGCCGCGATCGCCAGGCTGCCGCCGGTGGCGCGCAGATTGACTGTGCCGCCAAATCCATGGCCACCCGAACCGCCGCTGCCATCGGCCAGATCGCCAAGCCCGCCATCTCCGCCGCTGCCGCTTGCCGTCACGTTCAGCCGGCCCAGTGTGACCATGCCGCCCACCGGCCCGCCAGCGTCCTCGGCCAATGTGCCAATGGTCAATTCGCCGGCCAGGCCATTGCCGCCCCTGCCGGCCAGACGCGCGTTCGCGCCGGCGCCGCCGGTTCCGCTCAGCGTGGCTGCCACATTGCCCGTGGTGATACTGCCCAGATTGCTGGTGGAGCCGAGGAAAATGCCGCTGCCGCCGCGGTTTTGATTGCCGTCACCAGCGCCGCCCGCACCATTGTCACCGCCGCCGGCACCGCCGGTGGAGGTGGCCACCAGCGCCAGATTTTCGGTGGTCAAAACGGTCGCGGCCGTGCCGCCGGCAATCCGCACCGCCACGCGGCCGGCAAAGCCATTGCCGCCGTTGCCATCGCTGGCACTGCCGCCGGTCGCGCTGGCATTCAGCGTGGCATTGCCGATGAGTTGCAGATCGGCATCGGCGCCGGCCGTGGCCACCACCAGGCCGCCAAGCCCGCGCCCGCCGCTGGCGCCATTGCCGCCAACACCGCGCGCGGTCAGCATATGGCCGCTATCGGCGCTGTCTTCGATGACGAGCAGGCTGTTGAACGCTGCGGTGATCGCGATCGTACCGCCCCGGCCTTCGCCGGCCGCGCCGTCCTGTGCAGCGCCGCCCGTGCCATCGGCATTCACGCTCAGCCCATTGGCCGTCACGGTGCCGGTGATCGACAGCACCGCATCATTGGCGCTCAGATCGAAGGTGCCGCCAAGGCCCGATCCGCCCGTTCCGGTGCCGGTGGCGGCGCCGCCTTCGCCCTGCAGCGAAGCGCCGGCAAGGCCGCCCAGCGTGATGCTGCCGGCCAGCGCCTCGATGGCAAGCCGGCCACCCCGGCCTTCACCTGCCAGGCCGCCGGATGCGCCGCCCCGACCATTGGCCTGCAGGCCGCTGATCCCGCCAATGCTGGTGCGCCCGCCGGATTGGTTGGAAATCTCGAAACTGCCGCCAACACCGGCGCCGCCAGCCAGATCGCCATCGCCGCCCACAGCGTTGAAACGCGCATCAACGATATTGTCGATGTCCAGATCGCCACCACGGGCCAACATGGTCACGCCGTTGGCCCGGGCATTGGCGCCGGTCTGGCCGTTGCCGCCAACGCCATTGGCCGTGATGGCCATGCCGCCCGCCCGCAGCAGACCGGTCTTGCCGGCCGCATTGGCCACGGCTTCAAGGCTGATCGCCGTGTCGCTGCCCACCGCACTGCCGCCAGCCCCCTGGGTGCCCAGGCCGCCCAACAGATTGGCATCGATGCTCAGCCCGGTTGCCAGGCCATCACCAATCGAGATTGCGCCGCCACGGGCGCTGATGCTGATCTGGCCGGCCGTGGCGCTGCCACCGTCATCGCCGGTGCCGCCCGTTGCCTGCGCCACCAACGCCATCGGGCCGGTGAACAGCAACGGGCCACCAAAGGCATCGCTGCTGCGCGCGATCAGGTTGATCTGCCGGGTGGCGGCATCACCGCCCGTCGCCCCGCCGCTGCCGCCGATGGCCGATCCATCAATGCTGACAGCGCCCGTCTGGATCACGCCATTGGCGCCATCAGCCTCGATGCTGATCACCCCGCCCAGGGCGTTGCCGGCCTTCAGTCCCGTGCTGCCGGCATTGCCGCCAATGGCCACCCCGGCCAGCACCAGATCGCTGCTGATCAGCGAGGCGCCCTGGCCACCGCCCAGGAACACATCAATCTGGCCCGCGGTAGCAGCACCACCATCGCCATCAAGCCCATCACCGCCCAGCGCACCGACATTGGCGCTGACCGTGCCCTGCATCAACAGGCTGGCTGCGGCATCGGCCAGAACCAGCACGTTCCCACCATTGGCAGCCCCGCCAACCAGGCCCGTGCCAGCGATGCCGCGCGCCCGCAGGCTGATCGCTTCTTCGCTGGCCGCGCGGCCATCCAGGGCCAGCCGGGCAGTGCCGGCTTCGGCAATCACGTCGACCGCACCGGCAAGGCCATCGCCGCCCCGGCCGCCCTGGCTGTTGCCGCCCACGCCGGCCGCCGTCAGGCCAATGCCGATGGTGCCGCCCGTGGCCGTGAGCGACAGGTTGCCGCCGCCCAGCGCCAGCAGCTGCGATGTCCCGCCAAAGCCGGCGCCGCCATCACCGCTGCCATTGGCGTTGCCACCCTCGCCGGTGGCGGAAAGATTGCTCAGGTTGGCAGCCGAAAGCGTGCCGGCGGCGCTGGCTTCCACCGTGATGGTGCCGCCACGGCCGCTGCCGCCGTTGCCAGTGCCATTGCCGTCGCCGCCCACGCCGCGCACCCGGCTGAATTCGATGTTGCCCAGCGCGATCGTGCCATTGTTGTCGGCCCGGATTTCGGCATTGCCGCCACGGCCATTGCCGCCGCTGCCGGCGGTGCCGCTGCCGCCCAGACCTTCGGCGCGGAACAGCGACAGATTGGCCCCGCCGACAATACGGCCATCGTTGGACGCCAGCAGGCGCAGGTTGCCGCCAAAGCCGGCCCCGCCGCCCTCGCCAGACGCGCCAACGCCATCGGCCTGCAAGCCCAGCGGCGCATCCAGAGCCAGCTGGGCCCCATCAAGGGCCTGCACGGTGACATTGCCGCCGCGGCCTTCGCCGCCGATCGCGCTGACACTGCCGCCGCCAACGCCGCCGGCCGACACACTGGTCGCCCGCAGGCCAAGCGCGCTGGCAGGGCCGCTGACGCCAATGCTGATCACCCCGCCAGCGCCATTGCCGCCGGCATCGGCCGAGCTGCCACTGCCATCGGCAAACACGGCAAGGCTGTTGTCAAACAGCAGCCAGCCGCCGGCACTGGCCTGCAGATTGAGGATGCCGGCATTGCCGTTGCCGCCCAGGCTGCTGCCCGCGCCGCCAGTGGCACTGACCGACAAGGTCGCCGCGCCAAGCGGCAGCAGGCGCCCGCCATCAAACACCAGCATGTTCAGAATGCCGCCGTTGCCGTTGCCGGCCGCCCCGCCATCGCCGCCGATGCCCTGGGCCGTGGCGTTCAAGGTGCCGCCAATCTGCACACGGCCGGCTTCGGCCAGGATCTGTACGGTGCCGCCACCGCCAAAACCGCCCTGGCTGGTTTCGCCGTCCAGCGATCCGCCACCCGCGCCCGAGGCATCAAGCGTGGCCGGGCCGGAGATGATCAATTGCCCGGTGTTGCTGTCGTTCGGCCGCGACGCCTGGCGCACCGCTGCGATCGTGACCGTGCCGCCACGGCCAGCCCCGGCCGCATCGCCCAGACCGCCGCCGCCACCCGCATTGGCGATCAGGCTGCCCAGCGTGGTGATCCCCACCGCGCCAGTCACGGCATCGGGGCGCACGTCCACACGCACGCTGCCGCCCTGGGCATTGCCGCCATTCGCCCGCAGCGTGGCAAGACCGCTGTTGCGGCCACCCTGCCCGGCAATGGCATTGGCGTTCAGCACGACCGTGCCGCCATTCAGCAAACCGCCGTCGTTGCCCAGCAGGATGGTGCCGGCGTCCACATCGCCGCCGCGACCGCCCATGCCGGTGGCAAGCGCATTTCCGCCATCACCGCTCGCGGCGTTGGCGGAAATGCTGATCGAACTGCTGGTGAACTGGCCCTGCCCGGCACCCCCGGCGCTGACCAGACCCACATGCACATTGGCACCCAGCGCCGCACCGCCGGCACCGCCAACGCTGCCATTGCCGCCACGCCCGGCCACCACATTGGCCGCGATCGTCACATCGCCCAGGCTGAGCGCGGCGCTGGTGCTGCTGCCCAGCAGCTCGACCGTGCCGCCGCTGGCGTTGCCGCCGGCTGCCGCCCCATTGCCGGCACCGCCGTTTGCCGAAACCGTGATGTCGATCGCATCGGTGGTGATGCCGGCCGGCGTGGTGGTGCCATCGCTGTTGATGTTGATCAGGGCCTGGCCGGCCACGGCGACACCGCCCGCGCCGCTGCCGCCGGTGCCGGCAAAGGCCGACGCATCAACCACCAGCGTGCCGGTCACATCGACAAGGCCGCCCTCCATCACCAGCTGCGCGGTGCCGGCGGTGGCAAAGCCATTGTCGGCCGTGCCGTTGCCGGCAGTGGCCGCCGCATCAAGCTCCAGGCCGTTGCCGAACGTCGCACGGCTGCCAACGCCAGAGACACGCACGCCGGCGGCGCCGGCCAGCGCCGCACCGCTGTTGGTGGTTGTGGCGCCGGCCAGCACGGCTGCCACATCGGTGGTGGCAAGATTGGCGCCGTTGGACAGGATCAGGCTGCTGGTGCCGGCAGTGGCGCCGGCAAAGCCATCGGCGCTGGCCGAAAGCTCCATGAACCCGGCGGTGAGGCTGGTGCCAGCCCCCGACACACCCAGCGTCGTGGTGCCGGCCGTGGCAGCACCGCCCGCCGAACCGCTGGATGCAAATGTGCCCAGGGTAAAGCTGTCGGTGGCGTCAAACTGGCTGCCGCCCGACAGCAAAACGTTGACGGTGCCGCCCGTGCCGCTGCTGTTGGTCCCGCCAAAGCCCAAGGCGTTGATGTTGAGATTGGCCGTGGTGACACTGCCGCCGGAAATGATCATTTCCGAGGTGCCGCCCGTGGCATCACCGGCGCTGCCGACCACCTGGCCGGTGGCATTGACCTGCAGCACGGTGGTGGCCGTGATGGTGCCGGCCGACAGCAGCCGGGCCGTGCCGGCCGTGGTGGTGCCGCCGGGCACGCTGCCGCCGCTGAACGACACCGCACTGGCATCGATGTTGAAGAAATCGCCCACCGCAACCGCGGCGCCGGCGGCGATCTGCATGCCAGCCGTGCCGCCGCGATTGAGATTGCCGTTGCGGGCCTGGCCGCGCGCGCCGGCGCCCAGATCAAGGGTCTGCCCAACGTTGAGGGTGCCGCCGCTGATGTTGGCCTGGATGGTGCCGCCCGTGGCCGCGCCTTCGAAACCAACGGTGCTGAGTTCAAGATTGCCACCGACATCGAACAGGCCGGCGGTGGAGGCGAGGCTGATCATGCCGCCCGTGCCCGAGCCATTGCCGTCGCTGGCGCCGCTCACGCCGCCCTGGCCATGGCCAACCGCCAGCAGATTGCCGGCCACCGACAACTGGTTGCTGTTGGCGATGCTGATGCTGCCGCCGGTGGCGTTGCCGCCGGTGCCGGTGCTGCTGTTGCCGCCGCGCGCATCGGCGCCCAATCGCAGGGTCGCATTGGGCTGGTTCACGATGGCCAGCGTGCCGCCCGTGCCAGTGGTGGCGAGGGTGATGTTGCCACCAAGGGCCGCGCCGCCATTGCCGGAACTGGCATTGCCGCCAATCGCGTTGGCCAACAATTGCGGCGTCGCCGTGCCGGTGTTGATGGTGGCCGTGCCGGCCACAGCCAGCCGGACGGTGCCAGCAGTGGCATTGCCGCCGTTGATCCCGGCGCCGGCCCCGGCACCGGCTTCCAGCCGGAACTGGCCGGTGACGCTGGCCGAAGCGCCCGCGCCCACGTCAAGGCTGGCGCGGCCACCCGTGGCGCTGCCGCCAAGGCCGGTGCTGCGGTTGCCGCCACCGGCACCGGCGGTCAACGCCAGCCCGGTCGTGGTGAAGCTGCCGCCGGTGAGGGTGATGCCCAGATCACCGCCCACGGCCGCACCGCCTTCGAAACCGCCGCTGATATATTGGGCACCGCCATCAGCCGCGAAACCGCTGCCGCCAATGTCCACCAGGCCGGCCGACGTCATGGCAAAGCTGCCGCCACGCGCGGTCAGATCATAGGCCGCCGCACCGACCAGGCTGCGCAGATTGGCGAACAGGCCGCCCAGCGCCGTGAAGCTGCCGCTGCTGCCGACATCGATGGTGATAGTGCCAGCCTGGGATTGGGCCGTGGGCACCACCACTTCGGTGAAGACATTGGCTGCCAGTTCGACACTGCCACCCACCCGCAGCGCGCCATCGATGGTCAGCGCCAGATCGCCGCCACGGCCAATGGTGCCACCGCCTTCCGCCGTCATCGTCAGGCCGCCCGCCACATCCAGCGTGCCGCCCGCCACATCGAGAGTGAGGGTGCCGCCCCTGCCATTGCCGCGCGTCGCTGCCGGGGTGACGCCGCCATTGCCGTTCAGGGTGAGGCTGCTGCCCAGCGTGGCACTGCCGCCACCGATCGTCACCTGCGCGGTGCCGGCCGTGCTGCTGCCGCTGGCCGTGCCACCCCCGGCCGTTGCATCCACCAGCAGGCTGACCGCCCCCGTGATGTTCAGCGTGCCATTGCTGTCGAGCAGGGCCGAGCCGCCAAAGCCGCTGCCGCCTTGCGGAGTGGCAAAGCCACCGCTGCCGCGCGCCAGCAATTCGGCGCGGCCGGTGATCGACAGGCTCGCGCTGTTGACAATGCGGCCGGTGCCGCCGCGCCCGGCCGCGCCCTGGCCGGTGCCGCTGCTGCCCAGCGCGGAGAGCAGGGCATCCCCGGTGATGGCGATCGTGCCGCCGCTGTTGATCAGTTCAGCGGTGCCGCCCGTCGCCGCGCCGCCATTGCCGCCAGAGCCAGCCAGGCTGCGGGCGCTGAGATCAATGCCATCCCCCACGGTCAGATTGCCGGCGGAGGCGAGGATGCGGGCAGTGCCGCCCTGCCCGGCGCCAGTGGCGTTCAGGCTGGTGTTGCCTTCGGCCAGCAGCAGGATGTCGCGAAGCAGGGTGAGCGTCCCGCCGCCGCCCTGGCCATCGGGGGTCAGGCGGATTTCCGCCGTGCCGCCAGTGGCATTGCCGCCCAAACTGTCGGCCTCCATGCTCATGTAATCGATCGAAAGGCTGGTGCCGGCACCATTCACCGTCAGGATCGAGCTGCCGCCCACCGCGCCACCGCGCACCGTGCCGGATCCGCCAAAACCACTGACCCGCATGAACAGGCTGCGGCTGATACCGGCCTGCGCTCCGCCCGAAACCGTGAAATTGATGCTGCCGCCCGTGCCCTGGCTGCCCGCTGTGCCGTTGCCATTGCCGCCAAAGCCAGCGGCGGTCAGATTGACATCGCGGGTGGAGAAACTTCCGCCCTGGATGGCGAGGTTGAGGGTGCCGCCGGTGCTGCTGCCGCCAGTGCCGCTGTAGCTGGCAATGGCATCCAGCAGCACTTCGTTGGTGGCCTTGAAGCTGCCGGCGCTGTCGAGGCGGACGTCGCCGCCGGTGAGGCTGGTGCCTTGAGAACCGAAAGAGTTGCTCACCTGCGCACCGGCCAGACCGAAGACACGGTTGGCACTGAGCGTGGTGCTGGCCCCCAGCAGCAATTCAACAGTCCCGCCGCGGATGATGTTGCTGCCGTTGGCAGTGCCGGACGCCTGCGCCCGCACCTCCAGGAAATTGCCCACGGACAAGCTGCCGCCGGTGCCGGTCACGCGGGCCGTGCCGCCGCGCGCCGCGCCAAAGCGGCCGTCGGCCGAAACCGTGAGGTCGCCCCCCGCCACACCCAGCTGGCCGCCGCTGAAGCTGAGGCTGGCCGTGCCACCCAGGCCGGTGCCGATGCGCGTGGTGCCGTCGCCGGTACCGCCCACGCCATCGGCCTGCACGGTGAGCGCGCCGGGCACGCTCAGCAGATGGTCATTCACCACCCGCGCCGTGCCGCCGCTGCCGTTGCCGCCGTTGGCGCCGGTGCTGCCATTGCCGCCAGTGCCGCTGGCGTTCACCGTGATGATCCGCGCCGTGGTGCCGGTGAAGGCCAGATCGCCCGCCGCAGTCAGGCTTTCCAGGATGGCCGTGCCGCCCGTGCCCGCGCCGCCGCCGCCAATGCCAAATCCGCCCGCGCCGGTGGCGGTCAGCACGATATCGCTGGCCATCGCCACATCGGCCGTGCCAGACACCGAAAACTGGCTGGTGCCGCCCAGCGCATTGCCGCCGTTGGCGCTGCCAAAGCCGCCGGTGGCACCGGCATTGAGCACAAGGCCGCCAAGCGTGGCCGAAGCCCCTGCCCCAACCAGCACCCGCGCCGCGCCGCCGCTGGCGTTGCTGCCGTTGCCAGTCAAATTGCTGCCACCCGCCGCACTGGCGTTCAACGCGATCTGGCTGGCCTGGAAGGTGCCGCCGCTGATGTTGACGTTGAGCAGGCCGCCCGCCGCCGCGCCGCCGGCCGTGTTGGAATCGGAATAGCGCGCCGAGCCATCGATGTTGAGTCCGGACCCTCCCAGATCGACCGTGCCGGCCGAATTGAAGGCCAGATTGCCCCCGGTGGCGGTGAAGCCGAACAGCGCCAGATCGATATTGGCGGTGATGGTGCCGGTCAGCCCGTTGGTGGCGCGCAACTGGCCACTGGCGCTGACATCGATGCCGATGTTGCCGGCGGTGGCGCGCGCCGCGGCCGACAGGACATTGCTGTTCGCCCGGCTGTCAAGCGTGATGGCCCCGCCCACCAGCAGATCCCCGGCAGCGGACAATTGCAGATTGCCCCCGGCCGACAGCAGGCCATCGCCGGTGGCCAGCAAGGCCAGATTCTGGCCAATCGAAAGCCGGCCGCCCTGCACGTCCAGCGTGATGGCGCCGCCGCTGCCATTGCCGGTGGTGGTCGCCGCCGGCACCACGGCCGAACTGTCGATGGTCAGGCTGCCGCCAATGTTTGCCACGCCGCCGGTGCGGATGATGTTCACCGCACCGGCGCTGGCATTGCCGCTGCTGGCACCGTCACCGCCCGTCGCACTGGTGGACAGGCTGACATTGGCTGAAATGCTGATGTTGCCACTGCCGCCCAGGCTGGCGGTGGCGCCCACGGCATTGCCGCCCTGAACGGTGCCGAACCCGCCTTCGGACTCGGCCGCAATATCAAGCGCACCCGTCAGGTTCAGGCTGCCATGGCTCACGACACTCGCTCTGCCGGCGGTGGCATTGCCGCCCACGCTGTCACCAAAGCCGCCAAAGGCCGAGGCATCCGGGCCGACAAGGGCGCTGGGCGGCGCGATGATGGCCAACGTGCCGCCCGTCTGGGTGAGGATGCTGGCCGTGCCGCCGGTTGCGCCGCCGCCGGCACCGGTCAGGCCTCCGCCGCCAAACGCCGCTGCGGAGACCAGGAAACCGGGCAAGGGGCCGTTGTCGATCGACAAATTGCCGCCCACAATCAGGCTGGCCGTGCCGGCCTGGGCCACACCGCCAACAAGGCCGGTGCCGGCAAAGGCCATGGCATCAAGCGCGAACTGGCCATTGATCGTGCCGGTGGCACCAGCACCAAGGGTGAACCGCGCCAGCCCGCTGGTGGCGTTGCCCCCCGGCCCATCCGGATCATCGCCGCCCGTGGCCGAGACGTTCAGATTGACATTGCTGGTCTGGAAATTGCCGCCGCTGATGTTGATATCAACACTGCCGGCGATGGCATTGCCGCCAATCTGGCCAAAGGGCGTGTATTCGGCGCTGGCATCGCCGGTCAGGCCCGAGCCGCCGATCAACAGGGTGCCGGCCGAATTCAGCAGCAGATCGCCGCCGCGCAGGGTGATGCCGGGATTGGCCACGCTGGAACGCGCCCGCACCAGCGCCCGCAGGCGCCCGGCCACATCCAGCGCGCCGGCGCTGCCAACCGTGATGGTCACATCGCCGCCACGGGCATCGGCATTCGGGTTGCTCAACCCGGTGCTGCCCGCTGCCGTGATGTCCAGATTGCCATTGATATCGGTGGTGCCGTTCGACGTGACATTGACCGAACCGCCAAGGCCAACCGGGCCGCTGCCGCTGGCATCCAGCTGCACCGCGGCGCCCACCTGCAAGGTGCCGCCAAGCGTGGACAGCGTGACGGTGCCGCCCTGGGCAGTGGCCACACTGGTGCCACTGAAAACCTGACCGGCCGCAAACAGGTCCAGCGCGCCGATGATGTCGGCCGTGCCGGCGCTGTTGATCAGCGTGGCGCTGCCGCCCGTGGAATTGCCGCTCACACTGCCGCTGCCGCCAAAGCCGCTGCCGTTGATCAGCACACTGCCCGGAATGCTGAGCGTGCCGGCGTTGGACAAGCGGGCATTGCCGCCCCGGCCGGCGCCACCAACCGCCCCATTGCCGCCAAAGGCCGTCGCGTTTACCTCAAGCCCGCCCGGCAGGGGCAGGCTGGCGCCGCCGGCCACCGTGGCATTGCCGCCAATGGCCGCACCGCCCTGGGTGACACCACTGCCACCACGCGCCTCGGCCGTGACCGAAAGCTGCGGCGTGCCAGTGGCGGTGATGGCAACGCTCCCTGTGCCGCCAGTCGAAATCAGGCGGGCGGTGCCGCCCGTGCCACTGCCGCCAAGGCTGCTGTCGCTGTTGCCGCCCTCGCCTTCGGCGCTCAGGCGGAACGGGCTGCTGCCCAACTGCAGGTTCAGGCTGCCATCAACATCAACGCTGGCCAGGCCGCCAACGCCATTGCCGGCATCGCCGTCCACGCCGGCCCCGCCGCTGCCCACCGCCGACACCTCCAGCGTGCCGCTGATGGTGGCGCTGGCGCCATTGCCGATCACCAGGCGGGCGGTGCCGCCGGCCCCATTGCCGCCAATATCGCCCTGGCGCACGCCGCCGCGGCCATCGGCCAGCAGGGTGACACCGGCGCTGGCAAAGCTGCCGCCGGTCAGGCTGATTTCGGCCGTGCCGCCTGTGGCGTTGCGGCCCACAACCTCGTCAAAACCGCCACGGCTGTCGATCAGCAGGCCCGAACCGCCGATCTGCACGGTGCCGGCACTGGCCAGGGTGGCACGGCCGCCCTCCATCGACATGTCGGGATTGGTCAGCGGGG
Organism: Sandarakinorhabdus cyanobacteriorum; assembly: GCF_002251755.1. Taxonomy (GTDB): domain Bacteria; phylum Pseudomonadota; class Alphaproteobacteria; order Sphingomonadales; family Sphingomonadaceae; genus Sandarakinorhabdus; species Sandarakinorhabdus cyanobacteriorum. Next base: position 97,576 of record NZ_NOXT01000125.1, read on the forward strand.
TGTTGGCAAAGGCAAACAGCGTCACGCCGTCGGCCACGGTCAATCGGCCGGCATTGCCGACGGCAAGATCGATCGTGCCACCCAGCCCCAGCGCGGTCGCCGCACTGCCGGTGCTGAAGCCCACGGCATCGGCCGAAACGGCGCGGTCAACCTGAACCGTGCCGGCAGCGGTGACGGTGATGGCCCCGCCGGTGGCCACCCGGCCGGTTGCACCGGCGCGCAGATCAAGATTGCCGCTGACATCCAGCGTGGCACCGGCAGCGGCACCGGTGTTGATGCTGCCGCCCGTGCCGGTGCCCATGATGCCGGCGCTTTGCACCAGGGCTTCGGTGTTCAGATTGACATCGCCGCTGATCGTGCTGGTGCCCGCATTGGCGATCAGGGTGGCCGAACCGCCAATGGCGCGGCCGGTATCAGGCCCCGCGCCCGTGGTGGCATTGGCCAGCAGCAGCAGATTGTGCGGCAGGCTGAAATTGCCACCGTTGATGATGCTGGCGCTGCCGCCGGTGGCATCGCCGCCCAGAACGGGGGACGCGCCGCCGATGGCCTGCACTTCCAGCTGCAGCAGGCTGGGCGAGCCGACCAGCTGGGTGAAGCTGCCGGTGCTGGCGGTTGACAGGCTGATGCTGCCTCCGGTTGCGGCACCGCCCCGGGTGCTGCCGGTGCCGCCGGTGGCGGTCGCGCGCAGCTGCAGGCCAGCAAGGCCGGTGTCCAGTGTCATGCTGCCGGCGTTGGCGATGCTGATGCTGCCGCCCGTGGCGCCGCCGCCGGTGCCGCTCAACGCCGCATGGCCGTTGGCATTGCTCTCCAGCCGCACGCCGCCGGTGCTGGTGAAGCTGGCGCCAGCCGCCGTCGAAAGGCTGATGACGCCGGCGGCAATGGCCGGTGCATCGCCAGCGGCCAGGCGGCCGCCCGACACGCCGGTGTTGATGGTCAAACCGTTGCCGATGCTGAAGCTGCCACCCAGCACAGCAATGGCGGCGCTGCCCCCGGTGGTGGTGCCCGCGCCGTCCGGGCCGAAGCCCACACTGGACTGCAGATCGATACCGCCGCCAATCGTGACGGTGCCGCGGCTGTTCCAGCTGAAATTGCCGGCCGCCGCGATGCGGTCGCCGGGCGTGCCGACGAAATTGGTGCTGAAATCGCCGTTCACATCGCCGGCAATGCTGATCGTCGATGTCGCGGCCGTGGTGATGACCACGCTGCCGGCCACACCCTGGGCACCGGCAAAACTGGTTTCGGTGAAGACATCATCGCGGAAGCTGAGATTGCCGCTGATATCCAGGGTGCCGCCCGTGCTGCTGATCAGGGTGGTGCCACCCTGGCGCACATGGCCGTCGCCGAAATTCTGGAATCGCAGGAAGCCGGTGACATTGGCCCTGGCCCCGCCATCAAAGCTGAAGCTGATGCCGCCGCCAGTGCTGTTGCCCGCCGGGCCGCTGGTGCTGCCCCCGCCAAAGGCGATGTTGTCGATGGCGGTGTTGGCGTTGAAATTCACCGTGCCGCCGGTGATGGCGACATTGATCAGGCCGGCAGTGGCGTTGCCGGCAACCCCGCTGGACGATCCGCCTTCGACAATATGGCCGATGTTGATGCGGTTGAACCGGCTGTTGAGGTTCAGCACGCCGCCACTGTTGCTGATGCTGACCTGGCCGCCGGTGGCGTTGCCGCCCGCAACACTGCTGCCAAACTGGCCGCCGGCCACGGCATCAACCGTGAACGACAGCACGCCGGGCGCCGAAATCGTCGTGGTGCCGGCATTGCTGATCACCAAGGTGCCGCCAACGGCATTGGCCGGTGCCTGCGGCGACGGTTCATTCACAAAGGCATCGGCCGAAAAGGTGAATTGCCCCGCTGCATCGGCGGCATCGCGCAGCTGCAGTGTGCCGCCGGCCACGTTCAGGATTTCGGCCCGGCCACCGGTGGCCGTGCCCGCGCCTGGGCGGCCCGATCCGCTGCCGCTGAAGGCCCGGGCATCGATGGCCAGCGTGCTGCCCAGCAACCGCATGGTGCCGCCCGTGCCCTGCACCGCCACGCGGGCCGTGCCGCCGGTGGCCGTGCTGTTCATGCCCTTGGCCAGGATCTCGCTGTCGCCCGTCACCGTCAGCGTGCCGCCGCTCAGCAGCAGCTCGGCCGTGCCGCCGCTGCCGTTGCCGGCCTGAACCCCATTCAGGCCTTCGGCACCGCCCGTGCCCTCGGCCTTTAGGCTGATGGTGCCCAGCGTCATGCTGCCATCATTGGCCAGCACCCGCACGGTGCCACCCGTGGCATTGCCGCCGGTCAACCGTTCATCCAGCGCCGGCCCACCGCTGGCCGAGGCATTGGCGACCAGATCCGCAACCGAAACACTGCCAACATTGGCCACAACCGGGCCGCCGTCGTGCTGGCTCAGGGTGATTTCAACCGATCCGCCCGTGGCATTGCCGGGATCGTTGAGGCTGCCCCCGCCACTGGCATGGGCCTGGGCTTCCAGCTTGCCGCTGATGGTGAGGCTGGTTGGCGCGCCCGACACGAAATGCGGCGTCGCCAGCACCACGACAGCGCCGCCGGTGGCATCGCCGCCGCGGCCAGACAAGGTCTCGCCCTCGGCAAAACCGCCGGCGGCCGACGCGTCAAGCACCGCCCCGCTGGCCGTAACCGTGCCGCCACGCGCCAACAGCACGATGCGCCCGCCGGTGGCCGTGCCGCCGCTGCCGCCATCCACGCCGCCATCGAACGGGCCGGTGTTGCCGCCCAGCGCCTGGGCGTTGACATTCAGCCCGCCAAAATTCGCAGTCGCCGGATTCACCGCTGGCGAGAATGGACCGCTCGACAGGCCAAGATCGGCCCGGCCGCCCACGGCATTGCCGCCACTGCCCAAGGTTCCGGTGTCGGATCCGCCGCCAGCGCCGCCAATGGCGCGGAAGCTGATGCTGGTGCTGCCGAAATCAAGTGTGGTGCGCCCGGCATTGCCCAGCAACAGGATGCCGCTGCCGGTTCCCATCGCATTGGCATTGCCACCGGTGCCGCCGGTGCCCGTGGTGGCAAGGCCGCCGCGACCGCCAAACACGTCGGCACTGATGTTGATCTGGCTGGCCGCCAGGCGTGCGGGCGTGCCGGTGCTTGCCGGATTGCCACGCGCCGTCAGACGCACCGCGCCTAGCGTGGCCGCACCGCCGGCGCCGGCGTTGCCCGTCGCTGCCGCATCGGCCTCCCCGCCAAACACATTGGCGTTGAAGGTCATGGTGCCGCTGCTCGACAGATCGGCATCAAACGCCGTGACGGTGATCTCCGAGCCCACCGCCTGGCCGCCGGTCAGGCCGAACCCGCCCTGCGTGTCGGCATTGACGATCAGATCGCCAAGCTGGTGCGTCCGCGATTGCAGGTTGAAACGGATGGTGCCGCCTGTTGCTGTGCCGCCGGCACCGCCAAAACCGAACCCGCCCTGCACCTGGGACGAAATGATCAGGCCGCCAACAATGAAACTGCCGGAATCATTCACCGTGCCACTGGGGCCATAACGATAGAAGATCGCCGGCTGCTGGCCAATGTTGTCGCTGCTGCCGCTGGCATTGCCGCCAACCACGCCCGAACCGCCAGTGGCATCCGCGCGCATTTCCACGTCGCCATTCACCGACAGGCCACCGGCGTTCATCACGATGCGGCTGCTGCCGCCCTGGGCGCTGCCGCCAACGCCGCCAGCAACACCATTGCCGGCCGTGGCGCTGGCATCCATCACCAGCCCGGTGCCAAAGGCCAGATTGTCGTTGCCCTGCACGTCAACAAGGGCCTGGCCGCCCGTGGCGCTGCCGCCATCAATGGCGCCCCCGGCCAAGCCGGAGGCGGCCTGGGCCCAGGCATCCAGCCGCGACGTCTGGGTGACCGAGGTGTTGGCCAGGCCATTGTTGGTGCGCGAGACCAATTGCGCCGTGCCGCCGATATAGGCGATGCCGCCGCCACCCGCATCGCCCAGCGCCACCGCACTGAGCTCAAACCGGTTGACCGCAATCGATCCCCCAACGCCAACGTCCAGCGTCGCCGTGCCGGCCCGCACCGTCGCACCGCCGGCTTGCAGCGAGAAGCCCTGCTGGCCGGCATCGGCCCGCGCATCACTGTTCACCAGCAGGCCGCCGGGCATCGACAGCGCACTGTTCACCAGGATCTGGGCGATGCCGCCGCTGGCATTGCCGGTTGTCTGGCCCACGTCGGCCAATCGGGTGACGGCACCGGCCGCCACGCTGATATCCCCAGGCCCGGTGGTGCCGCGAACCGAAAGACTGCTGGTGGCATCGACCTGCACCACGGCAGAACCGCCGCTGGCATTGCCCGATGCACTGCCGGCGGCATAGCCGCCAAAGCCCCGCGCCGTGGCGATGATGCCGTCGGCCTGCAGCTGGCTGCCCCCGGTCGCCTCGACAAGGGCGGTGCCGCCGGTGCCGCTGCCGCCAGCGGAATTCATGCTGCTGTCACCGCGCCCATCGGCGCGGGCCACCACATTGCCCAGCACGGCAACATTGCCGCCGCTGCCGGCCGTCACATTGGCAAAGCCAGCCGTGCGGCTGGCGCCGTTTCCGGCATCAAACTGCGACGATGCATCGGCGAGCACGCTGCCCGTAACCTCGAGCAACTGGCCGAAACTGGCGCCAATGCTGGCGCGGGTGTTGGCAAAGATATCGATGTTGCGCGCCGCATCCAGCTGGCCGGTGCGCGCCACCGCTTCCCCGACATCGCGGGAACGGATGGTCAGGTTGGAGGTGAGCGTGACGGCATCGAGGCTGATGTTGACCTGGCCGGTCCCGGCACCGGCCGACGCCGCGCCCGAAAACTGGCCAACGCCTTCGCCGCTGCTGGTCCCGCTGATGTTGTGGCCACCCGAAAGCACGATGGCATTGCCGTCCACATCGGCCGCGCTGGCAATGGCAAAGCCCATCTGCGCCGATCCGGTCAACAGCAGGGTGATGGCATCATTCTTGGGCACCGCCATCATGTAGATGCGGTGATAATCGCTGTTTACCGAATCCCCGGCCGGGCCGGTGATGCTGCCAGTGACCGTGTTGGTGCCGCCAGCGGCCGAGCCGACATTGGCGGTGATGTCAAACAGGCCGCCATTCAGCGTGAAGCTGACATCTTCGGCCATCGCCAGCGCCGCCGAACCATTGACCTGGATGGCGCCAGCCATGTTCACCCGCGGCGCCACCGCGATCACATAGCTGTTGTTGTTCAGCGCGTTGATCTGGGCGCCATTCTGGATATCGATCGCTGCCGTGCTGCCCGAAGCGCCCTGCAGCCGGAAACTGTTGCCGCCGGGCATGAAATCGCCACCGCCAGCGGCCCCCACCGGATCATTGGTGGTCAGCAGCAGGCTGCCCACGTTGAACTGCGCCGTGTTGGAGATTAGCAGGCCGCTGGGGGCATAGAACCAGATGCTGCCGGCGGCATCGCTGTTGACCGTGCCCAGCAGGCCGACTGCGCGCGACGGATCGGCCGTGATGATCCGGTTGAGCACCGTGTAGCTGCTGATGCCCGAGCCGGCGGCAAAGCTGGCCGTGTTGCCCGTCGGCAGAAAGGCGATGGTGCCGCCACCGATGGCATTGTCGTCCGGGGTCCAGTTGATGGTGGCCTGGCTGCTGTTGACCTGAAGCGTCTCGCTGCTGACCTGAAGCGTCTCGCTGCCGGTGCCGAGAAAGCGGTTGACCGATCCGCGGATGACATCGGGTGTCCCAAGAAAGGCCTGCGCCCGCACCTGCTGGGGCTGCAACGCCAGCATCGCGGCCAGCACGCTGGGCGATGCCGCCAGCGTCAGCCGGGTGCGGATGGACTGGCTCGAGGCTGCGCGCGCCGGAGCGTTCTCGTCAAACAGACGCATCAGCTATTCCTCCACGGCAGCAATCTTGTGGTAAAGGTCAGCAGCAGGCGCACATCGCCCGCCCGCACCGGCCCGGCATCCTTCAGCGCCACAGCACCGCCCAGATCGAGCCGCGCCCGATCCGACAGGATGAAGCGCCCGCCGCCCCCGGCCGAAACCAGGCTGACCGGGTTGGCCAAGGCAGGCCCCACCCCGCGTGACCAGGCCCAGCCGGCATCTGCAAACACATAGGGCTGCACCGCCAGCTTCCAGTCTTCCGACAGGGTGATGGCATCATGGCGCAGTTCCAGCGAGACGGCCGCGCCATCATCGCCGGTCAACACGCCGGGTTCATAGCCACGGCCCACCGTGTAATTGCCCAGGGCAAAGCGTTCAAAGCCATAGACGCCGCCACTGGCCAGCTGCGCCCGCGGCTGCACCACCGCGGTCAACGCCTTGCCCATCCGCAATTCGGCGAGGCCGCCAAAGCGCACGACGGTGGCGGTGGGGCTGCCGGTGATCAGGCTGGGCGGCACCACGCCGGCGCGGCCGCACAGCCGCACATCGCGGCTGCAATCCAGCGTCGCGCCCAGCATGTCGATGCCCTGCCGCACCTCCAGATTGGCGCCCAGCCGCCAGCCGCTGGTGCCACCGGGCCCGCGCCCGCGCAGATCCTGCCATTCGCCATCCAGCCTGAGATAGGCCACGCGCAGCTGATCGCGCGACAGCGGCGCCGCGTTGAAGCTGACCCGCTGGTTGACCAGATCAAGCCCGCCGCGCCCAGTCAGCGTGGCCGCCTGCGAACGCTTCAGCGGATAGCTCAGCTCCAGATTGGCAAAGAACACCCGCGCTTCAACCGGCGGCACCGCCGCGCCCAGATCAGGGCTGGTCCAGGCATGGGTGACCCGCCCGCCCAGCCGCAGCCCCTCGCCGCCGATGGCAAAATCATGCCCGGCCTGCAGCACATGCTGCTCGCTGAAATCGGGCGTGGCATAATAGGACACAAAGCTGTGGTCGCCCAGGCCGGTCAGGCCATTGAGCTGCAGGCGCACCTGGCCGCCAAAGGGGCCGGTTTGCGACGGCGCCAGATTGCTCACCACCAGATCGGCTTCCACCGCCCGGCGCCGCACCGAAACCTCGCCCACCATCTCGCCCGGCGCGCCGCCCGCCGGCTTCAGCTGCAAGCGCACATCCATGCCCGGCAGGTCGCGGGCCAGCAGCAGGTACCGCTCCGCCGCCACCCGGTTGAACACCTCGCCCGTCACCAGCTTGTTCAGATAGCGCGCGATCTGCGCCTCGATGCGGCCGACATCGCCGCGCACCCGCACCGCCGTCAACCGGGCATAGAGCACCTCGAACCGCACCACGCCGCCCTCGATGCGCTGCGCCGGCACCTGCACGGCCGCCACATAGCCGCGCCGGCGCAAATCGGTGGCGACCGCGTCCCTGATCTCGCACAGCACCGAAATGGGCAACGGCTTGCCCACCAGCGGCTTCCAATAGCGTTCCAGGGCGGCGGCCGGCACCGGCCCCAGATTGCTGAACTGGGCCTGGGTCAGGGTGACATTGATGCTGGCATAGGCCGGATCGGCCAGGGCGCAGGGGCTGCGTTCGATATCGCCATCAACGATCAGGCGGCTGGGCTGGTTCAACTGCGGGCGGCGGGACGGATCAATTTCCTCGCGAGTCGGCGCGCCGGTCAGGCCGACCTGCGCCAGCGTCGGCGACACGGCCCACAGCGTGGACGCCATCAGAAAGACCGTCCGCCACAGGCCAAGCCCCGCGCCCTGAACGCGCCTTTGCTTCATCCCCGTTCCCCCAAACGTTGCCCGCGACCTTTATGATTACGTCCATCCTAGACCATGGATGCACTGATATGCCAGCCACTTGTTGAGACCCGGTGCGCAACGGACATGCAAAAACGGGCGGTGCCGCACCTGGCACCGCCCGTTCCTGAACGGCAAATTGCCTTCTGCTTTACCGGCCGTTGTTCATCACCTTGGTCCACGCCCGGGCGAAATCGGCCACCATCTGCTTGTGGCCATCGGCAGCGCCATACACCTCGGCCACGGCGCGCAATTCGCTGTGGCTGCCGAACAGCAGATCAACCGGGCTGGCGGTCCACTTCTTCGCGCCTGTGCTGCGGTCGACGCCGTCATACAGGCCCTCGGTCGCCGCCTTCTGCCACTTGGTCTCCATGCCGAGCAGGTTGACGAACCAGTCGTTGCTCAGCACGCCGACACGGGTTGTGAACACGCCCACCTGGGAACCGCCGGCGTTGCCGCCCAGCACGCGCAGGCCGCCCACCAGCACGGTCATTTCCGGCACCGTCACGCCCAGCAGATGCGCGCGGTCCACCATGGCCTGGGTCGGGTTGTAGGGGCTGTCCGGCGTCCAGTGGTTGCGGAAACCATCGGCCTTGGGCTCCAGCGCGTTGAAGCTGGCCACATCGGTCTGCGCCTGCGTCGCATCGGTGCGGCCCGGCGTGAAGGCCAGGGTGACGGGCACACCGGCATCGGCAGCGGCCTTTTCCACCGCGGCATTGCCGGCCAGCACGATCATGTCCGCCAGGCTGATCTTGCGGCCACCGGGGGCGGCAGCATTGAAATCAGCCTGCACCTTGGCCAGCACCGGCAGCACCTTGGCCAGTTCTGCCGGCGCGTTCACCGCCCAGTCCTTCTGTGGGGCCAATGCCAGCCGGCCGCCGTTGGTACCGCCACGCATGTCGGTCCCGCGATAGCTGGCCGCCGCCGCCCAGGCGGTTCGCACCAGTTCCGGCACGCTCAGGCCGCTGGCCAGCACCTTGGCCTTCAGATCGGCGACATCGGCATCGATCACCAGCGGGTGGGTGACGGCCGGCACCGGATCCTGCCAGGCCAGCACCTCCTTGGGCACATCGGCACCGATGTACCGGGAGCGCGGGCCCATGTCGCGGTGGGTCAGCTTGAACCAGGCGCGGGCAAAGGCGTCTTCAAACCCCTTGGGATTCTTCAGCCAGCCATTGGTGATCTTGCCATAGGCCGGGTCCATGCGCAGCGCGAGGTCGGTCGTGAACATGATCGGCGCGTGATACACGCCCTCGCGGTGCGCGTCGGGCACGAACTTCTGGTCCTTGGCGTTCTTCGGCTCCCACTGGATGGCGCCGGCCGGGCTCTTGGTCTGCACCCAGTCGAAGCGGTAGAGATTTTCCAGATACTGCATCGTCCACTGGGTCGGGGCCGAGGTCCAGGCGCCTTCGAGCCCTGAGGTGATGGCATCGGCGCCCTTGCCGGTGCCATGCTTGTTTTCCCAACCAAAGCCTTGCTTTTCCAACGCTTCGCCAGCCGGTGCGGCGCCCACATTGCTGGCGCTGGCGGCGCCATGCGCCTTGCCGAACGTGTGGCCACCAGCGATCAGCGCGGCGGTTTCCTCGTCGTTCATCGCCATGCGGCCAAAGGTTTCGCGGATGTCCTTCGCCGCCAGCAGCGGATCAGGCACGCCGTTCGGCCCTTCCGGGTTCACATAGATCAGGCCCATCTGCACCGCGCCGAGCGGGTTGGCCAGCTTGCGGCCTTCCGAATAGCGCTTGTCATCGAGCATCTTGTTCTCAGGGCCCCAGTACACCTTGTCGGCTTCCCAATCGTCAGTGCGGCCACCGGCAAAGCCGAACGGCTTGAAGCCCATGGTTTCCAGGGAGACATTGCCGGCCAGCACCATCAGGTCGGCCCAGCTCAACGCACGGCCATATTTGGCCTTCACCGGCCACAAGAGGCGGCGGGCCTTGTCGAGATTGCCGTTGTCGGGCCAGCTGTTCAGCGGTTCAAAGCGCATCTGGCCACCACCGGCACCGCCACGGCCATCGCCAATGCGATAGGTGCCGGCCGAGTGCCACGCCATGCGGATGAAGAACGGGCCATAATTGCCATAATCGGCCGGCCACCAGGGCTGGCTGGTGGTCAGCACCTTGGCGATATCGGCCTTCACCGCCTTCAGATCCAGCTTGGAGAATTCGGCGGCATAGTCGAAACCGGCGCCATAGGGGTTGGACGCGGCCTGCTGGCTGCGCAGCGGCGACAGATCAACCAGTTCCGGCCACCAGAACTGCGGGGAGGTGTTGGCGGTTTGCGCGGCCGCGCTGCTGCCCAGGCTGGCGGCCATCCCGGCCACAGCCAGGGCGACGATCGATGCGAATGAACGCGACATTGGTTTGGCTCCCTTTTGACTCTCCGGGTTGCCCCGATGTCCGCAGGCTAAGCCCGGCAGGTTGCAATCAGGAAATTGATTGTCCTGCCCGCTTCAATCGATTTTTTTCACAAGCCAGTCGCCAAGCCACCACAGCGGCACGGCAAGCAGCGCAGCCGGCACGGCCGACATTGCCAGCCCGACGGGAATGATGAAGACATCAGCGCCCATCGCGCCAAACAACACCAGGCCGCCGGCCGAACAGGCCATCCAGCTCATCGCCACCAGGATCGGCCGGCTCCACCAGCGGCGCCAGCCCAGCAGGCGGCCCAACGGCCAGGCCACGGCCAGCAGCACGCCCGCCTGGAACAACAGCATGGCCACAGAAACCGGACCAAATGAAAAGGGGAAGGATGGCATGCGCCACCCTTCCCCCGATTTCAGGCCAACGCCAAGCGCCAGATCAATCCTTGGCGCGTTCCACGTAGGACGAATCCTCGGTGTTGATCACAATGCGCGTGCCCACTTCGATGTGCGGCGGCACCATCACGCGGGCGCCCGATTCCACCGTGGCCGGCTTGTAGCTCGACGATGCGGTCTGGCCCTTCACCACCGGTTCGGTGGCGATGATTTCCATGGTCACGCGGGTCGGCAGGCTGATGGTGATGGCCTTGCCGTCAAACATCAGGATCTTGCACTCGGCATTTTCCTGCAGGAACACGATGCCATCGCCGATCATGTCTTCCTTCAGGCTGATCTGCTCATAGCTCTCGTTGTTGATGAAGATATATTCGTCCCCATCCTTGTAGAGATAATTGTGGCTGACTTCCTCGACGAACGCCCGCTCCAGGCTGTCGGTGGTCTTCACCGTGATCACCGTCTTCACGCCATCGGCGATGCGGCGCATGTCGATCGTGGTGGTCGGCGTGCCCTTGCCGGGGCGGAAGGTCTCGGCCTTCAGCACGACATAGAGCTGGCCATCCTCATGCTCGATGACCTGACCCTTGCGGAAATTGCTCGCGATGTCCTTGACCATGTGATCCCCTATGCGCCAACGCGCCAAAATGCTGCCCGCCGTTAGGGCATCGCGCCGCACAAGTTCAAGGGAAATCATCGTGGCCCGCCCCTTCTGGCACAGCGACATCCATCTCGACCGCAAGCCGTTCCTTGTCGGCCGCAATCGCATCAAGGCCGCCCTGCGCCACTGGTTCGCCGCGCAAGGCTTCACCGAGGTGGAATGCGGGGCCGTCCAGATCAGCCCCGGCAACGAGACGCATCTGCACGGCTTTCCGGTGCTGTGGCGGCCCGATGGCGGCGCGGAGCAGACGCTCTATCTCCACACCAGCCCGGAATTCGCCGCCAAGAAGCTGCTGGCCGCCGGCGAGACGCAGATCGTCGATTTCGCCCGCGTCTGGCGCAATGGCGAACAGGGCCCGCTGCACGCGCCCGAATTCACCATGGTCGAATGGTATCGCGCCCAGGCGGACTGGACGGCCGTGATCGCCGACACGTGGGCGCTCGCCCGCACGGCGCAGGCCGCCGGCACTGGCCCGCTGCGTTGGCGCGGGCGCACATGCGATGCCATGGCCGAACCCGAACTGCTCAGCTGCGCCGATGCCTTCCAGCGCCATGCCGGCATCGATCTCGCCGCCTGCCTGGATGACCGCGATGCGCTCGCCGCCGCCGCCGGCCTGCGCCCCCGCCCCGACGACACGTGGAGCGACATCTTCAGCCGCATCATCGTGACCATCGAACCCAGGCTGGGCGACGGCCGCCTCACCTTTCTCACCCATTATCCCGTCTGCGAAGCCGCCCTCGCCCGCCCTTGCGCGGATGATCCGCGCTGGGCCGAACGCTTCGAGGCCTATGCTTGCGGTGTCGAACTGGCCAACGGCTTTGGCGAACTCACCGATCCGGCCGAACAGCGCCGCCGCTTCGAGGCCGACATGGACGAAAAACAGCGCCTCTATGGCCGCCGCTATCCCATCGACGAGGATTTCATCGCGGCGCTTGGCGCAATGCCACCGGCCAGCGGCGTCGCGCTCGGCTTTGACCGGCTGGCCCTGCTGGCGCTGGGCGGCACCGACATCAGGCAGGTGATCTGGACGCCGTTTCCCGGCTGAAAAACCCCAGCTTCACCGCCGGCACCAGGAACTGGATCAGAAACAGCGTGTTGGCGATGGCATTGCCGGGCAGCCCGGTCGCCAACGACAACGCGCTGTCCACCACAAACCAGCCGGCCACGCCCCAGCCCAGCGCGCGCCACACCCGCACATCGGCCCCCACCGCTCGATACACCGCGATCAGCGACACGCCCCAGCCAAACATCAACCCGCCCATCACCCCAAGTGTGCTGCGCATACCCGGCGCATCAAACGCGCCGGCATCCAGCTGCCGACCGCTCACCAGCCAATAATAAAGCCCGGCCGCGGCATCGGCGCCCGCCAGCCCGCCGGCTGCAAACAACAGGCCAAAGCCCGCAACCTGCCAGCACCAGAGATGCAGTGCCTGTCCCCAAAAACCACTTGTCATCGCCACCTCCTGCGATTGCCAGCCAAGGCTGCAGCAGCTTGCAATGGCCGGCAATTACCCGGCGGATAGGCCGGCCAGTCCCAATTTATTTGGGATAGACGCCGCCGGCCCCCGCCTGTCACAACAACGGCATGACAGCGATGGAGCATGCACGCGGCGGCATCGATGGCCTCAACCCGGCCGAGATCGAGGTGCTGCGCCTGCTCGCCGCCGGCCACACCATCAAGAGCATCGCCGCCCGCCTTGGCCGCACCGAAACCGCCATCAACGAACGCCTGCGCTCCGCCCGCCGCAAGACCGGTATCGGCAGCAGCCGCGAACTCGCCCGCCTGCTCGAAGCCCAGGAAATCTGGGACAGGAAAATCGATCTTCTTCCCCCGCCCGCCCCGGCCAACGATGGCCTGCCGCCCGCATCCAGCGGGTCTGGCTGGACCAAAGGGAAGATCGCCATGTTGTTTGCCCTGCCCGCCGCCGCCGCCGGCCTGTTCCTGGCCGCCGCTGCCACCACCCCGCCCGCCGCGCCCCCGGCGGCCACCATCACCCCCGCCCGCCATTCGCCGCTGGCCGGCAACTGGGCGCTGGATATCGCCCGCATCCCGGCCGAAGAGCGACCGGCCCGCGTCGGCATCCGCTTCCACCACCAGCCCGATGGCCGCTGGACGACGCTGGTGGAGGTCGTCACCCCCGATGGCGCCAGCGTCCACGCCGGATCCACCGCCGCCACCGATGGCGTGCCGGTGCCCGTCACCGGCACCATGGCCAATATCGACACGGTCGCCCTGCGCCAGCCGGCGGCCAACACGCTGGTGATGACCCTGGGCAAGAACGGCGCCCCCGTCTCCACCCGCGTCTACACCGTGGCCAAGGACGGCAAATCGATGACCGAAACCATCGTCTGGGCCGGCGGCGCGCTGCCCAAGCTGGAAACCACCCACTTCACCCGCGTCGATTGACAGGCCGGCACGCGCGGCGAGGGTTCACATCATCGCCGCGCTTACCTTGCGGGTCATTGCCCTGCCGCGCATCGGTGGCATGATGCCGCCATGGCAACCCGTCCCGACCTTTCCGATCCCGGCCCCTTCGCCACGGCGCTCAAAGCCGCCCGTGCCAGCCGGCGGGTCAGCCAGCTCGCCCTGTCCCTCGATGCCGGGGTCAGCGCCCGCCACCTTTCCTTCCTCGAATCCGGCCGGGCCAGCCCCAGCCGGGAGATGGTGGTCACGCTGGCCGAAGCGCTGGCCCTGCCGCTGGCGCAGCGCAACCATCTGCTCAATGCCGCCGGCTTTGCCTCGGCCTATCCGGCCTCCCCACTCTCATCCGAAGCCATCGCGCCGTTCCGCGAGATATTGCAGACGATGATGGCCAACCACGCCCCCTTCCCGGCGCTGCTATGTGACCGGCACTGGAATGTGCTGGAAGCCAGCCCGTCGGCCGCGGCCATGCTGGCGCCCTTCCTCGATGGCTGGTCGGGCCCGCCCAATGTCTTCCGCCTCACCGCCTGCCACCCACGTGCGCCCGAATTCATCGCCAACCTGCCCCAGGTGCTGCACGAAAGCCTGGAGCGGCTGGCGCTGGAACAATCGCTGTCGGGCGATGATCCGGTGCTGGCCGATCTCATCGCCGTCACCCGCGCCGCCGCCGCCCGCCACCCCTATCGCACCCGCAGCCGCTCGCCCGTGCTGCCGGTCAGCTATCGCGGGCCGAACGGGCTCCTCAGCTTCCTGTCCATCGTCGCCCAATGCGGCACATCAGAGGATGTGACCGTGCGCGATCTGCGGCTGGAACTGCTCTTCCCCGCCGATGCGGCGACGCGGGCGGCATTTGCCTGACCACTTCGTCCCCTCAGCCCCCTCCGCCTCGCGTTGCTCGGCACCTCCCCCAGAGGGGGAGGTGGCAGCCGCAGGCTGACGGAGGGGGCCCGCCCGCCCGCGCAGCGCCCCCTCACATCCCAACCACGCACTTCCCCTCAATGCGCCCGGCCCCCATCGCCGCAAAGGCCGCCTTCACCTCGCCCAGCGGCACCGCCAGCCCGATGTGCGGCCGCATGTGAACGGCGCGCGCATCAATCTCGCGCATGTGCCGGGCGCCGGCGGCCGGGTCCTGCCGGCCCTGCTCGCCGGCGCGCACGCCGACCAGTTCGATCTCCTTCAACAACAGCCGGTTCAGCGGCACCGCCTCCCCCCGCCCCCCCACAAAGCCGATGATGGCATAGCGCCCGCCCCGCCGAAGGCACTTGACCAGCGGCAGCACCAGCGGGCCCGCCACGGGATCGAACACCAGATCAATGTCCCTGTGCGGAATCTGCGGCGCCGCCCGGTCCACCAGCAGCCCCTCATGCGCCCCAGCCGCCTGCGCCAGCGCCAGCCGCGCACTCGAGGACGCCACCGCCACCACATGCGCGCCCAGGTGCACGGCCAGCTGCACCGCGGCCAGCCCCATGCCGCCACCGGCCCCCGTCACCAGCACTCGCTCGCCGGCCTTGAGCCGCCCGCGCTCCACCAGCCCGACCCAGGCGGTCAGCGCCCCAACGGTGAAGGCGGCAGCCTCGGCCATGGTCAGCCCCGCCGGCACGGCCCGCAAGCCGCGCGCCGGCAGCGTGATGCGCTCCGCCATCAGCCCGCTGCGCGCGCCCAGCATCACATCGCGCCCCACCCAGTGCTCCGCCCCCGGCCCGGCGGCCAAAACCGTGCCGGTGCCTTCGGTGCCCGGTATGAACGGCACGTCGGGCTTGTACTGGTATCCGCCCTGCAGCATCAGAAAATCGGGGAAGTTCAGGCTGGCATGGCGCACCGCCACCAGCACTTCGCCCGGCCCGGGCGGCGGCGGTTCCGGCCAGTCGTCATGCAACGACAGGCCCGACAGATCGGGCGACAAATGGGTGCAAACGGCAGCGCGCATGGCCGCCGTTATCAGCCCTGTTTCCAGGTCGCGCCACCCACCCAAGTGCCAGCTGCGGCGCGGAATGGCTCGATGATCACGTCGCTCCACACGCCGGCCGCGCCATAGGGATCGGCCATGATGAAGGCCCGGGCATCCGCTTCATCCGCCGCCTCGATCACCAACAGCGATCCCGATGGCGCCAGCGGCCCGGCCACGCGATAGCGCGCCATATGCGCCTCCACATGCGCCAGATGCGCGGCCAGATGCAGTTGCCTGAGCGGCCCTGCCCCATCCGCATCCACGCAGCGCACGGCAAACAGCGGCATCAGCCCAACTCCACCAGTTCCAGCAGCTCGCCCGCCGGGCCGATCACGCAGCCGGCGCGGCGCCCGTCATACAGCGGGCCGTCCCGCCGCACCGGCGGGCTGATCCAGGTCACATCGCAGGCATCCAGATCGCGCATCGCCAGCGTCACCAGCGCATTGCCCGGCGGCAACATGCCGTCATGGCGCGGGCGCACGCTGGTTTGCGGCGGATAATCATCTACCTCCACGATCGGCATGCGGCCCTTGCCCACCATCTGCAGCGCGGTGATGAAATCATCCGGCAAGCCAAAGGCGGTGTTGATCATCTGATAGGGCAATTCAAACACCGGCCCCAGATCAAGATCGAGCCGGTCGGCATACCAGCGGCAGGTGGCGGCCCGGTCGGGCGTCGCCAGGATGACGATGAAGATATGATCGGTGATGCTGGCCGCCTTGGGCAGATCCAGCGTGTCCATGTTGGCAAACACCTGGTTCAGGTAGATCATCTCCTGCCCCGGCCCCAACGCCTGCATCGGCACAAAGGCGTCCATGCCCGGCAGTTGCTTGGGCTCGCCCACGATGGTGAAACCGCTGCCGGCCAGCCGGTCGGGCCAGCCGAACACATCCTGCACGGTCAGTTCAAACGCCCCCCAGCCGAAACTGGTGGTCGGCCTGAACCCAGCCACATCGGGCTGCTCCACCAGCCGGAACCAGCAGGGCGCACCGCTTTTCGGCCGCAACACCGCGTGGGCGCGGCCGGCACTGGCCGGGCAGCCCCAAGCCGCCGCCAGGTCGGCCGGCAGCGGGCCCCGGTGCACAAGATCAAGCTGCAGCGTGCCCTGATAGGCGGCAAGGCCAGCCGCCAGATCGGGCACGACCGACACGCCGCCCAGGATGGTGCCATGCGGGATCATGCGCCAAACTCCGGTTTGCGCTTTTCAACGAACGCCGTGGTGCCCTCGGCAAAATCGGCGCCGGTGAAGGCGGCGGCAAAGATCGCCAGCGTCTCGGCATCGTCCGCCACCTGGCCATCCAGCACCCGGCGCACAAAGCCCTTGATCGCCCGGGTCGAATGGCGGGAGGCGGCGAGGATGGCATTCACGAAGCCATCGGGCGCATCGGCCACCGCCTCGATCAGGCCAATCGCCTGTGCCTCGGCCGCATCGATCAGCGCGCCGGTGAACAGCAGCCGCTTGGCCTGCCCCGGCCCAACGAGATCAACCAGCAATTTCACATCATGCAGCGGATAGACGAGGCCCAGCTTGGCCGGCGTGATGCCAAAGCGCGCGGCCGGCGTTGCCACCCTCAGATCACAGGCCATCGCCAGCCCGCAGCCGCCACCCACCGCATCGCCTTCGGCAAAGGCGATGGTGGGCAGCGGAAATCGCGCCAGATCATGCTGCGCCCGGTTGATCGCCGCCTGGTTGGCGGCGCGCCATTCGGAATCATCCTTGTTGGCGAGCAGCTCGGCGATATCGGCCCCGGCGCAAAAGGCACTGGCCGGCGTTGCCGATTGCAGGATCAGCAGCTTCACCGCCGGATCAGCCGCCGCCTCTTCGAGCAGGCGCGGCAGCTCGGCCCACATGGCTTGCGTGAAGCTGTTGCGCTTGGCCGCCCGGTCAATCAGCAACCGGGCAATCGGGCCTTCGATGGCAAGGCGCAGGCTCATGCCGGCTGCACCTTGGCAAAATGCCGGGCGATCTCGTGCCGCGTCGTCACCCACACGCCATCGTGGCTGCGGACATGGCGGAAAAATTCCTCCAGCGCCCAGATGCGCCCCGGCCGGCCGATGATGCGCAGGTGCAGGCCCAGGCTCATCATCTTGGGATTGCCCTCGACGCCTTCGCGATAAACCTGATCAAAATTGCGCTTGGCATAGGCCAGCCACTGCTCCGGCCCCATCGCCGGGTCGGTCCACATCTTCATGTCATTGTTGTCGAGCTGGTAGGGCACGATCACCATCGGCCGTTCCGGCACGGTCGTCTTGTCCCAGAACGGCACATCGCCGCTGTAATCATCCATGTGATAATCAAACCCCGCCTCGATCAGCAGGCGGCGGGTGTGATCGGTGTGGAAATAGCGGGAGAGCCAACCATAGGGCCTGACCCCGCAGCTGCGCTGGATGGATTCGACGGCCTTGCCGATGAAGTCGCGTTCGGCCTCCTCGTTCAGCTTGAACTGGTGCACCCAGCGCCAGCCATGGCTGACCGGCTCATGGCCCAGTTCCACGATGGCTTCGGCCAGTTGCGGATGGTTTTCGAGGGACAGGGCCGCAACCGTCCAGCTTGCCTTGATGTCAAAGGCCTTCAGCAGCTTGACCACGCGCGGCGCGCCGGCCTTGATGCCATAGAGATAATTGCTCTCATTGCCATAATTGCGGATCGGCGCCTTGATGAAGATGCCCAGTTCGTCAACCGGCTCCATCCCCTTGTCGCCGCGCGCCACCGTCTGTTCGGAGCCTTCCTCGACATTGACAACGACACTGAGGGCCATCTTCGCCCCGCCCGGCCAATCGATGCGTTCCTCGGCCAACATCAGTGCATCTCCTCCCCGCCCGAGACGTTCAGCGCCTCGCCGGTGATGTAGAAGGCGTCATCACTCGCCAGAAAGGCGCAGGCCGCCGCCGTGTCGCCCGGCAGGCCGGGCCGGCCCATCGGGTTCTTCGCCGCCATGTTGGCGAGATAGGCCTCGACCGTCGGGAAACCGAGCAGTTTCGAGAAATATTCATTCTGCATCGCGCCCAGCCCGGTGGTGACATGGTTGGGGCACACGGCATTGACCGTGATGCCATGCGCGCCCAGCTCCACCGCGGTCGCCCGGGTCAGGCCGATCATGCCATGCTTGGAGCTGACATAGGCTGGCAGATGCGGAAAGCCGGTCTTGGCGGCCTGGCTGGCGATGTTGATGATGCGGCCGCCCTTTCCGGCGGCAATCATCGCCTTCGCCGCGGCCTGCGTGCAGTAAAAGGCGCCCGACAGGTTGACGGCAATCACCTTCGCCCAGTCGGCCGGATCAACCTCCAGCATGGGCTTCATCATGAAGCCGATGCCGGCATTGTTGACGAAAATATCGACGGCGCCGAATTCGGCCACCACCTGATCGACCAGTGCCACGCACTGCGCGGAATCGGACACGTCGCATGCAATTGCGGCCACCTTGACGCCACGCGCGGCAAGGTCGGTGGCCACATTTTGCGCTTCGGCATCGATGCTGATATCCGACACGACGCAATTGGCGCCCTCATCGGCAAAGCGCCGCAATATGCCCTGGCCCAGGCCCTTCTCCTTGCCCGACCCGGTGACCACGATGGTCTTGCCGGCGAAAAGGCCCATCACAGATCCTCCGTCAGGATGAAGCAGGGATTGTCGGTGAACTGGCCAAATGCGGCGGCGACCTTCTGGAACTCCGGGTTCGAAACATCGGCAACAAATGCGTCCATCCCCTTGATATCAATCACCTCGATATAATCATAGGGCGGCGCCGCTTCCGATCCGAACAGCCCGGTGGCGCGGTGGACGGTGAAGCTGTTGACGCTGCCCAGGGCGTTGACGCCGGGAATGTCGGTGCCGCGCGCCCAGGCCTCATAGGCTTGCGCGGAGGCGCCCGGCTTCAGATTGAACAGGCAGATGATGCGCATGTCGGGTCACTCCCCTCTTGGCGGCTTGTATTGATTGAGCGCGCCATCCACTTGACGCGCAAGGGAAATCAGCCGGCGTTCGGCTTTCGGCGGGCCGACCAGCTGCACCGAAACCGGCAGGCCATCGTCACTCCAGCCCGATGGCAGCGCGATGGCTGGCAGACCGGCGATATTGGCCAACCCGGTGAAATCGGCCTGGTTCACCGGCGCCCGCGTGCCATGGGCAAAGGCCGCTTGCGGCGCCGTGGGCATCAGCAGCACGCCATCATCGCCAAGTGCCTCAATCAGCGTGGCTTTTACCGCGGCCAGCAAGTCAGGATTGGCCGGCACCGGCTCCAGCGCATCCAGGATGAAGCGCAATTCGGCCGAGGCACTGGCCCGATGCGGCCCCAATTCGCCGATCAGAAAGCGAACCGACCCGGCCAGCGCGGCAATGCGGATGGCACTGGTATCGGCCGGCAGCCTTAGCCCTGAGACCGGTAGATCAATCGCCGCACAGGCCGCCCGATAGCCCGCCAGCACCGCCGGCTCGCAAGCCACACCGGCCAGATCATCCAGCAAAATCAATCGGCTGAACTGTCCATCGCTGCCACCATTGCCAATCACGTCCCAGGCGTGTTCGATCAGATCCAGATCGCGCGCCAGCGGCCCGATACAGTCCAGCGCCGGGTCGAGATACAACAACCCATCCTCGCTGACGGCGCCATGCGTGGGTTTCAGGCCATAGACTCCGCAATAGGCCGCCGGCAGCCGGATGCTGCCCAGCGTGTCGGTGCCCAGGGCCAGATCAACCAGCCCCGCCGCCACCGCCGCGCCGCTGCCGCCCGACGATCCGCCCGGCGTATGGCCCATGCGGTGCGGATTGTGGGTCCGGCCATAAAATGTGTTGTCCGTCGTCGCCCCCAGCGCGGCCTCGTGCATGTTGAGGCTGCCCACGATGCTCGCCCCGGCGCGGCGCAATTGTGCAACAACTTCAGCATCCTGGGCCGCGATAATGTCGCGCAGATGGCCCATCCCACCGGTGTGCGGCAGGCCCGCGACGGCGATGTTGGATTTCACCCCGACCCGCACGCCGGCCAACGGCCCTGCCCCGCCACCAGGGTCAGCCGCCCGGTCAACGATGGCATTCCAGGGGTCGTGGCTCACAGCCCCCTCCGGTCAATCAGGCGGATCGGCTTTTGCCGCACATCAATCTGGGTATCGGCCGCGGTGGCGCCAGGGGCACACAGCGCCACCTCCACCTCCACCCCCAGCCCGCGCCGCAGCAGCTCGCGCAGCGCCGCCACATCGCTGCCGCCACGGCTCTCGATCGTCACCAGCATAGTGTCCCGCCCCGTCACATCGCGGGTGAGGATGCAGACATACTCCCCGGTCAGATCGCTGCGGTTCTCGATCAGGGCGGCAATGGCGTGCGGGAAGATGTTGATTCCGCGCAGTTTCACCATGTTGTCGCTGCGCCCCTTGAAGCCGGCGATGCGGCGGAAGGCGATTTCGCCCTGCCCGGCCAACTCGTGGGTGATGTCGTGGGTGTTGAAGCGGATGCAGGGCGCGATATCGTCCTTGAACAGGCAGGTCACCACCATGTCGCCGGTCTCGCCAAACGCCACCGGTTGGCCGCTCTCCACGTCCAGCAATTCCAGATATTGCGCATCTTCCCAGACATAGAGGCCATTGCGATCCGGCCCCTCGCCGGCAATCGTGCCAGTGTCCCCCACGCCATACCAATCATAGGCCTTGGCGCCGTGCCAGGCCGCTTCTGTCGCGGCACGATCCTCGGTGCCCAGATGGCCGATGATCATCCGCAACTTGATGCGATCAAACAGTTTTTCGGCTTCCGCCACCTCGGCCAGCTTGCGGACATAATCGACAAAGCCAACCATCACCGTCACGCCGAAATCGGCCATCAGATTGACCTGGGCGGCGCTGCGCGTCTCGATCCCGGTGCCGGCCGACAGGAACAGCGCGTTGGTGAAATGGGTCACCGCCTCGCGGATATAATGGCCGCCATTGATCATGCCGTGGCCATAGACGGATTGCACCACGTCAGACGGCTGCAGCCCCATCCAGCGATACATGCGGCCCACCAGCAAATTGGTGACTTCGCGCCCCTTGGGGCCAAACATCAGCGGCTGCGGCCGGCCGGTGGTGCCGCTGGTGGTATGGAACACCACGGGATCAGCACCCCGCCCATCGAAATCGCCATAGGGCGGGTGGGCGTTGACCGAGGCCATCAGGTCGGTCTTGTCATACACCGGCAGCTTGGTGATATCGTCCAGGCCCCTGATATCGCCCGGCTCGATCCCCTTGGCGCCCCACAGCCGCTGATAAAAGGGGATCTGCCAACCACGCGCCATCAACCGGGCAAATTGCGCCTCCTGCAGGCCGCGCAATTCATCGCGGCTGATCCGGCGATAACGGTGGGTGAAGTCATCGCCCACCGGATAATCGGCGAGCAACTGCCTGATGTCGACACACTCGAAATAGCTGCGCTGGCTCATGTCGGGTCCGTGAAATAGCCAAGAGGATTGTCGAAAATGCGGGGATCGGCGGACGGGCTGGCCAATTCACGGGCGAGATCCAGCTTGGCCGCGGTCTGCGCCGGGGTCAGTGGAGCCGCCGGGCTGCCCAGCGTTGCGGGAATGGCAATCCGCTCGCGCCGGCCACCCCCAAAGATCAACGTAATCGCCTGCGGAAACAAGGCATTGGGGTCGGGATTGCCATCATCCATCAACGCAACCCGGTCGGCGAAGGCCAGCAACGCCGGATCGGCAAACTGCTGGGGCGTGAAACAGCGCGGATCGATCCGGCCATCGCGCAGCATCAGGCCAGCAAGGAACGGCAGGCACAGCCTTGCCCAGCTTGGCGTCATGTCTGCTGTCATCGCCCGGCCCACCAGGCGGCGGATCAGCGGCGGGCAGGCCAATTCCACCCCCACCACATCCTGGCCGGCAAAACCGGCCAGCACAGCCAGCGCGGCATGGCTGGCCCGGCCAGAGGGATAGGGCTTTACCGACAATTCCGCGATACGCCAGCGCCGGCCCAGGCCCGCCACCAGCGCACCGCTATCGCCCTGATCAAACAGCCGGAAATAACCGAACGGCCCGTCCAGCACATCGGCCGGCGCCGGAAAGCCGGCGGCGGCCAGATCACTGGCCAGCACGGCCGCGCGTGCCGCGTTGGCGATCTGGAACGGCAGGGCCAGGCTGCCCTCCACATGTGCCTGCATGGTGCCGGCAAGGCTGGAATAGGCAAGGCCCAGCGCGGGCAGCATTGGCGCGCCATCGATCCGGGCCACCGCCATGGCCGCGCCCATGGCGCCCGCAGTGGCCGGGCGAAAGAATGTCAACGGCGACGTCGCGGCATCACCAAGCCCGGCGGCCACCTCTACCCCCACCGCAAGCGCGGCCAACGCGTCTTTCGGGTCACAGCCGCCGCGCCGATCAATCGCGGCGCCCAGCGCGGCCGTCACCACGCTCATCGCATGCACCACCGCCGGTTCATGCACCGCATCCCATTCCAGGCAGTGGATGCGATAGGCGTTCACAAAGGCGGCTGCGGCGGCCGGCAGCCGCTCTGCCGTGCCGATCAGCCGGGCGTCATGGCCCTGCCCCATGGCACGCGCCACGGCGAGGATGGCCGCCGCCCCCGGTGCGTCGTGGGCCGCAGCCCCCACCGCCAGCGTATCGGCGAGGAAATGTCGGGCAATGGCCACCACATCGGCTGGTATCCGATGCTCGGCACCAGCAAATTCGATCAGGCGGCTCACCGCGTTCACGCCGTCCACTCGGTCAACATGGCGATCACTGCGCCCACATCATCGCCATCCAGCACCAGAGCCGCCGCGCGATCCGCCTCAGACGCTGGCAGCCCGCCCCATGCTGCCAGCATGGCCAGTTTGCCGGTCAGGCCCTCCACATCCAGCGGCCGTTCCGGATCGCCCAGCGTGTCGACGCGTTCCAGCCCGTTCAGTCGGGCTCCGAAATGCGCCGGATAGCGCGAAGTGATCGCCTGGCATTCCGCCACCGTCACCTGGGCGCGCAGATCGGCCAGTTCGGCAATCGCAGACAGGGTGAAGTCGGCAGGGGTGGCCAGCCGCCCGGCCGCGATCACGGCCACCGAATGCTGCAGGCTGAACTTGGCCTCCAGTTCCGTGGCCGGATGCGGCCGATCGCAAAAGCGCAGCGCATCGGCATAGGTTTCCACCCGGAACGGCGGCTTGAGTGCATTGGCCGCGCGCAGGGCCAGGGCACAATCGATCACCGGATGCGCGTGGCGACAGGCGGCCCATGGCTTGAAACTCACTTCGGCGATGCGCCATGCACCGGCGTCGGGCAGCGGGCCCGGCGATTGGGTCATCGCCGCAAACAGGCCCTGCGGCCCTTCCAGGATGCCAGCCGGCCCGGTGAAGCCGGCCCTTGCCGCCCGTGCGCACCACAAGCCCTCCAGCGCGGCGCGGGTGACATGCAGCTGCTTTGTCATGACATCATCATGGCGCATGTGCCACAGCCCGCCGGCCATAGATGCAGCATGGCCCAGCGCGCTGACGGTTTCGCGGTCCCCAAGGCCAAAAATGCTTGCCGCAGCCGCCGCGGCGCCAATCCCGCCGGCCGTGCTGGTCGGGTGCCATAGGCTGTAATGATGCGCGTCCAGCATCATGCCGATGGCAATCATCGCCTCATATCCGCGCGCGCCACCGGCCAGCAGCGCGGCCATGCCGGCGCCCGTCTCCCGCGCCGCACTCAGCGCCGCCGGCCAGATCACCGGTCCGGGATGGAGCAGCGCCTGGCGGTGGACATCATCCATCTCCAGCACATTGCCCAGATAGGCAACACGTTCCAGCACGTCTGGCCCGGCCCGGCGGGCGGCATCAGCCACGGGGTCCAGACGTGCCCCCGCGACACAGGCAACCCAGTCCAGCAGGTGCAACCGTGCGCGCTTTTCCTCGCTTTCCGCCGCCGGGCGCGCTAAAGTCCGGACAAGTTGGGTCAGCAGGGCATCGCTCATGCCGACACCTGGGCTGAGGGCGGGAGCAATCGTTGAACGACATGGCGACCAAGGTTCGCGGGCAAGCGGCGCCGCGCTACCTGCAATTGGCGGCCGAACTGCGCGCCGACATATTGGCCGGCCGCTTTGGTGCGGAGCAGCCATTTCCCACCGAAAGCGAATTGTGCTCGGCCCATGGTGTGTCGCGTTTCACCGTGCGTGAAGCGCTGCGCCGGCTGCAGAATGAAGGGCTTATCGCCCGCCGCCGCGGGTCGGGAACCGTGGTGCAACCGGCCGGCGCACGCGGCGGCGCCCTGCACCAGCCGCTCAGCAACGTCGGCGAAATCCTGCAATATGCGCGCGACACGCGGGTCACCTACCAACCGGCCGGCACCGGGCCGCTGCCGGCCTGGCTGGCCACCAGCACCGGCCTGCCCGCCAGCGGCACCTGGACGCTCGTGCACGGGGTGCGCACCACCGCCGATGGTGATCAGCCGATTGCCGCCACGATTGCCTATTTCCACGAACTTCTGGGCGACGCGCCGGCGCGGCTTGATCTTGCCGCCGGCACCCTGTTCAGCCAGATCGAGGCGCTGTCGGGCGTCTCCGTCGGCCAGGTCACCCAGGATATCCAGGCGGTGATCGCCAGCGCCGAGGTTGCCCGGCAACTGGGCATCAAGCGGGGTGCGGCCGTGTTGCGCATCATCCGCTGCTACCGCGATGCGCAAGGGCGGGTGTTCGAAATTTCGGTCAGCCATCACCCCGGCGACCGCTTCGCCTATTCGATGCACATCGACGTCGAATAGGCGCATCAGCCTTGCCCCAATCCGGGCACGCTGCCGGGTGTCCACTCCTCCCCGGCAAAGCGGATGGCCGGCGCGATATGATGGCGGCCATCGGCCTCCACGATCAGGCCGCGCTCCGCCACATGCGGCTGGGCAAAGGCTTCGGCGAAATCCAGCACCGGGGCATAGGCCACGTCGAGATTGTGCATGAACCGGTCCCAATCATCGCGGCTGCGGGTGCGGAAGGTATCGCGCAGGAAGGCGATCAGCGGGGCCTGCGCGGGCCCGGCATCGGCTTCGGCAAGCGGGATGAGATCGGGTCGGCCCAGCGCCGTGAGCAAGCTGCGCGCAAACTTGATCTCGCGCCCGCCCAGCACAATGTGGCGGCCATCGGCGCACGCATAGACATTGTAGAAGCCAGCCCCGCCCAGCGAGCGTTGCGCCGCAGAGCTCGGCGCCTCCCCACCGGCCAGCGCGCTGCCGGCGATATGGGCGCACCAGGGCAACAGGCTGTCGAACATGGCGATATCCAGATAATCGCCCTGTCCGCTCCTTTCGCGCCCGATCAGCGCCATCAACACCGCGGCCAGGCCGGTCAGGCCAGCGGCGACATCGGCGGCCGGCACGCCCGGCACCACGGGCGGGCTGCCATCACCGGCATCATTCACGCTCATGAAGCCTGCCATCGCCTGCACCGCCATGTCATGGGCCGGATGCTGGGCCAACGCCCCCTGCTGGCCAAAGGCCGAGATGGAGCAATAGACGATGCGCGGATTGAGGCTGCGCACATCTTCCCAGCCAAAGCCCAAACGCGCCATCACGCCGGGGCGAAAGCCTTCGACGAACACATCGGCATTGCGGATCAGGTCGCGCAGCTCCGCCTTGCCGGCCTCGCTCTTCAGATCGATCACCCGGCTTTGCTTGCCGCGGTTGAGATTGGCGAACCAGATGCTCTGGCCATTTTCAAACGGCGCCTGCGCCCGGGCGGGATCGCCAGCGGCCGGCTCCACCTTGATCACCTCGGCCCCTTGATCGGCCATCATCACGGTCAGCATCGGGCCAGGCAGAAACTGCGACAGGTCAACAACGCGGATGCCGGAAAGCTTGCCCATCGCCGGCCTCACACGATCCCGGCGCGTTTCAGATCGGCCACCTCGTCGGCCCCCAGGCCAAGATCGGCCAGGATGGCATCGGTGTCGGCCCCCAGCAGCGGCGCGGGCCGGTTGGGCAGGCGCGCACCGCCGATGCGAATCGGGTTGGCCAGCACCTGCATGCCGGGCCGGTCGGGGTGATCCACACTGTCGCGCATGCCGGTGCGCTGCAGCCAGGGATTGTCCAGCGCCTGATCCAGGCCATAGACCGGTGCCACCGGCACATGCCCGGCCAGCAGAGCCTGCCAATGGGCCATCGGCTGCGATTGGAAAATCACGTCCAGCGCGGCGGTTAGCGCCTCGCGGTTGGCCAGCCGGCTCTTGTTGCTGGCAAAGCGCGGATCGCTGGCCAGATCGGGATGGCCGATCCGTTCGACCATGATCGTCCAGAATTTCGGCAGCTGGCACATCACGAACATCCAGCCATCCGCCGCCTTGAACATCTGGCTGGGCGTGGCGGTGGGATGGGCGCTGCGCGGGGTGCGTTCCGTCACATCGCCTTCGTTCATGTACCATAGCGCCGGATAGCTGGTCTGGTGCACGGCCGCCGACAGAAGATCGGTATCGACATCGCAGCCAACGCCGCTGCGCTGCGCATCCACCAGCGCCGCCAGCAGGCCGATGGCGTGGATGGTGCCGGTGATGAAATCCACCATCGACAGGCCCATGCGCTGCGGCTCACCGCCCGGATCGCCGGTCAACAGGCAATAACCCGCCTCAGCCTGCATCAGATAGTCATAACCCGGCCAGCGCGCCCGTTCATTGTCGCGGCCATAGGCCGACAGGTGCGCACACACGATGGCAGGATTGATGTCCTTCAGCGCGTCATGGGTCAGCCCCAGCCGCGCCGGCAGATCGCCGCGCATATTGTTGGCCACCGCGTGCGCCGTGCCGGCCAGCTTGCGAAAGATGGCCTGGCCTTCTGGCGCATTCAGATCCAGCGTCAGGCTGCGTTTGTTGAGGTTGAAGGCCTGGAAATACAGGCTTTCGCCCTCGCGCAGATAATGCGGCCCCACCGCGCGCGCCGTATCGCCCCCCTTGCCTGGCGGGCCTGGCGGCTCGATCTTGATCACATCGGCGCCAAGCTGGGCGAGGAACATGCTGCCATAAGGGCCAGCGCCATATTGTTCGGCGCTGATGATCCGGAAGCCTGAGAGCGGAAGATGGGGCATCAGGCCGGGTTCATCTTCAGCCACTGCTTGGCAATGATCATCCGCTGCATCTCGTTGGTGCCCTCGCCAATGCACATCAGCAGCGAATCCCGGTAATAACGCTCGATGTCATACTCCTTGCTGTAGGAGTAGCCGCCATAGATGCGCATTGCCTCCTGGCTGTTTTCCACCGCCGCCTCGCTGGCGAAATATTTGGCCATGCCGGCTTCCATGTCGCAGCGGTCGCCCCGGTCATAGGCTTCCGCGGCATCCAGCGTCAGCAGCCGGGCGGCGCGGGCGCGGGTCACCATTTCGCCCAGCTTCAACTGGATGGCCTGATGCTCGGCGATCGGCTTGCCCATGGTGTGACGTTCCTGGGCATATTGGGTGGCCAGCCTGAGCGAGCCTTCTGAAAGGCCAACCCCGCGCGCCGCCACATTGATGCGGCCCAGCTCCAGCCCGCCGGTGGCCTGGAAGAATCCCTGGCCCTCCACCCCGCCAATCAGCTGGTCGGCCGGAGCGCGATAATCCTGGAACACCAGTTCGGCGCTGTCGATCGACTTGTAACCCAGCTTGTCGAACTTCTTGCCGGTGGTGAAGCCATCGCGCTTGTCGGCGATGAAAAGGCTCATCCCCTTGTAACGCGGGCTGGCATCGGGATCGGTCTTGACCAGCAGGGCAAAGCAGCTGCCGTTCAGGGCATTGGAAATCCAGGTCTTGGTGCCATTGATCACATAATGGTCGCCATCGCGGCGGGCCACGGTGCGGATCGCCTGCAGATCGGTGCCGGCGTTGGGCTCGGTCAGGGCCAGGCCGCCGCGGATCTCGCCGGTGGCGAATTTCGGCAGCCACTTGGCCTTCTGCTCCGGCGTGCCAAAACGCTCCACGGCGGCGGCCATGATCAGGTGGGAATTGAAAATGCCGGTGATCGCCATCCAGTAACTGGAGATCTTCATCACGATCTTGGCATAGGTCGTCGCCGGCAGCCCAAGCCCGCCATATTGCTGGCCGATGGTGGCGCCAAACAGGCCCATCTCGGCCATTTCGGCCACCAGCTCGGCCGGCCAGATATCGTTGTGATCATGGTGCATCACCACCGGGATCACCCGGCGCTCCAGCCAGCGATCGATCGCATCCAGAAAGGCGGCTTCCTCGGCCGGATCGATGGTGCGGCCCTGATCGGCCATCAGGTCAAGCTTGGGGGCGGTTGCCATCTCAGGTCTCCTGATCAATCGTCCACCGGGCCGCAGCCGCGCTTCCACACCAGCATGGTGCGATTGAATGTGCAGACCACGTCGCCGTGCTGGTTCTTGCCGATGGTGCGCACGGTCACGATGCCCTGCTCCGGCCGGCTGCTCGACTCGCGCTTGTCCAGCACTTCGCTCTCGGCATAGAGGGTGTCGCCACAAAACAGCGGGTGGGTCAGGCGGATATTGTCCCACCCCAGATTGGCCACCGCCTTCTGGCTGATGTCGGAAACGCTCATCCCCACCATCAATGCAACGGTGAGCGGCGAGCACACCAATGGTTTGCCAAACTCCGTCTTCTTGGCGAATTCATAATCGAAGTGGGCCGGATGCGTGTTCATCGTCAACAGCGTGAACCACACATTGTCGGTGTCAGTGATCGTCCGGCCCGGGCGATGTTCATAAACATGCCCGACCACGAAATCCTCGAACGCGCGGCCAAACACCTCGCGGAACCGGCCCGGGGCCACTTCCTTCACACCGTCACGCATGATGCATCCTGTCCTTCGCGTCGAGTATCGCCTGGTATCGGCGGATGATGGGCGCTTCCAGCATGCGCCCCTTGAACCGGATCGCCTGGCCGCCGCCCTCGGCATAGGCGGCCATGGCCTCGGCCGCCTCTGCCACTTCCACCGGGGTCGGCGCCAAGGCGGCGTGGATATGTGCCAGTTGGGCCGGATGGATGGCGGCCTTGGCGGCAAAGCCCAGCGCGCGGGCGCGGCGGGTTTCGGCCGTCAAGCCCTCGGGATCGTCCAGCCCGATGAACGGCACGTCGATGGCCGGCACCCTGGCCTCGGCTGCCGCCAGGATGAACTGCCCGCGGGCCACCGCCAGCGGCTCCCACGCCAGCGCCACGCCCAGTTCGGCCGAAAAATCGCCCCCGCCAAACATCAGCGCCACAACGTGGCGCATACAGCCAATCGCGTGGGCCGCGCGCAGACCGGCCGGGGTCTCGATCAACGGGACCAGGCCGGGGCAGCGGCTGCCCAGCGCATTGGCGACAATCCGCACTTCAACGGGGCTTTCCACCATCGGCACCAGCAGCAGCGGCGGCAACACCGCCGCCTCGCCCAAGGCCGCCAGATCGGCAATGCCGGCAGCGGTGGTGACAGGGTTGATGCGCAGTGCCCAGCCGGCCAGCGCGCCGCTTTCCGCCGCCGCGCCAAATTCCGCCAACGCCGCACTGCGCGCCGCCACCTTGTCGGCCAGCGGCACGGCATCTTCCAGATCAATCACGGTCACCCCTGCCCCGGCGGCAATCGCCTTGCCAAACCGGTCCGGCCGGTGGCCCGGCACGAACAACAGGCTTTGCGCGGTGAACACGGCGGTGAACTAGCCCCTGTCTTATGCGGACAAAACGCTTGAATCGCGCCGGCCCTGTGGAATGCGGCTTCACAATTTGTCCGGACAACTCTAATGTCAAGGGATAAGCATCAGGGGTTCAGAACGGGAGTGGGAAAATGACACGAAGCATTCGGACTGCGGCGATTTGCGCCACGGCGATCGCGGCCCTGGCCGCTGGCCCTGCCCTGGCGCAAGGCAAGGGGAAGGCCGCCAAGGCGCGGCTGCTGGATCCGGCGGTGGCCGATGATGCGCTGGAAATTTCCAAGCGGGTGCAATGTGGTGAGGCCGACGGCAAACCCGGCGTCTATCATTGGAGCGGCAAGGTCTACAGCCGGGTGGCCGGCGAGCCGGACCGGTTGCTGTTCAAGGCGGAAGGCATGAACATCCGCACCTGCACCACGGTCGATGATCCGGTGCGGGGCAAGGGCTGGCGCCTCGTCAGCCGCGAGCTGCTGCTCTATCTTGATCCCAAGACCGGCGAGGTGGTGCGCCAGTGGGACAATCCCTGGACGGGCGAAAAGCTGGACGTGCTGCACATCGCCAATGATCCGGTGAACCAGTCGCCGCAATTCCCCAAATCGGCCAGCGGCACGCCCTATTCCATCCCCACGCTGCGCCGCGAAGGCCGCTGGTTCTTCATGCCGTTCGAAGCGCCCCTGTTCTACACGAACCCGCTGCAGGGCGAGTATCAGGATTGGGTAGGCGGCAAGTATCACGCCATGGAAATCTTTGATTTCGCCTTTGATGCAGAAGAGATGCTGGATACGAAAAATCCCACCGCCTACCCGACGGTGAGCTGGGTGCGGATTTCCGATTTCCTGCCGTGGATGAAGATGCGCGGCCGCCAGGGCCAGCTGGTGTTCAACGCCATGGGCAACAAGCTCAAGAGCGCTGACGAGCTGCCGGCCGTGCTGAAGGCCGAGATTGCCGCCAACTATCCCATCTATGTGGCGCCGCCGCCGGTGGACGACAAGCGGCCCAATGAAACCAGCTGGACCGTGTTCAAGAAGTGGGTGGACGCGAGGAAGCCCGCCAAGTGAACTGACCCCCAAAGATGAAGGGCGCCGCCGGTCAACCCGGCGGCGCCCTTTTCTCTTGGAGCCCGCGCTGATCAGAACCGCATGACGGTTTCGATGCCGAAGGTGCGGCCGCGGCGCAGCGCAGTGAAGAAGGCGCGCGGGCCACCGGTTTCGATCGTGGTGGGTGCGCCGTTGAAGGTCACGCTGGCCGCCGGCGGCAGGCCGCGGCCCGTGGCCCCATAGCGGAAATCGAACCAGCGCGTCGCCAGCGGCGCTGCATCCTCGTTGGTGAGGTTGCGCACAAAGCCAACAACCTGGATGCCCTTGAACCGCACCCCGACACGGGCATTCACGATGAAGGCTTCGGGCACATAGGCCAGATTGTCGGTCTGGATGAACTTCTTGTCTTCATAGGAGAAGTTCACATTGGTGGTGAGGCGGGTCTCGTTGCCGATTTCCGGTTCCCAGCTAAACGAACCATTGACCTGCACGCTCGATCCCAGCGGCAGCCGCTTGCCGGTGATGTCACACAGGGGCAGCGCCGTGGCCGGCGGATTGCGCGTGTCGAAATTGACGCGCAGGCCACCGGAATTCAGCTGGAAGAAATCGGCATCGCAGCCATTGGTGAAACGCGCATCAACATAGGAGGCGTTGACCGTGATGGCGATATCGCGATGGGGCGCAGCCACCATGTCGAGTTCGAAGCCCTTGGTGCGGGCATCGCCCGTGTTGACCACGATCGAATTGATCGCCGTGCCCGACGGGATGGCATTGGTCAGCTGCACGGCCGAAAGCTCGTTCAGATAGGCGGCAGCGTTGATGCGCAGCTTGCGATCCGGCGAGGTCCATTTCACGCCGATTTCGCCGCCCTTGACGATTTCTTCCTGATAGGTCGGGTTGCCCGCCAGGATGCCGCCCGTGCCGTTGAAGCCACCCGGTTTGCGGCCCTGACCATAGACGGCATAGAACAGGGTGCCGCCGGCCGTGGTATAATTCACCGTGATCCGCGGATCGGTGCCGGTCCACTTGCCCTTGGCAAGGCAGGTGCCGGCAAAGCCGAACAGTGCCGCATTGCCCGCCTCGCCAGCGCAGAAGATCGACGTGGCGCTGGCACGGTCCATCAGGGTCTTGGTTTCTTCCTGATAACGGATCTCGCCCTGCACGGTCAGCCGTTCGCTGATGTCCCAGGCGGCAAGGCCGAAAATGGCCTTGTTCTCGATGCTGGCGACCTGGCTGCCATTGGTGCCCAGCGCATCGCCGGTGGCGCCAGAGGTGAAGCTGATGTCACGCTGGTTGAATTTCTGGCTGTAATAATAACCGCCCACCATCACCCGCACCGGCTTGTCCTGCGGCGAGGCGATGCGGATTTCCTGGCTGAAATCCTTGAAATTCTTGCGATTGGTGTTGGCGAATGCCGGTTCCACGGTGACGGCCGGGGTTGCCCCCGGCGCCAGATAGAAAAAGGCGTCGCTGTGGTCGCTGTCGGTGCCAAAGCGGTTCAGCAGATCGCGATAGCCGGTCATCGAGGAGATCACCCACCCCGAACCGGCAACATCCCAATCGATGATGGCCTGGGCGTTGAACTGCTTGTTCTGAATGCCATCAAACGCCGTGCCGTCGCGCACGCCGAACGGCGTCTGCACCGGATCGGTGTGCAACCGCACATTGTTGGGTTGGGCCTGGATGGGGCCGCAGAAATACTGGTTCTGATTCTGCGCCCCCGGCGTTGCGCCGAGCGTGGCCGGCACATTGCCAAAGAAGGGCACCCCGGACTGGCGATAGAAGTTGGACCGGAATCCCGGGCTGCAATTGTTGTCGGCAGAGCCTTGCAGGAACAGGGCCAGCGGCCCGTCATTCTGTTCCGAATATTCGCCGCGCAGACGGATCTTCAGATTGTCCGTCGGCTTGGCCAGGATCATGGCATAGCCAACCCGGGTCTTTTCCTGGCCCACCTTGCTGCCGGTGAGCTGGTTCACATATTGGCCGCCATAATCCTGGTAGCGGCCACCGATGCGGAAGGTGAGCTTATCACCGATGATCGGCCCTGACAGCGAGGCGGAGGCGATATACTCGCCATATTCCGCCACCGATGCGCGGATGCTGCCCGACAGCGTGTCGGTCGGGTCCTTGGTGACGAAGTTGATGGCGCCGGCATAGGTGTTGCGGCCATAGAGCGCCGATTGCGGCCCCTTGACGATTTCCACCCGGGCCAGCTGCTCCGGATCGAAGCCCTGCAGATCGCCCTGCCAGTAGACACCGTCCACGAAATAGGCGGCACCGGTTTCCACGCCGAACTGCACATTGGCCAGCACGTTTGACTGGCCACGGATCACCGGCCGGTCTGACGAACGGCCAAAGGCCTGGGAAAAGCTGATGCCAGACGCCTGCTGGGCAAAATCATTGATACTATTGAGGCCCAGGTTGGCAATATTCTTGTCGGAAATGGCACTGACCGCGACCGGTGCGCTCGACAATTTTTCCTCGACCTTTCGGGCAGTCACGGTGATTTCCTCGACACCGCCTTCGGTTTCGGCGGCGGCCACTGCCTGTGCCATCGCGGTGGCCGGCGTCATCAAGGTGGCGGCCAGCAGCAGCGCACGCATGCCAACAATCATCAATCTGTCTCCCCGTTCCGACCGCACCCCCCGGTGCCTGTCCTGACGGCGAAACATTTATCGCACGCGGCAATTTGTCCAGACAAATTGCCGCCTACTGCTCACTTCTCCGGACAAAGGTCGCCAGTGTGGCCCGGCTGCAACGCCTCAACCCAACGGCTTGACGACCCCCAGCCACGACGTGAGGACAAGCAGGATGTAGGTGAGCGTCACCCACCGCCGGGTCTTGTCCATGGTCGTGCGCAACGGCACTTCGGTGGCGTCGCTGGAGCCCTGGCTGATGAGTGCCATCAGCTGCGGCCCGACCGGCTTGAAACTGAAATCGATCATGATCGCCGCCACGAAGATCAGGCCGAACAGTAGGGCTTTCCAGGCCAGCCAGACCGGGGCAATCGGATGGCCGGTCAGCAGCGATTCTGCGCCCAGAAACAGGTAGCCGGCGGCGAGCAGCCAGCGGATCCAGCCTTCGATGCGACGATTCCGCGCAGCACGTGGTGTCTGATCATGCCAGTGCGCATCCCAAACCAGCCACAACCACAGACCGCCGACGATCCAGCCCGCCGCGACAACGGCCACCGGCACATCCCACCAGCCGCCGGCAAACGACACGGTGAGCGACAGCGGCACCATCAGCGCCCAGGCGGTGCGCGGTGTCATGTCCACCAGCACCAGCAGCTTCAACAGCGCAAGCCGTTGATCGAGCGTGTAATCGTGCCGTTTGCGGAAATGCTGGCCCAGCAGGAACACCCCGACATCCGCCCCAAGCCAGAGCACGAACAGCAGCAGGTGCACATAGACAAGGCTGGGATAGATCAGATCAGACATTGGCACAGCCCCCTTCCCTGCCGGTTGCGGCGTGCGGGCCACACCGGCCATGAAAGGGATGGCCCGAGCCGCGCGATACGTCAATTGTCCGGACAAATTGGCGGCTAGTGCTTGACAAGTCAGAACCTGTCCAGACAAGTTGGCACAAGCTTGCCGTTGGACGGCGAGTGCCGGGCCGCAGGGAGGGCGACACGGCGTCAGCGCGGTGTGATGCGGCCAGGTCTGGTCGCGCAACATGGGGATGATGAAGATGACGATTTCAGCCGCAGTTTCTGGCCAGGGTCTTGCCAGCCGCATTGCTCTTGCTGCCGCACTGGCGGTCACCGTGGCCGCGCCCGCTGCCGCCCAGACGGCCAAATCGGACACCGTGGTCGAAGATACGGGCACGGTGGAGGATATTGTGGTCACCGCGCAGCGCCGCCGTGAGCGCGCGCAGGAAGTGCCGATCGCCATCACCGCCTTCTCGGCCGAAACGCTGCAGGCCCGCGGGATCGTCAATGCGCTCGATCTCACCCAGTTCGTGCCCAACCTTGTTGGTCTGAACAACACCGGCCTGGGCACTGCCAACGCCTATTATCTGCGCGGTATCGGCAACACGGAATCGATCGCCACCTTCGATCCCCCGGTTGGCACCTATGTCGACGATATCTATATCAGCCGGCAGAATGCCAACAATTTCAATCTGTTCGATGTCGAGCGGGTTGAAGTGCTGCGCGGGCCGCAAGGCACATTGTTCGGCCGCAACACCACTGGCGGCGCCATCAACGTGGTGATGCGCCAACCGGGCGAACGCACCGGCGGCTATGTCGAGGCCGGCCTCGGTGCCTATGACCAGAAACTGCTGCGCGGCGGACTTGATCTGCCCGTCGGCGAAAACTTCGGGTTCAAGCTCTCCGGATACTGGCAGGAAGACGATGGCTGGGTCCGCAACACCGCCACCAACGAACGACTGAACAACAACAATGGCTGGGGTGTGCGGCTCGGTATGCGCGCCAAGATTTCTGATAGCGCGAGTTGGACCGGCAGCTATACCCACACGTTCGCGGACTCCACCAACGTATTGAATTTCGATTGCAATCCGGCGAATCCAACCCAATGCGACGGCCGCTTTGCCACCACCGGCTTGCGCCGCAGCAACGATTTTGGCGGCCGCTTCGTCGGGCGCAAGGATGATTTCGGCAATTTCAACAAGGCCACGTTCGACATGATCACGTCGAATTTTGCCTTCCAGTTGTCTGAAAAGATGAATCTTTCGGTGATCACCGGCTGGATTGATCTCGGCCAGAAATTCGCGCTGGACTTCGCCGATGGCACCTCCCTGCCCAGTCTGGCCAGCCCGACACCACCAGTGCGAAGCTTCACGCCGGGCGGGTTCGTCATCGCCAATGATGGCCAGCACCGCCAGTTCACACAGGAACTGAAGCTGTCAGGATCAGCGCTTGATGGCATGGTGGAATATGTGACGGGTGTTTTCTACTTCAAGGAAAACAACAAAACCGATTTTGCCGACCTGTTCAACATTGGCGCAACTGGCCCGGTTGGCATTCCGCTGGTGCTGGCGGATCGCACCTTGCGCAACACCACCGAAGCCTGGGCAGGCTATGCCCAGGTGGACGTGAAGCCAATGGAGGCCGTCACCTTCACTGCGGGCATCCGCTACACGGACGAAGTTAAGACCTTCCGCGTGCGGGACAATCGGTTCAGCTGCAATGATGGCAGCATCGAAGCGACCTGCATCGACACAATCAACCTGCGCGCACCCAACGGCGTGGCAATCCCAACCCAGCAGCGCGCAAAGCTGTGGACACCGCGTTTTGCTTTGTCGTGGAAGGCCAACGACGACCTCTTGCTGTTTGCCAGCGCCACGAATGGCTTCAAATCTGGCGGCTGGAATGCCCGTGGCACGGCTGCTTCGGAATTGCTGCCGTTTGGTCCCGAAAAGGTCTGGAGCTATGAGACCGGCTTCAAGGCCGATCTGTTCGACAAACGCCTGCGGTTCAACCTCACTGCCTTCGTGGTGGATGTGAGCGGTTTGCAGACTCCGTCGGCCTTTGTGCGCCCCAATGGCTCAATCGCGTTCCTCACACGCAACTTCGCCGACTATCTGAACAAGGGTATCGAAGCCGAATTCACTGCCCGGCCCACCGATGCACTCACCCTGTTCGGCAGCCTTGGCTATCAGGACGACAAATATCAGCTGCCGGCCAACGCGCCCGCATTTGATGAGTATAACTTCCAGTCTGTGGCCGGTCAGCAGGCGAGCTGCCTGTCACAGCTGGCAGCGGGGCGCGTGGCCCTTGGCGTGGCGGCAGAGGTTGCTGCTGCCTGCGGGGTCGGCATCGTGGCGCCGAATGGTGCCATCGCCCAGCCAGTGCGCACCCCGGCCTGGACGATGAGCCTGGGCGCCACCTACGAAGCAAAGCTGGATGAGAGCTTGTCGCTGATCCCGTCGGTCAATGCCAACTGGCGCTCGTCGAGCGAGGTCGGGACCAGCCAGGTGAGCTTTTTCAACCGGGCGTTCACCAGCGCCGGCGGCACCCGTTACGCCTCCAACGCCGCATATAATGGTGACTTCATTCGCGGATCGTTTAGCCAGGCGCGCTGGATTGCCAATGCCAGCCTGACCCTGAAATCGGCTGATGGCTGGCAAGTGTTGGTGGAGTGCCGCAACTGCTTTGATCAGGAAGCGGTGGAATCGAGCCTGGCCAATCACAGCTATCTCAACCCTCCGCGCACGTGGACGGTCAGGGCCCGTTACAACTTCTGATGCGCCGCGCCGCCTTCGGCTTGCTGGTTGCCTGCATCCCGGCCAGCCCCACGCTGGCCGGGTTTGCGCAGGTTCATGGTGTTGCCCCGTGGACCGAGACGGTGATCAGTGTGAGCGACGTCAAACCCTTTGCCCGCCTGCTGGGCGAAATCGGTGGCTGGCAGCCGGTGGCCCGGGGGCGGCTCTCAGCGGCGGAAATAGCCTATTGGCAGCTGCCTGCCACGGCCTCCGCACGGTTCCAGTTGTGGTGCGCACCGAAGAGCAGCACCGGCTGCTTGCGCCTTGTCAGGTTCAAGGGTGTGCCGCAGCAGCCGATCCGGCTGGGCGCCCGGGCCTGGGATCCGGGCGGCATCTATTCGATCATGATGCGCTCGGATGATCTGCCGCGGCTGTTTGATGCCGCGATCAAGGCTGGGTGGTGGGCCGAGAGCCCGATCATCCGGTTCAATTTCGGCGGTTCCGACCTGAGGAATGTCGTGCTGACCGGCCCGCACGGCGTCAATTTCGCCGTGTATCAACGGCTTTCACCGCCGTTCACCGATTTCCACCTTGGCCTCATCAGCCAGGGCTTCAATTCCATGCGCATGGTCGAAAGCCGGCCGCGGGCACGGGATTTCTATGCCCAGAAACTGGGTTTTGGCCTGGTGTTCGATGGGGATGGCACCAACGCGATTGCCACCGCGCCCGAACCCTCCAACTTTGGCATCCCGCTAAACTACACGCTCAAGGCTTTGCGGGCGGCGGCGGCGTTGTCGCCAACGCCGGGCGAGACCGGGCGGGTGGAAATGATGCAGATCACCGAATTTGCCGGCATCCCGCAGGGGGCCCGGGCCCGGGCACCAAACCTTGGCATCCTGTCGGTCCGTTATCCCGTGCAGGATCTGGCTGGTTATCGTGCTGCGCTCGCCAAACAGGGCGTGACGCCGGCGCAGTCGGCCGAAGCTGTGCCAATAGAAGGGTTTGGCACAACCGATCTCTTTGCGGTGACCGATCCGGATGGCAGCCTGACCGAGTTTTACCATGCCCGCTGAATTCACGCCCCTGCCCCGCCGGCACGGCCGCATTGCCTATCGCAGCGCCTCTACCCACGCCTTGTGGGGAATCGAGGATTTCAGCATCACGCGCCAGGCCGATGGCGGCCGCACGCTGATGGTGGAATGCCAGATGCGCCATGGCGCGGAGGATGTGACGCGGTTCACCACGCTTGCGGTGGATGCCGATCTGCAGCCGGTGGAGGCCCAT
Organism: Sandarakinorhabdus cyanobacteriorum; assembly: GCF_002251755.1. Classification (GTDB taxonomy): domain Bacteria; phylum Pseudomonadota; class Alphaproteobacteria; order Sphingomonadales; family Sphingomonadaceae; genus Sandarakinorhabdus; species Sandarakinorhabdus cyanobacteriorum. The sequence goes on from NZ_NOXT01000125.1 coordinate 136,041, forward strand.
GTCCGCATCCTGAACCATGGCAGGCCCACTGGCAGCGGCTGGTTCCGCTTCACCGAGAGCGAGGCGGAAGGCGAGGCCGCCACTGAGGCCGAGGGGCGCCTGTCGCAGCGCAAACCGATCGCCCGCCCCATGCGCGGCTTTGGCATCCACGCCCTGATCGGGGATGGCTGGCTGGCCGCCAGCTTTCCCTTCGACAAGGGGCCCGGCCACACCCACTTCTGGGGGCCCAGCCTGCTGCACAGCCTGCACCATTTCGGGGCGACCGGCCCCATGCTGGTCACCTCCACTTCTGGCCTGCGCTATGAAGCGCGGGAGACGGTGGCGGTGCCAGCTGGCCGCTTTGACTGCCATCGCCTGTCATTTCAGGGCATGACAAACAACCACCCGCCCTACACGATGTGGATCAGCGCGGACGATGAGAAGCTCTATGTGAAGGGCCTTGTCGCCGGCTACATGGATGGGCTGTTCCAGCTCGAAACCCTGGATGGGAATGCCGCGTGAGCCAAGCAAGATCAGAGTTTTCCGCCGGCTGGAAGGTGCTGACAGCCGGCATGCTGGGCGTGATGTGCGGCGCCTCGCCACTGCCGTTCAACACCATCGGTTTCGTGCTCGGCCCGCTGCACGACGAATTCGGCTGGAGCTTTGCCACCATCTCGGCCGGGGTCACCACCTTTGGCATCACCGCTGGCCTGCTCGCCCCCATCATTGGCGCGGCCGTTGACCGATTTGGAGTCCGCCGGATCGCACTGGGTTCACTCCTGGCCTTTGCATTGGTGTTTGCTGCCATTGGCTTGATCCCCGGATCGCTGGTGGCCTGGTTCGGTCTGTGGTTTCTCATTGGCCTGGTCGGCATGGGCTCCACCCCTGTCACCTGGAGCCGGGCGATCAACATGTGGTTTTATCGCAGCCGCGGGCTGGCGTTGGGTCTGTTGCTGGTGGGCACCAGCCTGGCGGCCCTGATCGTGCCCAAGGTGGCGGTGTGGGCCATTGCCACCTGGGGCTGGCGCGGCATGTATCCGGTGGTGGCATTGTTCCCGCTGCTGCTCGCCCTGCCGCTGGGCCTCGCCTGGTTTCGCGAACCGACGGCGGCGGAAACGCCGGCCGAGATCACCGCCAGCGGCGGCCTTGTGGGCGTGACCTTTGCCGAAGCCGCGAAGGACCGGCGGTTCTGGACGATCTGGATTTCGATCGCGCTGGTGGCGCTGGCCTATGGCGGCGCCCATATCCACATGCCGGAAATCATCAAGCAGCACGGCCTCACCGCCGCTGATGGCGCCGGCATCATGGGCATGATCGGTATCGCGCTGCTGTCGGGCCGCATCGTCACCGGCTGGCTGCTGGATCGCATCTGGGCGCCGTTTGTCTGCCTGCCGATCCTGTCCATCCCGGCGCTGGCCTGTTGGTGGCTGATGGGCAATGGCACCGATCAGACGATGGTGTGGGTATCGGCCTTTCTGCTCGGCTTTGCTGCCGGGGCGGAGTCCGACCTGATCGCCTATCTGGCCAGCCGCTATTTCGGGATGGCGAATTATGGCAAGATCTATGGGATGCTCTACATGCCGTTCGGCATATTTTCGGCAATCTCGCCCGTGCTTTACGGCCGTATCCGAGACACCACCGGCAGTTATGACCAGATGCTCATGGGCGCGACCTTCCTGTTTGTTGCCGGGGCGTTGCTGCTGCTGACACTGGGTCGCTACCCCGTTTTTGGTGCCAGGGAGGCCGCATGACGACCGCCACGCTCGTTCGTGACAGCCTGCAGGGCGGCAGCACCGTGCCGCCGGAAACCTTGCTGACCGATGCGGCCAGCCTGTCGCTGTTTGCCCATGATGTCTATGCCGCCGGGCCGCAGCCATTGGCCGTGTTCCGGCCGCAGACGGTGGAGCAACTGGCCGCCGGCATTGCCGCGGCCACAGCCCAGGGCATTGCCATCGTGCCGCGCGGCGGCGGCATGAGCTACACCGGCGGCTATCTGTCCTCCACGCCGCGCTTTATCCTGGTCGACACTGGCGGGCTGGACCGCATCGTCGCGCTGAATGAGGCAGACATGACGGTGACGGTGGAGGCCGGGGTCACCTGGGATGCGCTGCGTCGCTTCCTGCAGCCCAAGGGCTATCGCGTCCGCTGCTGGGGCACATTGTCGGGCATCAACGCCACCGTGGGCGGCGGCATGAGCCAGAACGGCGTGTTCTGGGGTGCCGGCAACGGGACGGTGGTGGACAGTGCGCTCAGCCTAGATGTCGTGCTGGCCGATGGCCGCATCGTTGCCACCGGCAGCGATTTCTTCCGGCCCTATGGCCCCGATATCACCGGGCTGTTTGCCGCCGATTGCGGGGCCTTTGGCGTGAAGGCACGCGCGACGCTGCGGCTGGTGAAGGAAGGCCGCTGCGCCTATGGCAGCTATGCCTTTGACAGCGCAGCGCAAATCCTGACGGCCATGGCCGGCATTGCCCGCGAAGGCCTGGCGGCCGAGAATTTCGGGTTCGACCCGTTCCTGCAGAGCCAGCGCATGAAGCGCGAAAGCCTGACCAGCGACGCCAAGAGCCTTGTCACCATGATGAAGGCGCAAGGCAGCCTGCTGAAGGGCCTGAAGGAAGGTGCCAAGGTGGCACTGGCCGGGCGCGGCTTCCTGGATGGCGTGCCCTTCTCCCTCCACTGCATCGCCGAGCGCCGCCGCGAGGCCGAGGCGGAGGCCGACATGGCCGAGATCGGCCGGATCGTCGAGTCCGCCGGCGGCAAGGCGGTGGAGAACAGCATTCCCAAGATCCTGCGGGCCAATCCGTTCCCGCCCGTCAATTCCATGGTGGGCCCCAATGGTGAACGCTGGGTGCCGGTGCATGGATTTCTGCCGCATTCCCAACTGGTTGCCGGGTGGGATACGGTGCAGGCCATTTACGCCGCCCATGCCGATGCCATGGCCCGGCTGGGGGTGGAGGCCGGTGCCATGCTGGCCGCTGTCAGCCCGCAGGCCTGCCTGATCGAGCCGGTGTTCTTCTGGCCCGAAGCGCTGAACCCGCTGCATCGCCATGCCGTGGAGGCCGGCCATCTCGCCAAGCTGAAGGGCTTTGCGCCCAACCCTGAGGCGAGCGGGCTGGTGCACCAGCTGCGCGCCGAGATCATCGCGGCATTCCAGCGGCTTGGCGCCATCCATCTGCAGATCGCCCGCACCTATCCGTTGAAGGCCAGCCATGATCCGGCCATCTGGGCCCTGCTGACCGCGATGAAGCGGCAGCTTGATCCCAAAAATCTGATGAACCCCGGGAGCCTGGGCCTGTGACGCCATACACCGCCGTTGCCTTGCAGTTGACGGCGCAGAGCGTCGAGCAGGCGGCCGATCCGCGCGCCCAGATCATGGCGCAGATTGCCGGGCTGGAGGGCAAGATCCGTTCGGCACGGATTTTCATCGAGCAATATGGCGGTTCGCCGGTGAAGCTGGCGGTGCTGCCGGAATATCTCTTCACCTCCTATCCCGGCCGGATTTCCATTCCGGATTTTGCCAAACGCGCCGGTTTTGCTGCCGAAGGGCCGGAATATCAGGCGCTTGGCGGCATTGCCGAGCGGATGGGCCTGTTCATCGCCGGCAATGCCTATGAGACGGACAAGGCCTTTCCGGACTTTTATTTCCAGACCAGCTTCATCGTGGCGCCAACGGGCAAGGTCATCCTGCGCTATCGCCGGCTGCTGTCGATGTTTGCGCCCAGCCCGCATGATGTGATCGACCGCTATGTCGATGCTTATGGGCCGGATGCGCTGTTTCCGGTGGCCGAGACCGAGATTGGCCGGCTGGCGGCGATTGCGTCGGAAGAAATCCTCTATCCCGAGATTGCCCGTTGCCTGGCCTTCAAGGGCGCGGAGCTGTTCTGCCATTCCAGTTCCGAAATCGGATCGCCGCTGGCCACCGCCAAGGATATCGCCAAGCGGGCCCGGGCCTTTGAAAATGCCGCCTATGTGGTTTCGGCCAACACCGCCGGCATCGCGGGTTCAGCGCTGCCGTTGATGAGTGCGGATGGCAACAGCCAGATCGTTGCCCCCAGCGGCAAGCTGCTGGCGCAATCGGGCAGCGGGGAGACGTTCACCGCCTTTGCCGAGATCGACATTGGCCATTTGCGCGAACAGCGCCGGCAGCCGGCGATGGTGAACAGCCTGGCGCGGCAGCGGCCCGGCCTGTTCGCCCCGGCCTATCAGGCGGCCGCCGCGACATTCCAGGCCGGCAATCTGATGCTGGGCCCGGACGGCAAGCCGCAGGTGCCGGAACGCGAGCAGTTCCTGAAGATGCAGCGGGAAGTGATTGAAAAACTGGCGAAAGCAGGTGTGATATGAAGCATCGCACGGTATCGGGGACCATCCGATACACCAGCAAGAAGCCCGGCATGGAGGGCATGGAGCGCGGCCGCGAGAGCTTCAAGTTCACCCATCATGGTGATGGCAGCGTGATCCTGCGCGCCAGTTGCGAGATCGAGGAGCCTGATCCGACCGTGCTGCGCGAGGTGATCTATCACCTGGGGCCGGGCATGGTGCCGTTGAACCTGCATGTCCATCTGACCGTGGGCGATGCCTATATGGGCAGCGGCTGGATGCGCCATGATCCCGCGACCGGCCGGCTGGAATGTGAGAGCGAGAGCCCGTCGCTGGGGCGGATTTCGCAGGTTCGGCCCGCCGATGGGGCGTTTGATGCCTTTGGCACCCATCCAGTAGTGGGCGATAGCTATCTGGCCCGGGCCATGGATGTTGGCCGCGGGCCGCACCGGCGGCTGATGCGGGTGTTCCTGCCCTCCCCCGATCATCGCGGGGCGACGCCGCCGTTGATAGCGGAAGTGAAGATCAACCTGGAATATGTTGGCGAAGAACAGAAAACAGTTGCAGCCGGTACGTTCCATTGCCGGCATTTCCGCTTTGTTGACGACAGCGCCGACGGCATGGGCGGCAAGACCCACCCGGATTATGATATCTGGGTGACCGCCGATGATGATTGCATCCTGGTGTATGGCAGCATCGACGGTTACATGATGAACCGGTACGAACTTATTGAATTGAAACGATGATTTTGATCATCGGCGCCGGTTTGGGCGGGCTGGTCACCGCCATAGCCCTGGCCCGCGCCGGCCTGCCGGTGGCGGTGTTTGAAGCGGCTGGCAGCTTGAGGGAAACCGGCGCTGGCCTGACCCTGGGACGCGGCGCCCAGCATGTGTTCCGCGATCTGGGCCTGCAAGGCGATGTCGCGGCCCGCGCCTGCCCGGCCGGCAGCCTGCCCTTTTTGCACTGGCGCAGTGCGCGGCTGCTGATGGGGGCGCCCGATCCCGGCGATGGCACGCCGGATGATGGCCAGGCCGATATCGTGCGCCACATGTATCGCGCCGATCTGCAGGCGGTGCTGCTCGATCATGCCGCGCGCCTGGGGGTGGCGATCCACACCGGCAAGCGGTTGACCGGGCTGGATCAGGATGGCGACGGCGTCACCGCCCGCTTTGGCGATGAAAGCATTGCGCGCGCCAGCCTGCTGGTGGGCGCCGATGGCGTGCGCTCGGCGGTGCGGGCGATCCTGCATCCGGGCGATGCGCCGCGCTTCACCGGCCATGTCGCCTATCGTTTTCTGGTGCCGCGCGCCGCCGCCGCGCCGTTCATGGGGCTGGGCCGCAGCGCCATCTTCATCGGGCCCAAACGCACCTTCAACCGCTACACGATGCAGGGCGGCAACGTGGTGAACTGCGCGGGCCTGGCTGAAACCGGGGAGGAAGTGCCGGAGGGCTGGTCGCTGCCGGCCAGCGTTGCCGAGGTGGCAGCGGCCTTTCCGGATTGGCACGGCGATGTGACCGGCCTGATCGGGCAGGCGCAATCCATCATCAAATGGGGCCTGTATGACCGCACGCCGCTGCCGCGCTGGAGTCAGGGCCGGGTGACCCTGCTGGGCGATGCGGCGCATGCCATGCTGCCGTTTCTGGGCATGGGCGCGGCGATGGCGATCGAGGATGGCTGGGCGCTGGCGCGCTGCCTGGCGCTGGAGCCGGATGTGGGCCGGGCGCTGGACCGGTATGAGGCGGCGCGGCGCGAACGCTGCGAGACGATGCAGGCGATGTCGCGCCGGCAGGGCGAGATGACCCAGGCGATGGACCCGGACGCGCTGGTGCCGGCGGCGGTGCCGATGGCCAACCAGGCGTTGATGGGCTTTGATCCGGTGGCGGCGGGGGTTTAGGCGGGACTGTCGGCTGTGGCGGAGGGCCCCTCCGTCACGCTGCGCGTGCCACCTCCCCAAACGAGTTTGGGGAGGATCGTTTTTTGGATTTTCAAGGAGCGTGGTCAGTGTCGCATTTTGGTGGGGTGTAGGACAGATTTACAGTTAGAATGCTGATATTGCTTGTGTTTCGGCGGTGCGCGGTCGGGCTGATGGCGTGATTGTGGGATTCGGGGCCGTTGGGGCGTGGCAGACGTGGCCAATTTGGTGGCCGATTTCGGGGTGGCGGTGACCGCGTTTTGCGCGCTGGTGACCGCAGCTTGCCGGCGGTGGTGACCGCGTTTGGGGTGTGGGTGACCGATTTGGGGCGGCCCCTCCGGCGCTGCGCGCCACCTCCCCAAACAAGTTTGGGGAGGAGCGTCAGGCACCGCGGATGGGGGCGAAGATGCGAGTGATGAAGGCCTGGAGTTTGGCGTCGCGGTCGGCCGGTGGCGCGCCCTTGGCCTCTTCCAATGCCAGGAGGCGTTCTTCCTGCACCCAGAGTTCCTGGGCCATGTTCATCACCACGGCGACAAAACGGTCCATGGCGGGATCGGCGAAGAAGCGGGCGTTGCCGGTCTCGTCATAGAGGCCGGGCGGAGTGTCGTCGGGGCGCGGCGTTTCGCTCATCACCGTTTCCACGCACCAAAGCCGAACCACATCACGCCTTCGGCCAGCCGGCCGGTGGTGGCCTGGCCCACTGCCTCGGCGGCTTCGCTAGCGACGAGATCGGCGATGGCCTGTTCGCCATAAATGCCGATGGAGGGCACGACGAACTGGAAGCAATCGGCGGCGGCAAAGCCGGCCTTCACGCAATTTTCCTGCGGGATTTCATCGCGATAGCCCTTGTAATAAGGCTCCTCGTTATACCATGAGTCCCAATCGAGGTAGAAGCCGTCAAAGGCACTCATTTCAGCGTTGGGCGGCAATTCCATGTGCAGCATCAGGCCGCCGGGGCGCAGCACGCGATGGGCCTCGGCCAGTGCGGCGGCGCGTTGTTTCTTCGACAATTCGTGCAGGAACATCGAGGACCAGACGAGATCGAAGCTGGCATCGGGATAGTCGAGCTTGTCGGCACACATTTGCACGAACTGCACATCCTGGCCCTGCATGGCCGCCCGCGCCGCGCCATAGACGAGGCCGCCCGGCGCAGCATCGATGGCGATCACCTCGGCCCCGGGATAGGTCTGTTTCCACGGCAGCGTGTTGTGGCCGATGGTGGTGCCGGTATCGAGGATGCGGGAGGGCGAAAATTCGGGATATTTCAGCGCGATATAGCGGCTCATCGAGAGGCCGATGTCGTCGAGATTGGCGCCCATCAGCCCCATGGAGAAGACCGCCAGGCCGCGATCATAGACGGCGCCGGCCTCCACGCTGTCCCCGCCGCGGGTGTAGCTGCCGGGCATCAGATGCACCTCGATGGCGCCGACATTCTTCGGCACGGCGAGCGCGGGGTTGAGCTGGACCTTGCCGCCGGCCGCATTGGCGGCGGCGGCGAGCCGGTCGGCCTCGCGCGCCACGCTGTCGGCCACGCTCGCCCACACCATCTTCTGGGCTTGGCAACGCATGGCGGAATAGATGTTGAAGGCCGGATCGCCGCGCAGCGCCTTGTGGGCCTCGCTGCTGGTCTGGGGCGGGCGGCCGTGGGCGCGTGCAAAGGCCGGGGCGGCGCGCCGGTCGTAAGCCGCCTTCATGTCGGCGGCGAGATCATTGAGGATGAGGCTGCGGATGCCGGAGACGAAGCGGCCACGCGCAGCTTCCTCCGCGGTCAATTCCGGCTTCATGCCGTGCTGCAGCTCGACACTCATGGTTTTGCCCCCTCCACCTGTGCAATCCCCTCGGCGCTGAAGGGCGCCTTGTATTCATTGTCACCCACCTTGCCGATCATGTCAGCCCGCAAGGGCGCTTCCGGATAGACTGTGACAATATAATCGCCGGCGGACGGGTTCAGCCGCAGCGGCTTGATCTTTTCCTGATATTCCTTGGAGAACCAGAAGGCGCGGGCGTTGGCCATGCAGGGGAAACGCACGATCAGGTTGACATAGGCTTGCGGCGCATCACCTTCGAAGATCGCCTGCGGGAAGGCGAGATTGACATAGTAGCCGCCAAGTTTCTGATACAGGCCGCTGTCGGCAATGGCCTTGCCATAGGCGAGCATGCGCGCCCGGTCGTGGGTGGGGCCGGAGACGATCATGATCACCGGCGCATTGCAGGCGGGGGTCGGGGCCTGCACGGGTTGGGGTTGGGCGGCCGCTGCCTGGGCCATCAGCATCAGGGCGGTGAGCATCAGGGCCTCTCCTCGTTGCACAGGGTCCATTTCCACGGGGCACCGTTCTGGAACCATTGCCAAGTCCGCGCGCGGGTGCGGCGATCGGCGGCGAGCGCAATCATTTCGATATAATAGGCGTCGGCCACGTCGCGGCGGTCAAGCCGGAGCATCAGCACATCCTCGGCCGTCTGCCAGCCATAGCCGGCGAAGCGGTCAGTCTCCCAATGCAGCCGCTCGCCCACCAGCGTGCCGCCGAATTCATAGGTGGCGGTGCGGCCGTCTTCCCATTCGAGCCAATTGTGCTGGACATAGTGGAACGGGCCGCTGTCGGGGAATTCACACCAGGTGCGCACCCGCCGGGCGTCGAGCAGTTGGCCGTCTGCCGAGAAATCGCGATACCAGCCCTGCCAATGGCCTTCGTGGAGCAGCATGGCCGGCATGGCGGCGGCGAGTTCAGCGCGGTTGCTCATGCGCCGCGCTCCGCATAGGCCGCCAGCGGCAGCGGCTGGCCGGTCTGGATGATCAGCGCCTGTTTGCGGAAGAAGCGCAACAGGCCTTCATCGCCCATGCGGCTGGGGCCGAGCCCGCTCAATTTCTGGGACGAGTTGGTGGCATCCCAGACCATGGAGGTGAGCGCGCCATCGTTGATCGAGATGGCGCCAGCTTCGAGCCGCGCTGCCACCGCTTCGGCCTCGCGCTGCGGCCCGACCACGGCGGCGGACAGGCCATAGACGCTGGCATTTGCCATGGCGATGGCATCGTCCACATCGTCATAAACGGTGACCGGGATGACCGGGCCGAAGGTCTCTTCCGCCATCACCGCCATGTCCGCCGTCACATCCACCAGCACGGTAGGGCGCATATACCAACCGCCGCCCAGTTGTTCGGGCTTGCCGCCGGCGAGCAGGCGGGCACCGCGGGCCAGCGCGTCGTCAATCTGGGCGGCGACCTTTTCGGCCTGGGCAGCCAGGATGAACGGACCGAGTTCGCCGACATTTATGTCGGGCCAGTTGGGCCGCACCTCGGCCGCGCGGGCGGTGAGTTCGGCGAGGAAGGCTTCGGCGAGGGCGCGCGGCACATAAACCCGCTCGATCGATTGGCAGGCCTGGCCGGTGGCGACCACGCTGGCGCGCAGGGCGAGGCGGGCGGCAGCAACCGGATCGGCACCGGGCAGGATGATCATCGGATCCTTGCCGCCCAGTTCCAGATTGGCCGGGATCAGCGCGCGGGCGGCGGCTTCGGCGACCTTGCGCCCCGTCGCGGTGGAGCCGGTGAAGCAGACATAATCCACCGCGCCAATCAGCGCCTGGCCGGTTTCGGCCCCGCCCAGCACATAGGCGAAGACGGCGGCGAGTTCCGGCACCTCGGCAATGGCGGCCTGCATGGGGACGACAAAGCGCGGGGTGACTTCGGAGGGTTTCACCAGCGCGGCGCAGCCGGCCATCAGCGCCGGGATGGCATCGATGTGGGACAGGACAACCGGGAAGTTCCACGGCGCAATCGCCCCGAACAGCGGATAGGCGATGTGGCGGCCCTTGAGCAGGATGCCGGGCACGGCGCTGGGGGTTTCGCCGCCGTCGAGCCCGGCCATCAGCTGCTGGCCCCGCGCCGCCCAGCGGCGGATGGTGCGGGGCAGCCCCTCCACCTCGATGCGGGAGACGGCGTGGCGGCCGGTGTCGATGGTCAGCGCCGCGATGATGGCCTCCGCATGGCGCTCCACGGCCTGGGCAAAGCGTTCCAGCACGGCGGCGCGGCCGGCTGGCCCCAGCGCTGCCCAGGCCGGCTGGGCAGCGCGCAGGCGGGCAGCGACGGCGCCCACCTCGGCCGGGCCGGCGGGGGTGATTTCATGATCCAGTTCGCCGGTGCGGGGGTTGCGGATTTTCATGGCCGCTCCTGCGCGGTGAACTGGTCAACGATCTGCGCGCCGGTGGCGAACCAGCATTCGGGCCGCGCCGCCAGCCGGGCAAGCAGCCGTTCGAAGGCGGCGATGCGATAGGGCAGGCCCATGATATAGGGGGTGACATGGATGGGCAGCATGCGCCCGGCCCCGGTGGCAGCGGCTTCGGCGGCGAGCCAGTCGAAGGCGTCTTCCATGCTTTGCGCCCAGCTGTCGGCCGATTGCTGCTGCACGGCGATGATCTGCCGGTCAGACAATTCGTGGTTCAGCGGCAGGTTGATGAGGCCGTTGTTGAAGCGATAGGGCAGCTCGTCATTCACCCAGTCGCAGGCGTAGCGATAGCCGGCCTCCACCAGCAGATCGGCGGTTTGAAAGCTCTGGCTGCGGGCGATGGAGAGCCAGCCATCGGGCTGCACCCCGCAGGCGGCGAGCCGGGCGCGGGCGGCATGGATGAGGGCGCGTTCATCCTCGACGGCCAGGGTGGAGTCGATGGTGCCGTTCATGTCGGTGCTGTGCGCGATCAGCTCGTGCCCGCCGGCCTGCACCGCAGCGAGCAGTTCGGGATTGCGTTCCGCCACCGCCGCGTTGGTGGCGAAGCTGGCCGGGGCCTTAGCGGCGGCCAGCGCCTCAAGGAAGCGCCACGCGCCGACGCGGTTTCCGTAATCGCGCGCGGTGAAATGGCGGAAATCGGGATAGGCCGTCTGCATGTGGCCGGGGGCGCGGAACGGCTTGTCGGTGGGGGTGATCGGGAAGAATTCGAGGGACACGCAGACCCAGACGGCGACGCTGCCGGTGGGCCAGCGCAGCGGCGGGCGCTGGTGCAGGGCCGACCAGGGGTAGAGATCATGGTCGTAGCCGTGGACCCGGCGGGGGTAGTGGAGATAGGCGGGATCGAGCATCACCGATCCTCCCCAAACTTGTTTGGGGAGGTGCCGAGCGACGCGAGGCGGAGGGGCAGCGCCGGACCAGCCCCTCCGTCGCCTTCGGCGCCACCTCCCCAAACAAGTTTGGGGAGGATCATTTGGGTGGCGCTCATGGCTGCAGCTCCTGCCAGGCGTCAACGATCTGGCTGGCGGTGGCGATCCAGGCGCGGCCGTCGGCGGCGATGTGGCGGAGCGCCTGTTCGAACGGGCCGATGCGGTGCGGCTGGCCGATCAGATAGGCGTGCAGCGGAATGCACATCACGCTGCCGGGTTCCTGCGCCAGGCGTTCGAACTGGCGGATCAGCGTGTCGGCATAGTCCCGGCCGGACATGTTGTAGACGAAGAAGCCATAATGATCGTTCACCTCCAGGCTGTAGGGGATGGAAACGAGGCGGCCGCTTCGGGTGTGGACCGGCAGCACCTGATCATCATGGTAGAGATCGCAGGTGTAGCTGAGGCCATATTCGGCGATGAGATCGAGGGTGCGCGGCGTGTGGGTGAGCGCCGGGGCGAGCCAGCCGCGGATGGTCTGGCCGGTGGCCGCGCGCACCGTGGCGATGCTATCTTCGATGATGGCGCGTTCCTGTTCCTCTGCCATGTCATAGGCATAGCGGGTGTTGTAGATGCCGTGGCTGAAGAATTCCCAGCCGCGTTCGTTGGCATCGGCAACCACCTCCGGGTGATGCTGGCACAGGGCGACGGAGAGCGAGACGGAACCGGGGAAGCCGTGTTTCGTCATCACATCGGCCATGCGCCAGTGCGAGACGCGGTTGGAATGATCGCGGTGCGAAAAGCCGACGACATCGGGGTGCGGCCGGGCCCAGGCCTTGCGGCGCGGGTGCGGCGGCGGGTCGATCTCGTAATATTCCAGATTGGGCGCGACCCAGACGGCGACCGTCTTGCCGCCGGGCCAGGTGAAGCGGCGGCGGCTGGGCGCCGGGTTGTAGAGGCCGGGATCGGCGGCGTTCTCGATCACCGGCGGGTCCTCCCCAAACTTGTTTGGGGAGGTGCCGAGCGACGCGAGGCGGAGGGGCCTTCGCCCGCTGCCCCTCCGTCGCCTTCGGCGCCACCTCCCCAAACAAGTTTGGGGAGGATCGTCTCGCTCATCATGGCTGCGCCTCCAGCCAGTCGATCACCGCCTGCACCGGTTCGACATCGGCATATTTCAGCTGCAGATCCGTGAGATTGGCGAAGTGATAGCTTTCGTGCTTGTCGGCACAGGTTTCGATGGGAACGATGGTGCGATAGCCGTGGGAAAGCGCGTCGACCGCCGTGGCGCGGACGCAGCCCGATGTGGAGCCGCCGGTGACCACAACCGTATCGACCTTGTGCCAGACGAGATAGCTGGCCAGCGGGGTTTCGAAAAAGGCGCTTGGCATGCGCTTGGTATATTCAAGATCATCGGGGCCGATGACGACGCGCGGATCATAGGCATGGCGCTCGCTGTCATATTTGATGTTCTGCAGGCTGTCTGGCGTGTTGGTGCGCGTGCCCCACACGCCGGCGTCACCGGCATCGGCCTTGTAGGCAACGCGCGTCCAGATCACCGGCATGCCGCGCGCTCGGGCCAGGGCACTGATATGATTGACATGTTCGATCTGGCGCGGGTCCGTCTCATAGGCGGTCGCGAAGGCGGCGATGTCGGTATAGGCGCGCTGGAAATCGACATTGATGATGGCGAGCTTGTGGCCGAATCCGAACTTGCGGCGGGCCGGATTGGCCATCACCTCCTCGAAAATTGCCTTCGCCGTGCGGCCATCGCTGACCATGCGGGTGCCCTTCACGGTCATCCCCGTCCCTCCTGATTCCTCTTGGTGCAACCTGCCGTGCAAGAAAAAGCTTGTCGAGGGGAATTTGTCCGGACAAATTGGCGCTGATGATCAGCCGCCATTTCATTGATGTGACGAATGCCGATGGCAGCCGGCGGCGCGTGCATTATCGCCGCTGCGGGCGCGGCCAGCCGTTGCTGATGGTGCACCAAAGCCCGCGTTCGTCGGCAGAATATGCGGGGCTGATGGCGCAATGGGGCCAGTATTTCACCTGCATCGCGCCCGACACGCCGGGCTTTGGCCAATCCGATCCCCTGCCCGGCAGCCCCGACATTGCCGATTTCGCCGATGGGCTGGTGGCGTTGATGGACGCGCTGGGGCTGGAGCGTTGCCCGGCCTATGGCTTTCATTCCGGCGGCATCATCCTGGTCACCGCGCTGAAACGGCATCCGCAGCGCTTCACTGGGCTGGCGGTGGGCGGCTATGCGATCTGGACGCCGCAGGAGATGGCGATCTTTGGCGAATCCTATCTGCCGCCGTTCCAGCCCACGGCCTATGGCGAGCATCTGACCTGGCTGTGGAACCGCATGCTGGAACAGAGCTGGTTCTTCCCCTGGTTTGATGTGCGGGGCCAAGCGCGGCTGCCGGGCGCCCATGCCGATGTGGCGCGGGTGGACCAGGCGGTGCGCGAGATGCTGGAGGCCGGCGATGCCTATCGCGCCGGCTATGGCGCCGTGCTGCGGGCGCCGCGCGATATTCCGCCGGCCGATGCGGCGGTGCCGCCGGTGCTGATTTCGGCCTATGCCGGCGATCCGCTGCAGGCGCATATTGATCGGCTGGGTGCCCTGCCGGCCGGCTGGCGGGCCGAGAAGGTCGAGACGCCGGCCGATCACCAGCGGGTGAGCCTGGAGTGGCTGCTGGGCCTGCCGCCGGTGGCCGAGGTGCCGCTGCGCGAGGCGGCGGATGAAGGCTTTGCCCGGGTGGTGACGGCGGATTTCGATGGGCTGGTGCATTGGCGCGGGCCGGCCGGCGCAACGGCGCGCGTGGCTGCCCCCGGCCGCGCCATCAGCCTGTTTGCCGGCGCCGGCATCGATGCGCCCGGCCACGGCCTGTCGGATGACTGGTCGGGCGGCAGCGGGCGGGCGGCCTGGGATGCGGTGCTGGCCGAGGTGGCGCGGCAGCGCGGCTTTGCCGGCCTGGCGTTCGAAGCCCCTGCCCCCGGCGATCCGGCCTTGCTCTACCCCGATCTCACCCCAGACCGCTTTGGCAGCCACCTGGCCCGCGCGTGGAGCGCCGTGCGCGCAGGCTGTTTTTTCCGGCCATGGCACCAGGCCAGCGCGGCCACTGCCATCCCCTTTGATGCTGCCGCCATCACGCCCGAACGGCTGGCGGCGGCGCATCTTGCCCTGTTGCAGGCCCGATCGGCCCGCGCCTTCCACACCGCCACTGGAGACCAAGATGGGAATTCGTGAAGACATGCCGCTGCTGGCCCGCCACGAGGGCGTGTGGGACGGCACATATACTTATTACAACGCCGCCGGCGAAAAGGTGGACGAGCACAAGAGCCGGCTGTTCTGCCGCTTTCTGGGCGATGACAGCCCGACGCCCTATCACCAGACAAACCACTATACCTGGCCCGACGGCCGCACCGAAATCCGCGATTTTCCCGCCGCCTATCGCGACAAGCGTGTGTGGTGGGACAATGAGCTGATCAAGGGCAGCGCCTGGGAGGTGGGCCAGGATGACCACAGCCGGTCGGTGATGCTGTTCTGGGAACGCACCGGCGATCCCACGCTCTATCTGTATGAAATGATCCAACTTTCCGATTGCGGCACCAAGCGCTGCCGCACCTGGCACTGGATCCGCAACGGCCAGCTGGAAACCCGCACCGCCATCCAGGAAAGCCTGGTGACGAAGGACTGGCAGAGCCTGGAGCCCTGATGCCGACGCTGGTGGACAAGATCTGGGACCATCACCGGGCGGCGACCACGCCCGGTGGTGCCGATCTGATCGCCATTGATCGCATCTTCCTGCACGAACGCACCGGGGCGGCCGCGCTGAAATCCATGGCGGCGGCCGGCCGGCGCGTGCGTGATCCGGCCCGCGTGTTCGTGGGCATGGATCATATTGTCGACACCCGCCCCGGCCGCAGCGACCAGACGCTGATGCCCGGCGGCCAGGGCTTCATCAGCGAGACACGCGCCGCCGCCAAGGCCGCCGGGCTGACCATCTTTGATGTGAGCGATCCCGATCAGGGCATCGTCCATGTCATCTCGCCGGAACTGGGCATCGTGCTGCCGGGCTGCACGCTGGTGGCGCCGGACAGTCACACCTGCACGCAGGGCGCCTTTGGCGCGCTGGCCTGGGGCATCGGCAGCAGCGAGGCTGAGCATGCGATGGTGACCGGCACGCTGCGCCTGACCCGGCCGAAGACCATGCGCATCCGGCTGGATGGCCGGCTGGCGGCCGGGGTGACGGCCAAGGATCTGGCGCTGGCGTTGCTGGCGCGCTTTGGTGCCGGCGGCGGGGCCGGGCATGCGGTGGAATATACCGGCGCTGCGGTGGCTGCGATGGACATGGAGGCACGGCAGACGCTGTGCAACATGGCCACCGAATTTTCTGCCTTCACCGGCATCATCGCGCCCGATGAGGCAGCGTATGCAGCGCTGGCCGGTCGGCGTTATGCGCCCGCGGCCTTTGATGCGCCCTGGTGGCAATCGCTGCACAGCGATGCGGATGCGCATTTTGATGCCGAGTTGGCGCTGGATGCCGGCCAGGTGGCGCCGATGGTGAGCTGGGGCACCAGCCCCGAGCACAGCATCGCCATCGATGCCGCCCTGCCGGCCGGCCCGGCGCGGGCGCATGATTATATCGGGCTGGCCGCGGGCACGCCGATTGCCGGCACGCCGATTGATGTGGCCTTCATCGGAAGCTGCACCAACAGCCGGCTTTCCGATCTGAGGCGCGCCGCCGCGCTGCTGAAGGGGCGGCGGATTGCACCGGGCATCAAAAAGGCACTGGTGGTGCCGGGCAGCAGCGCGGTGAAGCGGGAAGCCGAAGCCGAAGGGCTGCACGCGGTTTTTCAGGCCGCCGGCTTTGAATGGCGGGAAAGCGGCTGTTCCTTGTGTTTCTATGCCGGCGGCGAGGGCTTTCCGCCGGGCAGCCGCACGATCAGCAGCACCAACCGCAACTTCGAAGGCCGCCAGGGCCCCGGTATCCGCACCCATATCGCCAGCCCCGAAACCGTGGTGGCCAGTGCCCTGGCCGGGGTGATCGCCGATCCAAGGCAGATCGCATGACGCCGTTCACCACCCTCACCTCGGTCGCCATTCCGTTGGCTCGCAACAATGTCGATACCGATGCCATCATCCCCAGCCGCGAAATGCGCTCCACCGGGCGCACCGGCCTTGCCGACGGGCTGTTTGCGCCCTGGCGGTATCTGGATGTTGATGCGCGGGTGGCGGATCCGGCCTTTCCCCTGAACGATCCGCGCGCGGTGGGGGCGCAGATCCTTTTGGGCGGCGAGAATTTCGGCTGTGGTTCGAGCCGCGAACATGCGGTGTGGGCGTTGGCCGAATGGGGCATCAGGGCGGTGATCGCGCCCAGTTTTGCGCCGATTTTCAAGGCCAATGCCTTGCGCAACGGGCTGTTGCCGGTGGAATTGCCGGTGGCGGATTGGGCCTGGGCCACGCTGACCATCGATCTGGCGGCGCAGACGGTGAACGGGGTGGGCTTTGCCATTGATGCGGAAGCCAAGCTGATGCTGCTGGAAGGGCTGGACGCGATTGCGCTGACGCTGAAAGCGCGGGGTGCGATTGATGCGTGGGAGGCGGCAGACCGGGGGGTGCGGCCGTGGGTGTATCTGGAAGCAATGCGATGATCCTCGTATCCGAAGTGGGCCCGCGTGATGGGTTGCAGTCGATCAGCCGGGTCATGCCGCTGGCGGCCAAGAAGGCGTGGATTGCGGCGGAGGCGGCGGCCGGCGTGCGCGAGATTGAGGTGGGCAGTTTCGTGCCGCCCAGCCTGCTGCCGCAGATGGCCGACACGGCCGAACTGGTGGAGTTTGCGCGGACCATCCCCGGCCTGAACGTCGTGGCGCTGGTGCCCAATGTCAAGGGTGCGGCGCGGGCGGTGGCGGCGGGCGTGCATGGCATGTCTATCCCCTTTTCGATGAGCGAGACGCACAGTTTGAAGAATGTGCGCAAATCCCATGCCGAAATGATCGACGAGATTGGCGCGGTGGCGGCCATCGCGCGCGCGGCCGGTGTGCATTTTGCCGTGGGGCTTTCAACGGCGTTCGGCTGCACCATGGAAGGCGCGGTGCCGCAGGATCGGGTGGTGCGGCTGGCGGTGGCGGCGGCCGAGGCCGGAGCGGCGGAGTTCAGCCTGTCGGACACGACGGGCTATGCCGATCCGGCCCAGGTGAAGCGGCTGGTGCGCGCCGTGCGGGCCGAGGTGGGGGAGCGGCTGACGACGCTGCACCTGCACAACACGCGCGGGCTGGGGCTGGCCAATGCGCTGGCGGGGCTGGAAGAAGGGATCACCACACTGGATGCCTCTTTGGGCGGTCTGGGCGGTTGCCCGTTCGCGCCGGGGGCTTCGGGCAATCTGGTGACCGAGGATCTGGTGCTGATGCTGAACAGCATGGGGCTGGAGACCGGAATTGATCTGGAAAAGCTGATCGACGTGCGGGCGATCCTGGCCGAGGCACTGCCCGGTGAGCCGCTCTATGGCTTCACGCCAGACGCTGGCCCGATGCTGGATTATCACGAAAGGATGGCGAAATGACGCCCCCCACCCCGCTGGCTGGCCTGAAGGTCATCGAATTCACCCATATGGTGATGGGCCCCACGGTGGGGCATATCCTGGCCGGGCTGGGCGCCGATGTGGTGCGGGTGGAGCCGCTGGGCGGGGACCAGACGCGGCGGCTGCTGGGATCGGGCGCCGGCTATTACCCGATGTACAACCGCGGCAAGCGCAGTATCTGCCTTGATCTGAAATCGGACGATGGCCTTGCCGTGGCGCGCGATCTGATTGCCGGTGCCGATGTTCTGGTGGAGAATTTTCGCCCCGGCGCGCTCGATCGGCTGGGGCTGGGGTATGAAGCGATGGCGGCCAGCAACCCCGGCCTGATCTATTGCAGCGAGAAGGGCTTTCTGCCCGGCCCTTATGAGCAGCGCACGGCGCTGGACGAGGTGGCGCAGATGATGGGCGGCCTTGCCTATATGACCGGGCCGCCGGGCCGGCCATTGCGCGCCGGGGCCAGCGTGATCGATGTGACCGGCGGCATGTTTGGCGTGATCGGCATCCTTTCGGCCCTGCACCAGCGCGGCGCCACCGGGCGCGGGCAGAAGGTGGTGGCCAGCCTGTTTGAAACCACCGCCTATCTGGTGGGCCAGCACATGGCGCAGTTTGCCGTGACCGGGAAACCGGCCGCGCCGATGCCGGCCCGGGTTTCGGCCTGGGCGATTTACGACGTGTTCGAGACGAAGGACGAACCACTGTTCATCGGCGTGGTGACGGATGCGCTGTGGGAGAAATTCTGCGCGCTGTTCGGGCTGGACGCGCTGTGGGCGGATGAAAGCCTGAGGAAAAACAACAGCCGGGTGCTGGCGCGCGACCGTATCCTGCCGGTGATCCGCAGCATCGTGGCGGGCATGACGCGGGCCGAGGTGGTGGCAAAGCTGGATGGCACCGGCATGCCCTTTGCGCCGATTGGCAAGCCGGAGGAGCTGTTTGACGATCCCCATCTGGCCAGCGGGGGCCTGGAGCCGGTGACGCTGGACGATGGCCGCCAGACCACGCTGCCGACCATTCCCTTGGAGCTGGCCGGCGGCCGGCCCGGCGCCCCGCAGATATTGGCCAAGGCCGGGGAGCATAGCCGCGCCGTGCTGGCCGGGCTGGGTTATGATGCAGACAGGATCGCCGCCCTGATCGCCAGCGGTGCCGTGGAGGAAAGCCGATGAAACACCTGATCATTGCCCTTGGCCTGATGGCTGCTGCTGCCACGGCGCAGACCGCGCCGGGCGTGGACAAGCCCAAGGAGCGGCTGCCCACCGATGTGCGCCGCGCCACCATCATCGTGCGCGACATGGAGGCGAGCCTGAAGCTGTATCGCGACGTGGTGGGGATGCAGGTGAATTATGACACGGTGGTGGAAACCAGCGGCGTCGCCCTGCCCGCCGGCCCGCCGGGCGCCAAGGCGCGGCTGGTGCTGCTGAACAGCAATGACCCCTGGGTGGGCTGGATCGGCCTGATGCAGTGGGTAAAGCCGACGTTGAAGGCCAAGCCGTACCCCAAGCGCATGGGGCCGGGCGGCGTGGTGCTGGTGATGAACACCGATGATGTGGAAGGCCGCTGCAAGGCGGCCAAGGCCGTGCCGGGGGTGCATTTCACATCCGAACCGCGGCTGCAGATCTATCCGGGGCGGAACGGCGGGCCGGAGATCAGGGTGATGGGCTGCAATTTCTTTGATCCGGATGGCGTGCTGGTGGAGATGAACCAGATTTTGAAGTGAGGTAGGTCCTCCCCAAACTTGTTTGGGGAGGTGGCAGCTGAACGCTGACGGAGGGGTTCTGGCCCAAAGAGGCCCCTCCGGCGCTGCGCGCCACCTCCCCAATCGGAAATTGGGGAGGACCTAAAAGGGCTTCACCGTGCCGAGGAAGCAGATGCCGGAGATGGTGATCCAGTAGACATAGGCCATCATCCGGCCCCAGCCGATCTCGCGCGTGAGGGCGGCTTCCTCGGCCGGGTTGGGGCCCATGGCGAGGCGGCGGAAGCGCACCGTCCAGGCGCGCATGATGAAGCGGAGGCCAAGGCCGATGCACAGGGCAAAGCCATAGAGGGTGAGCTTGGTGGCATACCAGCGGTTGCCCTCGCCGGCTTCGAGCGGGCCGTGGCCAAGCAGGCTGCCGATCCCGACGATGAAGATCAGCGGGATGAGGATGAAGCGGACATATTCATCGATCTTGGTGAGGCGGATGCCGGTATCGGTTTCGCGGGTGAAGAAGGCCGCCCAGCACAGTGCCATCCAGGCCCCGACCGCCAGCCACATGGCGGTGAGATACCCACCGCCATAAGGTTGCAGGCCATAGATATGGCCCATGTGCAGACCGAGCGGCAGCAGCAGGATGATGCCGGTGCGGGCCAGGATATCGATGCGGTAGGCGGTTTCCATGTGCCGGCGCCGTTCATCCAATGACAGGCGCGGGTTGGTGACATTGTAGCTGGTCTGGAACACGCCCCATTCGCCGCCAAGCCAATAGACCATGGCAAGGATGTGCAGCCAGCGCAGCACCAGCACCGGTTCGATGTCCATCGTCTCTCCACCCTTTGTCGAGACGGGCGCTTGACGCGCGCCTTATTCCTTCGACAATTTCTCCACCCAGTCCATGATCGGCGGATCAGGGTTGGCCATGGCTTCGACCTCTTGCGCGAAGCCGCGCATGACGCGGGCGATATAGGCGCGGGTGGCCTCGCCGCGTTCCTCGCCAGCTATGCGGTCGGGCATATAGGCCTCGATATCGGCGCGGTTGAGGCCGCCCTTGGCCTCCAGCAGCCGTTCCACCGTGTCCAGCCGTTCGCGCAGCACGCTGACTTCGGCGACCAGCGCCATGGACAGCGACAACAGGCGATCAACGGCGGGATCATCGAAATAGGCCGGGCGGCGGCCCTTGGGGCGGGCGCCGGCGCGGGCGATCCAGTCAACTCCCTCTGTCATGCCGCCAGCTCCTGCGCAGCAGGTTTCCAGGCGCCATAGGCGTTCCACACCGCGGCGCGGCCATAATCCTCCTGTTCTTCGGTTTCGGCGGCCGGGAAGATGCTGCGATCAACCACGGCGCGGACGCCGACGACGAACTGGCTTTCCAGCGGGAAGCCGGCGCGGGCCATCACCTGCCTCAGATCCTGGCCGTGCATCGCGCTCCAGAACGGCTCGTTGTTGTTGAAGGCATCCCAGTCGCGCATGAACTGTTCGAACAGCGGCATGGCATCCGAATATTGCGGCTGTTCGATGTGGAGGATGAGGCCGCCGGGCTTGAGCACGCGGTGGCATTCGGCCAGCAGCTTCGGCATCGCCCGGGCCGACAGTTCGTGCAGGAACATCGTCGTCTGCACCCAATCGAAATGATTGTCGGGGAAGCGCGACAGGTCTTCGCCATTGGCCTGGACGAACCTGATGTTCTTCGCGCCCAGCCCGGCCGCACGCGCCGCGCCATAGCGCAGGGAGGCGGCTGCAGTGTCGATGGCGATCACCTCGGCTTCCGGATAGGCCAGCGCGATCGGCACGGCGTTGTGGCCAACCGTGGCGCCGACATCGAGGATGCGCTGCGGCTGCCAGCCGGGGCGTTCCTTCTTGGCCCAGGCCACCACGGCCTGGCCGCCGCCATCGTTCAGCCCGCCCAGCGCGCCGCCGGTGGTGGCAAAGATGCCGACATCATAATTGGCCCCGGCCGACACATCCCCGGGCCGTTCCTCGCTGTGATAACCGCCGGGCTGGCAATGAATGTCCACCGCGGTCTGATATTCGGGCTGCTGAATGCTGGGATCGAGTTCAAGCTGGCCCGAATGCTCGTTGAACTGGCGGGCAAGCGCATCAAGCTCGTCAAGCTGGCGCAGCACGGTGGCGCGGCCGTTGTGCTGGCGCATCTCCATCGAATTGCGCTTCAGCGCGCTCCACATGCGGTGGAATGGGTCCTGGTTCATGGCATCGCGGATTTCATAGCGATGTTCGGGATCGCGGCCATGTTCGGCGCGGAAGGCCGGCAGCACGCGGGTATCATAGGCCAACCGGTTGCCCGGCCCCAGCGTGCCCGACAGATAGCGGTTCAGGTGGGTGAGGAAGTTGAACCGCGCCGCCTCGTCATGGTTGGTGCGTGCCAGCATCGGGTGGCGGGTGAGCGCGGTGTAGGGCGGTGGCAGATCAGACATCGCGGGCAAGCTCCACAAGTTGTCCGGACAAATGGCCACGCAGCTGCATCCAAGTCAAGCTGCGGGAAATCCCGGATGCGCGGCCATGCTGCCGCAGCGGTGGCCCACGTCAAGTGAGGGCGGCGATCAGCGCGGCGTTGGTGGCCTCGGCCGCGTCCATCGGGGCGAGATGGCCACCACCGGGGACGAGGGCGTGGGCAAAGCCGGCCCGGCCCAGCATGGCGGCGACCGCGCGGCGCCACGGCGTGTCATCCGCCCCGGCCAGCGCGGTGGCAGGCGCGGTGATGCGGGCAATGTCAGAAAGGGTGACCCGCAGCGGCCGGCCGGGTGCGACCAGATCACGGCCATCATAGCGGGCCAGCATGGTGGCCATGGCGGCGCGCACTTCCGGGCGACCGGCGGTGAGCGGATGGGCCAGCCAGAAGGCGCGCAGATCAGCCATGCGCCCGGCGCGGGCAAGATCGGCCATATGGGCCAGCGGCAGCGCATCGGGCGGGGCCGGCAAATCAGCATCGATCGGCGCACCAATCACCACCAGCCGGTCCAGCCCGGCCGGGCGCTGGGCCGCGTGGGCCAGCGCCACCTTGCCGCCCTGGGACAAGCCGACGAGATGGTAGCGCCCGAGGCCGAGCGCGGTGGCGACGCGGCTGATGTCAGCCGGCTCTTCGGCCAGATCGGGCGGGGCGGTGGCGTCGCCACAGCCGCGGCGATCAAGGGCGATGAGCGTGAAACGGCTGGCCAGCGGGCGCAGGCCGCGCCACTGCCGCCGGTCCAGCATCCAGCCGTGGAGCAGGATGATGGCCGGCCCCTGCCCCGCCACTTCGGCGACCAGTTCGCCCCCCGGCACGGGGATGCGATGCAGACGGCTGCCGGCGAAGGCGCCGTCCATCGCCGTGGACGGCGCCGGCTGGATCACGCGGCCGAGCGGAAATTGTTGTTGTTGGTGTGATCGCCGGCCAGCCAGCGCTTCAGTTCGGCATGGGCGTTGGCGCGGCGCTGCGCATCAAGGGCGGGATCAAGCGCTTCAGGTGCATCATAGGTGAATTCGAGGATCATGCCGTTGGGATCGGTGACATAGACCGAGCGGCAATAGCCATGTTCCAGCACATAGGTGGCTGGTTCCGTGATGCCGGCGGCCTTGATGCGGGCTTCCAGCGCTTCCTGCGTGTCCTTGTCCACATGCAGGGCGATGTGGATGAACGGGCTCGACGGGATGTCGGGACCAAACTCGGCCTGGTCGGCCGGATCGGCGAACTGGAAGAAGGCCAGGCACGAGCCGTCGTTCAGTTCGAAGAAGACGTGGCAATAAGTGCGCAGCTTGCCGAACAGCTCGTCGGCTTCCGTCCAGGTGGCGATCAGCGGCAGGCCGATCACATCCTCGTAAAAGGCGCGCGTCGCCTCCAGATCCTTGGTGACATAGGCGGTGTGGTGCAGGCGATTGGGACGGCGGGTGATGGTCATGATGCTCTCCTCCCCCAAAGGATAATCAGCCAAACAGCTTTTTCGCAATCTCGGCGGTGTGGCGGCCCTGGAAGCGGGCGCCGTCGAGCTCGTTGGTCGACGGCTGGCGGCTGCCATCGCCGGCGGCCAGCGTCGAAGCGCCATAGGGCGTGCCGCCGCTGATTTCGGTCATGATGCTGTTGCCGGCAAAGCTGTAGGGCAGGCCAACGATGATCATGCCGTGGTGCAGCAGCGTGGTGTGAATGCTGGTCAACGTCGTTTCCTGGCCGCCATGCTGGCTGGCGGTGGCGACAAAGGCGCCGCCCAGCTTGCCGATCAGCGCGCCCTTGGCCCACAGGCCGCCGGTTTGATCGAGGAAGTTGCGCATTTGGGCCGCCATGTTGCCAAAGCGGGTGGGCGTGCCGATGATGATGGCGTCATAATCGGCGAGCTCGTTCGGATCGGCGATCGCGGCCGCTTGCTCAGTCTTGTAGAAGAAGGCGGCGGCGGTGTCGGCGGGGACCAGTTCGGGCACCCGCTTCACCACGGCTTTGACACCATCGACACTGGCCGCGCCCTCGGCCACGGCGTTGGCCATGGCCTCCACATGCCCCCAGGAGGAGTAATAGAGGACGAGAACGCGGGCCATTGTTCGTGCCTTTCGATCAGAAGTTGAAGCTGGCTTCGATGCCATAGCGGCGCGGGCGCGCCTTGAACACGAAGCCGCCGGGCGAGAATTCGGCGTTATAGATGCTGTTGGTGAGGTTCTGGCTGAAGGCCGTCACGCTCCACTTGTTGGTGGAGACGCCAAGGCGGGCATCAATGATGTCCACCGGGTTGCGGCTGGTGGAGTTTTCGACATCCCACCAGGTGCGCCCGGTGCAGCGATAATCGACGCGGGCGTTGAGGTTCAGATCCTCGGTCAGCGGGCGGACATAGTTGATGCCGGCGTTCAACGTGTAGCGACTGATCAGCGGCAGTTCGTTGCCGATGCGGCGGGCGTCGGCGAAGCGCTTGATGTTGCTGTCGGTATAGCCAAGGCCAAAGTTGATATCGAGGCCCTTCATCGGCCGCAGATTGGCTTCCAGTTCAAAGCCCTTGATCTGCGCCAGCGGCACGTTGCCGAGGTTTTGCGTGGAGTTGGCGGCCAGGAAGACGAAGAAATAGCTGTTTTCGGTGCGGGTCGAGAAGGCGGCCGCGTTGAAGGTCAGCAGCTTGTCATCCGTCTGCGTCTTGGCGCCGACTTCCCAGGTTTCGGCCACTTCGGCGTTGAAGATATCGCCGACGCCGACGATGCCGTTGCCGGCTGCCACGGCGCCAACACCGGTCTGGTTGAAGCCGCCCGAGCGGAAGCCACGGCTCCAGCCGCCATAGAGGGTGATATTGTCCACCGGCTTGTAGGTCAGGGTGAACTTGGGCTGCCAGCTCTGGAAGCTGCGCTTGCGCACATCGCCGCTGCGGCCCTGCGGGAAGCCGGGCACGTTGGGCAGGAAGGCGGTGGGGGTAAGCGTGGTGTTCTCACGCGTGTCGCGGTCATAGCGCAGCGAGGCATCGACGCGCAGCTGCTCGTTCACCTTCCAGCTGGTGTTCGCGAACAATGCCCAGGCAAAGTTATCCTGACTGTCGGACAGGAAGCTGAACTGCGGATTGCGCGGATCGGTCGACGGGGTGCGGAACACCGGGAACACGCCCTGGCCGGTATCGATCATGTTGCCGGTGGAAATGAAGCGCTTGGTGCCGACCATGTAGGAGCCGACGACGAACTGCAGCGGCTTGTCGGCCGGCGATTCATAGCGCAGCTCGTTCGACCAGGCGTCCACTTCCAGGAACTGGCTTTGGTTGAGGTCGAAGCCGAAGAACTGGAAGAATAGCGATTCGCGGATCGGCAGGAAGTTGAAGGCGTCGCCGGTCAGCACTTCCGTCAGCCGGTCATAGCTGAAGACGTTCTGCACGGTGCCGAAATCGCCGCTGTATTTGACCTTCAGCGCGGCGTTCCACATCTCGCGGTCGTTCTGGCCGCGGTTGTTGACACGCACCGGCAGCGAGGTGTCGTTCACATCGTTGACGATGTTGAAATAAAGCGCCTGGGTCTGCAGGTTGGAATAGGCGACGCGCAGATCGACATCGAGGCCGGCGGTGGGGTTCCACAGCAGATTGCCGCGCAAGTTCAGATCCTTGATCGGATCGGCCTTTTCGTTGAGGAACGTGTTGCGGATGAAACCATCGGTGTCATACCAGCTGCCCGACAGGCGGAATTTCAGATTTTCGGCGACCGGGCCGGAAACATTGCCGCGCACATAATAGCCAAAGCCATTGTCCACCCCGGCGGTGATCTTGCCGCTGAGCTCATCGGTGGGGGCCTTGGAGCGGATGATGATGGCGCCGCCGATGGCGTTGCGGCCATAGAGACCGCCCTGCGGGCCCTTCAGCACTTCGATCTGTTCGATGTCGAACAGTTCCTGGTTGAATTGGGCCGGGTTCACCTGCTGGATGCCATCGACGATGACGGCGACCGAGGGTTCGGAATTGCGGGCCTGGGTGATGCCGCGGATGATGACGAAGGCGTTGCCGGCGTTCTGGGTTTCAACGAGGTTGACGTTGCTGGTCAGGCCGATGAAGTCACCCGGCCGTTCGATACCGGCAGACTGGATGGTGGCGCTGGTGAAGGCGGCCGCGGCGGCCGGCGTGTTCTGCAGCGTGTCGGCGCGGCGGGTGGCGGTGACGATGATCTCGCCCTCGTCCTTCGGCGCTTCAGCGGTCTGGGCGAAGGCCGGCAGCGCGACCAGGGCGGAGGTGGCCAACAGGCGGGCCGCGTGACGGGCGAAATTCATCTGCATCTTGTGCCTCCCCAATGCTGGGGCGTGGCCTTCCCGCGCCACGCCCGGCCCATGACGGGCCTTGACCATCGGCGATAGCGTTTCGGTATGCGAACTCAAGTTCGATATGCGAAGTTTGCGCGCACAGATGCCGCACCCCGGCGGGCTGTTGGGCATGTCCTACAGGTGGAAAATGGGGGCGGTCAGCGGGCGAGCGAGCGGGCCAGCATCGGCGTGCGGCGCAATTCCGCCTCGATCTGGCCGGCGGCATCGCGCAGCAGCGGCAGACGCGTGCGCACCAGTTCATCCTGGCTGATGCGCGTGGTGCTGGTGGAGCAGTTGATCGCCGCCACCACCACGCCTTGCGCATCGCGCACCGGCACCGCGACCGAGACGATGCCATAATCCAGCTCGTCGAGCGCGCTGTCGTACTGCCGGTCGCGCACCAGCGCCAGGCGGGCGCGCAGGGCGGCCGGATCGGTCACCGTCCGCTCCGTCATGCGGGCCAGCGGTCCAGCGGCCAGCAAGTCCTCTACCACAACATCGGCGGCGTAGGACAGCAGCACCTTGCCCATTGAGGTGGCGTGCAGCGGAAAGCGGGTGCCGACCCCTGCCCCCAACCGGATGCGGCGGTTGCTGGGCACATGGACGACATAGAGGATTTCCCGCCCCGAACGCACCGCGAGGCTGACCGAATCCCCGGTCGCGTCGGCCAGCGCCTGCAGCGGCGGCACCGCGACGCTTTCGACATTCATCGAGGAGAGATAGGCCGAGCCGAAGGCCAGCACTTCGGGTGTGAGGAGGAAGCGCCGGCCATCCTGGCGGATATAGCCCAGCGCCACCAGCGTGTTGAGGCAGCGGCGGGCGACCGCCGGCGGCAGATCGGTGGCGGCCGCCACTTCGGAGAGGGCCATTTCCGGGCGCGTCGCGTCAAAGGCGCGCAGCACCTTCAGCCCCCGTTCCAGCGTCGAGAGATATTCCGGATCCTTGTCCGCACCCATCGCCTTGGTGTGGCAGGCTTTGGCGGGCGCGGTCAACTATTCTGCCGCTTCGGCACGGCGGCCAAGGATGGCGGCATTGTCCTGCCCGAGCAGCGGCGGCGCGGTCACATCGAGATTGCGCTGGCCATCGAAGGAAATCGGCGAGCGGATGGTGCGGAATTCGCCCATCGGGCCGGTGGCGGAGACCTGGAGCTGCAGATGGCGGGCCTGCTCGTTCTCCAGCACCTCCACCGTGGTGGCGACGGGGGCGGTGGGCACTTCGAGCGCGCGCAGCCGGGCCAGCCAGTCGGCGCGCGGGCGGGTGGCAAAGATCGGCGCCAGATGCGCCACCACATCCTCATAATGGGCGATGCGGGCATCGCGGCTGGCAAAGGCCGGCAGCGCCAGCATGTGGGGCTGTTCCACCGCCTGGGCCAGATTTTCCCAGAATTTCGGCGGCGAGCTCATGTGCAGGGCCAGCCACAGGCCGTCGCTGCACTGGAACACATAGGATTGCGACACGTGCGGGCGGCTATAGGCGTCCATCACCTGGCCGGCGGCAAAAAGATGCGTGAAATCATCAAGGTTGAAGTGGGCCATCGCCTCGAACATCGAGGTTTCGACCAGCCGGCCCTGCCCCGTGGCGGCGCGCTGCAACAGGGCGGCGAGCACGCCCTGGGCGGTGTAGAAGCCGGTCATGGCATCGGCGATGGCCGGGCCGACAACGCGCGGGTGCACGGGATTGACCAGCAGGCGCAGGAAGCCCGACGCGGCCTGGGCCACGGTGTCAAACGCCGGCCGGTCGGCATCGGGGCCGCTGCTGCCAAAGCCGGAGATGCTGGCATAGACGAGGCGCGGGTTGAGCGCGTGCAGCCGTTCCCAGTCCACCCCGAGTTTCCTTGCCACGCCGGGGCGGAAATTCTGGATGAACACATCGGCATCGCGGGCCAGCGCATCGAAGGCAGCCAGATCTTCGGGCTGGCGCGTATCCAGCGTGATCGACTGCTTGTTGCGGTTATAGGTTTGAAAATGCGGGGAATAAAGCGTGCCCTTGTAGGCGCGGAAGGGATCACCGCTGCCGGGCTGCTCCACTTTGATCACCCGGGCGCCGAGATCGGCGAGCAGCATGCCGGCACAGGGCCCGGTGATGAACGTGCCCATTTCCAGCACGGTCACACCCGCCAGCGGCAGCGCGGCCTGTTCAGCTTGCATCACCCATCCTCCAAAACGCGAAAATCCGTGCGACCGTGGCCGCAACCGGCGCCGCCGTGCCCGCCCCGTGCCCCGCGGTGACCGCAGCCGGTGCAGCGGTGACCGCACATCGGCCGCGGGTGACCGCGCCCGGCGGCCGGCCCGCGCACAGGCCGGAGCGCCAGCTTGCCCTCCCTAATCTTTTCGCATATCGAAGGCAAGTTCGTATTTCGAAATACTGAGGAGCCCACCCATGCGCATCGGCAAGCAGGATGCCCCCTTCACCGCCATCTGCACATCCGATACCCACCAGATCAAGGTGCGCGGCCAGGATTTGACCGGCGAGATCATCGGCAACACCGATTTCATCACCTATTTCTGGATGCTGGTGACCGGCCAGGTGCCGAGCGAGACGCAGAAATTCTTCGCCAATGCCGTGCTGTGCGCCATTGCCGAACATGGCCTGGTGCCATCGGTGGTGGCCGCGCGCATGACCTATGCCGCCGCGCCCGAGGCCTTCCACGGTGCCGTGGCCGCCGGCCTGCTGGGCTGCGGCAGCGTGGTGCTGGGATCGGCCGAGGTGGCCGGGCGGTTCCTGGCGCAGGTGGTGGAAGCCGTGGCAGCGGGGGGCGATGCCGAAGCCGCGGTGCGGGCGCTGCGCGCCGAGAAAAAGGCCATCCCCGGCTTTGGCCATCCCCAGCACAGCGAAGGCGACCCGCGCGCCAACCTGCTGCTGAAGCTGGCCGCCGAGCATGGCGTGGAGGGCGCGCACATCAAGGCGCTGCGCGATGTGCAGGCCGCCCTGCCCGCCGTGCTGGGCCGACCGCTGCCGATCAACGTGAATGGCGCGATCCCGGCGGTGATGCTGGATGTCGGCTTCCCGCTGGCCGCGCTGAAGGGCATTTCGCTGCTGGCCCGCACCGCCAGCCTGATCGGCCATCTGCAGGAAGAAACCGAGCGGCCGATCGGTTTCATCATGAGCGGCGCGGCGGCGGCGGCGATTGGTTATGACGGGCCGTGAGGCGCGGGCGCTGAGGGTAGAGCGGTCGTTTCGACGGGCGACACCCCTCCGTCGCCCTGCGGGCGCCACCTCCCCTTGCAGGGGAGGATGTGGGACTGTTCTTCTTCCCGTTTGAGGGGAGGATGTGGTTGGCTCGCGGGTGGTGGCGGTGGCGAGGATGCGGGTGATGACGGCGTCGCAGTCTGCCAGCACATCGCGGGCGGGGATGCGCAGGGTGAGGACGCCGTGGGTGGCAAGCCAGGCATCGCGCGCTTGATCGTGGTGCCATTGCGCGGCGTTGTTATGGCTGTCGCCGTCGATTTCCACCGTCAGGCGATGGGCGGGGCAATAGAAATCCAGAATATAGGGGCCGGCCGGGTGCTGGCGGCGGAGTTGGCGGGCCTTGCGCTGGGTGGATGGCGGGCCATGCAGCATGGGGGGGGAGGTTGGCAGCGCTGGCGGGCCGGTGCAAGGGCGCGTGCGCCGGGCCTAACCCTTGCGCCTCGCTGCGCTCGGCACCTCCCCTGTGCGGGGAGGATGTCAGGGCCAGAACTGCCTTGTCGCGATCCGCGCGCCTTCGGCCATGGCGGCCATCTTGGCCCAGACCACGTCAGGATCCACCCCGCCGGAGCCGGCGTGGATGGAGAAGCCGCAATCGATGCCGGCCATGACATTGTCGCGGCCGACGAGGTGGGCGTAGCGGGCGATGCGCTGGGCGATGAGGCCGGGGTGTTCGATATAGGGGCTCTGGCATTCGACGACGCCGGGGATGAGCTTCTTGCCGTCGGGCAGCTTGACGGTTTCGAAGATGGCGAATTCGTGGGCGTGGCGCGGGTTGGCGGCTTCGAACTGGATGGCGTGGGGCCGCGCGGTCCAGATCAGATCGATGATGTCGGCCAGCGGCACGTCGCAATGGTGGGGGCCGGGATAATTGCCCCAGCACAGGTGCATGCGCATCTGTTCCGGCGCGATGTTGCGGGTGGCATGGTTGAGGGCGGCGATGTTCAGCTCCATCTTCGCCCGGAAGCCCTTCAGATCAAGATCGCGGAACTGGGTGTGGCGGCCCATGGCGAGATCGGGGCAATCGACCTGCAGGGTGATGCCGGCGGCCG
The DNA here is from genome assembly GCF_002251755.1 of Sandarakinorhabdus cyanobacteriorum. Taxonomy (GTDB): domain Bacteria; phylum Pseudomonadota; class Alphaproteobacteria; order Sphingomonadales; family Sphingomonadaceae; genus Sandarakinorhabdus; species Sandarakinorhabdus cyanobacteriorum. The sequence goes on from NZ_NOXT01000125.1 coordinate 166,574, forward strand.
CGATGGCCTCATATTCGTGGCGCAGGCCTTCGGGGAGCGCCATCACATAATCTTCATCGCTGGTATAAAAATCGTTGCGGAAGAACAGCGCGGTGACGCCGGGCGAGGCGGCGGACATGAAGGCCTGTTTGCCGGGGTGGGCGGCGATGGCGCGGTTGAGATTGGCGGCATCGATGTGCACCGCCTCCATGTCCTTCGCGGTGATGGGGGCGTTGCAGGCCGGGGTCTTGCGGTGCTTGCGGCCGGCATCGCCGAAGATGCGCTGCTTGACGCCAGGGAAATCCTCCACATCCTGAAAGACATAGCTGGTGCCGGTGCCGCCAAAGCCGGTCAGCCGATCCTTGATATAGGTGGCATAGCTGGGCTTTGACTGTTCGCCATCGTTGATGATGTCGATGCCGGCGGCAGCCTGTTTGGCCACCACATCGGCGACCGCCTGTTCGATGCGCGCGGCCAGGGCGGCTTCGTCCACGGCGTGGCCTTCTTCACGGGCGATGATCTGATCGAGCAGATCGGCGGCGCGCGGCAGGCTGCCGACGTGGGTGGTGAGAAAACGGTCCATGAAGCCTCCCCTTCTGGCTGTCGGCGCGCATACCGGCGGCGCGCCGACAGGGAAAGCGGATTCAGCGGGGCTGCGACAGCCAGCGCAGGGCGGCGCGGCCGGGCAGAAAGAAATAGCCGCCGCCTTTCAGCGTGACCCATTGCGCGAGGCCGGTGAGGCGGACGGGGCCGGTGGCGGTGGGCAGGGTGAAATTGCCCTGCCCCAGCAAGGGATCAACCTCTCCGGGCAGGCCGTGGAAGCTGGGGCTGAACAGCCAGCGTTGCTGGATGAATTCGAACTGGCGTTCGATATCGGCGCAGAGGGCGGTGAACATCAGGCCGCGCTCGTTCCCCTCAGCGTATGGCCGGCCGCGACGGACAAGGCGGTGGCGGTTGATGGTGGCCTGGCTTTCCGGATCATTGAGATCCAGCCCGTCGCGCGGATTGGCCCGGCGGATATGGCTGCCGAGCGGACAGGCTAGGCCCTGCGGGTCTTCCTGGGCGAAGCTGAAATCATTGCGCGCATCGCCATCGGTGCCGGGGCCGGCACGATCGATCAGCGGGGTGCCATCCTTCCAGCGGCCGATGATCTTGGCCGCCACCCATTCGCCATCGATGGTCTGGCCGATGCTGGGGGCGAGGTGCGGGCACCGCTGGTTGAGATCGGCGGCGGCGGCCGCGGTGCCCTTGGCAAAGCCTTCGACATTCTGGGCGAGACGGCGGACGACAAGGAAGCTGCCGTTGCGGCCGAAATCGCGGAAGGCGGGCGGATCATCGGGGGTGAAATCGGGATAGGGGCGCTTGGGCTCCGCCGCGGCGGGGAGGAGGCCGAGGGGATCATGGCCCGATTCCAGGCGCAGCGGCGGGGCGGTGTAGCCCTGGTTGCTGGGGTGGCCGAGCAGGATTTCACCGGCGGCCATGTGATCGGTGGCGGGGCGGCGGCGCCAATCGCCGGTGTGGCGGATGACCGGCTGGGAAATGCCGTCCCTGAAGCCGAAATGATCGGTTTCAAGGCTGCCCGGGTTGGGGCCGTTGCCGCTGGGGCTGGTGATGACCTGGTGGGCGATGGTGGCGATGCCGCCGGCGGCGGCGATGGCGGCGGCCAGCTGCTGCGGGGTTTCGGTGGCGAGGATCAGGCAGACATCGGCATCATCATAGGCAGCAAGGCCGGCCGCATCCCAATCGGGGGCATCGCCCAGGATGGTGGCGCGGCGCTTCATGCCGGCCATGAAGGCCAGGGGGAAGCTGGCGAGGCCATGGGCGCTGTCGGGCCCCGGCAGGCCCAGCTTGACAAGGCCGGCCGGTGACAGGGCGAGGCTGGCGGTGGCGGTGAGGCGCGGCGCGCCCGAGGGCAGATCGCCAAAACGCACCGGCGGCAAGGCCCCTTCCCCGGCCAGCAGCCGGGCCAGCGCGGCGTTGGGGGCATCGGCCGGCAGGCGCAGGAAGAGATGGGCACCGTGGACGAGGCTGCCCATGGCGCGGAAGACGATGCTTTGCACCTGGGCGGTGTCCACCACCTCGGCCGGGCGCGGCAGGCTGCCCAGCAGGCTGAGCAGATCCTGGGCGGCGGCTTCATCGGCGGCGCGGGCAAGGCCGTGGTGGATCAACCCTTGCGCGCGGATGCGATCGAGGGTGAGATCAGGCAGCGCGCTGTACCAGACATGGGTGAGACGCTGTTGCCGGCGCACCCAGCGCTTGAACAGATCGCCGTTCTTGGCGCCTTCGAGCACCAGGTTGCGGGCCGGCGGGAAGCCAACACCATGGCTCCAGGCCGCGGTCTGGCCTTCGTGGGCCTTGGTGATGAAATCCTCGAGATAGGATTCCCAGGTGCCGTCATAATTGCTGAAGAAGATCAGCTTTTCGGCATCGGGCAGGCGCAGCCAGCGGGCGAAGTGGATGGTGCCCATGGTGAGGATGAAGCCGGAGCGGGTGTAGTGGGTGGCGAAGACCTTGATGCCCCACATGGCGAAGGCGAAGGTGAGCCGGCGCAGCAGGCCGGGCTTGAAATCGGAACAGGAGATGATGTGGCTCTGCTCGTGGCCGGGGGCGTTTTCCGCCGCTGCGATGGCAAGCCGCTTGGCCAGATCAGGATCGCGCGTGTCGGGCGCGTCGCTGGCTTCCAATTTGTTCAACTGGCGGATGGTGATGAACAGCGCCGCGCCCCAGAACAGGGCGGCGGCGAGCAGGCCGACGGCGGCACAGATGGCGAGTTTGGCCAGCCACAGGCCGGGGGCCAGCAGGCACCAGGTGGCAAGGCCGACCGCAAGCGCCGGCAGGGCGGCGATCGCCGGAATCCAGCGGCCGGCGGGCGAGAAGAGATAGGCGATCACCCCGCCCCAGAAGCCCGGCCATTGGAAATGGACATAGGGCAGGCGCTGGCGGCCGGGGACGAACAGCAGTGGGCGCAGGGCCCTGGCATCGTTTGCCAGATGCGCGGGCGCGATTGCGGGATCGGCAAGCATGGCGCGGATGGCGGCGACGCTTTCCAGCGCCGGGGCGGCAGCGCCGCCAGCCTGGGCCTGGACATGATCGGCGGCGCGGCGGGCGAAATCGGCAAGCAGGCGGCGGCGGCGCTTCATCGCCATGGTGAAGCCGGTGGAGCCGTTGTAGAGCAGGCCGGTGGCGCCCCAGGGCCGCGGCCGCACATATAGGCGGTGACCGATCAGGAAGGCAGCCAGGCTGGATTGGCCATCCCAGGCGCTGACCCGCTGGATCAGGGCCGAAAGATCGGCGGGCGGGTTGGCGAAGATGGTTTCGAGGGCCTGTTCCTCCGCCCCATCGGCCGAAATCTCGATCAGCAGGCGCACGTCGGGCGCGGCCGGCGTGCCGACATCGAGCGCATTGATCGACAGATAATGGACGATGGCGACGTCATCGAGCCAGGCGCGCACTGCCGGGCCGGCCGGGTTGCCAAAGGCGACCAGATCGGCTTCCAGCACGGCAAGATCGGCGGCCGGGTCAGCGACGCCGCGCAGCACCGGCACATTCAGCGTGATCATCGCATGCGCTGCCGGGCCAGCCGGGAGGGCCGGGCCATAGCGCACATCCAGCCGGCGCGGGAACACGCCGGCGGTTTGCGTCTTGCTGGCGCGGATCAGGCCGGGCTGGGCGAAGAGTTCGGCCATGATCGCCGTCATCTGCTCGGTGCTCATGTGCTGGCCCATGCAGTTGTGCAGGCCGTGGCCGAACATGAGATTGGGGGAAAATTCCTTGCCAACCCAGTGATCGGGGTCGAACTGGTCCGGCCGGGACCAGATCTTGGGATCGCGCATGGCCGCCGCCGTGGCGGCGAGCACCGGGCCATCGGGGCCCATGCGGAACTGGCCGGGATCAAGCGCCGGGGCCATGCGGCAGGCTTCCAGCGCGATGCGGCGCAGCGCGTCGCGGTTGCCAGCTTGCGCCGCGTCCACCGCCATCTGGAACGGGCCGGGATGGTTCAGCAGCCAGTCAAACGCCTTGCCGCCGGCCAGCGTGGTGGTGGGGCCAAGGCCAATGGCAAGGCCGGTGATGATGGAGCGGATGAGGGCATGATCGGCCGGCGCCAGCGTGGGTGCGCCGGCCATTTTCGTGGCGGCCAGCGCCCACATCAGGCCCTTTTGCGCGGCCAGTGCCTCCCGTCCGGCGGCATCCAGCGGCGCCAGCTGGGCCACGGCACCGGCCAGTTGCGCATCGATCAGGGCGCGCAGCCGCCAGCCGGCATGCTGGGCCAGTTCGCGGGGCACGGGCGTGCCCGACGGATCGCCAAACAGCATGGCCGACATGGCCAGCGTCCAATCCGAATAGGCATCGATGTCGGGCGGGTTCAGCCCAAGGAAATCGGCACCGGTTTGCGCCGTCACCCGGGCAAACACATCCTTCATCACATCGATCTGGCCATCGGCATTGGCGAGCAGCGCCGCCGTGATGGCGCTGGTGTCGGCCATGAACCGGTCTCGCCAGCCCGGCCCGGCGGCCATCGCCTGTTCCACAAGTGCGCGCTGGCTGGCGTGATCGGGGCCTTCGGTGCCGAGCATGAAGGGCGGGCGCAGGGCGGGATCGGCATCAGCCGACGCCGGACCATGGGCGAGCAGGACCATTTCGGGCCCGAACGGGACAGGATAGCGGGCGGGATCACCGAGCACGGCGACCACATCATCGTGGCGGGCGACAATGCGGACACCGAGGAGGCTATAGGGGCCGAAAACGCGGGCCCACCAGACCGCCAGGGCAAGGCCGATCAGGACGACCTTGCGGAACAATCGGGCAAGCAGGCCGACGGGCTCAAGCCGTTCCAGGCGGAAGCGGACCTGGGCGAGATCCTGGCCCGACAAATGCCAGGACTGGGGGCCGGCAGGCACCGGATATTTCAGCTTGAACAATGCCATGCCCCACCCCCAGGATTTGTGTTCAGCCCGATTGCAATGCCTGCAGCGGTTCCTTCAGCCAGGCGTTGAAGCTGGCGTTGCGGAACGGAATCCAGTCAACATAGTCGCTGCGGAAGCCAGGCCGGGCCGCCTGCAATTCGGCCAGGGCGGTGGCGGCGCCGGCATCATTCTTCAAGCGCCACAAGGCGTTGATGCGGGTGAGATGGGCATGCCAATAGGCCGGCTGCAGCGCGATGGCGGTTTCGGCCCGGCTCAGCGCGTCTTCCCATTCACCTTGCAGCAGCAGGGCCAGTGCCAGTTCGGCCTCGCGATAGAAGCGGCGGAAATCATGCGGTGACAGGCGCAGCGCCGTCATCAGCCATTCGCAGGCCGCGACCGGCCGGCCATTGAGGGTTTGCAGCGTGCCCAATTGTTCATGGGCCATCGCCAGGCTGGGGCACAGATCAATCGCCTCGCGCAGCCAGGTTTCGGCCGGGCCCATGCGGCGCAGCCACATTTCGGCAATGCCCACCAGCATGTGGCCACGGCCATCGCGCCGATCAAGATCAACCGCGCGGCGGGCGGCATCGCCAAAGGCCTGCACCTCGCCCGGCTCGGCGCGGCGGCTCCACAGGCGATGGCCCAGATTCTGCGCCCATTCGATGGCGGCATTGGGCGATTCCGGCGCCAGGCGCAGCGCCTCGCCGAACAGGGTCGCGGCCTTGTCCAACTCCGGCGCAGACAGGCGATTCTGGTGCCAGCGACCGCGCCAGATCAGATCATCCACATCAAGCTGATCCGCCGGGAGTGCTGCCACCCGATCCTGCTCACTGGCATCCAGCCGTTCCGAAAGAATGGCGACCATCTGATCGACAATCGGCAGGATTGCATTTGATTCCTGTGGGTTGCGCAGCTCCAGCGCCGGCGCGCAGATAATCTCGCCGTCGCTGCAGGCCATCAGCCGGCCAGACAATTGCCAGCCCGACAGGCTGCGCCGCAGCCGCCCGCCAAACACATAGGCGGCGCCCAGCCGGCGGCCAGCGGCCAGCACATCCTCCCCACCGCCAACGCCAAAGCTGTTGCCGGAGCCGATGACCTTGAGCCAGCGCAGCCGCGAAATCCGGTCGGCCAGTTCATCGCCGATGCCGGCGGCAAGATAATCGCTGGTGGCATCCCCGCTGTCGTTGACAAAGGGCAGAACCGCCACGCTGGACGGAGCCCGCGGCGCGGCAAAATTTTCCGGCCGGTGCGGCACGGCGGCGCGTTGCTGTTCCAGCCAGCGGGCGAATTCGGCGGCGCCGGGAATTTCCAGCCCTTCCAGCAGCATCTGGCCAGGCTCGGCCGGCAGCAGATCATATTGATCGGGATCCAGCCACACCCGCCGCCCTTCGCTGCACAGCAGGCCGGGCGCCGGCCCATCCAGTTCCTTGCGCAGACGCGACAATTCCTTGCGCAGGCTGGCCTGGCCCTGTTCCTCGCTGCTGCGGCTCCACAATTGCCGGCGCAACCAGTCGCGGTTGTGTTCCTGGCGTGGCAGCAGCGCCAGCATGGCGATCAGCGCCATGCCCTTGCGGCTGGCAAGGTCGATTCGTGTGCCGTCTGTAGCGCGACGATCAAGGTGAGAACTACGCGACGATC
>NZ_NOXT01000105.1 GCF_002251755.1 Sandarakinorhabdus cyanobacteriorum
CTGATCGTCGCGTAGTTCTCACCTTGATCGTCGCGCTACATCGATCATCACTTCGACCTCTCCGGGTGTAAGCGACAGCCGGCGGCCACTTTGCGCAGCAGACAGAAGCTTCCTGTCGATCGAAGCGATGGTCTTGAGTCGCTCTTGCACTGTCACTTCACTCTCCAAAAGCTAAGGATTAATCCTAACCTTAAACTCCTCTAGACACATCCGGCTTGGCATGCAAGAGAAAAGTTATGGATCAATCTTTGTCTGAAGTGGCCATCGGCTCGAAGGAGCTGGAACAGCTGCTGATCGCTATCAATGATGTGCCAGAAGAGGATCAAGCCGCGCTTACCTCGCGGTTGAAGCTGCTCGCGCGCCTAGGTGTGCCCGATGCGCAGCGGGTCGGAACAGGGCGCAAGGCGCGCTTTGATCTGATCAGTGTCTTCCAGGTGGCAATCGCCGTGGAGATGATCCAGATGTCGCTGTCGACGGAAAAGGCCGCTCGGCTTCTGACATACGCTTGGCCAAGGGGACTATCGAACATCCTGTCCACCATAGGCCGTGCGCATCGCGGCCAGCTGACCGGTGAGAGCATTTATCCTGCGGTGATCACCCTCAGCCTGGAGCGTTTTGATGGGCTGACGAAATCCGATGACCCGAAGGCCGTGGAAGAGGAGCGGCGCCGGCAGTCACCCAATGGGAGGTTCACCCCGATCGTTGGCTATGGCCCTTTGCGGCGGGCGACCTCAGCCGAAGGTTATTTCGACCTTACGGATCCAATGAAGGCCAAACGGATCAGCGTGATCAATGCCAGCAGCCTTGCGCACCGGATTGGCGTGTACCTCGAGCGCACCAAAGTCATGACGCTTGCTGAGCTGCATGCCTGGTGCTTGGCGTGCCCTTATCAACGGCCAAACCCGGCCATGCACGATAGGGATGGGTAGCCCGTACGTTCCGGTGAAACTCCGGTGAGGAAGCGGCATGTTTTTGCTATGTTCTTGATATGATTATGGTGTGTTTCGTGGCCAAGAATAGGCTAAGCCATTGAAATATAACACGCAAACGCCCTTCTTTTTGTGTTGACATCGCAGGGGTCGCAGGTTCAATCCCTGCCGCGNCACATGGCCATCGCGATCAAGACACTGTGCGATCAGTGTGCCCGGCCGGGTTTGGCGATGACGCGCCGCAACGGATCAGAGCGCCAGCACGGTGACCTCTGCTGGCGCCAGTTCCCGCTGCCCAAGCACGACCCGGCCGCCGACTTCTTCGGGCAGCACAAGCATCCTGTTGGCATGGTTGAAGGCGAAGATGAGACTGCCCGTGCGGCGCACGCGCAGTCCATCCGGCAGATCCAGGCGCTCGAGACCGGCCTCCCTGGCCGCCTTGTCCAGAACCACCGCAAGCAGCTCCGGTTCGGGCCAGGCGGCGAGATAGCGGCGGTTGCCTGACCGCCAGCAGGCGACGGTTCCGTCGTCGGCCACAAGCTCGGCCGTGGCCTCGGTTTCCAGATGCTCGACCCAGTGCCGGACGCACCAGCCCTCGCCGACATGCTCCAGCCCCGGACGCAGGCTTTCCACCCTTGTCACCTTGGCGGGGAAGATCGGACCAGGCGGCAGGCCATCTTGTATGGCAAAGTCGGCCGTGCGGCTGCCCGACCGTGGGCCAATCACAATCGGGCCGTCAAAATCGGCCAGCTGTTGCAGCAACTGATTGGGCACCACCGGCAGGCAGGGCAGGATGCACAGCGCATAGCCGTCCAGCGCGGCATCGGGCGGCACGATATCGATGTTCAGCCCCATCTGCCGCAGCGCCGAATAGGCCGCAAAGGCCGCCCAGAGTGCGGACAGCCCAGCGCCCTGAGGTTGGATTGTCGTCATCCAATCGGCTTCATAGGCGAAGACCAGCGCCACGCATTTTTCCGCGGCAGGCATTGGGCCGAGAGCCTCGATCTCGCGTGCGGTCCGGGCCGCTTCGGCATAGGCCGGCGCCGGCACATCGTCCGGGCGCAGCAGGCCGGCGTGCAGCTGTTCCTGGCCAAAGGGCGCCTGGCGCCAGCGGAAATAGCTGACCAGTTCAGCGCCATGGGCCAGGGCCTCGAGCGTCCAGAGACGCACCATTCCGTCCAGCGGTGCCGGGTTATGCCCGGCCCAGTTGACCGGTCCCGGCTGTTGTTCCAGCACCCACCAGCGTCCGCCGCGCGCGCACCCCCGGTACAGATCATGATGGAAGGCGGCGATATCGGGATGGCCCTGCCGGGCATAGCGCAGCTTGTCGGCCTCGCTGAACCGAAAGCTGTCGAGAAAGCCCAGCGGATAACTGTCCCAGCCCACGGCATCCAGGGACTGCGCCACGGCGTGATGGTCGAATTCCGTGAAGAAGCCCATGAAATTGTGGGTGATGTCGCGGCCGGGCGAGAGGGCCCGGATGATGTCCACCTGGATCTGGTTGAAGCGGACGACCTCATCTGACGCAAAGCGGCGAAAGGCCAGCCAATGCGCCGGGTTGGCTTCGGTGACGGTGAGGTTGGGCAAATCGATCGCGTCGAAGCTGCGATACGTCTGGCTCCAGAATATGGTGCCCCACGCCTGATTGAGTGCCGCGATGCTTCCATAGCGTTCGGCCAGCCAGACCCGAAAGGCCGTCGCGGCTGCAGCCGAAAAGCTCTGCACGGTGTCGTGGCAGCCATATTCATTGTCCGTTTGCCACGCGACCACGGCAGGGTGGTGGCCATAGCGTTCCGCCATCGCGCGGGTGATGCGTGCGGCCTCCCGGCGATATCCGGCATGGCTGAAGCAGTAATGACGCCGCGAACCGAACCGACGGGGCCGCCCCTCGCGATCGATTGCGATCATGTCCGGCATGGCATCGACCAGCCATTTGGGCGGCGTGGCAGTTGGCGTGCAAAGGATGATGCCCAGCCCGGCAGCGTGCAGCGTTGCGATCGCCCGATCCAGCCAGGCCCAGTCAAGCCGGCCCGGCTCCGGTTCGATCCGGCTCCAGGCAAATTCGCCAATGCGCACGCGGGTCAGGCCGATCGCGCGCATGCGCCGGGCATCATCGGCCCATTGCGTTTCCGGCCAGTGTTCAGGGTAGTAGCAGACACCGAGGTGCATGGGTTTTGGCGTCGGGGAAGGGCGCTGGGACGTCATGGCCGCGCGGTTGCTCTTTTCTGGTTGAGGGGGCAATTACGAAGAGAGAACATGTTCAATTGGTGCGCACACCACATCAAAAAGGCTGACCATGGCTGAGCGGAGCCTGAAAACCAAAGCCGCACCGCGCAAGCGGGTCCGATTGGCGCCGCAGGAGCGGCAATCGCTGATCCTGGACCGCACTGCGGACATCATTGCGCGCGAAGGCGTGTCTGCGTTGTCGATGGATCGGATCGGCCGCGAGGCGGGCGTCAGCAAGTCGCTGGTCTATGCCTATTTCCCCAGCATGACAGACCTGTTGCGGCAGTTGCTGCAGCGCGAATGGCGCCGTTTGCGGCGGTTGCAGGCGGAGGCGGCCGACCGGGCCGAGACGATGGAAGGGCTGGTGCGCGCGGTCACCCATGTCTACCTCAAATATATCGACGAGCGCGGCATGCTGATCGAACGGCTCCAGGCGGAGCCGTCGGTGTCCGCCATCCATGACCCCACCGAGTTCGGCCGGGACACTGCGGTCGGCTATCTGGCCGAGATCGTGGCCGAGCATTATGGCCTGCCCGCAGACATCGCGAGGGCGGCGACCGATATCAGCTTCGGCCTGCCGGCCGCAGCGGGGGCTTACCTGCTGCAGCGGCGGTTGAGCCGTGACGTGCTGGAAGATCTGACCGTCACCATGATCCTGGGCACGCTGAACGAATTGAAGCGCGAGCAGATGGCCCGCCGTCTGCCGATCCGGCGCGCCCCGCCGCTGCGATGACATGCGTCAGGCCGCGGCCGCCAGCAGGTCCGGCATTCGCGCACGGGCCGGATTGATCACGGCACCCGGCCCATCGGCCAGGCCATATTCGCTGCGCAGGCGGTCCAGTGGTTCATGCAAACGCTGTTCAAAGGCGACGAACTGCAGGCTGCGGGCCCGGCGCCCCCGTGACCAGCCATCGGTGATGGCATCCATCGCCGGCTGGATCAGCAGCGGATCCACCAGCGCCATATGCCCGGTGACAACCGCAATCCACATCGCGGCATAGGGGAAATCCATCTGCGCGAGCTGAAATGCCTGCAGCGCCAGTTCCCCGAACGGCGTTGCCGGATACCCGGTCAGCACATGGTGCAGGTCATGGGTCTGGAACCCCCGCACCACCTTGTAGGCTATGGCCGGCGGCATGCGGGCAATCCTGCCGCCCTGTTCAAGCGCCTGGTGCCGCGCGCGATAACCCGCTGCCAGATGCTCGACCAGATTGTTGTCGATCATGAAGGTGCGATAGGCATGGCCAAGGGTGCCGGGCGCACAATCCGCCAGCGCGGCCAGCTCGAAATCCGGCGCCAGCCACGCCGCCCGCGCCAGCGGCCCATGTTCGGGGTGGTCGAGGATGGCCGCCTCATATTTGGCAATGGCGTCGGCGGGTGCGGTTTCCCACCATTCGTTGAACAGCCAATCGATCCCGTGGCTGTAGAAATTGTCGATGCTGAGGAGGAACTTCTCTCCAAAGCCGCGTGCGATCGGTGTGGCCATATGCGTCTCCCTTCGGACCGCGCTGCTTATTTCGCCAGGCTGCCGCCATCGACCGGCACCAGGGCGCCCGTCATGAAGCTGGCCGCGTCGCTGACCAGAAAGGCGAGGACGTCGGCCATTTCTTCAGGCGTGCCATAGCGGCCCAGCGGCGTGCCATGCGCCAGCTGCGGGCGGACGGCTTCCGGCTTGTCGGGCGACAGGTGACGTTCCAGCTGGAAGATCATGTCGGTTGCCGTCGGGCTGGGGCAGATGGCGAGCACTCTGACGCCATATCGCGCCATGCTCACGGCGGCCGATTTGGTCATGCTGTTCACGGCCGCCTTGCTGGTGTTGTACCCGAAGATATTGCCGCCGCCGCCAAAGCCCGACACCGACGAGGTGTTGACGATGACGCCGCGGCCATTGCGCTGCATGTGCCCGCCAACATGCTTCAGGCCCAGGAACACGCCCTTCACATTCACCGCCATGATGCGGTCGAAATCATCCTCGCCATACTCTACCGCGCTGGCAATCGGGCCGGGGATCCCGGCGTTGTTGAACAGGATGTCGATGCCGGGCCCCAGCCTGCAGGCCGCGTCGACGGCACGCAGCCAGTCCGCGCTGTGGACCACATCGCCCGCAAACGGGGTGACATCGCCGGCAGCGCTGGCCTCGCCGAAATCGGCATCCGGCCGGTCGAACGCCAGAACCCGAACGCCATCGGCGCACAGCCTGCGCACGGCGGCCAGCCCGATGCCCCGCGCCGCGCCCGTGACGATGGCCACACGGCCATGGAGCGAGGATTCAGCCATGATGTTGGTCCTTCTCGAGTGAAGCGCGGCCATCGCCGGCGACAAAGGCGCGGATCAGTTGGGCGCATTCGGCCGCGGCATCGCGGTGGGGCACATGCCCGGCATCCGGCAGCCTGACGATGCGAACATCGGGGCAGGCCGCCGCGATCACATCCGGCATGCCTGGCACGAACACGATGTCGCGCTCGCCCCAAATGATCAGCACGGGGCAGCTGATCGCCAGCGGCGGCGGCGACGCCTGTGCATCCATGGCCGGCGGCGCACCAGGCGCGGGAATGTCGAACGGAGCGGCCCGGTACCAGGCGCGCATCGCAGCCCAGACCCCGGGCCGTGTCCAAGCGTCACGATAACATGCCAGGTCGTCCGCGTTGAGACGTCCCCGCCGGGCCGCATCGCCCAGAAACCGGTCAACCAGCGCTTCAACACGCGCTTCGCAAAAAAGCCCGTTCGAGGCATCGGATCGCAGCAGGTTGATATACTGCGAGGCCGCTCGCTGTTCGGCGTCGTGCAGGATCAGGTGCTGGAAGATGCGCGCCGGCGGGGCATTGAGCGCGATCAGCCCGGCAACACGGGCCGGAAAGCGTTCGGCCAGTTCGAACGCCAGCACGCCGCCCCAATCATGACCGCAAAGATGCACCCGCTCGATCCCGAGCGCATCGATCAGGCCAACGAGGTCGTTCACCAATATATCGATGCCATAGTCTGCAACGCCGGGCGGTCGGCTGCTACCCCGATAGCCGCGCTGATCCGGCGCCAGTTGGCGAATCCCCGGACCAAGCCGTTCGGCCAGCGGCCGCCAACTGGCGGCATGGTCGGGAAAGCCATGCAGCATCAACAGCGGCACGCCATCGCCCTGTTCCAGACAATCCAGTTCGATCCCGTTCACCGCGATGCGGTGCTGGACGGGCACAGCGCTCGTGGTTCCGGGCAAGGGGTCAGGCGCCGCCATCACGCGCCGCTTCCAGCCGCCAGCCGCTGGCGCCAGGCCGTTCGGGCCGCCGCCACGGTCTGGCCCCAGGCGTCGTGTCCGCTCGTGTCGGCCGGCCGCAGCGCCGGGCGGGCCGGCTGCAGCAGTTCAAACACATTGCCGTCCGGATCGCGGCCAAACAGGACAATGGCTGTCCCCATGTCCAGCGGTGGCCCGTGCAATTAGATGCCATGCGCCAGCAGACGCGCGTGATCGGCGTGGAGATCATCGCTTTCGAAACAGATATGGTTCCAGCCCGGCGCGCTCAGATCCCGGCGCGCGGCGGGCAGGGTCTGCGGATGATGATACTGCCAGAACTCCAGCTCCGCGTTGGGCAGGCGCAACCAGGCCCCGTCGAAACGGACATTGGCGATGCCGGCGACCCGATCAAACTTGGGGTCCGGCCCGAACGCGCCCCGGCGCGTGGCCTCCTGACCGGTGAGCATCGCATAGAAGGCCAGCAGGCGCGGCATGTCCGGGGAAACGATGGCGGTGTGGGCAAACCAGGGCCGTTCAGACGGCATGGGCGCCCAGGGCACACCCTCCAGTTCGATGATATTGGCTTCCGGATCGCGGATATAGACATAGCTGTTGCCGGTGCCGAGCCCGGAAGGCGGACCATGCGACGCGGCGCCGGCCGCCATGAAGCCGCGATACAGCCCATCGGAAAGATCCTGCTGGAGGCAGATGTGGCGGATGCCGGCGGAAAAGACCTCGCGCGCCGGCACGGGCTGGCGGGTGGGGGCAGCATATTCAAACAGCTCGATCGCGCCCAGGGCGCCCCGCAGGAACGCGACCTGCGCACGGCAATCGTCCAGCTGCAGCATCGCCCGGTTCTCGGCGGTGTCCGCAAGCGCATGGCGCGAGACAAGCGCAAAGGCCTGCTGCCTGGAATAGAATGCAATGGCGGCATCAAGATCGGTGACGACAAGGCCGGTGTGATGAAGGCCGGTAATCATGGCACGGACTCCGCTTCCATGGACCCATTTGCCCGTTCCGCAATCCTGGCACGGATGGCCTTGTGCGTCTCGGCTGTCAGTGAATAGCGCCACGCCAGCATGGCGGCGATCAGCACGAGCGCACAGGGCACAAGACTGTAGCTGATCGACAAGGCCAGCAGTGGTTCGGCCCGGCTCTCGCCCGATGATTGATAGCCGACAGCGCCGAGGATCAGCAGCGGCAACCCGGAGCCGGCCGCATAGCCCATCTTCTGCACCATCGCCATCGCGGCAAAGAACAGGCCCTGCTGGCGATCAAGCGTTTCGGCCGTGTCGATATCGGCCGTATCGGCCACCATCGCATGCGGCAGCATCAGCACTGCCCCATAGCAGCAGCCCTTCAGGATGAAGAGCCCGGTGAACAGGATGACGCCGCCCTTGGGCACCAGGAACATGCAGGAATTGGTCAAGGCCACGATGACGAGAGCCAGCGTCAGCGCCCGGTGCTTCTCGATCCGTTTGGCCAGCCAGACCCACCCCGGCATCACCAGCAGCGCAGCCGCGAAATAGAGAAAATAGACGATGCCGATGTTGGTGACCCCCACGACGTCGCGGGCGAAGAACACGGTGATCGTCTGGCGGAACACCTCTCCGATGGTGGCGATCAGCACAAGCAGCGTGATGTTCAGGAAGGCGCGGTTGCTGGCGAGCATGCGCAGCGCCATGCCAAGATCGAACGGTGCCTTGCGAATGGGTGCGGCAGGCTCAGGCACCAGGAGGAAGGCGGTGCTTGCGCAGATAGGCAGCAACAGGATGATCACGATGCTCAACGCCGCCATGACATCGGCACTGGTCGCGCCCGGCCGTGACAGGACATAGGCCGGGATCAGTGTCGATGCGATGAGCCCGACAATGCTGAACCCTTGCGATACGGAGCTGATGCGCGTGCGGACATGATAGTCTGTCGAAAGCTCGGCAGACCAAGCCTGATAGGGCAGCAGGATCAGCGTATAGCCCAAGTACACCAGCGAGACTGCCAACGCGAAATAGACAATGCCGGCGCCGGCTGCGGGCACGAACAGCAACCGCACCCCTGCCACCATCGCGATGGTGCCGAAGATCAGCCAGACCCGGCGGCGACCGATGCGCGGCCGCCACCGGTCCGACAGGATGCCGATGATCGGATCGGTGATGAAATCGGACAGGCGCGCCAGGATCAAGGCGATGCCGATCAGCTGCAGACTGAGTTGCAGCTGCCCCGAATAGAGGGGGGCGAGGTAGATGGCGATCGGCAGCCCGATCATGCCAAGCGGCAACTGCACCGACCCGAAGGCCAGGATGCGCCAGAAGGCGATTGGCGCATCGGCAGTCGGAGAAGCAGCCGTCATGCGCACCACCGTTTGGCAGTCTTTGCCCTGTGGTCGAGGTGGGGGGGCATCTTCACAGCGGAAAGATCGTGTGGCCGCCATCCAGCACGAGGGCTTGGCCGGTCATGAAATTGCTCTGCTGCGAGGCGAGATAAACGGCGATCCCCTCCATGTCCTCCAGCTGCCCGATGCTGCCTGAAGCGGCACGCCGGCGACACCCGTCCTGAAAGGCCTTGGGGGTGTTCAGCGACATTTCGGTCTCGATGAAGCCTGGCAGAATGGCATTGACCTGGATGCCGCTGCGGCCAAGCTCGATCGCCAACGAGCGCACGAGACCGGTGACCGACGCCTTGGTCATGCAATAGCCGGCCGAGTTGGGGAGCCCCAGCAACGCGGCGACCGACGATGTCACGACCAGCTTGCCGCCCGCGCCGATCGCCTTCCAGTGCCGGACCACAAGCTGAAACGTGTCGATGACACTCATCACATTGAGTTCATGCGTCTGCAGCCAGGCATCGCGATCCAGTTCGTCAAAGGGGCCGCGCACGCCTGATCCGCCGGCATTGGCAAAGCAGCTGTCGACATGACCGAAGGCGGCCAGCGTGTCCGCAAAGGCAGCTGCCGTCGACGCTGGATCCGTGACATCGGCCACAAAGCTGCGCGCCGTCCCGCCCAGTGCTTCCAGTTCGGCGATGGCGGCGGCATTCTTGTCGGCATTGCGCCCCCAGATGGCAACGGCAGCGCCACATTTTACCAGGCCCTTGGCCATGGCGAGGCCCAGGCCGCCATTGCCGCCGGTGACGAGGGCGACGTGCCCCTGAAGATCGAAGAGATTGTGCATTCGGGTCATTCGCCTCGTGATTTGTGATGCAGTTCAAGTCCGCGCGCCCATCGGCGCTGAAAGCCGCGCCAATAGTCAGGCTGGTTGTCGCCCGCGACCATCCCGCCCCATTGCTGTCCGAACATGCTTGGCCAGCGTCCGGCGTTGGACTGCGGCACCGGGACGTCCAGGTATCGCCGCCTTGTCTGATCCTGCTTCAGATGCAGGTCGAAGAAAGCACCGATGAAGTGGGCATTGATCGCTTCGATCCGGTCCTTGCGCCACACGGGGTCCGAAAGAAATTCGATCGCCGGGAAATCCGCGTCCTGCGGCAGGGTCCAGGGATTGCCAGCGATGTTGTGGGCAGCCTCGCGATAGACCAGCAGGTAACGGTCCGCGCCCCGCACCGTGCCGAACAGGCGCTTCACGCCCCTCTCGAAATCCACCACATCGTCCTGATCGCCATCGATCAGCAGCATTGGGGTCTTCAGCCCGGCAAGATCCTGGTCGCGCCAGGCCATGGCATCGGGTTGGCCTCCCCATGGTGCCATGGTGACGAGCGCCCCGATCTTCGCGGCAAGATCCGGGTCGGGCCGTGGCAAGGCAGCCAATGCCTGACGCGGAAACTGGCGAAAGGCTGGCGCGGCCGGCTCAAGCGGCACGCCCGCAGTGGTGATGGCGCCGTAACCGCCCATGGAATAGCCCAGAACGCCAATGGCGTTCGGGTCCATCAGGCGCGCCACGCCCTGGTTCCTGACAGCGCCGTCGAGGACGGCGCGCAGAACCGCTTGCTGATCCCTGGAACGGTTGACGAGCACACTGCCGAACGAGGCCGCAAACGAGGCCACGTCGCTAAACGACGGGTCGCGATGGTCGATGGACGCAACCACATATCCGCGCGAGGCCAGGGTCTCGCCCAGGCGGCTCATGTGCTCGGACCATCCGCCATAGCCGTGCGACATGACAATCAGTGGAAAATGGCTTCCGGTCAGTGGTTTGACTGGAGCGAGAGCCTTACCTTGTTCTGAAAGCGCCAGCATCCGCTGGCCGGGAACAGCACGCATGTGATGATATTGCTGAGGCTGTGCACTGCTATCCTGGGCGGCAGGGAACCAGAAGCGAATGCCAATCGTCCGGTTGCCGGCCGTCAGTTCCTCAAACACCGTCCCGACCACATATTGGCCATGGCCAGACAGTTCGGGCATTTCTGCGGACGTGGGGCGCCCAGGCGATGGCCTGTTCTGGTCGGCCGGTCGGGCCTCCACCGAAACAAGCATCGCCAAGGCGACCGCCACTATCTTTCCCAGATTGCTGGTCCGGAAACGCTCCACTGGCCTGGTTACTCCGTTCACATTGTCATGGCGTGGGCGATCAATGGAAGCCGATGCGCAGTGCCAGGCCGACCGTGCGCGGATCGAGCAGGAACGCGCTGCGGAAGCTGCCAACCAGGTTGGAGTTGACTTCCAGGAAGGTGATGCTGTCGTCGTTCGTCAGATTCTTCACGAACGCCGTCAGGCTCCAGTCCTTGTCGCTGTTGGCAATCACCAGCGATGCATCGAGCTGGGACCAGCTGCCCACGCGATCAGCCGGCAGGTTGAACTCCCGCGAGTGGAAGCCGGATTGCGAATAAAAGTCTACGCGTGGCCGTACGGTCCAGCCATCCCCCGCATCGACCGTGTACTCAGCCGCAAGCTTCAGGGTGCGCCGCGGGGCATTGGGCAGCTGGTTGCCGCGCAGCTGGAAGCGGGCATTGCCCCGGGAAGGGTCGGCCGACAGGAAATCGCTGCGGATTTCGGCATCGAGCAGGCCCAGACTGGCCTCCAGGCGCAGCGGCGGGACGGGATTGTAAACGAGCTCCGCCTCGAACCCGCGCACCCGCGACTTGGGGATGTTGGTGTTGGCAACCGCGGTGCCGACCAGGTTGCCGACGATCAGATTGGCGTAATCATAGTTGAACAGCGCCAGGTTCAATCGACCCTTGCCGTCGAGGAAGCTGTTCTTCATCCCCAGTTCGAGTGCATCGATCTCCTCGGATTCAAACAGCGGTATCGTGTTGTTGCCGGGGTTGAACCCGCCTGATTTGAACCCGCGCGAGAAGGACAGATAGACGTTGGTTTCCTGCGTGAAGGAGAGTTTCGGCGCCCAGTTCACGACGGCGCGCCCGGTGACCTTGTCGAACTCGGCCCTGCCAATGAAATAGGGATTGAGCGCGAAGGTGCCGGAGGCCGTCTCGATGCGCTTCTCATCGTGTGTGTAGCGCAGGCCGCCGGTGAGCTTCAGCGTATCGGTGATATCGACATAGGCCTCGCCGAACACGGCATAGGATTTCACCTGGCCCAGGCGCGTGTCGAACTTCGAGACGGCGCCCAGCAACCCGTTTGCCGGGGTCCAGGTGTCGACAAAGCCGCTGCCGCGCGAATTCATGTAGAAGCCGCCGAAGATGAAGTTGAACCTGCCATCGAAGCGCGACGCCAACCGCAGTTCCTGGCTGAACTGCTTCTGGCTGCCGCCGCCGGTTTGCGAGGTGCGATAATCGGTCGTGGTCACCGGCCGGCCAGACAGGAGATAGGTCAACACGCCATTGCCGTTGCCGGCATCGGGCACGACCCGGGATCCGAAGGTGCCGGGATTGAACGCATTGGGGCGAAAGCCTTGATCGAAATCCCGCTCGCTCGTGTTGTGCCCATCACGAAAGCCCGTCAGCGAGGTGAGCGTAAGGGCGCCCAGTTCCTGGGTGATTTCCAGGGTGCCCAGAAAATCCTCGGCCCTCTGGAAGGGGCGCACATCAATCCGCACGTCCCGCAGGCCTGGCGGGTTGGTTGCAAACGTCCCGGCCCGCACAACGCCCGGCAGCAGGAAATTGTCGATCGGGAAATTCGTGGTCGGGAAGGCCGTGCCGGCCGAATTGGGCGAGCATCCGAACTGGGCATCTGGTGTGCAGAGCGACTTTGCCGCGTTCTGCCGGTCCGAGTCCTCCTTGAAGTAGGTCAGGGTCAGATCGATCGTGGTTGAGCTGCTCGGCTCAATCCGCGTGCTCGAGCGAAGGGTGAACTGGTTGCGCCCGTCGATCTTCGTGTTGTCGAGCAGGTTGCGGGTATAGCCGTCACGATTGATGTAATTGGCGGCAAAGCGTTGATAGATGCCTTGCGCAATGGGGATGTTGATGGCGGCATTGGCGCGGATGCCGCGCGGGCTTTCGCCCTGCAACTCAACATAGCCTTCAAAGTCCTTGGTCGGCCGCCGCGTGATGAAGTTGATCGCGCCGCCGGTCGTGTTGCGGCCGAACAGCGTGCCTTGCGGCCCGCGGAGCACTTCGATGCGCTCCATGTCGAAGAACTCGCCAAAGGTGCTGCCCGATTGCAGGAACACGCCGTTGACCAGGATGCCGATGTTCGTGTCGCCCGTGCCGCCGAACGATTGGGAACCCACACCGCGGATGGTCAGGTTGCGGTTTGCGGAGAGGGTGACGTTGGGCGCGTTGAACTGCAGATCCTTGCCATCTTCAATGCGGGCGGCCTGCAGCGCTTCGGCGTTGAGCGCGGTGATCGCGATCGGCACGGCCTGGATATTCTCTGATTTCCGCTGTGCTGTGACGACAATGGTGTCGCGGTCGTCCGCGGCATTGGCCGCCTGGTCCTGCGCGGCCGCCGGGTTCGCCGCTGCCAGCCATGCCAGCGCCAGCGCCGATGTGCCCAACGCCCTGCTCAACCTGTTCGTCATGCTGTCCTCCCCTTGTTTTGACGATATGTGTAATTGAAATAGACATATCGTCAATAGGGTGCGTGCAAAAGCCGGTCCCGGCGCACGAAACAGGCATTTCGGAGCCGATTTCTGGCGTATAATTTACCATTCGCGCAATAGTATGCCGGTCGCGTGCGACAGCGAAATCCCTTTGTTGCAAGAGACTTGCTTGGCCGGCCTGACGGGGAGAGGTGGCGTGGCGGGCGGCCCTGCCGGTTCGCAGCCGTCAGCCTCGCAGCAGCCGGGCACCGGCCGACGGAATGCCCCGGAAATGGGCTTGGGCCGGTTGGCCCGCCTGCTGCCAATGCGCGCTTAATGCGCGTTCGACGTTGGCCAACCGGTCGGCCGCAACCACGGCAACCACGCAGCCACCGAATCCGCCACCGGTCATTCTGGCGCCGCCACCTTCGCCGATCGCCGCATTCAGCGCGTCCACCAGGGCATCAACCGCCGCCACACTGACTTCGAAATCGTCCCGCAAGGAGGCATGTGATGCGCGCATCAACCGGCCGAGCTCCGCCAGATCGCCCCGCGCCATCGCTGCGGCTGCCAACAATGTGCGCGCATTTTCTGTCACAACATGCCGGGCCCGGCGGAATATGGTGGCATCGCAACCATCCTGTCCGGCCATCAGCCTTGCTTCGTCCAGGTCGCGCAGGCTCTCAACCGAAAAATGCGCCGCTGCCTGCCGGCATTGCATGCGGCGTTCGTTGTAGGCGCTGTCCACCAGGCCGCGGGCCACCCCCGACGGCACGATCAGGATCGTCGTGTCGGCCGGGAAGGGCGCCGGCTCGACCGCCAGGCTCCGACAATCGAGCAGCAGTGCGCTGCCCTGTTCGCCAAAGGCGGATGCCGTCTGGTCCAGCAGGCCACAGGCACAACCGACATATTGATGCTCAGACCATTGCGCCACGCGCGCCAGCACCTGCCGGTCGGGCCGGCGTTCGCCCGCCAGGGCGGCCAGGGCAAGGCCCAATGCCACACCCAGAGAGGCGGAGGACGACAGGCCATTGCCTTGCGGCACGTCACCGGAAATGGCCAGGCTTGCGCCGCGCTGGGGCAGGCCGAACAGCGGCAGGCCGGCGGCAATCCCGCGGACATGGTTCTGCCAATGTCCCTGGCCCAACGGTGCAATGGGCGCGTCGATCCGGAGTTCGTCCTGCTCCGCGCCAAAGTCCACGGCCCTGGCGATGATGCGCTGATCGGCCAGCGGCGCTGCGGCCACCACGGTGCCGAACTGCAATGCGCATGGCAGGGCAAAGCCGTCGTTGTAATCGGTGTGATCGCCGATCAGATTGACCCGGCCAGGGGCAAAGGCCACCACCTCGGGCTCATGGCCATAGGCCTCGCGAAACGCTGCAATCGTCTGCTCGACGAGAGGAGAGGATTGGCTCATGCCCGGCCTGCCTTGCGATAGTGGATGGGGCTCGTCGCGCGCAGGCGCTCGGCGGCCTGTTCGGCGGTCAGATCCCGCTGCGCCTCGGCCAGCATCTCATAGCCGACCATGAATTTGCGTACGCTGGCCGAGCGCAGGAGCGGTGGGAAGAAATGCGCATGCAGCTGCCAGTGCGCCTGATTGCCCGGCGTGTAGGGCGCGCCGTGCCAGCCCATCGAATAGGGGAATGAGCAGCCGAAAAGATTGTCGTAACGCGCCGTCAGCTCGCTGAGCACCGCGCCCAGGCTGTCGCGGTCGCCCGGCGCCAGCTGTTCCAGGCGCTGGACCGAAAAGCGGGGCAGCACCAGCGTTTCGAACGGCCAGACGGCCCAGAATGGAACGATCACCAACCATCGCTCATTCTCGATCACCACCCGCAGCCCGCCGGCTTCGCGCGCGGCGAGATCGGCGAGCATGGCCCGGCCGTTGCGCTCGAAATAGGCGTGCTGGCGGGCATCTTCCACGGCCGGTTCATCGGGCACATGCGCGCTGGCCCAGATCTGGCCGTGCGGATGCGGATTGGAGCAGCCCATGGCCGCCCCCTTGTTCTCGAACACCTGCACCCAGGCATGGTGCTTGCCCAGTTCGGCGGATTGTTCCGCCCATGTGTCGATCACGGCGCGGAGTTCAGCGGCGGACAATTCCGGCAAGGTGAGCGCGTGATTGGGGGAAAAGCACATCACCCGGCACGTGCCGGACACGGGCTCGGCCAGCAGCAACGCGTCGGCCGCAGGCGCGTCCGCGGCCCAGGACAGCGGCCCCGGTGCCAGCGCGGCGAAATCATTCTCGAACACCCACGGCCCGCTATAGTGCGGGTTCACGGCCCCGTTGGCGCGGGTGTTGCCCGGGCACAGAAAGCATGCTGCGTCATGCGCAGGCAGGGCCAGGGCATCAGGCGCTTCCAGCTGGCCTTGCCAGGGGCGCTGGGTGCGATGGGGCGACACCAGCACCCATCGGCCATTCAGCGGGTTGAAGCGGCGGTGCACCCTTGTGGCGTCATCCATCAGCTCATGCTCTCCTGCCACTTGCCTTCGCGGCCGCGACTGCGGCCGGGCTGCGCCTGGTTGGCGCGACACTCATCCCTGCGATCCGCGCTGCCTGTCCTGCACCCGGTCAGCCCATCCCCCACAGGTCCGGTTCCGGATGCAGTGCCAGCAATATCCACTATTGACCATATTTCCACTAAACCTCGCTTCCAGTCGTGTCCAGCCAGCGCCCACATGCGCACACAAGCCTCTGTGGTGCATGAATGCAAGGGCGGCACGCGGATGGCGGCGGCGATTCCTCGCCAGAACAGGAACCAGCGGTTCGGATGTGAAAGGGCCTGTTCACGCTGTTGGGGTCAGCTGCTGTACCTCGCCTGCATCCACCGTCCGCCTAACCGATCCTGGCCGTTGATGCCCGGCTTCGGCCTTCCGCCCAATGGTTGGTTGATCAACCCGATAATACTGGTTTGCGCCAAGGGTGCCGCATCAAGCGGCGGCACCAGCTGTTTGAAAGGCACGGCATGAAGCTGTGCAGTCCATCGAAGGAGAGACGGAAAAATCACGTTTCGATCACGATGATATTCCCAATCTCGACGCCCAAACGCCGCGATTCGCGACGGGCCATTTGGGGGATGCCATGACAACAGCACAAGTTTCGCTGATCACATCCGGCAAGGCATTGCTGGCGGGGGCAGGCAGCGCGATCGCGATGATGCTCGCTGTGCTGCCTGTTCAGGCCAAGGACAGGCAAGGAGCTGTTGTCCCGACTGAAGCTGACAAGGTTCAGGCCACCGCGGCGAAACCGCTGCTGGCCTATTATCTGCCGAAAACCGTTCTGCATGTCACGATCAGCCAGCAACTGACCGCCTGTCCGGCAAGTGGCGGTGACGCAGAGGTTGAAACAACCATCACGGTTGTGCCCGAGCGTGCTGCTGATCTGGCGGCCCGCGTGCTGCTGGATGCCGGAAGCGGGGTGTTTGCCAAGCGAACCGTCCGTTTGGAGCTCAACGCTGATCAGACGCTGGCCGCCTTCAATTCGACCGCCGAAGGCCAGGGCGGGCCAATCCTGAAGAGCATTGCCAACCTGGCGTTCAAGGTCGCGGCAGCCAGTGTCGGTCCAAGTTCAGTTGATTCGCCAAGAAAGCCCGATCCTCTCCCGGCTTGCTCTGATGTCGTGGAGGCAATCTTCAAGAAACTTGCGGATTTGAACAGCAAGATCAACAATCTCGAGACTTCGATCGCGGAAGGCAAGGGCAATCCGGCCGCGACAGCCCTGCTCGCGGATTGGCGCGCCCGGCGCGCGCAGTTCCGCGACAGCCTGACCCTGACGAAACGGCACATGATCACCGATGCGACAACGGCGCAGGTGCTGGCTTCTGTCGATTACGGCGAATGGTTTTATCCAGCGCCGCAAATGTCGCTCAAGGACAGCCTTGCAAGCGTCAAGGTACCGGGCGTCCACGGGTTCAGGCTCGCCCTGACCATCGACGACAACCATCCGAACCACCGAACACCCGAAGACAAGAGCAAGCCCTATGGCAGCGCTGACAAACCCCACAAGCATCTGGTCTATCGCCTGCCAATCGGGGCCTCGGTCAGCGTGCAGCCATGCGCATCAGCCGCATCAGGCGCTGACTGCACCCCAGACACCAGCAAGCCCGGCCAGGATGCCAGCCTGACGGGCAGGGTGGCGCTCATGCACTTGTCCAGGGATCAATTTCTGTCGGTCGGCAAGGGCGGCCTGTTTGGCACGCGCACCGCCGTGGCCAAATTTGATGCGTTGGGCGCGCCTTCGATCCTTGAATATGGCAGCGCCCCGGCTTCGGCCGATGTCGCTGGCGTCGTCGATGCGGTTGGCCAGGGCCTTGATACGCTCCGCGATGCCGAAACCGAAGCCCTCAAGCGTGCCATCGCCAAGGAAGAAGCACGCAAGAAGCTGAACGACCTGCGCGAGGCCGCAGCCGATCCGAAGTAAGGAGCAGCATCATGGCTTATCAATACAAGGTCGGCGGGCGCCCCGTCGTTCTGGATGTCGATCCCTCGCTGGTGGCGGTCCGTTTCGCCGGCGGCACCCGCGGAGACAGGGCGGCCGCCCTGAGCAGCGCTGGGGCGGGCCCGCTGGCCAACGGTTTTGATCTGGAGCCCGCTGGCGTTTCAATCGTCGCCGCACCCAGTGCCGCCCATCCATTGGGTTGGCAGGCCGGGACAGAATCGCTTCCGGTGCTGGCGGCACTGGAGGCCCAGGATGCCGTTGCCGGTGCGCAGCCCGTGTTCAAGGTGGGCGACGGCCATGCCGTGACATGCGGCAAGGTGATCATCGGCGCCGAGCCCGGCAGCAACATTGATGCGCTGCTGGCCGACCATGGGCTTGCGCTGCTGTCGCGGGAGGAAGAGCGGGTGCTGGCCAGCATTCCCGACGGTGCCGACATCTTCGCCGTGGTCGAAGCGCTCGATGCTGACCAGCGCACGCTTTATGCCGAACCGGATTTCGTGTTGTTTGGCACCCACATGCCGCAACGCACCGGCCCCGTGCCGCCGGCCCTGCCGGCCACATTCCAGAATCAATATGCGCTGCACATCACCGGCACGATCGCGGCCTGGGCCATCCAGCAGGGCAGCCCCCAGATCAGGGTGGCGGTGCTCGATGATGGGGTTGATATCACCCATCACGATCTCGCCCCGGCCGTGGTGGCCACCTATGATGCCATTGACCGGGACAGTTTCCAGGCGCCCAATCCGACAGACTGGCATGGGACGGCCTGTGCCGGACTGGCCGTCGCCCGCAAGACCGGGCCGGGGTCGGTCGCCGGTGTCGGCGCGGGGGCGAGCCTGGTCGCGGTGCGCCTGGCGCAGTCGCATACCGCTGACCGGAATTGGGTGACCAGCAATGCCATCATCGCCCATGCGATCGATTGGGCATGGAGCACGGGCCGGGCCGACATCATCAGCAACAGTTGGGGCGGGGGCGCAGAGTCGAACGCCGTTACCAGTGCCATCAACCGGGCCCGCACCAGCGGGCGCGGGGGCCTGGGGGCGGTCGTTCTGGCGGCCGCCGGCAACAATGGCGGTGCCGTGAATTATCCGGCGAACCTGCCTGGTGTCCTCGCCGTTGCTGCCAGCAACCAGTTTGATGAAGCCAAGACCAAGACCACCGCCGACAACGAGACCAACTGGGCCTCATGCCTTGGCCCCGAGATCGATGTCGCTGCGCCCGGCGTGCAGAACCGGACGACCGATGTGATCGGCGGCCTTGGCTATTCGGATGGTGATTATGCGCCCCGCTTTAACGGGACATCATCGGCAACACCGCTGGTGGCGGGCGCCTGTGCGCTTGTGCTGTCGAAGAATCCGCAGTTGACCGAGGCACGGGTGCGCAACCTGATCACCGGCACCGCCGACAAGGTTGGTCAGTTTGCCTACCAGAACGGCCGCAACGATTTCATGGGGTTTGGCAGGCTCAATGTGTTGGCCGCGGTCAGGCAGGCCTGATCGCGCAGCCGTTCAACCAGCCGCCGAAACCGTCTGTTCGATGGCGCCGAAGATGCTGTGGTGTTTTTCGTCCAGCATCTCGATGCGCACCACGTCGCCGGGGCTGAGCCAGCCGGTCTTGGGCGCGCCATCGTGGATGGTTTCGACCATGCGCTGTTCGGCGATGCAGGCATAACCGCGGCCGCCAAGGGCCACCGGCCGGCCGGGGCCGCCATCGGCATCGCGGTTGGACACCGTGCCCGAACCGATGATGCTGCCGGCGCCGATGTTGCGGGTTTTCGCCAGGTGGGCGATCAGCGTGCCGAAATCGAACGTCATGTCGACATGGGTTTCAACCCGGCCGAACGGCTGGCCATTCAGATCGATGCTGAGCGTGCCGATCAGCTTGCCATCCTGCCAGCGCGCACCCAGGGCTTCGGGCGTCACCAGCACGGGCGACAGGGCAGAGGCCGGCTTCGACTGCACGAAGCCGAAGCCCTTGGCCAGTTCATCGGGGATCAGCCCGCGCAGCGAGACATCGTTGACGAGGCCGACCAGCCGGATGGCGGCGAGCGCCTCTTCACGGCTGGCACCCTGGCGCACATCGCCGGTCACCACCACCACCTCGGCCTCCAGATCCAGGCCCCAGGCCGGATCGTGGAACGGAATGGCGCAGCGCGGCGACAGGAATTCGTCGCTGCCGCCCTGATACATCAGCGGATCATGCCAGAAACTGGCGGGCAGTTCGGCGCCGCGCGCCCGGCGCACCAGCTCGACGTGGTTCACATAGGCGCTGCCATCGGCCCATTGATAGGCGCGGGGCAGGGGGGCGGCGGCATCCCGTTCATGGAAACGCGCGTGCGGCACGGCATCGTGAGAGAGGGACAGCGCCACCCCTTCCAGCACCGGGGCGGCCCGATCCCAATCGTCCAGCACCGACTGCAATGTGGGATACATGGGCGGCGGTGCGGCGCACCAGGCCAGATCTTTGGAAACGACGACCAACCGGCCATCCCGGCCGGATTTCAGGGATGCGAGCTTCATAATGCCTTGCTGAACCCGTTTGGCGCGGCTGGCAAGCCTTGGCGCGGCGCATTTGCCGGCTTAAGACAGGCCAAAAGGGAGTTTCACCATGGCCACCGCCGCCGCCGCCGAAAACAACGCCAATGGGCAGCATTTCGCCCCCAAATGGCCGAAGTTTGATTGGGAAGACCCGCTGCTGCTGGCGGCCCAACTGACCGAGGAAGAGGCGATGATCCGCGATGCGGCGCGCGCCTTTTGCGATGCGGAGCTGATGCCGGCGGTGAAGCTGGCCAACCGGCACGAGACATTTGATCCCCAGTTGATGAAGAAGTTCGGCGCCGCCGGCCTGCTGGGCCCCACCATCAAGGGCTATGGCTGCGCCGGCGCGTCCTATGTCGCCTATGGCCTGATCGCGCGCGAGGTGGAGCGGGTGGATTCGGCCTATCGCTCGGCGATGAGCGTGCAGTCGTCGCTGGTGATGTACCCCATCTATGCCTACGGCTCCGAAGCACAGCGCGAACGCTATCTGCCTGGCCTGGCCAGCGGCGATTTGATCGGTTGCTTCGGCCTGACCGAGCCCGACGCCGGATCGGACCCGGCGGGCATGAAGACCCGCGCCAGGAAGGTGCAGGGCGGCTGGCTGCTCACCGGCGCCAAGATGTGGATCACCAATTCGCCGCTCGCCGATGTCGCCGTCGTCTGGGCCAAGTGCGAGGATGACAAGATCCGCGGCTTCATCGTGGAACGTGGTGATGCCGGGTTCAGCACCCCCAAGATCGAAGGCAAGTTCTCGCTGCGCGCCGGCGTGACCGGCGAGATCGTGCTGGCCGATGTGCATCTGCCCGAAGAGCGTGTCCTGAAGGGCGTCGAAGGCCTCGCCGGCCCGTTCGGCTGCCTCAACAACGCGCGCTACGGCATCGCCTGGGGCGCAATGGGCGCCGCCGAATTTTGCTGGCACGCCGCCCGGCAATATACGCTGGACCGCAAGCAGTTCGGCCGGCCGCTGGCCGCCACCCAGCTGGTGCAGAAGAAGCTGGCCGACATGCAGACCGAAATCACCCTGGGCCTCACCGCCGCGCTGGCCGGCGGCCGGCTGATGGACGAAAAGCGCCTGGCGCCGGAAGCCATTTCACTGCTGAAGCGCAACAATTGCGGCAAGGCGCTCGCCATCGCCCGCGAGGCGCGCGACATGCACGGCGGCAACGGCATTTCCGATGAATATGGCGTGATCCGCCACGTGATGAACCTCGAAGCGGTCAACACCTATGAGGGCACGCATGATGTGCACGCCCTGATTCTCGGCCGCGCGCAGACCGGGTTGCAGGCGTTTTTCTAGGCAAACGCCCTGTCAGCGTCGAAGACAAACCCGCTCGTGCCGGGCTTGTCGAGGGACGCACCGCCCCCGGGGGCCGGCCTCGACCAGTTGCTGACGGGGGTCAGGCCGCCCGCCGGCTGGCCAGCACCTGAGCATAGCCGGCGAACAGCGCCTCGAAATGTTCATCGATGGTGCGGCAGTCTGGCGCGGCCGCGATGGCGCGGGCGCGCATCGCCGGCAATTGCGGAATCGCCTCGGCCAGCACCCCGGCCAGGCTGGCGGCGTCGAGGGACTTGAAGGCAAAGCCCAGCCCCGGCTCCAGCTGGTCATAGGCCGCGCCTTCGTCGGGCACGATCAGCGGCAGGCCGCTGGCCCGCGCTTCGGCGCAGGCGATGCCAAAGGTTTCGGCCGGGGCACCGTGCACCATCATGTCGGCACTGGCGAGGATGCGGGCGAATTCGGGCCGGTCGCGCACCGGCGCGATCAGCTGGATGTGCGGATTTTCCCCCACGGCGCGCACCACGCTGGCGCGGCCATGGCCATCGCCCAGGATGATCAGGCCCATCGGCCGGCCATAGCTGGCCGCCGTCACGCCGGCGATCACCATCGGCCACTGCTTTTCCGGGCTGTGCCGGCCCACGCCCACCAGCAAGGTGGCTTCGGGCGGCAGCGAACATTGCGCCAGCAGCCGGGCGCGCAGGCCCTCATCCCGGTTGGCCGGGGAAAACACGCCCGGATCAACGCCCAGCGCATTGTCGACAATATGGGTCAGGCCGCCATCGCGAAGCCGCTTTGACAGGCTGGGCGCCGCCGAGATCACCTGATCATAACGCGCATCAAGCCGGCGCAGATAGCGCCAGAACCAGTCAAAGCCGCGATCGATGGCCTGGCGCGGCAGGAAGCCATCGAGGTAGCGATAGACCCAGGCCGACAGCGGCTCGGCATGCATGAACAGGCTGCGCGGGGCGGCGCCCGGCCAGTCCGCCACCGCCGCGGCGCTGCCCCAGGGCGAGGAGCATTCGATGAAATCCGGCTGGTGCGCGTCCAGCGCGGCATGGATGATGCGGTCGCTGGCGAAATAGAAATAATTGCGGTCCAGCGGGAAGCGCGGGCTCTTGATGCTGATCAGCCGGGCCTTGCCCACCTGCCGCACGCCATCCTCGGCGCCCGGCACCACCACGGTCAGCCGCACGCCGTGGCGCTCCGCCACCTCAAGCTTGCGGTGGGTATAGGTGCGGATCCCGCCGCCATCGGGCGAGTAAAGCGCAGAGATGTCGACCACGTGCACGTGCGTGCGGTTTCCTGCCGGGTTGGGCCTGTGCCCATAAGCGGCGGCGGGGGTGCAGGGTCAACCCCCTTTGCGGTCGCCGGTCAATTTGCCGGGCGATCCAGCGGCCCAAAGCTGAACAGGCCACGGCGATAATTCAGGCGGATGCTGATATCGGTCAGGCCCGGCCCGGCGGCAAAGCGCACGGCGGCGGCCTTGGGCTTGGACAGGCCCAGCTTGGGATTGTTCGGAAAGCCCACGCCATCGGATGACAGGCCGAATTTCCGGTTCATGTCGCGATCGTGCAGCAGGCTGAGCGTGTATTGGCCCGGCCCCGGCACACGGATGCACAATTGCACGGCGCCGGCCGGCGGCACCGGCATTTCCACCCGGCGGAACGTCTTGCCGGCGTTGATCAGGATATTGTCGTCTTCCAGGAAATCCTTGTCATTGTCCGGATACAGCTCGGCCCGCATGTTGCCCTTGCGGTCCTTCAGCCCGACAATGGTGACAATCACCGCCGGCCCGGCTTCGTTCGGGCGGCATTGCCCTTCGGCCTTGCCCAGATTGGGGTTGGATTCCACCTGCGCCTGCGCCGCTGCGGGCAGCAGGGCCAGCATCACCGCCAGTGCCGCCTGCCTCATTTCTTGCGCCACCCCGCCGCCTCGCTGCCCATCAGCAGCAGGCCCAGGCCCAGGTGGGTGACCAGCAACAGGCTGGCCATCATCGCCATCAGCGTGCCGACAGCGGCATCCTGGCCGATCATGAACACCGCCAGCGCGGCGAACACCACATCCTTGTTGGGCAGGAAGGGCAGGCGCGACAGCAGCATGCGCATCGCCGACAGCAGCACCCACAGCTTCCAGCTTTCGGCCGGCAGCGCCAGGTGCCAGCACCAGCCGGTGAGCACCAGCGTTGCCACCACGCGCAGCATCTGCACCGCCGTCACATGCCACAGGTCGCGGGCCGGCAGGCTGAACAATATTTTCCGGAACAGCAGCACGCCCGATGAAATCACCAGCATCAGCACCACCGACCAGGTGAAGGCGCTGGAATCAATGCCCAGATGCAGCGTGTCGAGCAGCGGATAGGCCATCACCATCAGGATGAGGGTGACAATATTGGCTGCCATCGCCGACAGGATGGCAACATCCTTGATGGCGCCAAAGGGCGCGGATGTCATGCCGGTGCGCTGCCGGGCCCAGGTGTAGAAATAAAGATCGCCGACATAGCCGGTGATCAGCTCGTTGCCGATCAGCTTGCGCAAAAGGGCCAGGAAGCCCGACGCCGGGATCTGCCACAGCCGGCGGAAGATGATGAAATCGCCCAGCGGCCCGGCAAAATAGGACAGGGCATAGACCGCCCAGAAACCGATGCCGGCCGGCACGATCGCCACCATGCGGGCAAAATCCACCTGCGCCAGCTGCACCAGCGCGGCAATCAGCACGGCAAGGGTGATGGCCGAACCCACCCACCAGGTCCAGCCGCGCTCGCTGCGCGGCAGCGCAGGCAGCGTTTCCGGTCCCAGGCTGGAGGGGGCGGCGCCGGCGTCACTCTGATACATGTCTGGCGCCAAATCCTCTGAACTCGTCTCGGCCCTATCGCGCCAATATGGCAATTTCGCGACGTCGGACAAGGGTTGGGGCCGGGAGGCGGGCAAGGGCGGCCGCGCGCCCGGCGGCGGCTCGCTCACAGCAGCGGGGCGATATGGGCCAGCAGCCGGTCGCGGTTTTCCATGTGGCAGATGAGGATATCGGGCGTCAGCGGCCGTTCCTGGTTGAATTTCAGCGCGCTGCCGTCCAGCCGCGACACCCACAGGCCGGCGGCCTGGGCCACAGCAGCGGGCGCGCCGCTGTCCCACTCGTTCATGTCGCCCTGGTGCAGATAGACATCCACCTCGCCGCGCACCACGGCCAGCGTCTTCACGCCGGCGCTGCCCATCGGCACCAGTTCACCGCCCACGGTGGCGGCCAGCGCCTCGGCCATCGGCGCCGGCCGCGTGCGGCTGACAGCAAAGCGCAGGGCATCCGCCGGGGCCGGGATGGCCGGCGGGTTGGCGGTGCAGAAACATTGATCCAGTGCCGGCTGCGCCACGGCGCCATCGGCGATGCGGCCATCGATACTCAGCGCGACATGCACCGCCCAGTCGTGCCGGTGCTCGCCATATTCACGCGTGCCGTCCAGCGGATCGACCAGCCACACCCGCCGCGCCGCCAGCCGCGCCAGATCGGGCGCTTCCTCTTCCGACAATATGGCATCGTCCGGCCGGGCGGCGCGCAGCGCGTCCATCAGAAACCGGTTGGCATCGGCATCACCGGCCTTGCCGAGCGCCTTGCCTTCCAGGCCGCTGTCGCGGCGCAGGGCAAGCAGGATCTGGCCGGCTTCGGTGGCAAGCTGGCGGGCGAGAGCGGCATCGGTCATCATGGCCGCCTCCACTGGCAGGCACCGGGAGCGGGCGCAAGTCGCATCAATGCTGGTGGATGGCCTTCACCACCTGAAAGGCGCGCATCCCCTCCGGCCCGTCCTCGCTGCCGTGGCCGCTGTCCTTCACCCCGCCAAAGGGCGCATCGGCGGCGCTCATTGCCATCATGTTGATGCCCACCATGCCGGCCTCCACTGCGTCCGAAAGGATGTTGGCGGTGCGGGCATTTTCGGTGAACAGATAGGCGGCAAGGCCAAAGGGCAGGCGGTTGGCCTCGGCAATGGCCTCGTCAAGCGTTGTGACACGGCTCACGGTGGCAACCGGGCCGAACGGCTCCTCGTTCATCAGCCGGGCGGTCAGCGGCACATCGGCCAGCACGGTTGGGGCCCAGAAATTGCCGGCGCTGCCCAGCCGTTCGCCGCCGGCCAGCAAGGTTCCGCCCTGCGCCAGTGCATCACCGATCAGGCCGGCCATCGCAGCCGGTCGGCGCGCGTTGGCCAGCGGGCCCATCTGGGTGCCGGCATCCAGCCCCGGCCCCACCTGCAGCGCCCGCGCGCGCTCGGCCAGCGCAGCGGCAAACCGGTCGGCAATGGCGTCGTGCACGATGATGCGGGTGGGCGATACGCACACCTGGCCGGCGTTGCGCCACTTGAAGGCGCTGACCATGGTGACCGCCTTCTCGAAATCGGCATCCTCCCACACGATCACCGGGCCATGGCCGCCCAGTTCCATGGTGGTGCGCTTGGCCCCGGCGGCAGCCAGCGCCATCAGATGCTTGCCCACCGGCACCGATCCGGTGAAGCTGATCTTGCGGATCACCGGGCTGGCGATCAGGTCGCGCGACACGTGGTCGGGCACGCCGAACACCATGCTGGCCACCGGTGCCGGCAGCCCGGCATCTATGAAGCATTGCAGCACCAAGGCGGCGGTGCCGGGGGCTTCCTCGGGCGGCTTGATGATCATGCTGCACCCGGCCGCCAGCGCCGGCGCCAGCTTGCGCGCCGGGTTCAGGATCGGGAAATTCCACGGGCACAGCGCCAGGCTGGGGCCCACCGGCTCGTGCACCACCAGGCTGCGCTGCCCGGCCGGCCGCGCCAGCACCCGGCCATAGTTGCGGCGCACCTCGCCGGCATAAAACTCCACCAGCGCCGCCGTATAGGCCGCCTCGCCGCGCGCTTCGGCCAGCGGCTTGCCCTGTTCCAGCGTGGCGGTGGTTGCGATCAGCTCGCTGCGCTCGCGGATCAGCCGGGCGGCGCCGGCCAGCACGGCGGCCTTCTGATCGATCGATGTTGCCCGCCACAGCGGATAGCCGCGCTGGGCCGCATCCAGCGCGGCATCCAGATCGGCCGTGGTGGCCAGCGGCAGCTCGGCCAGCGGGCGGCCATCGGCCGGGTTGATCACCACATGCACATCGCGGCCCTCGCGCGCCAGCCAGTGGCCATCGATGAACAGGCTGGGCCGGGCGGGATAATCGGTCATGGCAGGGCTCCTTTGCGATAACTCTCTAATCCAAGCAGCTTGCCAGCCAAGGGGCTTGCGGGCAGGCTGACATTGGGACGGGCAAAAGCCCGCCGATGGGGAGGGAAATGGATGGGCGCCAACGGGCCGCCAACCGCTGTGCATCCGCGGCTGCTGCTGTGGACATTGCTGGTCGTCTATATCTTCAACTTCATCGATCGCCAGATCGTCTCCATCCTGGCCGAACCCATTGCCCGCGAACTCCATCTGTCCGACAGCCAGATCGGCCTGATGACCGGCCTTGCCTTCGCGCTTTTCTATGCCACGCTGGGCGTGCCCATCGCCCGCTGGGCCGACAAGGGCGGCACCGACCGGTCAAAGCTCATCGCCATGTGCCTCGTCGTCTGGTCGGGCATGACGGCCTTGTGCGGCGTGGCGCAGAATTATTGGCAATTGCTGCTCGCCCGCATCGGCGTCGGCGTGGGGGAGGCCGGCTGCACCCCCACCGCCCATGCCCTGATTGCCGACAGTCTGCCGCCCGAAAAGCGCGCCGGCGGCATCGCCTTCTTCGGCCTTGGCATCCCCATCGGCGGCCTGATGGGCACGCTGATCGGTGGCGGCGTTGCCGAGGCGCTGGGCTGGCGCCAGGCCTTCTGGCTGGTCGGCCTGCCCGGCATTGCGCTCGCCATCTTCGTCTGGCTGGTGCTGAAAGACCCGCGCCGCGCCCGTGCCGCCCCCGTCAACGCGCCGCCGCGCCTGTCGATGTGGGCCGGGCTGAAGGCGCTGGCCACCTCGCCGGCCTATTGCCTGATCCTCGCCGGGGCCTCGCTCGTCGCCTTCCTTTCCTATGGCAAGGGCGTCTGGGTGCTGATCTATTTCCAGCGCACCCACAAATTGTCGGTGGGCGAAACCTCGCTCTGGGTTGGGGTGATCCTCGGGATTGCCGGCATCATTGGCACCTGGGCTGGCGGTTGGGCCGCCGATCGCTGGGGCGCGAAGGATCGCCGCCACATGCTCACCCTGCCGGCGGTTGCCATGGTGCTGGCCGCGCCGATCCTGTTCATGGGCTATGCCGCCGATGATTGGCGCCTGGCGATTGCGCTGCTCGTGCTGCCCACCATCGCCAATTCGGCCTATTACGGCCCGGCCTATGGCGCCGCCCAGGTGCTGGCCCGGCCCGACACGCGGGCGATGGCGGCGGCCTGGATGGTGTTCGGCCAGAATCTGATCGGGCTGGGCCTTGGCCCGCTGCTGTTTGGGGCGCTGTCGCAATGGCTGAAGGCCGATTATGGCGCCGAATCGGTGCGCATCGTGCTGTATTTTGCGGCCTGGGCCGGGCTGCTGCCGGCGCTGCTGTTCTGGCTGGGCGCCCGCGCGCTTGGCCGCGAAACCAACGGAAAGGATGCGACCGATGCAGGTCTTGCGCACGCCGGATGAGGCCTTTGCCGGCCTGACCGATTATCCCTTTGCGCCGCACTACCACCAGCTCACCGACCGCGCCTCAGGCGCACCGCTGCGGCTGCATTATGTTGATGAAGGCCCGCGCGATGCTGCCCCCGTGCTGTTGATGCACGGCGAACCCAGCTGGTCCTATCTCTACCGCAAGTTCGTCGGCCCGCTCACCGCCGCCGGCCACCGCGTTGTTGCGCCCGATCTCATCGGCTTCGGCAAGTCCGACAAGCCGGCGGCGCGCACGGATTACACGTTCGAACGCCATGTCGAATGGATGAGCGACTGGCTGACCGCGCTCGATCTCAAGGGCATCACCCTGTTCTGCCAGGATTGGGGCGGCCTCATCGGCCTGCGCCTGGTGGCCGCCTTCCCGGAACGCTTCGCCCGGCTGGTCATTGCCAACACCGGGCTGCCGGTGGGCACCGGCTGGTCGCCGGGCTTCAAGGCCTGGCTGGATTTCTCGCAAAGCGTGCCGCAATTCCCGGTCGGCTTCATCGTCAACGGCGGCACCACCCGCGAACTCACCCCGGCCGAAGTCGCCGCCTATGATGCGCCCTTCCCGGACGAGACGTTCAAGGAAGGCGCCCGCCAGTTCCCCACCCTGGTGCCCGTCACGCCCGAACATGCCAGCGTCGCCGAGAACAAGGCGGCGTGGGAGGTGCTGTCCCGCTTCGACAAGCCGGTCGTCACCTGCTTTTCCGACAAGGATGCCGTGACGGCGGGCGGGGAGAAGGTCTTCATCGAACGCGTGCCCGGCGCCCGCGGCCAGCCGCACACGATCGTGGCCGGCGGCGGCCATTTCCTGCAGGAAGACGCACCCGAAGAGCTGGTGCGCATCATCCTCGACCATATCAACAGGGGGTAAGCCACATGGAGGTGACCAACGAGACCGCGTCCCGGCCGGAACTGGCCCAGGCCTTTTTCAGCGATGCCGATCATGGCCCGATGGTCATGGTCAACCTGCTGAAGTTCAAGGACAAGGCGACCTATCCCGACGGCCGCGATCCCGATCTGTCGGGCCGCGAGGCCTATGACCGTTATGGCGCTGCCGTGGTGGATTGCCTGAAGGCGGTGGGCGGCCATGTCGTCTATTCCGGCCCGGTCACCGGCATCCTGTTGGGCGATGTCGGGGAACTCTGGGATGCCGTCGCGCTGGCCTATTATCCCAGCCCGCAGGCCATGCTGCAGATGGTGGCAACGCCCGAATATCAGGCCATCGAGATTCACCGATATGCCGGGCTGGCCGGCCAGCTCAACATCCGCACGAAGCCCCGCGCATGACCAGCAAGTCACCTCTGGCCTTCGACCTGTTCTGGTCCTTCCGCTCGCCCTATTCCTATCTGCTGCTGCCGCGCGTGGTTGATCTCGTCGCCACCCACAATGTCGCCTGCAATGTCCGCATCGTCTATCCGATCGCAGTCCGGCAGGCGGATTTCTTCCAGAAGGTCGATCCGCTGTGGATGTTCTATCTGATGCGCGACACCTATCGCGAGGCCGAATTCTTGCGCATGCCCTATCGCTGGCCCAAGCCCGACCCGGTCTACATGGACCCGGCCACCCGCCTATATCCGCCCGAACAGCCGCACATCCACCGCCTGTCGCATCTCGGCATCGCCGCGACGGAGGCCGGGCGCGGCCTCGCCTTCATCCGCGAAGTCTCCCACACCATCTGGTCGGGCACGGTGGATGATTGGCACGAGGGCGATCATCTGGCCGATGCCGCCGCCCGTGCCGGGCTCGATCTTGCCGCGCTGGATGCCGCCGTCGCTGCCAATCCCGATCATTATCGCGCCCGGATCGAGGCCAATCAGGACGCCCAGCGCGCCGCCGGCCATTATGGCGTGCCGCTGATGGCGCTGGATGGCGAACCCTTCTTCGGCCAGGACCGTTTCGACCAGCTGGTCTGGCGCCTCAGGCAAAAGGGCCTGCAGGCCCGCTAACGGCGCCGCCAGCGCCGGCCCACCCACAGGCTCACCGCCAGTAGCCACAGGCTGGCCAGCATCGGGGCCAGCCGGCCGGGCAGCAGATCGCGCGTCGCATTGTCCTGGATCTGCTGCGGCGCGCTGTAACCGGGCGGCATCGGCAGCACCTGATTGGCCCTCGCCCAATCCGCCCAGGCCGCCTGCATCGCCGCCAGCCGGGCCGGATCGGCCGCCGCCAGATCGCGCGCCTCGCCCGGATCGGCCATGATGTCAAACAGATGCCAGGCGCCATCGCCATAGGGCGGCAGATTCTTCACCAGCTTGTACGGCCCCTGATACAGCACCGCATTGCCCGACAGTTCATAACCGATGGGTTCGGCCGCATCATGCACCGCCGCCGCCGGATCGATCAGCGCCGGCACCAGGGAACGGCCCTCCAGCCCCTGCCGCCCGGCGATGCCGGCCAGATCCAGCAGCGTGGGCGCCAGATCGACGGCATGGGCCGGCGCCGTCGCCACCTGCCCGCGGGCCTGGCGCAGGCCGGGCGGCAGCGACAGGATGAACGGCACCCGCACCCCGCCTTCCCAGGCGCTGAACTTGAAACCGCGCAAGGGGCTGGCCGCCGCGCTGGCCCAGCTGGCGCCGATATAGGTGAAGCTGCCCGGCTGGCCCTGCCGTTCGGATGCAAGATCATATTGCAGCCGGGCATTGAAGGTGGTGAAGCGGTTGGCTTCCGGGTTGGTGGCCTCCGCGCCATTGTCCGATACGAACACGAACAGCGTGTTGTCATACTGGCCGCTGGCCTTCAGATGCGCCACCAGCCGGCCGACCTCGCGGTCCATCGCGGTGGCCATGCCGGCATAAACCGCCATCGCCCGGGCCCAGCGCGCCCGTTCCGCCGCATCCAGCGCCTGCCAGTCGCGCGTGCTGTCCATCACCACTGGGGTGATCGCCGGCAACAGCCCGGCCCGCGCCACCCCGGCGGCGCGGCGCGCACGCAGCGCCGTCCAGCCGGCAGCATAACGGCCCTGGTATCGGGCGATGTCGGCTTCGCTGGCCTGCAGCGGGATATGGTTGGCCAGAAAGCCCAGCGTCGCAAAGAAGGGCTTGCCCTGCACGCTGTCGATCTGGGCGATGGCTTCGTCCACGATCAGGGTGGAGCTGTAGAAGCGCCGTGGCAGGCGCGCCGTCTTGCCATCGCGCGTCCAGTCGGCCCGTTCATACAGCAGGCGGTTGGGCTTGTTTTCCATATTGTCCGCCCCCGATTGCGAAAGCGCCAGCGCCCGGTCCCAGCCGCGCGCGGTGGGCAGATCGGCGGCGTCGTGCCCCAGGTGCCATTTGCCGGCATAAAGCGTGGCATAGCCCGCACGCTTGAGCCGTTGCGCCAGCGTGGTCACCCCCGGCGCCAGCATCGCATTGTACCCGGGCTGGCCGCGATGCGCCGGCGGGATGGTTTCCGGCATGTTGCCCAACCCGGCCTTGTGGGCGTTCACGCCGGTCAACAGCATGGCACGGGTGGGCGAACAGCTGGCCGCCACATGGAAATTGGCAAAGCTTGTGCCTTGCCGCGCCAGCGCATCGATGTTCGGCGTGGCAATTTCGCTGCCGTACCGGCCCGGATCGGAAAAGCCCCAGTCGTCCGCGATGATCAGCACGATGTTGGGCCGGGGCGTGGCCGGCGTCTGGGCGGCCGCCGGCGCCAGCGCGCTGGCCGCCAGCAGGATCGCCGCCCGTCGTTTCACAAGGCTGCGTCCTCTATGGCGGTGCTGCCGGCCGGCAGGAACAGGCGCAGGCCATCATCGGCAATGCGGATGCGCCCGCCAAAGCGCTGCGGCGCATCGCCCAGGAAGGCGGCGTGGAACAGCCGGCTGGGCAGCGGCGGCGCGATATGGGTCAGCACCAGTTCGCGCACGCCGGCGCGGGCAGCCAGATCGGCGGCCTGTTCCGGCGTGGTGTGATAATTCAATATGTCCCGCGTGATCTGGGCGGTGCGCGGCTGGCCGCTGCCATCCAGCCCGCGGGTGATGCCGGCCACCAGGCGCGGTTGCAACGCCTCGTGGATCAACAGGTCGGCCCCCTTGGCGGCGCTGGCCACGGCGGCGCTGGCGGCGGTGTCGCCGCTCACCACCACCATCCGGCCCTTGTATTGGATGCGATAGCCCCAGGCCGGCGCCACCGGCGCATGGTTCACGGCAAAGGCGGTGATCACCAGGCCGCCTGCGTTCCACACCACGCCGGGGCCCGCATCGCGCCCGGCAAAGGCGCCGCCGCCGTTGGGGGCAATCGCTGCGCCATGATGGGCGGTGCGATAGGTCGCGTCGGCCGCCAGCATCAGATTATAGCCTTGCGCCACCTGGGCCGTGCCCGGCGGCCCGATCAGCGGCAGCGGGGTGGTTGCCGCGCTGCCGGTCCAGCGCAGCAGCAGCGCCGGGGCCAGGCCTTCGATATGGTCGCTGTGCAGATGGGTCAGCAGCACCGCATCCAGCCCGCCCAGCCGCACGCCCCGGCTCGCCAGCTTGCGCACCGCGCCATCGCCGGCATCGATCAGGATCAGATTGTCGCCGGCCTGCACGGCCAGGCACGCCTCGGCCCGGTCAGGGTCGGGCAGGGGGGTGCCGGTGCCGCAGAACACCAGGGTCAGCCCGTCGCCGGCATCGGCCAGCGCATCCCGGTCGGCCCGGGCGGCAGCGGCCCGGCCATAGATTTCCGTGCCCAACGGCACACGGTTCCACCACAGGCCAGCGGCCAGCAGCAGCAACAGCAAGATCCCCCCAAGGCGTCGCATCGGCCAAGGCTAGGCCGGTGCGGCCGATGAAACAATGGCCTTCGCGCCCTTCCATTCCCCCCGATCAATGATAGCGTGCCGGCCAGACCAAGGGGGGAATAGGGCCATGACGATGATCTTGCGGGTGCTGGTGGCTGCGGTGGGGCTGTTCAACATCGCCATCGGCCTGTTGTTCCTGTTCAATCCGGCCGGTGCCGCCGCCAATTTCTTCCTGATTCCCGATGGCAGCCAGGGCATGGCCACGCTGCGGGCCGATTTCCCCGGTTTCTTCATCACCGGCGGCAGCTTTGCCCTCATTGGGGCCTTGCAAAAGGATGGCCGTGCCCTGCTGGTGCCGGTGATGCTGCTGGCCATCGCCCTCACTGGCCGCGCCGTCTCGCTGGTCGCCGATGGCATCGGCCCGGACGCGATCCCGCCCATGGTCGCCGAAGCGGTGATGATCAGCCTGCTGCTGCTCTGCCGGTCTGGGTTGAAACGCTGATTGACGCGGCCGCCGCGTCATACGAAACTTTGCATTATGCAGAACATTGATTTATTGTAATGACGTGATGAAGTCCCTTGGCCTGCACGAAACCGATGGACGGCGCCTGCGCTCGCAGGCCAGCCGGGAACGCATCATCGATGCCGTGGTGGCAATCATCGATGAAGGCCGGGTGACGCCCAGCGCCGAAGTGGTGGCGATCCGCGCCAATGTCGGCCTGCGCAGCGTGTTCCGCCATTTTGGCGACATGGCCTCGCTCTACACCGCCGTGCTCGAACGCATCGGCAAGCGCTATGTCCACCTCATGCGGCCCTATGAGGCGGCGGATTGGCACGGCCAGCTGCGTGAGTCGCTGGCCCGCCGGCTGGAGCTGTATGAAAGCGGCCTGGCCTACAGCCGCGCGGCGCAACTGTTCCGCGATGGCAGCGCGACGATGAATCTGGGCCCGGGCGTGTTCAACGAAATGCTGCGCAGCCGGCTCGAATCGGTGGTGCCGGCCGCCGCGCGCGCCGACGATCTGTGGCTGGAACAGCTTGATCTGTGGCTCAGCCTTGATTGCTATGCCAGCCTGCGCGAACGGCGCGGCCTGTCGCACACCCAGGCGGCCGAGGTGATGACCGCCGCCGTCGAACGCCTGCTGGCCGACAAGCACTGAACCACGGCCCGCCGCCGCAGTGGCGCGAATTTCTTTGCGTGTGTCTGGGCCAGCGGCTAAACGCTGCCGCTTTCCGCAGGTAAGGTGAACGGCCATGGCAAGCGAACAGCCCCCGCTGGTGGGCATCATCATGGGCAGCCAATCCGATTGGCAGACCATGGTGCACGCGGCCGAAATTCTGGCCACGCTGGCCGTGCCGCACGAAACCCGCATCGTTTCCGCCCACCGCACGCCGTTGCGCCTGCATGATTATGCGCAGGGCGCTGCGGCCAGCGGGCTGAAGATCATCATCGCCGGGGCCGGCGGCGCCGCGCACCTGCCCGGCATGGCCGCCAGCATGACCAGCCTGCCGGTGCTGGGCGTGCCGGTCGAATCGCGCACGCTGAAGGGCATCGATTCTTTGCTCTCCATCGTCCAGATGCCGGCCGGCGTGCCGGTGGGCACCTTTGCCATCGGCAAGGCCGGCGCCGTCAACGCGGCCCTGCAGGCCGCTGCCATCCTGGCTCTGAATGATCCGGCGCTGGCCGCCCGGCTCGCCGCCTGGCGCCAGGCGCAAACCGATGCCGTGGCCGACGCGCCATCGGATGATCTGCCCTGATGCTCACCCCCGGTTCCACCATCGGCATCCTGGGCGGCGGCCAGTTGGGCCGCATGCTGGCGGTCGCGGCGGCGCAGCTGGGCTATCGCTGCCACGTCTTTGCCCCCGAAGACGCGCCGCCCGCCACCGATGTCTGCGCCGCCGTCACCCGCGCCGAATTTTCCGATGCGGCCGCGCTCACCGCCTTTGCCGGCGCGGTTGATGTCGTCACCTTTGAATGGGAAAATGTCCCCACCGCCGCCGTCCGCCTGCTGGCCGGGCTGGTGCCGGTCCACCCCGGTGTCCACAGCCTCGAAGTGGCCCAGGACCGGATGGCCGAAAAACAGTTCGTCGAATGGCTCGGCGGCCGCACCGCGCCCTGGGCCCCGGTGTCGAGCCGGGCCGAGCTGGACGAGGCCATTGCCCGCATCGGCCTGCCCGCCATCCTGAAAACCCGCCGCTTCGGCTATGACGGCAAGGGCCAGGCCCGCCTCCACAGCGCCGATGACGCCGATGCCGCCTGGGATGCCATCGGCCAGCAGCCCGCCATCCTGGAAGGCATGGTGGAATTTGCCCATGAATACAGCGTGATGCTGTGCCGTGGCGCCGATGGCCGCATGGTTGATTGGCCGGTGCCGGTCAACGTCCATGCCGGCGGCATCCTTGCGTCCTCCAGCCTGCCGGCGCCATCGCTGGTGCGGGCCCAGGCCGCCGATGCCGTGGCGCTCAGCCGCCGGATTGCCGACAAGCTGGGCCATGTCGGCGTGCTCACCTGCGAATTTTTCGCCTGCCGCGATGGCCTGCGCTTCAACGAAATGGCCCCGCGCGTCCACAACAGCGGCCACTGGACGATCGAGGGCAGCCTGACCAGCCAGTTCGAAAACCATATCCGCGCCGTCGCCGGCCTGCCGCTGGGCCCCACCGATCTGGTGCTGCCCAGAGTGGAGATGCTCAACCTGATCGGTGACCAGGCCGATGATTGGCCACGGCTGTTTGCCGAACCCGGCACCCATGTCCATCTCTACGGCAAGGGCGCGTCGCGCCCCGGCCGCAAGATGGGCCATGTCACCCGGCTGGGCCGCTGATCAGGGTTTCTTGGCTTTCGGCGCCCCGGCCGCAAAGGCGTTGCCGAAATAATCCCCCTCATACCAGCGCGGCGCCGCCTTGGCGTTGGCCAGGCCGCGGATGATGCCGATGTTCAGCCGCGTCCACTTGGCGGCGGCGTTCCAGTCGAACGGCAGGTCGAGTTGGTCCGACACCTCGTGATAATTGTTGAGGCGGAACTTGCGCTCGGCCTCCTTGCAGGCAAGGCCGCCCTTGGTGTCCGTCCAGCCGGTCTTCAGGAACACCGATGGCACGCCCTTCCTCACAAAGGGATAATGGTCCGACCGGGTGAACACCGCCTCTTCCGGCTGCGGATCGGGCGAAACGCCCAGCTTTTCCGCCTTCGCGGCCTGCGCCACCAGCGTGCCGATGGTCGAACGCTCCCCGCCAAAGGCGACGATATCGCCGAAATCACAGGTCAGGATCGGCATGTCGATGTTCACATCGGCCACGATCCGCTTCACGTCCACGGTGGGAAAGCGCGAGAAATAATCCGCACCCAACAGGCCGGACTCTTCCGCCGTGGTGGCCAGGAACAGCACGGTCCGCTTCGGCGGGGCCTTCACCAGCGCGGTCGCCGCCTCCAGCAGGGTGGCGGTGCCGGCGGCATTGTCCATGGCGCCATTGTAGATGGCATCCTCACCCGGCTTGGCCCCCACCTTCATGCCGACATGGTCGCTGTGGGCGGAAATCACCACGATCTCGCGTCCCAGCGTCTTGTCGGTGCCGGGCAGCAGCGCCAGCACATTGGGGCTGCTGATCCGCTCCACGCTGGTGGCGCGGCGCACGGTGAAGCGGCCGGGCAGGGGGAAGCCCTTGACCATGCCCTTCTGGGCAGCGGCGCGCACGGCGGCAAAATCCATGGGCGCCCCGGCAAACAGCGCAGTGGCGGCGGCATCATCAATGGCCGCGCGCACCTTCAGGCCGGCGCCATCGCCCAGCGGCTGGCCGTTTGGATCCAGCACCAGCCGGCGCGGCAGCCGGGCCCGGCCGGCATATTTGTCCCACGGCAGGCGCTCCGCCTCCTTCAGGGTGCGGATGGTGATCACCCCGATGGCGCCCGCCGCCTCGGCCCCCGTCGCCTTCGACACGCGGGCCAGATGGGCGGCAATCTCGCTGTTCATGCCATCGGGCGCGCCCGACAGCACCACGGCATATTTGCCCTTCAGATCGAGCCCAGCATAATCATCAATGCCCTGCGACGGGTCCTGAAGGCCATAGCCGACAAACACCATCTCGCCGGTCACCTCTTCCGCCCCGGCCGTGCTGCCCGGCGACACCACCAGCCCCACGCCGTTTTCCAGCGTCAGCTTGGTGGCGCCCAGATCAAGCAGCGCCGATTCGCGCTCGCTGGCGAAGCGGCTTTCGGCAAAGCCGATCCGCTGCACATAGGAATTGGTGCCGGCCGGCTGAAGGCCCAGCCGGGCGAAATGCTGGGCGATATAATTGGCGGCAATCTCGTGCCCGCGGCTGCCCAGCCCGCGCCCTTCCAGCAAATCATCGGCCAGAAAGGCGACATGGCTGCGGAAACTGGCGGCCAGCGGACCGGCGGGCGGCGGGGCTGCGGCGATCAGCGGCAGGGCGGCGGCGGCGAGCAGGAGCGGCTTGTTCATTGGCGCGCTGTATCAGTCGCGCTATGCACCGGCAAATGCCTTGTTTTGACGGGATGTCGTGCATGAAGCCCTTGATGATCGCCGCCCTTGCCGGCCTGATGCTGGCGCAACCGGTTGCGGCCCAGCCCGCCAACCCGCCGGCGGCCTCCATCGCCGCCCTCGTCGATCAGGTGCAATTGCCGTATGAGCAGTTCACCCTGCCCAACGGCCTGCGCGTCATCGTCCACACCGATCGCAAGGCGCCCATCGTCGCGGTCAGCGTGTGGTATCACATCGGTTCCAAGGATGAACCGGCCGGCAAGTCCGGCTTTGCCCATCTGTTCGAACATCTGATGTTCTATGGCAGCGAG
The DNA here is from genome assembly GCF_002251755.1 of Sandarakinorhabdus cyanobacteriorum. Classification (GTDB taxonomy): domain Bacteria; phylum Pseudomonadota; class Alphaproteobacteria; order Sphingomonadales; family Sphingomonadaceae; genus Sandarakinorhabdus; species Sandarakinorhabdus cyanobacteriorum. The sequence continues at coordinate 37,579 of NZ_NOXT01000105.1, forward strand.
AACAACGACGGCGTGTTCTTCAAGAAGCTGGAGAATGTCGGCGCTACCGATGCCAACGGCACCACCTGGTTCGATCGCACCAATTATTTCGAGAATGTGCCCACCCAGGCGCTGGAGCTGGCGCTGTTCCTCGAATCCGATCGCATGGGCTGGCTGCTGGGCGCCGTGAACCAGGCCAAGCTCGATGCCCAGCGCGGCGTGGTGCAGAATGAAAAGCGCCAGGGCGACAACGAGCCGTTCGGCCTCACCGGCTATGCCATGCTGAAGGCTCTGTTCCCGGCCGGCCACCCCTATGCCCATGATGCCATCGGCTCCATGGCCGATCTCAACGCTGCCAGCCTAGCCGATGTGCAGGCCTGGTTCCGCGCCAACTATGGCCCCAACAATGCCGTGCTGGTGCTGGCCGGCGATATTGATGCGGCCACGGCGCGCACGCTGGTGACCAAATATTTCGGTGCGATTCCAAAGGGCCCCGAGGTGAAGCGCCTGGCCGCGCCGGTGCCGCGCTGGGATCAGGAACGGCGCGAGACACTGTACGACAAGGTGCCCACGCCGCGCCTCAGCTGGCACTGGCCGGTGCCCGGCCGGCTCGACCGCACGTCGGCGCTCGCCGATATCGGCCTCACCGTGCTGGCCGGCGGCCCCTCCTCGCGGCTTTACAACGAATTGGTGCGCAAGCGGAAACTCGCGGTCGCCGTGTCAGGCGGGGTGCAGGCCTATGAAAAGGTCGGCATGGCCGAGCTGGAGGTGCGCCTTGCCCCCGGCGCCAAGCCCGAGGAGGTGGAGGCCATCGTCAGGCAGACGCTGGCGGATTTCATCGCCACTGGCCCCACCGCCGACGAGGTGAGCCGTGTCGCCACCCGCAATGTCGCCGGCACCATCCGCGGGCTGGAGGCGGTGGGCGGCTTTGGCGGCAAGGCGGTCGCGCTGGCCGAAGGCGCCGTCTATGCCGGCAATCCCGAACAATATCGTGTTGAACTGGGCTGGTATGCCAAGGCGACGCCGGCCGATGTGCAAGCCGCCGCCCGCGACTGGCTGGGCAAGGGCGCCTATGTCCAGACCGTGCTGCCCGGCGACCGCCCCGCTGCCGAGGAGGTGCCGCCGCCGCCCAGGCCCGCCAAGGTGGCCGAGCCGGCACGCGGCCCCGCCCGCATGGCCGAACCGGCGGTGGGCGCCGCCCCGCTGCTGCAATGGCCGGCGGTGGAGCGCTTCACCCTCGCCAACGGCCTCAAGGTCGAATTCGCCCGCCGCACCACCGTACCGCTGGTGCGCATGATGCTCAGCCTGAATGGCGGCATGGCCGCCGATGAGCGCGGCAAGCTCGGCATCCAGTCGATGGCGCTCAACCTGCTCGACGAAGGAGCCGCCGGCATGACCGGCCCGCAGATTGCCGAGGCGCGCGAGCGGCTGGGCGCCGGCATCGGCACCTCGGCAGGGCAGGACCGCACGCGGCTGACGCTGGATGCCCTTGCGTCCAACCTCGCCCCGTCGCTGAAGCTGTTTGCCGATATCGTGCAGCGCCCGGATTTCCCGCCCGCCGAAATCGAACGGGTGCGCGGCCAGCAGCTGGCGGCGCTGGCGCAGGAGGCCAGCAACCCCATTGGCATCGCCCGGCGCATCCTCACCCCGGCGCTCTATGGCCCCGATCACCCCTATGGCGCGCCGCCCAGCGGGCTGGGCACGGAAGGCAGCGTCAAGGCCATCAGCCGCGATGATCTGATCGCCTGGCACAAGCGCTGGGTGCGCCCTGATGCCGGCACCCTGTTCGTGGTCGGCGATATCACCACCGCCAAATTGAAGGCCCAGCTCGAAGCCGCCTTCGGCAACTGGCGCGCCGATCCGGCCGTCGCAGCGGGCGCGGTGATGCCGGCCACGCCGCCGCCGCTGCGCCAACAGCGCATCATCCTGGTGGACCGGCCGAACAGCCCGCAAAGCCTGATCCTCGCCGGCAGCCTGCTGCCCGTCACCGGTGCGCAGGATCTCTATGCCGAACGCGCCGCCGCCGACATATTGGGCGGCCTGTCCACCAGCCGCATCAACATGGACATCCGCGAGGAGAAGAACTGGGCCTATGGCGCCTTCGCCGGCCTGTCCGACGGCAAGGGCCAGCTCACCAGCATCATCTATGCCCCGGTGCAGACCGACCGCACCGGTGACAGCATCAAGGCGATGATCGACGACATCGCCGCCATCAAGACCGCCAAGCCGATTACGGGCGAAGAGCGTGACCGGGCCGTGGCCAACAGCGTGCTGGCCCTGCCCGGCGAATTCGAACGCGGCACCGCCTTTCTTTCGGCGATGGAGCGCAACAATCTCTTCGGCCGGCCCGACGATCATTATGTCACTGTCGCCAAGCGCATCACCGCGCTGACCACCGCCGATCTCAACCGCGCTGTGCAGCTGTTCGGCACCGATGATCTGCTCTGGGTGGTGGTGGGCGATGCCGCCCGGGTGGAACCGCAGCTGAAGCAACTGGGCATGGCCGTCGAGGTGAGGAAGGGACAGTGAGGCGAATGCAACAGGGCTTGGCGCTGCCGGCCCTGCCACGCTAAGAACAGATGATGTTCACCCGCACCCTTCTGGCCGCCGCCCTGCTGCTCGCTGCGCCCGCGCTGGCGGCGGCACCGGGCAAGCCCGCCGCCAAACCCGCTGCCGCCGTTGACTGGACCGGCCGCATTGCCCTGACGCCGGCCGGCGGCCTGCTCATTGGCAATCCCAATGCCCGGGTGAAACTGGTGGAGTTCGGCAGCCTCACCTGCCCGCACTGCCGGCATTTCCACGAAACCGGCCTGCCGGTCGTCAAGGCGCGCTACATCGCCAGCGGCGCCGTCTCCTACGAATATCGCGCCTTCAGCCTCAACGGCATCGATCTGATGGCCGGCCACCTGCTCTATTGCCAGACCCCGGCTGCGGCCTGGGCCTTCGTCAACAAGGCCTATCTGCGCCAGGATCAGCTGGTTGCCCCGTTCATGCAGATTGGCGAGGCGGATCGCGCCGCCGTGCAGGCATTGCCCGATGATCAGCAGGGGCCGCGCATGGCGACCTTAGGCAAGCTGCCGGAATTTTCCGGCCTGCCGCTGGCGCAATATCAGGCCTGCCTTGCCGCGAGGCCAGCGATGGACAGGCTGATGGCCATCCGCACCGATGCCGTGCAAACCCATGGCCTCACCGGCACCCCCAGCTTTCTCATCAACGGCAAGATGCAGACCGATGTGTTTGACTGGGCGGCGCTGGAACCGATCCTCGCCGCCGCAGTGAAATCCGCTGGCACGCCCCCGGTTGCCCGCCCCACCGCCCCCAGAAGGACGAAATGATGAAGCGCCTGATGCTCCTGGCCGCCACCGCCCTCACCCTGGCCGCCTGCAACGACAGCAAGACGGCGCCCGCCGCCAGCGCCGATCAGGGCGCCGGCCCGGCCGTGGCCGCCCCGGCCGGCCAGAATTGGGTGGATGTGGTCGCCGCCACGCCGGAAGGCGGGTTCCGCATGGGCAATCCGGATGCCCGCGTGAAGCTGGTGGAATTTGCCTCGCTCACCTGCCCGCACTGTCGCGAATTCCACGAGGCCGCGGCCGAGGTGATCAAGAACAAATATGTCGCCAGCGGCAATGTCTCCTATGAATATCGCAACTTCGTGCTGAACGGCCCGGATTTCGCCGCCACCGTGCTGGCCCGTTGCCAGGGCGAAACCGCCTTCTTCGGCCTGTTGAATGCCTTTTATGCCGATCAGGCCGGCTGGACCGAGCCGTTCGGCCGCATCAGCAAGCCCGATCAGGAAGCGCTGGCCAAGTTGCCGGAAGACAAGGCGATTGCCCGCATGGCCGAACTGGGCGGCCTCGCCGCTTATGTGAAGCTGCGCGGCATCCCGCGCGCCAAATTTGATCAGTGCCTTGCCGATCCGGCCCAGGTGAAGGCGATCAACGACCTCAGGAACCAGGCGGTGAACGAATACAAGCTCACCGGCACGCCCAGCTTCATCATCAACGGCACCGTGCAGGAAGGCACCTACACCTGGGCCGATCTGGAACCCAAGCTGCAGGCCGCCCTGAGGTAAGAATTGGAGTTTCGCCGCCTTCGCCTTGCGGGCTTCAAGTCCTTCGTTGAACCCACCGATCTGTTGATCGAGCCGGGGCTGACCGGCGTTGTCGGCCCCAACGGCTGCGGCAAATCCAACCTCCTGGAAGCGCTGCGCTGGGTGATGGGGGAGGCGAGCCCCAAGTCCATGCGCTCCGGCGGCATGGACGATGTGATCTTTGCCGGCACTGCCGCCCGGCCGGCGCGCGAATTTGCCCATGTCACCCTCAGCCTCGCCGGCAGCGCCGGCGAAGAGCTGGAGGTGCAGCGCCGGATCGAGCGCGGCGCCGGCTCGGACTATCGCCTGAACGGCCGGGACACGCGGCAACAGGATATCCGCCTGCTGTTCGCCGATTCGGCCACCGGCGCGCACAGCCCGGCCATCGTCGGGCAGGGGCGGATCAGCGCCATCATCGCCGCCAAGCCGGCCGAGCGCCGCCAGCTGCTGGAAGAGGCCGCCGGCATCGCCGGCCTTGCCGTGCGCCGCCGAGAGGCCGAAATCCGCCTGCGCGCCGCCGAAGCCAATGTCGCCCGGCTGGATGATGTGGTGAAGGGCCTGGAAACCCAGGCCGCCAGCCTCAAGCGCCAGGCCCGCAGCGCCGAACGCTATCGTGGCCTGACCGACCGGATCCGCCATGGCGAGGCGGCGCTGAACTTCGCGCGCTGGCATGCCGCGGTCGCCGCCTGTGACAAGGCCCGCACCGCCGCGCTGGCGGCCGACCAGCTGGCGGCGGAACGCACCCGCGCCGCCGCCACGCTGGTGACGGCGGCGACCAATGCCGCAGCAACCCTGCCTGCCCTGCGCACCGCCGAAGCCGAAGCCGCCGCCGCCGTGCAGGCCCTGCGCCAGCGCCGTGCCCTGATCGAGGCGGAACAACAGGAACTCGCCCGCCGCGATGCCGCGCTGGTGACGCAACTGGCCAGCCTCACCCGCGATTCGGCCCGCGAAGCCGCGCTGGCCGATGATGCCGCCAGCGCGCAAGGCCGCCTGGCGGCGGAGGCGGCGCAACTGGCCGCCCGCCGCGCCGAACTGGCTGCGCAGGCACCCGCCCTGGCCGAGGCGGTGCGCGCCGCCGAAACCGCGGCGCAAGGCGCAGAAGCCGCCCTGTCAGACGCGATGGCCGCCCATGCTGCCGCGGCCGCCGCCGCCCGCGCCGCCGCCGATGCCGCCGCCGCCGCGCAAGGCCGCGCGCTGCGCGCCCGGCAAGAGGCGCAAGGCCTCGCCGATCGGCTGGCCCGGCTGGCCCCCGCGCCCGATCTGGCGCCGCTGCAGGCCGCTGTCGCCCAGGCGGAGGCTGATGTGGCCGCCTGCGAAACCGGCGTCGCCGATGCCGAATCGGCCCGCCCGCCGCTGGAAGCCGCCCGCAGCGAGGCCGCCGCCGCTGTCGCCGCCGCCCGTGCCACGCTCGCCAGCCTGGAGGCCGAAAGCAGCGCGCTCGCCCGCCGCCTCGCCGCCGATCAGGGCAAGGGCCCGCGCATCGCCGACAGTCTTGTCGCGGCCGCCGGTTATGAAGCCGCGCTCGCCGCCGCGCTTGGGGAGGATATGGAGGCCGGCCCGGCCAGTTCCGCCCAGCCGCGCCGATTTGCCGGCACACCCGCCGCCGATGATCCGCCGCTGCCGGCCGGCGTCACCCCGCTCGCCCCCCATGTCCAGGCGCCGCCCGAACTCGCCCGCCGGCTGGCGCAACTCGGCGTCGTCGATGCGCCGCCATCGCCCGAACTGATCGCCGCGCTGCGCCCCGGCCAGCGCCTGGTCAGCCGCGATGGAAAATTGTGGCGCTGGGACGGGCTGGTTGATGCAGGTGGCCGCACCGATGCCGCCGCCGCCCGCCTGCGCGCCCGCCGCCGTGCCGCCGAACTTGCCGCCGAACAGGCCGCCGCCGCCGATGCCGTGGCCACCGCCACCACCCGGCAGCGCGCGGCCGAAGCCGCCGCCAGCGCCGCAGCCCAAGCCGAACGCAGCGCCCGCGCCGCCCGCGATGCCGCCGCCCGCACCCTCACCGAGGCACGCGGCCGGCTCGCCAGCGCCGAAACCGCAGCCGCCCGCGCCGCCGGCGAACAGGCCAGCCTGGCCAGCGCCGCCGCCCGCGCCGAGGCAGAGGCGCAGCGGCTGACCGCCGAAGCCGAAACCTTGCGCGCCGCCGTGCCGCCGGCCGATCAGGTCGCCGAACTGGCCGCCGCCCTCAATCGGGCACGTGATGCGGCCGAGCGGGCACGCCAGGCGCTGGCGCGGGCACGCAGCGACCAGGATGTGGCCACGCGCGCCGCCGAATCGGCCACGCTTCGCGCCAATCTCATCACCCAGGAACAGGCCGATTGGGCCCGCCGCCTCGAACAGAGCGGCAGCCAGCGCGCCGAACTCGCCGCCCGGGCCGAGGCCGCCGCCGATGATCGCGCCGGCATCGCCGCCCGGGTGAAAGCCATCGCCGCCGATCTCGCCAGCCTGGCGGACCAGACCCAAGCCGCTGATTCCAAACGCGCCGCCGCCGCCGATGCCCTGGGCCGCGCCGAAGCCGCCGTCGAAACCGCCAACGCGCAAGCCCGCGCCGCGGAAAGCGAGGTGGCCGAAGCCCGCGAACTTCGTGCCACATTGCGCGCCGAAGCTGACCATCAGGACACCGCCCGGGCCGAGATCGAACGCCAGACAGGCGAACGATTTCAATGCTCTCCGCCAATGCTGCCCGGCCGCTTCGGCTTCGCGCCCGAACCCGGCGACGCCGATGCGCTGGCCATCCAGCTTGATGGCCTCACCGCCGAGCGTGACCGGCTCGGCCCCGTCAACCTGCGCGCCAATATCGAGCTCAAGGAACTGGAAGAACAGGCGAAATTGACCGTCGCCGAAAAGGCCGAGCTTGATACCGCCATCGCCCGCCTGCGCGGCTCCATCGGCAGCCTCAACCGCGAAGGCCGCCAGCGCCTGGCCGCCGCCTTCCAGGCCGTGGACGGCCATTTCCGCACCCTGTTCAACGATCTGTTCGGCGGCGGCGAGGCGCAGCTGGCGCTGATCGAATCCGATGATCCACTGGAAGCCGGCCTTGAAATCATGGCCCAGCCGCCGGGCAAGAAGCTGCAATCCCTCACACTTTTGTCTGGCGGCGAACAGGCGCTCACCGCCACCGCGCTGATCTTCGCGCTGTTCCTCGCCAATCCGGCGCCCATTTGCGTGCTCGACGAAGTCGATGCGCCATTGGATGATGCCAACGTCGAACGCTTCTGCGACCTGCTTGATCGCATGGCGGCACAGACCGCCACCCGCTTCCTCATTGTCACCCACAACGCCGTCACCATGAGCCGGATGCACCGGCTGTTCGGTGTCACCATGGCCGAACCCGGCGTCAGCCAGCTGGTCAGCGTCGATCTCCAGGCCGCCGAACGCCTGCTCGCCCAGAGCGTTTCCGGCGCATGATACCAAAGTGTGCACTGCACAATGGTTGACACCCCAAGCCCGGCCCTCTAGGACGCGCGCCAAGCCCAACTGGCATCGCCAGTGGGGCCTTCTGCCGCATCCGGCAGATGTATTGGACGACAGGGGTTTTCGCCTTGGCCGACCGCCAGACCGACGAGGATAGCCTCGCGCGCCGCATCGCTGCGGCCCGGGCCGCCGAATCCGGTGCGAAGGATGGTGCCAAACGGCAAGAGAACACCGGTTGGCAACTGGCCTCCGAGTTCATCGGGGCCATGCTGGCTGGCGGGTTCATCGGCTGGTTCATCGACCGGCAGTTGGGCAGCGGACCCTGGGGCCTGATCATCATGCTGATGCTCGGTTTCGTGACTGGCCTCTACCAGTCATTGCGCCGGCAGAAGGCGATGGATGCAGACGAGCGGAATGGGGATTGAACGGCCGTGGCCAACCCGATGGAGCAGTTCAAGATCGAGACGATCGCGCCGCTGACCGTGGCGGGCACCGATCTGTCCTTCACCAACAGCTCGTTGTGGATGCTGATCTCGCTGATCAGCATTGCCGCCTTCCTGTTCATCGGCACCGCCCGCCCGCAGCTGGTGCCGGGCCGCATGCAGGCTGCCGTTGAGTATCTCTATGATTTCATTCGCGACATGCTGCGCGAAAATGTCGGCAAGGATGGCCTGCGCTATGCGCCGCTGATCTTTGCCGTGTTCGTATTCGTGCTGGCCTGCAACCTCCTGGGCATGGTGCCGTTCGTGCACAGCTTCACGCCCACCAGCCACATTGCCGTCACCTTCGGCCTTGCCATGATCGTCTTCACCCTGGTGGTGATCGTCGGCTTTGCCCGCCATGGCCTGCACTTCTTCTCGCTGTTCCTGCCGGAAGGCACGCCGATCTTCGTGGCGCCGCTGGTGGCCCTGATCGAATTCCTCTCCTTCCTGTCGCGCCCCTTCACGCTCGCCATCCGGTTGTTCGCCAACATGACCGCCGGCCACGTGCTGATGAAGGTGTTCGGCGGCTTCGTCGTCAGCCTGGGTGCCTACAACATCGCGCTGGGCGCCATTCCCCTGGTGGTCAATGTCGCGCTCACCGCGCTGGAACTGCTGATCGCAGTGGTGCAGGCCTATGTGTTCGCGCTGCTGGCCAGCATCTATCTCAACGACGCTGTCAACCTTCACTAAGCCTTTCAACCGCTTACCACACGAAAAGGACGTAAAATGGAAGTCGCTGCTTACAAGCTGATCGGTGCTGGCCTTGCCGCCATGGGTGCCGGTTTCGCCGCCATCGGCGTGGGCATCATCTTCGGCATGTTCCTGTCGGGCGCGCTGCGCAACCCGGCCGCTGCCGACAAGCTGGGCGCCCGCCTGATCTTCGGCTTCGCCGTGACCGAAGCGCTCGGCCTGATCGCCGCCGTCGTCGCGCTGGCGCTGGCCTTCGGCTGATTGCTGTTCCGGCGCCTGGCCAGCCGGCCGGGCGCCGATCCTGCCCTCATGCTTCGCCGGGGATGATCCGTGCCGCAGTTTGATCCTGCCAGTTTTGCTTCACAGATCTTCTGGTTCGGCGTGTTCTTCACGCTGCTCTATGTCGCTGTGGTGCGCCCGACGCTGCCCAAGGTGGGCAAGGTCATCGATGCCCGCGAAGCGCAGGTGTCGGGCGATCTTGATCGCGCCGAAGCCGCCAAGGGCCAGGCCGATGCTATCCGCACGGCCTATGATGATGGCATGAAGCAGGCGCGTGATGCGGCCCAGTCGGCTGTTGCGGCCGCCCGCGATGGCGCTGCCAAGGCCGCCGAAGCCCGGCTGAAGCAACTCGCCGCCCGGCTCGATGCCGATGCGGAAGCAGCAGCGGCCAGCCTCGATCTGGCCCGTGCCAATGCCCGTGCCGGCCTCGAATCGACCGTGACCGAACTCACCACCGAAGCCGTTGCCAAGCTGGCCGGCATCGAAGTCACCGCTGCCGACGTGTCGGCCGCGCTGGCGGCGCGCTGAGGAGCCTTGCCATGGCCGAACCCGCCGAACTGACCGCCGAAACCGTCGCCCACGGCGCCGCCCATCATGAAGAGCCCGTGCTGCTCGGCCTCAACGCCGAAGGCTGGGTCTACACCGGCGTCGCCATCTTCCTGGTGCTGGCCGTTGTCGTCTTCAAGGCGCCGTCGCTGATCGCCAAGGCGCTGGACGAACGCATCGCCGGCGTGAAGAAGCAGCTCGACGAAGCCGCCGCTCTGCGCGCCGAAGCCGAAGCCCTGCTGGCCGGTGCCGAAAAGGCCCGCGCCGCTGCCGAAGCCGATGCCGCCGCCATCCGCGCCCGTGCCGAGGTGGAAGCCGCCGATCTGGTCAAGGCCAGCGAAGCCGCCGCCAGCGAAGCCATCGCCCGCCGCACCGCCGCTGCCGAACAGCGCATCGCCGCTGCCGAGCGCAGCGCCGCGGCCGAGCTGAAGGCCGAAGTCGCCGCCCAGGTCACCAAGGCCGCCGCCGCCATCATCGCCGCCAAGGCGGACAAGGCGCTGCAGACCCGGCTGACCGATGACGCCATCGCCGGACTGGACCGCCGCCTGCACTGATCAGGCCAAGGCATTCGATACATTGCGCATTCATCGCCCGGCTGTTATGTAGTCGGGCGATGACGCATTTGCTGGCCCTGCACCGACGATTTTGACGCGCCCCGCGCGGCCATCCCCGCGCGCCCGCCCGTCTCTGCCCAGCCGTCCGAAAGTGCCAGCTCCACGTGTTCCAGATCCTTCCCGCCACCGGCGATCATCACGCGTCGATTGAAACCCTGCTCGATCACCGCTTCGGCCCCGCCCGCCACAACCGCACCGCCTATCGCCTGCGCGATGGGGCCCAGCCGCTGGCCCATCTGTCGTTCGTCGCGATGGACGGCGATGAACTGGTGGGCAGCGTGCAATGCTGGTCGATCCGGCTGAAGCCCGTGCATGGCGCCCGGCTGCCGCTGGTGCTGCTCGGCCCGGTGGCCGTCGCCGCCGATCGTGAGGGTCAGGGCATTGCCACCACGCTGATGCGGGCTGCGCTGGCGGCCATCGATGCCGCTGGCGAACCGCCGGTGCTGCTGATCGGTGATGCGCCCTTTTATGGCCGGTTCGGCTTTTCGGCGGCGGCCACCCGCCTGTGGACCATGCCCGGCCCGGTCGATCATGATCGCCTGCTGCTGCGCGGGCCCAGCACCGGCCTGCCGCGCATCGCGGCGGTGGAGGCGGCGCAATTGGTCGCCCCCCGCGCCGCCAAGGTTGCCTGAAGCCGCCACCCGGCCAATAAGGCAGGCGTGACCGCCGAATCATCCCCTGCAGACCGGTTTGCCGAACTGCTCGCCCTGTCGCGGGCCGGCAAGCGCCTGCCCGTTGAGCAATGGCACCCCAGCCATTGCGGCCACAGCGACATGCGCATTGCGGCCGATGGCACCTGGTTCCACGCCGGCACGCCGATCGGCCGCAAGGAACTGGTGAAGCTGTTCGCCTCGATCCTGCGGCGGGAGGCGGATGGCAGCCATGTGCTGGTGACGCCGGTCGAAAAGCTGGACATTGATGTGGAGGATGCTCCGTTCATCGCGGTGGACGCCGATTGGGAAGGGCAGGGGCCGGCACGCCGCATCCTGTTCCGCCTCAACACCGATGATGTCGTCGCCTGCGGCCCCGATCATGGCCTTGATGTGCGCATCGATCCCGATGGCACGCCCCGGCCCTATCTCCACGTCCGCGCCGGGTTGATGGCGCTGGTCAACCGCGCCACCTTTTACCGCCTCGCCGATCTGGCGCTGGAAGAGGGCGGCGAACCGCCGGGCCTGTGGAGCGACGGCCGCTTTTTCCCGTTCATGGATGCCAGCGATGCCGCTTGACCGGGTGCGCGCCCTGCTGGCCCAGCCGCTGATTCCCAACCCGCAGGGCGATTGGGATCTCGGCCGCGATCCGCCACCACCGGCCGATCGCCTGACCCCGGCCGCGGTGCTGATGGCCATTTCCAACGAGGCTGACCCGCAACTGCTGCTCACCCGCCGCACCGCCCATCTGAAGCGCCATGCCGGCCAGGTCGCCTTTCCCGGCGGCCGGCAGGACGAGGGCGATGCCGGCCTGATCGCCACCGCCCTGCGCGAGGCGGAGGAGGAGGTGGCGATGCCGGCCGATGTGGTGGAGGTGCTGGGCACGCTCGATCCCTATCGCACCGGCACCGGCTTCATCGTCACCCCCGTGGTTGGCGTGGTGCCGCCGGGGCTGGAGCTGCGCGCTGATCCGGGCGAGGTCGATACGCTGTTCCATGTCCCGCTCGCCCATGTCATCGATCCGGCCAACCATGTGCAGGAAAGCGCCATGTGGCAGGGCCGCCAGCGCCAATATTGGACGATCCGGCACGACCGTTTCCACATCTGGGGCGCGACCGCCGGCATGATCGTCGCCTTTAGCCAGCGGCTGGCGGCCGTTCGCTGATGGCCATTCCCGATCATCTCCCGCTGCTGCCGGCGTTGGCCAGGCCGGACGGCGCCGCGCTGCTCGGCGCGCTCGATGCCGCCGCCGGGGAAACCAGGCTGGTCGGCGGTGCGGTGCGCGATGCGCTGCTCGGGCTGCCGGTCAAGGATATTGATCTTGCCACCCGCCTGACCCCGGAGGAGGTGATGCGCCGCCTGCGCGCCGCCGGGCTGAAGGCGGTGCCGACGGGCCTCGCCCATGGCACGGTGACCGCGGTGGGGGAGGGCCTGGTCGCTGAAGTCACCACCCTGCGCCGCGACGTGCAAAGCTTTGGCCGCCATGCCGAAGTCGCCTTCACCAGCGACTGGCAGGAGGATGCCGCCCGGCGCGATTTCACCATCAACGCGCTCTATGCCGGCCTGCCCGATGGCGAAATCCATGATTTCACCGGCGGCCGCGCCGATCTTGCCGCCCGCCGCGTGCGCTTCATCGGCGATCCGCTGGCCCGCATTGCCGAGGATCATTTGCGCATCCTCAGGTTCTTCCGCTTTTCCGCCCGTTATGCCGCCAGGCTGGATGCCGATGGTCTCGCCGCCTGCGTCGCTCGCGCCAATGATCTGATGGCACTCAGCCGTGAGCGCATTGCCATGGAGCTGCAGGGCCTGCTGCTGGTCGCCGATCCGGTGCCGGTGCTGGCCGCGATGATCGAAGGCGGCATCTGGCGCGCCGTGCTGCCCGAACTGGCGGACGGCCGCCTGCCCGTGCTGGCCCGCACCATTGCCGCCGAAACCGCCGCCGGGGTGGCGCCTGCCTGGCCGCGCCGCCTCGCCGCGCTGCTGCCGCCCGGCGACACGCGCCTTGCTGCTGAGATTGGCGCGCGGTTGAAACTCGCCAACGCCGTGCGCATCCGCCTCGTCGCCGCCGTGCAGCCCGCCGGCCCGCCGCCGCCCTGGCCCGCCGCCTACAAGGATGGCGCAGAGGCGGTGGTGGACCGGCTGCTGATCGCTGGCGAGGCAGCCGCCGCCCAGCCGCTGATCGGCTGGCAGCGGCCAAAACTCCCGGCCTCCGGCAAGGACATCATCACCCGCGGCATCGCGCCCGGCCCTGATGTCGCCCGCCGCCTCGGCGCCTTCGAACGCGCCTGGGTGGCGGCCGGCTTCCCGGCCGATACGGCCAGCATCACCGCCCTGCTAGACGACGCAGCCCGCTGATTGATCCCGATCCTCCCCCAAAGGGGGAGGATCAACACCCATCCCCCGCCGGCGGCCGGCCCCGGCGCGGGGCGGGAGACACCGCCACCTTCACGCCGCGCCGGGCCAACGCTTCACGCAACAACACCTCGATCTCGGCATTCAGGCTGCGGAAGTCGGCCGCTGCGGCCCGTTCCAGCGCGTCGTGCAATGCCGGATCGAGCCGCAGGGCAAAGGCCTTCTTCGCGCTCATCGCATCACTGGTACAGGCTGCCCGTGTTCAGCACCGGCTGGGTGTCACGCTCCCCGCACAGCACCACCATCAGGTTGGAAACCATGGCGGCCTTGCGCTCGTCATCCAGCACCACGACATCCTTGCCCGAAAGCTGGGCCAGCGCCATTTCGACCATGCCGACCGCGCCCGACACCAGGGTTTCGCGGGCGGCCACCACGGCGGCGGCCTGCTGGCGGCGCAACATGGCGCCGGCGATTTCCGGGGCATAGGCCAGGTGGGTGAAGCCGCACTCGTCCACCGTGATGCCGGCCACGGCCAGCCGCTCGATCAATTCGGTGCGCAGTTCGCCCGACACACGCTCATGATCGCCGCGCAGGGTGACTTCCTTGTGTTCGAAATCGTCATAGGGATAACGCGCGCCGATGGTGCGCACCGCCACCTCCACCTGGGCCGTCACAAAGCCGCGATAATCTTCGACGTCGAACAGCGCCTGGGCACTGTCGGTCACGCGCCACACCAGCTGGGCGGCAATCTCGATCGGGTTGCCGCGCAGGTCGTTCACCTTGATCTGCTGCGAAATCAGGTTGTTGGCGCGCAGCGAAATCTTCTTCTTGCCCATCCACGGCCAGGTCCACCTGAGGCCGTTGGGGCGGTCGGTGCCCTTGTACTGGCCAAACAGGGTGATGGCCGCCGCCTCGTTCGGCTGCAGGCTGTAAAAGCCCGACAGGATGAACAGGAAACTGAACAGCAGCAGGCCGTTGATGATCACCAGCCCGCCCGACGGATCGGCCAGCAGCAGCAGGATGGCGCCGCCCGATGCCAGCAGGTTGATGAGCAGCAGGAACAGCATGGCAATGCCATTGCCGCCCACGCCCGTCACCTCGCGGTTGGGCTGTCGGTTGCCATCACTGGAATGTGCAGACGTCACGTTCGGCTCCTCGATTAAATACGATATCATAATTATATCGATTCGAAGGCCGCGCGCAAGCGCAATCGGATCAGTCCCGCCGGCGGCGCACCGGCGGCTGGTCGGTCCAGGGTTCCACGTCGGGATTCAGATCAATGTCGAGCATCGGATCGGGTGGCGCCGGCCGATCGGCCCGGCGCCTGGGTGGCGGCCGGCTGGCCCCGCTGCCCGAGCGGACGGCGGCCAGGATCAGCGCCAGCGCGCCAATCGTTATCAGGATGAAACCCAGGCCAAAATCGCCCATGGCTTCAGGGCCAGCGCGCGAAATCGGTCACCGCGCGCGCATCTGCGGTCACCGGCGGCTCAATCGCCGCCACCATCGCCACCGCCGCCGTCACCGCCATCGCTGCCGGCATCCACGATCACCGGCGCGTCGCCACCCTGATCCAGCCGCTTGAAATTGTCATTCTTGCGCGTGTCGCTGAGCATGATGAACATGGCAACGCCCAGCGACAACAGGATGAGGACGATCACCACCATCGGCTCAATCCTGCTTCGGCTGATCGTCAGCCGTCTCGGCCGGCGGCCGCCGCTTTTTCCACACGTTCGCCTTGTCCTGGCTGAACTGGTAACCAAACCAGATAAACATCAGGATGTTGAGGACGCCAACAAGGATCACACCAGTCATGTCGGGCTTTTAACCGCTGCCGGCGCGGCTGGCGAGGGCTAGAGGCTGAACTTGTTGTCACGGGGGAAGCCGGTGGGCGGCATGCGCCCGGCGCTGGCCCGCGCGCCCTTCCAGAACGTCAGATCCGCCTCCGTCCGCGTCCGCCCCGAACCGCCGCCCATCGGCCAGCTCAGCCCGTCGGCCATCACGAACGTCCGCACGTCGCTCATGCCGCCATCCTTGTATTTCTGCAGGGCAACGCCCTGGCCCTTCTGCAGCTGCGGCAGCTCTTCCAGCGGGAACACCAGCAACTTGCGGTTCTCCCCGATCACGGCGACCATATCATCCCCGGCGGCGATCCAGCGCACCACCGCCAGCCGGCTGCCGTCGCGCGGGTTCATCACCGCCTTGCCCTTGCGGGTTTCGGCCAGCAGCTCGGCGCTGTCCACCTGGAAGCCGCGGCCATCGCTGGCCGCCAGCAGCAGGCGCCGCTCTGGCTGGTGGGTGAAGATCGACACGATCTCCACGCCCTTGGCCAGATCGATCATCAGGCGCAGCGGCTCGCCAAAGCCGCGCCCGCCTGGCAACCGGTCGGGCATCAGCGTGTAGAAGCGGCCGTCGCTCGCCGCCACCACGATGCGGTCGGTCGTCTGGGCGTGGAAGGCAAAGGCCGGGCCATCGCCTTCCTTGAACTTCAACGCATCGGTGCCGGCCAGATCGGCATGGCCCTTCATCGCCCGGATCCAGCCCTTGGCCGAACAGATGATGGTGATCGGCTCCTTCTCGATCATCGCCTCGATCGGCACCAGCTTCACCTGCGGCGCGGCGGCCAGGCTGGTGCGGCGCCGGCCCAGCGCCGTGGTCGGGCCATAGGCGGTGCGCAGGGCCGTCAGATCGGCGGCCAGCCGCTCCGTCTGCTTCGCCGGATCGGCGATCAGGGTGCGCAGGCCACGGGCCTCTTCGGTCAACGCCTTGTTCTCGAGGGTGATCTCGATCTCTTCCAGCTTGCGCAAGCTGCGCAGCCGCATGTTCAGGATGGCTTCGGCCTGGACATCGGTCAGGTCAAAGGCCGCCTTCAGTTCGGCCTTGGCATCGTCGGCCTCGCGGATGATGCGGATCACCTCATCCAGGTTCAGATAGGCCTTCAGCAGCCCGCCCAGCACCTCCAGCCGCGCATCAATGCGGCCGAGGCGATAGCGCGACCGGGCCAGCAACACCTCGCGCTGGTGCACCAGCCACTTGGCGATCACCGGCTTCAGCCCCAGCACGCCCGGCCGGCCTTCATCCAGCACGTTCATGTTCAAGGGCACGCGCACTTCCAGATCGGTCAGCTTGAACAGGCTTTCCATCAACACGTCGGCATCGACATTGCGCGATTTCGGCGTGATGACGATGCGCACCGCCTCGTCGCTCTCGTCAGCCACATCGGCCAGGATCGGCAGCTTCTTCTCGGTGATCAGGCTGGCCAGCTGCTCGATCAGCTTGCCCTTCAGCACCTGGTAGGGAACTTCGGAGATGATGATCGTCCAGGTGCCGCGGCCCTGATCCTCCACCGCCCAGCGCGCCCGCAGCCGGAAACTGCCGCGCCCGGTGGCATAGGCCTCGGCAATGCTTTCGGGCGGCTCCACCAGCACGCCGCCGGTGGGGAAATCCGGCCCGCCGACAAATTGCAGCAGCGCCGCCGTGTCGGCATCGGGCTGGTGAAGCAGGTGCAGGGCGGCGTCGACAATTTCCACCGGGTTGTGCGGCGGGATCGATGTCGCCATCCCCACCGCGATGCCGGCGGCGCCATTGACCAGCAGATTGGGGAACAGGCCGGGGAACACCTCCGGCTCTTCCTCTTCCCCGTTGTAGGTGGTGCGGAAGGGGACAGATTCTTCGTCCAGCCCGTCCATCAGGCGGATGGCGGCATCGGTCAGCCGCGCTTCGGTGTAGCGCATGGCGGCCGCGTTATCGCCATCGATGTTGCCGAAATTGCCCTGGCCATCCACCAGCGGCACGCGCAAGGCGAAATCCTGGGCCAGGCGCACCATCGCGTCATACACCGACGCATCGCCGTGCGGGTGATATTTGCCGATCACATCGCCCACCACGCGGGCGCATTTCTTGTAGGCCTGATCCGGGTTCAGCCGCAGCAGCCGCATCGCCCACAACAGTCGGCGGTGCACCGGCTTCAGCCCATCGCGCAGATCGGGCAGCGAGCGGGCGGTGATGGTGGACAGGGCATAGACAAGATAGCGCTCGCCCAGCGCCGCATCGAACGGCGCGTCGAGAATATTCTGCTCCATGTCGGGGATCAGGCTGGCCATGGCCCAGCGTTAGCCGGCCAGCCGGCAACCGGCAAGCCGCCGGCCACTGCGTCAGCCGGGCGGCGACGATGATTCGACCAGGCAGGCCCGGTGGTGCGCCGAATTTTCAAATATTGGCGTGATTTCGGCATGTCGTTAACCATTAATTTACCTTCCGTTCGCCTCCAAATCCTGTTAGCCGCTGAAAATCATCCGTTTCGGCCCAAAACCGGCTTAAGAGCAGAACGGAGAAAAAAAATCGTTGAAATGCTGCATCTTGCGCATTAACCATTCCGTACATGGAATGCGGAATGGACAGGATTCCGCAGAGTTAATGGGGTCTTTACCGTGATTAACCGTTTTGCAATTGGTTTTGGATTGATCGCAGCTTGCGTTGCGGCTGTGCCGGCCAGTGCCGTGGTGCCGGTCGATCCCGCCACGGAATCCATCCTGGACACTTCGGTCGGCCACAGCTTCGTTCGCCGTTACTATGGCTATGTCGACGGCATCCGGCAGGACAATCTGACCGCCGATGTGGTGTTCACCTACACCGGCATCACCAACTTAGGCCGTCGCTGGAACTTCACCGCCCAGGTGCGCAACCGCACTGGCGGCGATTTCACCTCGTCCGTGGTCGGCCTGTTCGGTTTCTCCACCGATGATCCCAACACGGCTGGCAGCCAGTATCGCCCGATCAACAGCCTGGGCGCCACCGGCGGCAGCTTCACCACCCTCTCGCTCAGCAACACCACCGGCTTCACCACGCCTGAACTGTCCTCGTCGCAGCAGATCTGCTTCAAGACCGGCGGCACGCTCGGCGAATGCTCCACCACCGGCACCGGCGGTGTGATGAAGGGTGCCCACGAAACCCAGACGTTCGCGCTCAACTTCTCGACCCCGCAACCGCTGGTGCGGCTCGAAAACTTCGTGCTGCGCTTCACCAGCGTCAACGGCGTCGCGCAGGATGCGCAGGGCGGCCAGGTCATCCTCAACAATGCCGATGTGTCGGCCGCGGGCACGGTCGTGCCGGAACCGTCGAGCTGGGCGATGATGATCGCCGGCTTCGGTCTGGTGGGTGCGACGCTGCGTCGCCGTCGCCTCGCGGTCGCCTGATCCCCGGATTTCGGCAACAGGCCGGTCACCGCGCGGTGGCCGGCTTTTTGCTGCCTGATACCGATCGCTGATCAGGCGGCGGCGGTCAGCAGCGTCACCGCCCGCGCACGGCCCTGCAACAGCCGCTCGCGCTGGCGCGTGCCGGCCAGCGCATCGCGCGCCAGAAAATGGCCCGTCAGCCGCAGGCCGTCGCCCACCGCCTGGGCATCGGCATCACGGTCGCCGATCAGAAACGCCGGCAGGGGCAGCAGCCGGCTGGCCCAGGGCTGGCCCGGGCCGCGCGCCACCGCCTGCCGCGACCGGGGCGACACAAAGGCCAAATCCTCCCGGGCCCCGCTGGCAGCACAACTGCTCAGGTCAAGCCCCAGGCCAAGTTCGTCCAGCAGCGCCAATTCCAGCCGTGCCAGCGCAATGCCCAGCGTGTGTGCCGCCGCGCCGCTGCCGGCTGCCATCAACAGGGCGTCCACCATACCGTAAAGCCTCGGCTGCGGAACAGCATCGGGCAACAGTGTGCTGATCAGCGCGGCCACATGATCCACCACTGCCAGCGCCACCGGCCCATGCAGCATGGCCAGATTGGCCGCCAGCAGATGCGGCGTCGCCAGCGGCAGCCGATCATCGCCGCGCGTCACCAGATCCACACCCAGCACATTGCCCACCTGCAGCATCGGCCGCAGCCGCCGCCCGCGCGCGCCGTGCACATAGGCTGCCAGCATGCCGGTCTCCGCCGTCAGCAGCCGCACGACCGCGCCGGTTTCGCCATGGCCAATGGCACCAAGCAACAGGGCAGGTTCAAGCCTGATCATGTTGCATCTCTAGCCGATTGCGGCCCGTAAAGGAAAAGCGATGGCTGTTAACGAAGCATTAGTCATGCAGAAATGTCGCGAATCAACGATAAGGCGAAGGAAGTAACTTCTTGATAATACATATGAACCGTGCAATTCGCCTTTCCTGCCTGCTCCTGCTCGCCGCGGCCACCGCCGGCGAAGCGGCGGCAACGGTGTCGCTGCAATTTTCCAAGATCGGATTTACCCAGGCCGAACTGACCAGCGACCCGGACCGCGCCGTGCGCGTTCGTTTCAACGCCGTGTCGGATGGCGCCGGCGCCGCCCGCCAGTTCAGCAACATCAGCGGCAGCATGACCTATCAGCTGCTGGGCGTGACCCACACCACGGTCGGTTCCAACGTCAACAGCGCCTGGACCTTCGGCGTCAAGATCATCAACACCTCGACCGCGCCGATGACCAGCGCGCGCATCAGCGCCGTTGGCTTCTCGACGGCTGCAGCTGGTGCCACCGGTGACAACCCGGACTTTCTGAATATCAGCAACCCGACGATCAGCGGCTCCCTGTTTGATGAGGTCATCTTCACCAACGGCGGCGGTCTCAACATCCCCCAGGTTGGCGGCTCGAACAGTCCCCAAGTCTGCCTGAAGACCAGCACGCAAGGCAACGGCTGCACGGGCGGTGCCGGTGACGGGTTGAACATGGGCAGCGGTGCCAATCTCGGCACGGCCAGCAATCCCTTCCCGGTCACCTCGTCGCAATTCGTGCTGAACTTCACCGGGCCGTCGGCGCGCACGGCCATCACCCTGCACAACCTGGCGATCCGCTTTCAAAGCCTCAGCGGCACCGGCCAGAGCGGTGCCGGCAACGGCACCCTCGACGGGGATTCGGGCGTGGGCATTGTCACCAATGTCGAAATCGTGCCCGAGCCGTCGAGCTGGGCGATGCTGATCACCGGTTTCGGCTTGTGTGGGCGGGTTGGAGTAGCGTGTCTGCACTGGCCG
>NZ_NOXT01000127.1:0-25559 GCF_002251755.1 Sandarakinorhabdus cyanobacteriorum
ATTCCAGCTCAAAACGGCCCAGGAAACGGGAAGCAGGTCAGCGGCGCTCGCAGCGGTGGACAGGTGAACGGCCAAGGTCGTTTTGCCCGAGCCGCCCTCTTGGCTCACGATGGCGATGGTCGGCATGGTCTCGCCCTATTTGCGGAATTGAATGCAATACTCGACGATGGCGAATCTGGCCCCGCTCGAGTCCGCTTGAAGCTTTTGCATCTCGCGCACACGACACTCATCCTCAGAGCGATAGCCAAAAATGCTGGCCCCGCCCAAATGGCCCACCGCTACCCCCGCCGCAAACGCCGCTCCGGCGACGAGCACCAAGCTGCCTCTCATCACACCCCCACGTTCGCATGTTAACACGATTACGTGATAACATGATAATGGCCGGCGATGATGTATCTGTCACCACTGTCGGGAATGAACAAACGAGCGCAGCGCCATCGGTTGTACGCTGTTGCGATGACCAGGACCGATCAGGCCCTCCACATAACCTGGGTACATCCAGGGCACGGCGCCGATCACCCAACTCTGCCACAAAAGTCCGAAGCCAATCCGCAAGCTCGCTCCGTCAAACTTCCGTTATAGCCAGCCTCCACAATTCGCGATCCTATGAGTCACTCCAAGCGACTCTTGAGAATCCTAAAAATGCACTTCTGTCAAATTACGTCTAGTATCCCAAGCCATATGATCTTAACTGCCGTTCAATTCGGCGTTGTGTTGCATTATAATTAGCCTCAATCTTTGCCATTTTTGCTTCATAGATTTGTTTATTTTTCAATGAATCCTCCATTATCTGCCGCCCTAGAACGCATATGCCGACATTTGTTCTTCCTTCAATAAGTGATGATGTAAGAAAAACGACGTACTCTTTGTTAGCATATTCAATCCTATCTTCATCATCAACATGAAATCGGCTAGCCCTTGTAAAGCCAGCTTTCTTTAGTTGATTTTCGTAAAATTCTCGAACTTTATCCGGAGATTCTGAAGAGCCAAACCAGATCGACTTTCCAGAATAATCCGTCGAGTAGCTATCTGCGACACTGATTGAGCATTTGTCTCCAAATTTTCCATCCGGACTGGTCACAACGCTCGTCAAAAAGTTTAAATCCTTAAGGTCCGAAGTTGACATATGGTTCTTATAGTCAACGTCAGTCATTTCTGCCGATGGAATTAAAGGTAAGTTGGCGCTAGCCAGAGCGCTGGAAATCTGCCTTCGCCTTGCTGCGACAGCCTCATCTGCGACTGAAATCGCCTCACGATGATCGATGTAATCGATCACCCGCTTTCTGACAAAGAGTATTGTAGCGCCCGTAATGCAAATGATAGTGAAATAAATGAATAGTTTTTTGTTGAATTTGACGCCATTTTCCTGAATTTTTCGTTTCTCATATTGAATATTTTCAAGTTGATCAGCATAGCCAAGCCCTTGCTCCAAACTTGAAAATGACTCTCCGCCAACAACATATCGATCTAATATATCATTTTTGATTATGTTGTATTTCTGTGCTAACCAAAGCTTATAGCGCTCATTTGACAAATCTCGATTTCCATCAAATATAGCTGAAACAGGAATTCGGCCTGAATTCTCCGAATTCAATAATGCAACCACAACAAGACCAATTGGCCCAAGAAAAAAGCCAAATAAAAATCCAGTGCTTTCACGAACTCCTTTATTTCTAGCTATAAACGAACCAATAAATCCGCATGTAAGACTGGATATCAGAATAGCAAGTAGCAACATTATTGTGCCCACCTCGGCTTTTCCGTGCTTTGATTGTGTACCAAGCAACGGCGTGTCCTAAACGTCCCACTGGGTATATTAGGCTGAATCAACATTCAAGTACTACAAGCTGATTGCTGCTGGCTCGAGCCCGCGGGAAGTGGACTCATTACGGGTTGCACCAGATGCGAGCGTAGATGAGTTTGACGGCCGCGAGTTAGTTTTCCGGGCGCTTATCATAGCGGGTTGGGACACAACGGAAGTGCGTAATACGACTGATCAAGCGCTCGATAAGATTGCGCTGTCGGTGGAGCCAGCCAAAGAAGGCGAAGCGCTGCTTGCGGTTGGAGCGCGCCGGGATGTTGGCCCAGGCATTCTTTGCCATGGCGGAGCTCGACCGCCCGTTGAAGTGATGATCGCGTTCATCGACGAACACCGCGCCGTTCGTGGAGGCGAGCCGATCTGCAGGCTGTTGCCGATCGCCACGTCTACCTAACATGCGCATGTTGCCAAGCGCGATGATCCAACCGGGCTGTCCGACAAAGCGCGGCGGGACGCCGCGCTCAGGAACGAAGAGCGTCGCATGTTGGATGCCAACTTCCGTGTCTATGGTGTCCGCAAGATCTGGCATCAGCTTCCACGTGAAGGTTTCGATGTTGCACGCCGCGCGGTTGCCCCGCTGATGCGAACGATGGCGCGGGCGGACGTGATTCGGGGCAAGCCGGTACGCACCACGATCTGCGGTCGCTCGGCGCCATGCCCGCTGGACCGGGTCAATCGGCAGTCCCACACGCCCGCACCTGACATGCTCTGGGTCTCGGAGTCGGCTTCGCCGCCCTTCGGTCCACGTACGTCTTGACCGGCGCAGGGTTCGTCTATGGGACGTTCGTCATCGACACGTTCGCCCGCCGCATCGTGGGCTGGCGAGGATAACTCACCGCGCATGCAGGCTTGGTCCTGGATGCGCCGGAACAGGCACTCCATGCGCGCCGGCCTCATCCATCACTCCGATCACGGTAGCAAGTATCTCTCGATCCGTTACACTAAACGGCTTGCCGAGGCCGGGATCGCGCCATCGGTCGGTAGCGTCGGCGACAGCTATGACAACGCTTTGGCCGAGACGATCAACGGCCTTTACAAGGCCGAGGTCATCCATCAACGCGGCCAGTGGCGGTCGTTTGAAGCCGTTTAATTCGCCACGCTGGGATGGGGCGACTGGTTCAATCACCGCCGACTGCTCGAACCCATCGGCAACATCCCGTCCGCAGAAGCAGAGGAACGTTGCTATGGCATGATCAACGGAGCGGCTATCACCGCGTGACTCAAACCAAATAGGCTCCGACAAACCCGGCGCGGTTCACACCTCGAACATGAACCTGGCGCTCAAAGGCTACGCAGGATCGGCAGCCCCGCCTAACAAGCGCGCAACGCATCCCCGGATAATGGCCCTTGCAAGAGTCTTGTCCGTATCAGCGTATTTCAATTGCCGCAGGGCATAGCTGTAGCCGACTGCCCAGACTTCGCGCTCCGAGCCAGCGATCTCCAACGCCCAGGTCCGACACGCTCGAAGATAGGCATCGTAGGGGGAGCCAGCGCAAAACTGATCGATGTCGGTCCAGTTTATCGCTTGATCCTCAGACGGCCATCCCGCGCGGCCTGGTGCGTCCCGGTGGAATATCGTGCTCAGTTCCAAGGCGACGGGGTCGAGCGACGCGAGCGAACGCCCGATCTCGGGATAGTCGATGACCATAGGGCGGGCGACATCGTCGAAAAGCACATTAGCGCAGTGTAGATCGCAGTGTTGGACGCAGCGCGCGACCTCGATCTCGATGGCTTCGACCGGTCCTAACTCGAAGCCGACCAATTCATTGCCGAGGCCCTGGAGAACGACGTCGCTGACTAAGCTGCGTCGGATCGTGGAGACACGCAGCCTTTCGCTCTGTCGTGCGCCGTGCCAGGTGGCCTGGTCGGCGCGAAGCTTGACCGGTACAGCTGCACTGGCTGCCGGATCATCGTCAAGCAAATCGAACAGGTTTCTGACCTCGGTGCCCACCACCCCATAGAAGATGCCTGCATATTGCCCGGCACCAAGCCCAATCTGAGCAGTCATCTGAGGAAAGGAGCCGGGCGCCAGCTTCACGACCTCAGCATGATATTTGCCCCGCTCGACCTCGATTTCGTCAAAAGTTCCGACCTTGGCGACGGAAGTGATTTGCGGCGCTCCAGCCCCATTGAACACCGTCACTCGCAAGACTCTTGCCCCGGAAAGACCGCCGGCCAACGAGCGTATCTCGATCTTCGAGCCGCCATACCTGCGTCCGAACAACTTGAGTAGGCGGATTTCATCCGCGCTGAGATTGATGGGTGTGCCCGCATACTCTAGGTGGATTTGATCTGTCTGCTGGACATCGGCCCGAAACGCGCGGACTGCCGCGACGCACTTGGTCATCTTGTCCTTCCAGAATACCTGATGGACAGGGTCGTCGCGGCCACAGCAATGAATGTCACCGCGTCGGCCGTGGTCCCTCAACATCTCAACGGCAAAATCAGCATCGACCGTGCCGGTGAGGAACCAGACCGAGGTGCCGGGCTTCCGTTCGGCGATCGTCTGGAATACCGCCCAACCATGATCTTGATGATCGTCGAGAAAGTCGTCTTCGGTAGGAATGCGGCGATCGAGGATCACGACATCGAAAGATTCCTGCTCGAGCGCGCCTAGTGCCCCGGCCTTACTCCGCTTCCAGATGACCTCGCAGCCGTCGATTGCGATAATCGCCTTCTCGATTGACGCCGCGAAGTCGACCTTGTCCTCGACCAGCAGAATGCGCATCAGATGATTGCCTTCGGCCAGCGCATCTCGAAACGTACCCCGCGCTCAGCGGGGATCAAACGCACGCTGCCGCCGAGCGAGATCAGCGCCTGCTGAGCGGTAGCCAATCCCATCCCGAGATGCCCGGCCTTGGTCGTTGAACCGATCTCGAAAGCCCGCGTGACATTGCCGCGAAACCCGACGCCGGCGTCGACGATTGCGATCCAGACGTCCTTGTCCGTGATCCCCCAATTGACGGTGATTTCGGGAAAGCTCCCTTCCTCTACATCCAGGGCAACCGTTGCGTCGATGGCATTGCGCAGGCCGTTTGCGAACCCAAGGCACACCAGCCCCTTGTCGGCCTCGACGGTGCATTCCTGCGGCCCAGCACGCAGGACACTGACAGGGCCGTGACCGACCTCCTCCTCGATCCACTCATAGATGCAGTGGTTGAGCGAAAACTCTTCAATCTTCGGGGCGCTTGCGGCACGGCGCAATCGTGCCAAGCCGGCGACGAGTGCCTCCATCCGATCGAGCCCACGTTTGGTATCTGAGCCCTCAAAGTTGGGCACTTCAGTCTCCGCCGACAAGCGCAGTGTGCCTAGAATGGGTTCGATCTCATGGATGATCTGTTTGGCGGTCGTTTCGAGTGCTTCTGAGTATATCGCCGCTGTCTGGTCGGGAGAAACATCGGTCCGCTCCGGCACGGCACGGCGGGCTTCTGTCGGTTTAATGCGCTGGAGCGCACGCCGAAGGGCACTGGCAATCCACGCCACTGTCTCGACGGCAAGCGCCTTTTCGATCAGTTCTGACTGGCTATCCTGGGCATGGTCGGCGAGGTATCGCGCGGCATCGAGTCGCTCACGCGGGTCCGTCGAACCTAACTTGCGGACAGGATCAAGTGCCACTGGCGATACTTTCGGCATAGAAAGCTGCTCGCCGCTGGAACGCCTCCCTACCGCCTTCCATGATATTCGTGATGGCGTTCACGACCTCGGTTTCTTCCAGGGCACCGGCGACCTGAACGAAGCAGCGATCTCCATCGGATTCAAGGTGCGCTACCCAATCCGCGCCGCCGAGCACGGGGATATTGGGATTGTGGGTTGCGATGATCGTTTGGGCGGAACCGCTGCGCGCGCGGATCGCCTGGACGAGCGTGCCCACCACAAAGGCGTTGTCGAGATGGTCCTCAGGTTGATCGAGAACGATGATGCGTTCGTTTTGCTGAAGAATGATCGGCAGGACGGCGGTGCAGCGCTGGCCCATCGACAGAAAATCTGTTGTCTTGAAGCTGGTGCCGTCGAGCAGCTCGATCACGACCTCGTCGCCGACCTCAGTTACGAGCAGTTCGGTTCCTGCGTCTCCGCGCAGCGCTTCAGCGAGACGATGCGCACGCTCCTCGCTGATCTCCAGCGCCGACCCGATCGCGTTTGCATCTGCCTTTTCCGCCAGGATCGCGATCTCCTGCGGGCTGAAGGTCTCCACGATCCGGTCGGCCAGCTCACGATAGCGCAGACCGCTCCCGCGCAGGGCGCCGTTCAGCACGCTGACATAGGAGCGGTAATCTGCCAGCGGCTTGACCGTGACACGGATTGCCGGTGCCAGCGCGGTCGTGAGCTTCGCTGCAATCTGGTGACGGCTGTGCGTAAACGCCAGGGTCTGCGCGTGCATCTCGTCGAGCGCCGTCTGCCGTTGATGGCTCACGCGATCAATCCGTTCGATCCGCTCAGCCCTGAGCGCCTCCAACGAGTTGAGCGCGGCGATTTCCTGACTCAGCTCGGCGATCTGCCGATCGAGGATGCTTGCGCCTTTCTGCTGCTCCTCGATTTTCTGACGGACCTCGCGGCCTTGTGCTTCGACCGCCGATTTCTCGCGTTGTGCCGTTTGTCGAAGCGTTTCCAGCTCTGCCGTTATCCTGCGATATTCGGCGATGGCGGTCGCCAGGGTCTGATTGACCGCGGCAAGACGATTTCGGTGTGGTTCGAGCTGGTCAGGCGTCGCTGCCTCGGTCGGCCATACCTCGATCGTCGGCGGGCGATTGACCATGAGTTCAAGTTCGTCCGTCCAGTCGCCGAGCCTGACGGCGGATCGCTCGATCGAGGCGGCACGAACATTGGCCGCGCTGGCGAGCGGCATTAGCATATCGAGCTGGCGCCGAAGCGAATCAAGTTCGGCGCTTCTGGCTCGTTGCGCCGCCCCCTGTTGCCGAAGCTCGGCCAGTTTGGCGTGGAGCTTGGGTAAGGCGAGCAACTTCTCGGAGATGTCGTCGATCTCGACGAGCAGGCTGCGGATTTCGCTGGAGGTCGATTTGATCCGCGAGTGCAGCGGGCCCTGCTTCGCCGCGGCCGCGCCCCTCCCCGAGACGAAGGTATCGACCAATCGAATCCGGGATTGCGAGCGCGCGCCGATCTGCTCGACCTCCTTCTGGGAGAAGACGAGAGGGGGTGTGACCTCAAAAGGGCAATTGTCGCTCTCATCGGTCGCTATGCGCGACACTTCGAGGCGGTCTTTTCCGTCGGTAAGAGTGATGGTGATCTTTCCGTCCCCGAGCACGCCCAGGGCGTGCTCGAGTGCGTCTTTGGCGATGGCGTCTGACGAGGGGGGCGCTCCAAGGCAAAAGCGAATGAGCTCGATGATCGAACTCTTACCGGTGCCACGGCCGCCGATGAGAACATTCAGGCCGGGACATAGCTGCTGAAGGAATCCATCGAGAGTGCCCCCTTCGATCCTGATAGACTCAATCCACACTCCCGGATGCCCCTCCTGCCTTGATTGCCTCTCCACCGATCCACGCGCACCGATTTAGCGTTCTATCGCCGTTCCGCACAGCTATTTTGTTCAGGAAGGAGCGCACATCAGCCGGTCAGCCCGGTTCACCCCGCATCCCAAGGTTTAGAGGTGCCAATTCGGCTTAAAGACGCATGCTGCATTCAATCGTCGGATCAGCCCGCTCTGTTTCGGGAGGGCTTGTCAGATTCATACACAATCAGTGATGCTGGCGGCATGAGGATCGTGACAAATTCGCCGGGCGACCGGCCCATCGATTTGCTGAGCAATGCGATGGCAACAGGTACCCGCCTCCAGCTTGCGACTCACAATTTGACGTTAGGGGGCTTAGCCGCTGCGGTTCCTGAATCGGGGCTTGGTATAAGCGTTGAACTCCTCGTCTCCGGTGACTTGCAACCATACACTCAATTGCCCGGAGCGTTTGAGGAGCGCCGAGCCAGAAACGGATTGCGGTCGCGCAAGCTCGCGGACGTCTCATTGAATGCACTGACTTCCGCTGGATCGGTGCGCGCAGCCAAGCTTCCTCTGGCACAGTCATGGATCATCGCAACGGGCGAAGCCGACATTGCCATGGCCGGTTCCTGCTCGTTGACGCTGGGCGGTCTCGGGCTGGTCCCCGAAACGGCAATCGGAATGGTGACCTTGGCTGATGACCCTTCGGAGGTCGGCTACTTCAAGTCGATGTTTGCGAGCCATTGGCATGGAGCCAAGCCAGCAGACAGTCTGATTCTGGCGCTCTCCGATTTTGCCGGCAGGCAGGCAGTCCCTCGCGTTTATGCTCAATCGCTTCGGACCCTTTTTCGTGAGATCGCCGAGACGGACCCCACGACGACGGTGAAAGCCGCCACCGGCATTCGCCAGACCCGAATTTGGTCGAAGCTGTATCGCTTTCAGCGAGATGGCGTGATTGGCGCGATCGAAAAGCTGGAGAGGTTTGGCGGTTGCATCCTGGCTGACTCGGTCGGTTTGGGCAAAACCTTCGAGGCGCTGGCGGTCATCAAATACTTCGAACTGCGCAACGACCGCGTGCTCGTACTCGCGCCAAAGCGGCTGCGCGAGAACTGGACCATCTGGCGACAGAACGACACCCGCAATGACCTCGCTGTCGATCGGTTCAACTATGACGTGCTCAACCACACTGATCTGTCGCGCGACGGCGGTCTATCGGGCGATATCGACCTCGATCACATCAACTGGGGCAACTACGACCTGGTCGTGATCGACGAGAGCCACAATTTCCGAAACAGGCCCACCGGTGCCGAGCATGACAGCCGTTACGATCGGTTAATGCGAAAGATCATCCAGACGGGTGTTCGCACCAGAGTGCTCATGCTTTCGGCAACCCCGGTCAACAATCGCCTGAACGACCTAAAAAACCAGATCGCGTTCGCAACTGAAGGCAAGGATGACGCCCTGGCCGGCCACGGCATCTCCAGCATCACGGCAACGGTTCGTCTGGCACAAAGCCAGTTCAACAAATGGCAGGCCCTCACTGACGAGCGGCGTTCATCCGAGCGGCTGCTTGATATGCTTGGGTTTGACTACTTCCGGCTGCTGGACCTGCTGACCATTGCCCGTTCACGTAAGCATATCGAGAAGTACTACGGCACTGACGAGACAGGAAGATTTCCTGATAAGCGGACGCCCATCAACATATATGCGGACACGGATACGACGGGCGCATTCCCGCCTATCGGCGACATCAACAAAGAAATCCGACGCCTGACGCTGGCCGCCTATGCCCCGATGAAATACGTCCTCGACAGCAAGCGCGAGGCGTATGAGCGGCGCTACAGCCAGGCGGTGTCAGGCAAGGGCACCTTCCTTCAGTCAGACCGCGAAGAGAGCCTGGTTGGCCTCATGCGCGTCAATCTCTTGAAGCGCATGGAGTCGTCGATCCATTCGTTTGTCCTAACCATCGAACGGCAGCTGGCCGAGGTCGATGCCCTCATCAAACGGATCGACGCCCACGATGACACCTTTGAGGCGCCCAGCATCGAAGACCTGGATGATGATGACCCGCTGGTCGATGAGGTTGGTATCGGCAAGCGGGTCAAGCTGCTGCTGGCAGATGCTGATCTGCCGCGATGGTTGCAGGATCTGCACCATGACCGTCAACGCCTGCTCTCGCTGTTGGCAAAGGCCAGGCCGATCACCGCTGCCCGGGATGCGAAACTGGCCAAGCTGAAGGAGCACATCGCCCAGAAGCGGCGCGAGCCGTTCAACGCGGGCAATGGCAAACTGCTGATCTTCACCGCCTTCGCGGATACGGCACGCTATCTCTACGACGCTCTGGCAGAGGAGTATCCAGCCCAACTCGCTCTGGTGACGGGTTCGGGCGCCAACAAGACAAACGTGCCCGGCATTGCATCTGATCTGGCCAGCCTGTTGGACGCTTTTTCACCCGGTTCTCGTGGCGGCAGGACAGATCGGCAGATCGACATCATTATCGCCACCGACTGCATCAGCGAAGGCCAGAACCTGCAAGACTGCGACACGGTGGTGAACTACGACATCCACTGGAACCCGGTTCGCATCGTCCAACGCTTTGGTCGCGTCGATCGTCTTGGCTCCCGCAACGCCGCTGTGCAGTTGGTGAACTTCTGGCCCAACATGGACCTCGACGCCTACATCGGCCTGCAAAAGACCGTGTCAGGCCGCATGAAGCTGCTCGACGTGTCTGCGACGGGCGAGGAAAACATCATCGAGGTCGAACCCGGTGATCGGATGAACGATCTTGATTACCGGCGGCGCCAGCTGGAAGCCCTGCAATCCCGCGCCATCGACCTCGAGGATCTGAACAGCGGCGTGTCGATCACCGACATGACGCTGAACGACCTGCGCATGGACTTCACCCAGCTTCCCGAACAGCTGCGCGATGCGCCGGCGATTCCGGGGATCTATGCCCCGATCCCGGCCTCAGAGGATTTTCCACCCGGTGCCTTGTTCATCCTCCGCGCTGAAACCGAGGCCGCCCTGGCGACACTCGATCCGGCCGATCCGCTGCGCCCCCACGCGCTGGTGTACATCGGGATGGACGAGGTTGTGGTGGTCCCCCACAGCAATCCGAAAAAATCGTTGGACCTGCTGCGCTTGGCCGCCTCTCTGCCCGAGGCGACCGTGCAGGAAGCTTGGGCCCGGTTTGATCGGGCAACCCACAATGGCGATCGCATGGGCACCTGGACCAACCTGCTGGAACGGGCGGTGGCGGCCGTTGGCGGCAAGGCCGAAGAACGGGCGATCGATGCCCTGTTCAGCCGCGGCGGGGCTGGAGTTGCCGGCGGCGGCGATCTCGACGATTGGGAGGTGGTCGCCTGGTTGGCCATCCTGCCACCGCCGCAACCGCGCGATGGCTGAGCGATCATGGCCAGCGATCTTGTTGCTGCGATCATAAACGCCTTCGGCCTGCCTCCAGAGGCCCGTGTGGATCGGCGCATCGCCAAGACGGTGCTGATCGATCATGGCGCCACCCGGAAGGCCGATGCAAAGCTGGTCGACGAAGGCATTGCACGCCTTGACTGGCTGGCCGAGCTGTCAACGCCCACCATCGCCATAACCGCCAATCCGCCAACAGTGCCGGCCATCAACATCCTTGCTCTCACGCTCAATGGGACAGCCAAAGCCCGGTTGGTCGAGATCATCCACCGGGCTATTCCTGCGCCGATCATGCTGATCACGGCCGGTGACGCGGTCACCATCAGCCTGGCTACCCGGCACATCGGTGAGGATGGGCGCACGCTGGCCCTTGGCCCCATGATTGCCAGCCCGACCTTGACGGCAGACGCCCAATCTCGGGCTTTCATTGCCAGCTTGGCTATGGTGGCACTGCCCCGCACAGATCTGGCTGCGCTTTATGATGGGCTGATTGAACGGGTGGAGGCCTTCAATGCTGCCCGCATCACTGGCGGCGCGTTCCGCCTGCTGGCCTCCAGCGAAGCGGCCGCCGCGCGTCGGCAGGCCTTGGCCGATTGGCGGCTGGCTGACGCAGAATGGCAATCGGCCGCCCGGGCGGCGAAAGCGGAAAAGCGCTTGCGCGAAGCCGTGGCATTGGGTGAAAAAGCCCGTGTTTTGAAGCAGAAGCGCGATTCTGTTTCCAACTTGTTGGCGTAGGAGGTGGGGCGTTGGGCAAGGGCAGCTATTTCGGTGGCGGCACACTCATTCGCCCTTGGGATTATAGCTGGTTTGGCACCGGTCGCCGAACGCGTTCAGTCCGAACCAATGGGGCCGCCAACAACACTGCGACCCCGCAACCGTCCAAGGCCAAAGCACCGGGCGCCAAGCCGCCAAAGCCGGCAAAGGCGAAGAAGAAGCCCGCCAGCGTCACCAACCGCCCGCTTGACCCGGTGCAGGAAGCCGGCCTTGCCTTGCTGCGCACAGCTGACAAGCCCAAGGCTATTTCCCGTCTTGAAAAGGTGATGCTGGATCGGCTGAAGCCGCAATCAGCGCCGCCCTCGCCCAAGAAGCAACAGCAAAAGGCGGCACCAACGCCGACGCCTGCCCTTGACGATGACGAACCTTATGGCAGCGTGCAGGCGCTGGACCGGGCACTTGATGCGGCGCTGGCCATGGCCGGTGTTGCCAAACAGCGGGCGGCGTGGCCGGCATCATCCAAGCCGCGCACTCCAACACCACGCGAGACCAAAAGCGCCCAATTGGCAGCAGAGGCGCGAGCGGAAGCGGCAAGAAAGCTGGCTCAAGCGATCAGGAGAGAAAAGGCCTTGGCGCGGGCAGCACTGCCGGTGAAGCGCGCGGCTGCCAGCAAAGATCACGTGAATGATGACCCTGTCGAGCAATGAAGTCGGTCCCGGCAGCGCATCGTCAGAAAAATGGTGGTTGGCAAATTCTCATCTAGGGAGGGGCATGTGGGCAAAGGCGATTATCTCGGCGGCGGCACCATCATTGGCCCGCACACGCCTGACTGGTTTGGCCATGGTAATGATGACGGAATGGAAGACGAGGCCCCGGCTCAGCCAGTCGAACGGCCAAAGCCGCTGACGCAGGCCGAAATGCATGCATTGGTGGTCAAACCCGATCACAAGGGCCCTCTCACCCGCAATCAGCGGCGGAAACTCTCCCAACTTCGCAAGCGAAACCGCGCCCTGAAGCAGCCTGCGGAGGAAAAGCCATTGAAGCGCGATCTGACAACGAAGGAAGCTGCCGAGCTCACCACCTTGCGCCAGGTGGTGAAGCTGTCCCAACAGGCGCATGACAAAGCGAAATTGCAGCTTAAAGCTGATCGCCAAGCCCTTAACAAACGACTGGCCGAATTGGGCCAGCCACTGGAAGACTGATGATGACGGATATGACCCTGCCCCCCGCCACCGATGATGCCGCCGGCAGCGGCGATGTGGCGGCCGAGAATCTGGCGCGGCTGAAGGCGCTGTTTCCGCAGATCGTGCGCGATGGCCGGATTGATGTGGAGATACTGCGCCAGCTGGTGGGCGAAGCGGTGGAAACCGGCGAGGAACGCTATGGCCTGAACTGGAAGGGCAAAGCCGCCGCCCGCGCCCACGCCCTCACCCCCAGCCAGGGCACGCTGCGCCCGGCCAAGGCCGACAGCGTGGATTGGGACAGCACCCAGAACATCATGATCGAGGGCGACAATCTGGAGGTGCTGAAGCTTCTGCGGCGTAGCTACGCGGGCAAGGTCAAGCTGATTTACATCGATCCGCCCTATAACACGGGGAACGATTTCGTTTATCCCGACGACTATTCCTATAGTTTGCGAAATTACCAACAACTGACTGGTCAGTTTAGCGCCGATGGAGTTGCGCTAACGACCAACAAAGAGTCCAGCGGGCGGTTCCATACCGACTGGCTAAACATGATGTATCCAAGATTGATGCTTGTAAGAGAACTGCTCAGGGACGATGGAATCATCTCAATATTTATTGATGATACTGAACTTGCAAATCTTTATAAACTTATGGCTGAAATTTTCGGAGAAGAAAATTTCGTTGGATGTCTTGTATTTGAAAGAAACAGAAAAAATGATGCGAAATATTTCTCAATTGGCCACGATTATGCCGTTATTTGTTTCAAGTCGGAGATCGAACTAAAGAAATTGGATACTCGGTTCCGTGGCCTAAAGTCAGGAGTTGAGGAATTAAAGGCCTTCTTTGATCGATTGGTTGGCGAATACGGTGATGACTGGGAAGCGATAAGGGGCGAGCTGCTGGCGTTCTATGAAACCATTCCCGCCGAGGACCCACGAGAGCCTTTGACGCGCTTCAGAAAGGTGGATGCAAAAGGGCCGTTTAGAGACGACGGAAACATCAATTGGCCCGGCGGCGGAGGCCCTACGTATGAAGTTTTACACCCCGAAACGCGCAGACCGGTAAAACTCCCTACCAGTGGTTGGCGCTATCCAACTCCGGAACGATTTTGGGAAGAGGTGGACAAGGGAAGGATTGTATTCGGCCCAGATGAAACTACCGTCCCTCGTGTAAGAACCAATATATTTGAAAATAAAGATCAGGTCATGGGCAGCGTATTTTTTAGTTACGCCCAGTCCTCTACCAATGAACTGACAAATTTATTTGAAGGACGCCGCGTTTTTGATAACCCTAAATCTATTTCCGATGCTAAGTCATTTATTTCTTATGTGACTGAACCTGACGATATAGTGCTCGACTGTTTCGCTGGTTCCGGCACTACAGGTCATGCTGTTTTAGCTCAAAATGCCGTCGATGGTGGTAACCGCCGTTATATCCTCGTTCAAATTCCTGAACCTCTTGACTCATCAAAGTCCGAGCAAAAGGTCGCTGTGGAGTTTTGCGATTCCATCGGCAAGCCGCGTAATATCGCCGAACTGACCAAGGAACGCTTGCGTCGCGCCGGATCAAAGCTCAAGGCCGAGCACCCCGGCAAGGACTTCGACGCCGGCTTCCGCGTCTACAAGCTGGCCACGTCGAATCTGCGCCCTTGGCAGCCCGATGGCGACGATCTGGCCGGCAGTCTGCTGGACGCGGTGGACAATGTGTTGGCCGGTCGCAGCGAGGATGATCTGCTGGTCGAGCTGATGCTGAAGACTGGCATCGATCTCGCCATGCCAAGCGAAGCCCGCACCATTGCCGGCCAGACCGTGCACAGCTTTGGCGGTGGCGCGCTTATGGTGTGCCTGGGCACGATTGCTGACGCCAAGGCCGAGGAACTGGCCCTGGGCATCGCCGCCTGGCGCGCCGAGCTGGCGCCCGCCGGCCAGACCGCCTTCTGGTTCAAGGACAGTGGCTTTGCCTCGGCCGCCGCCAAGGCCAATGTCGCCGCCATCCTGCGCCAGCGCATTAATGACAAGCTGATCTCTAGGATCGCCGCGCTGTGAAGTTTCTGTTTGAAGCCGATCTGCCCCACCAGCAAGGCGCCATAGAGGCGGTATGTGACCTATTCGACGGCCAGGTGCCGGAATCCAGCGTGTTCACCGTCGCGCCGCCCGCCAAGGAGTGGCAACTACCGCTAGGGGACAGCAAGTTGGGCTATGGCAACCGGCTGACGTTGGATCCCGACACAGACATTCTTGAAAATCTGCAGCGGGTTCAGGCCGCAAATGCCCTACCTATCTCTACCAAACTGTCGTCCAAAGACATGGATTTCACCGTGGAAATGGAGACCGGCACCGGCAAGACCTATGTCTATTTGCGCACCATCTTCGAGCTGAACCGGCGATACGGCTTCACCAAATTCGTGATCGTCGTCCCCAGCGTCGCCATCCGCGAAGGCGTAAAGAAGAGCATCGAGCAGACCGCCGACCACTTCCGCGCGCTCTTTGACGGCGTGCCCTTCCAGCATTTTGTATATGACAGCGGCGATCTGGCCCGTGTCCGCGATTTCGCCACCGCCAACAGCATCCGGGTGATGATCGCCACCATCCAATCGCTGGGCACGAAATCAGCCGTGTTCCAACAGGCGCGCGAGCAGACGCTGGACATACCGGCGGTGGAATGGGTGGCTGATTGCCGGCCGATCATCATCATCGATGAGCCGCAATCGGTGGACGCCAACCCCGATGGCGCCGGCGCCAAGATCCTGAAGCTGATGAAGCCGATGGCGCGCCTGCGCTATTCCGCGACCCATGTGCGGCAATTCCACCAAGTCTATCGCCTGGATGCCTTCGACGCCCATGAACAGGGCCTGGTGAAGAGCATCGCGGTGGACGGAGCCAGCATCAAGGATGCCGACAACAGCCCCTATGTGAAGCTGCTGGAGGTGGAAGCCCGCAAGGGCCATGTGCCGCGCGCCCGGCTGGAGATTTCGGCGCAGCAGGCGGCCAGTGTCACCCGCAAGGCGGTGTGGGCACATGATGGCGATGAATTGCTGGAATTGTCGGGCAATCGCACGGTTTACGCCGGGATGCGGGTGGGCGACATCGATGCGCGCCAGGGCGGCTCAGTCCAGATCATCTCCCCAGGCAAGACCGAAACACTCTCGACCGGCGCCTCGATTAACGATGTCGATGCGATGAGCGTGCAGCGCGCCATGGTGCGCCAGACGATCGAGCACCACTTCCGCCGCGAGTTGGCCAACCGCCCGCTCGGGATCAAGACGCTAAGCCTGTTCTTCATCGGTCAGGTACCGGATTATCGCCGCTATGCCGAGGATGGTACGGCGCAGCCCGGCCCGCTCGTGGCGATCTTTGAAGAGGAATATGCCAAGCTGGCGGCCAAACCGGAGTTTGCCAGCCTGTTTGCCAAGGTGCCGGCCGACGCAAAGGCCGCCCATGAAGGCTATTTCGCGATGGACAAGCAGCGGCGCTTCATCGAGCCGACGCTGAACGCTGCGGGTGAGCTATCGAACCAGACCAGTCGCGACGCCGCCGAGCGTGCCTTCGACCTGATCATGAAGGACAAGGAAAAGCTGCTCGACGAAGCCGAGCCGCTGCGCTTCATCTTCTCCCACTCTGCCCTGCGTGAAGGGTGGGACAATCCCAACGTGTTCCAGATCTGCGTGTTGCGCTCGATGGGCACGGAACGCCAGCGCCGCCAATCCATCGGCCGCGGCCTACGCCTGGCCGTGGACCAGCATGGCGTGCGTCGCCGCGACGAAGGGATCAACCGGCTGACCGTCGTATCGGACGAGGACTTCAACAGCTTTGCCGACGGCCTGCAGAAGGAGATCGAGCAGGACCTCGGCGTGAAGATGGGGGTTGTTTCCCAGAGCCTGTTCGCTGGCCTGCAATACCCCATGCCCGATGGCAGCATCGGCAAGCTGAGTGTGGCGGAGTCTGACAGCGTGTTCGTTGCCCTGCGCGCTGCCGGCATGGTTGAGAAGGACGGCAAGGTGAACGAGCGTCTGAAGGAGGCGCTCCGGTCCGGCACTGTGCCGCTGCCTGCCAGCTTACCCGAAGCCGCCCAGAAGGTGATCCGCAGCCGGCTGATGCGCCTGACCCGCAAGATCAAGATCACCGACGCCAGCAAGACCGGTGCCACGAAGCTTAACCTCGCCATCCTGGACAGCCACGAATTCAAGGAATTGTGGAAACGGATCAGCGCCAAGACGACCTATCGCTTGTCGTTTGACGATGCGACGCTGATCGCCGCCGGCACCAAGGCGATTGCCGAAATGCCACCGCCGGGTGAAGCGCGGATCACATTCACCGAAGCCAATCTGGAGGTGACGCGGGAAGGCGTGATGGCGGACGTGCAGAACACCTCCATTCCCCGCAAACTGCAAACGCAGAAGCTGCCGGTGCCGGATCTGCTCACCGAGCTGATGAACCGCACTGATCTGCCGCGGCGGGTGCTGGCCAAGATGCTGATCGATTCCGGCCGGTTGGACGAGGCTTCGATCAACCCGACCGCCTTTATGGATGCGATCACCAGCTGCATCAAGGCCGCAAAGCTGAAGGTGCTGGCCGAGGGCGTACAATACCGTCGTATCGAGGATGAGGCCTGGAGCCAGGAGCTGTTCCACCCGGAAACCGAGCTTGATCCGTCTCGCATGATCGAGGTCGCCAAGGCGCCGCTGAGCCACATCGTTTTCGACTCTGAAACCGTCGAGAAGCAGCTGGCCGCGGACATGGACAAGAGCGCCGCGGTCAAGGTGTTTGCCAAGCTGCCCAAGGCATTCACCATCCCGACACCCCTGGGCACGTACAACCCGGATTGGGCCATCGTGAGGGAACATGAGGACGAAAAGATCGTCTATCTGGTGTGCGAAACCAAGGGTGACCTCAACAACCTGCGCGATGAGGAACGGGCCAAAATTGATTGTGGAAAGGCGCACTTCAAAGAGCTGGCAGCCAAGTTCATCACCGCGACATCATTGGATGGTGTGCTGGCTGCAAGCTGATCGAGCTGTGTCAGCGCGCGTTGAACGATGACCACGCCCTCCACATGGCTCGCTGGCACCCCCGGTAGACAATGGCGGGGACAAATTTGCCCAGCCCGCGTGGTCCCACCGCCCGGGCTGAGATCACAACATGGACGTGATAGTCGCCCTTGCCGGCGACTCGGATTGGATCGTGCGCAACAAGGTGGGCTGGCGTTTGCAGTTTCTGGACGATCTCCTCCTCGATGAAGCGTCTCACGGTGCGAAACGGGACATGTTGGCTGGTCGCCTCTGGGAACCAGAAGGTCGGCCCTCCCCACAGATGTTGAACCGGCGACAGCACGTCCTTTTGCAGCGTGGGCCAGAAGGCTTCGGCGTCGGCCAGATGGCTTGGGCAGATATCGGGGACCAGGAAGATGTCCTCGACGAAATCTTCCCGCGGGACGGCATGGGTCAAAGGGGCGCCGATCAATCCGGGCGTATTCATCCGCAGCTGCCGTCGCAGCCATGCGGTAACATCGTGTCCTTCCGCGTCGGGCGCTCGCCGCATGATGTCGTACCCGAAATCACGGAACACCCCATCTGGGTCGGTGACGAGCCGCGGGTCATGCTTGCGCGCGGGCTTGCCATAGGAGGGGCTGTTGCCAATCCACGCCATTGTCATGCCATCTTCGAAGTTGGATGGTGCCGCGAAGCCCGCAGGAGGATGTCCCGCCGCACATGGATCAGCTCTTCGCGGAACATCAGCGCCCGCAGACTGACAATTCCTGCCGGAGCATTCAGTTTGCATGTGACGATGTCGGCCCCCTCAATGCGCAGGAGCAAATCCATCGAGGGGAATGCGAAGCTCGTCCGGCCCACGTCATCAATTTGCGGGATGGCGACGCCGGACAAGCCCGGGTGGTCTTTCACCAGGATCTCGGTGCGGATCCACGATGGGTCGCTCAGTGAGCCACCCGCGTTGAGCAGGATCACATGCTGACCGGTAGCACGGTGCACCCCCGCAACCAGGCTTTCGGTTGTACAGACCCCGCAGCATTCGGGGCAGCGCCGGTCGGGTTGGCACGCGACGTAAAGCCCAAAGCTTGGTGGATGATCCACGTGTCCGATTGCTCCGATGGCCCACTCGCCTCGATGACTGAGCGACGACAGCAAACCGGCCACAATCAGTGGTGGCGGTCGTGAAGCCGATGACCCCGTCCCGTTAATCATCTGTGCAAGAGCCAGTGCGGCCGCAGGGTCGACCTCGTGTGGCACTGGTGCTGGGTGTTCCATTATGGTGGTCCTTGTTCGCAGGGCTACCGGGAACCACAGCGCCTGCTATCCTACCCGAAGAGCAACGAACCTCATTTCATCACTCTCTTTGTTCCCACCCAAAACCTCCGTCCTTGTGAAAATCTGAAAGCCACTCACCGACCGCGGGAGCGCCGCCGGGCATATTGTCTTGCAAGTTCGGCAGCGTTTACCGGTTCCGCGCTCGCTGGTTCGGCATCACGTGAATGGTGAGCTGGTATCGACGAAGTGACCGAGACCGGACTTCTCGCAGCCATTGAACGTGTAGGTTCTTCAGGGCTCGCGGCCTTGGGCTTCGCGACATCTCGGGTCTTGATGGCCACGGTAGCGCCAACCTTCTGGTCAAGTGCCGTAGGCACCGCGATTTTGGCGGCAGTCTCACGCTGCTTCTTCCATGACTCGAAGTCTGGAAATCTGGGCAAGCTCTTGTGCAGATCCGCCATTGCGTCCCTGTGCGCAGCGGCCAGGACATCACGCTTCTGGCGATGCTCCTCGGCCAGAACCGACACTATCCCTGCCCGGATTCGGCCGAAGCCCGCCCAACTTCCCGCCAGCACCTGGGTGCGCTCGTCCCGTTGCTGCTGCTTCAGACTTGCGATGGCCTTTGCGTGCTGGTGCCGCCGTTCCTTGCGCTTCTGCCTGGCAGCAAACTCATGAGCGAAACGCTGGCGGTGATAGTCGGCCAGGACAGGATCAAGCTCGACCTGGAAGCGCTCATCATCGCCATGACGGTCTTTTCTGTTCCCATCCGCGATGGATGGCGGCGCCGGCTGATATGGCCCAAGCGTGCGCTCGAGAGCAGGGAAGCAGAGTTCCCGACTGATCGAGGAGGCTTTCACCGCTACATTGCCTACCCAAACCAGCGCCCCGCGACCCGGCTCAACCTGCAACCGCATGCCTGCATCTGCGAGGCCAATATGCAGCTCCTGCCATGAGCTGGCCCCCGCCATGAGCGGTTTGGCGCGCTCGATCGCAATTCGCTGAGCCGAGGCGAGCCCGGTCTTGGCCTCGTACCGGCGGGCCCCGGTCGTCAACCTGTAAGCGTCAGGATGAGCCGTCCGTGAAATCGGCCTGCCGTCCAGGATCTCAAACTTTGCGTTCCGCTCTGGCTCGAAGCTCAAGGCAGATTCCACTTCTGCAACCGCGCATTGCAGGGCGTTGCGGGTAAACCCCTTGTTGATTTCGATTGGGCGGCCCGTGAGCGGATTCACGCGGTTCACGATCATGTGCAAGTGCCAATTGTCCGTGTCGCGGTGCAACGCATAGAGGCACTGATGGGCAGCAAGCCCGAGAGATTGCAGAAGCCTTTTGACGGCAGCATCACATTGCGCGTTCGTAGGACGCTCGTGAACGGGCCACGACAACACAAGATGCATCAACGGGTCGACTGACCGAGTGGCTTCCATGGCCAGAGCGGCCATCTCCGCCATCCGTCCTTTGACAGTTGCACTAAAGAACCCAGTGCCCTCGCAGTACACTGCGGTTTCGGTGTCTAACCGTGCAACGTAGGTCCCCAGTGATGTGGCCCTGCCAGACTTGGATTGCCGTGTTCGCCTGTTGACGATTTCCTTGGCGATCATTGCTTTGCCACCTTGTCGATCGCGGCGCCGATACGACGAAGCAGGAGCGGCACCGCATTCGATCCGGCGTCAGGCTGTGGTGGAAACCTGTCCAGTGCAACAGCCAGCGAGCGCAGTTCGCGAACCACCGTGATGCGGTCGTCCACCACGATCTTCCGCCCGAGCGCCCGGCGCCGAACGAGTGCGCTGAGGGTCAAGCCTGCGGCCTGTGCTGCCTCGCGAAGTTCACGACATTCGGCCTCAGTCAGACGCACGTTTACGACGGCGCTGAGCGGCTGCGAACCTCCATCCTCGTTCGCTTCGACCATACAGCTACGCCTCCCAAGCAAATCTACAAACCAAGACTTGATTGTCCTGATCCTTAATGAAGGAACATCGAAGGAACACCTTCAAAAAAATCCAACAGCGAAATTTTACCCTGGGTTTGCGACGTATGACAACACCCATCCTGCCAGTTACGATACGGTCCGTATTGTTTTTTATGAGAAACTTACGCTTGTATAGAGAGATAGCGATAGGGTAAAATTGCTCCGACGAAAGGAGAACCCTGATGGGACGGCAGTTCATCGCGAAGGATGCTGTTACAAAGGCACGTGAAGCCCTGAAAGGCACCAAGGCCAAGGTGGACGTGAAGGTGACCAAGACGGCCGCAGTGCGCAGGCTGGAACCCGAGATCAGGCGGCTCCGGAGCAAAGGTTACTCATTTCAAGATATCGCCGAGATCTTGAAGCAGGCGGAGATCGAGATTTCGCCAGATAGCCTGAAGTCAGCTCTTCAGCGGGCGAAGAAACTGAAGCCGAAGCAGGCCGTTGCCAAAGGGCTGGCGGCGAAAACTGCTTCCGGCGTCAGTTCAGCTGTCGTCCCGGCGGCAACGAAGGAAGGGCCCGGGTCTAACGGGCGGTTTGTTCCGGTAGCAGATCGGAGGGCTTAGTCTTGACCAACAAGAAACGGGCGAGGAGCGGAGTCGTGCATTACTCAGGGGGGCGCAAGGGTGGTGGAGGCAAGAGTTTGGTCTCGATCGCACTTGTCGCCTTGCTCCGTCAAGAAGGACGACAGGTCATTTTAGTGGAGGGCGACGCAGCCAACTCCGAAGCCTACATGGCCTATTGTGGAAGCTCGGACGTGCGATGCGAGCCAATCTTGCTGGATCGTCAAGAGGGCTGGCTCGAGCTCGTCGACCTCATCGAGGC
This sequence comes from Sandarakinorhabdus cyanobacteriorum, assembly GCF_002251755.1. GTDB lineage: Bacteria > Pseudomonadota > Alphaproteobacteria > Sphingomonadales > Sphingomonadaceae > Sandarakinorhabdus > Sandarakinorhabdus cyanobacteriorum. The sequence goes on from NZ_NOXT01000127.1 coordinate 21,640, forward strand.
GAACGCTGAGTATGACATTGTGATCAACACTGGCGCTCGTCAGGAGGAAGAGGTTGATACCACACTGCCATTCCTGGTCGAATGCCTGAATTCCCTTGAACGAACTATCCAGGTGTACTGGGCGATGAACCGCCAACAGGATTCGCTGAATCAGATTGGAGCCTTTGCGGATAGGTGGCCCGACGTACCGCTGTATGCCATCCGGAACCTCTATTTTGGTGAGCCGGACGACTTCAAGCCGTTCAATGGGGACCAGGCGCTTATCACAGATCTGCGCAAGCGGGGCGCTGTCGTTGATCTGGCTGTGCTGGCTAAGCGTGTCGTCGACAGGATCTATAACGAACGCCAGCCGCCCCATGTGATCATCGAAGAGGGAGTCGTTGCTGATCGCATCGAAATGCAAAGGTGGCTGAAGCGGGTACGCGAGGCCCTTGGGGATGCCATCAGTGCTTAGCGTTGCCAGGTCCTTCGAGAAGTATCGTGGTCGGCCGCCCGAACGCGCCGAGCTGTTGCGGTTGCTGCGCATTCAGGAAGCGCTTCAGCTGCGGGACGACGATGCGCTTTGGGCGTTCGTGATGCTCTTCGACGAGTATCAGTCGTCCGCAAGCGATCTCCCGGAACGTATCCGAGAGGCAGCGTCACGAGCAGTTGCTGTGACCGAGCAGGCGGCAAGGGCGCAAGTTGCTGTGGCGGTTGCCGGCGCCCAGGAAGAGGCTCTGCGGGCGATGAAGGGTGCGGTGAAGAAGGCCGTCAATGCCGTGACCTGGACGCAGTCGTTTGTATGGGCGATGTTTTTTCTGGTGGTTGTGGCCGTCAATATGGTGGTCGGAGGCTTCTACCTGCAGCGCATTTCGTATGAAGCCGGCGTCCGTGACGCCACAGAAGTTGCTGACGAGAGCAATGCTGCCGCGAAATGGGCGCGGACCGAGCAGGGGCGACGCGCCTATGCATATGCGGCCTCCGGGCAGCTCGACCGATGGATGTATTGCACCCACCCCGGGTTCAAGGTGGAGGGTAAACTCTGCTTCCCTGCGGAGCTTAACAACGGAGCCAAGCTGGGATGGCCGGTCGATCCAGGGCCACCGAGGAAGAGGCGCAAACCAAATTGATATTTTAACTGATCTGCTGTCAATTTCCAGCGTGATAGGCGTCAAGCCTTACCGAGATGACTGCGGCGCACAAGCGTGAGTGAGTGCCAGTGTTTATATTGAATCAGGCATAGAATTGTTGTCACTTGTCAGATGCGCTCATGATACAGCTGGAAGCCCTGTTCCAACCCCATCTTACTGGGTGCGATGTGAGCCGCGAGCCCTGCTGGCACGGTTGATGGCGGTGCTGATGCTATGATGATGTCGTGTGACGATGCAAGCGCGATCCATAGTGCGTATGCGCAGATCGAGGCTTTCACGGCGAGGCGCAGCGGCGATCCGCACGCCATCGGTGAGGACATCACCGAATGGCTCGACGTCGTGTCCATCAGCTTCCGCGTGCTGGTCACCCGCCGTACGCACTCTGCCTGCGCGATTGCGAGGGCGAGGTTGTGCAAGTCCAGGCGCCACCCCAGATCGTGGAATGCGGCCTGCCTTCCGGTTAGCGTCCGCGGTCGTGGTGTAACTTCCTGGTGGAGATGACGGTGCTTTCTGGGGGGGGGCGCCCCAACCTTGGCATCACTCCAAATGGCAGAATGAACCAAACCACGGATTAGCTTAACTTCGCCGCCAAACTGTCCAAAAAGACGAGACCAACCCAGTCAGATGCCGGCCGTCTCTTCCTGGATCAGGCTGCCATCGGCGGCCAGATAGCGGGTGGCGGCGTGCTGAAGCCGATCATCATACACGAACGCCAGCGCGGCAAAGCCAAGTTCAGAGGTGGCCGGCGCGCCCACATCGTCCACGAAGGCCACGCGGTCGACCTGGCGCCGTTCGTTGTAGGTAAAGTGCAGGCCGGGCCCAGGCTTGCCATCGCTGCCCAGCGTGCGGATGGCCATTGGATTGCCGAGCGGATCGACCGTCATCTGCATACATGCAAAACCTTCCGGCCCGGCGGCAGGCCTGCCATCGGCGGCAAAATAGCGTCGCGCAATCTCGTGCCCGCGGGCATCAAGATCACGCGCCACCGCCGCAAAGCCGGCCCGACGGATCGCTTCGCGCCGTTCGGCGCCATGGAGGCCGGCCACAATAAGGTCGCGCCATGGCCCGAACAGGTCCTTCCACGGCGTGCCGTCGGCCCATGTTCCTTCACGGTTTACCGCTTCGCCTTCGATGCCGAACCAGAGCTGTTCGAGGCGGCGGCCGGCATAATCCACCCTCGCCGTCCAGCGGTGATAGCCTTGGACGTCGAGGGTGGGTGCGCCGTCAATGCCGAAGCAGGCGGTGGCGATGGCATGGCCACGCGCGTCGTATGCCTGGGTGAAGCGGGCATATCCGTCTTTGTGCACCACCGGCTGGCCATCGGTGCCAAAACAGCCCGATTCTATGCAATTGCCGCGCGCATCATATGACTTGGTGACGCGGGCATATCCATCCTTGTGCACCACCGGCTGGCCATCGGTGCCAAAAAAGCTCCATTCTATGCAATTGCCGCGCGCATCATATGACTTGGTGACGCGCGCGTAGCCGTCCTTGTGCGATGCCGGCTGGCCATCAGTGTCGAAATAGGCCACCGCAATGCAGTTGCCGCGGGCGTCGTGGACGGATTTGAGACGGGCATAGCCTTCCCTGTGCACCGCCGGCTTGCCGTCGGCGCCGAAATAGGCCCACTCGATGCAATTGCCGCGCGCATCATACGCTTGGGTGACGCGGGCATAGCCATCCTTGACCAGCGTCGGCCGGCCATCGGTGTCAAAGCAGGCCCAGTCGATCCGGTTTCCACGGGCATCAAAGGCGTTGGTGAAGCGGGCAAAGCCGTCGCGGTGCAGGGTTGGCTTGCCGGCAGCGTCGAAATAGGCGAGCTCCACCAGGTTGCCCTGGCCGTCATAGCGGGCATCGGCGCGGGCCCAGCCTGCGATCGACGGGGCAAGCTGGCCGTCGAAAGCGCGGCTTTCCATGCGAATGCAGTTGCCGCGTTCATCGAACTGCTGGTCAAAGCCGAACGTGCCATCGTCCAGCATGGCCGGTTCGCCGTTCAAATCGAAACAGCGGCTGGACAGCGGGTTGCCGCGCGCGTCGTAGTTGACCACCAGCCGTGCATGGCCATCGGTATGCATGGTCAAGCGGTCGTCGGTGTCAAACCATGCCCCCGCGATGAAATTCCCCCGCTCATCGAAGTCATAGGTGCAGCGGGCATAGCCGGCCCTGTTGAGAACTGGCTGGCCATCAAGGCCGAAGCAGCGTTCCTCGATACAATTGCCCCAGTCATCGAAGGCGGCCGTGAACCGGGCATAGCCATCCTTGTGGAGCGTGGGTTGTCCATCGCTGCACAGGTAGACGGTGGCCAGGCGATTGCCATGGGCATCGACCGTCCAGCGCTGTTCGGCGAACAGATCGGCGCACAGCACGGGCTGGCCATCATCGCCCAAAAAGCTTTCGGAGGCCGGATCGCCGTTGGCATCGTGGCGCACCGTGTGAAAGCGGACGCCGTTGCGCTGGGTGATTGGGCTGCCATCAGCATCCAGCGCCCATTCGCGGATCACCTGCCCGGCGGCATTGTGGGCCTGGCCCTGGCCATAATGGCCCAGTGCATCCTGCCCCGGCGTGTCGAAGGCGTCGCGGCAGAAGCGGCGGCTGATGGCAAAGCCGTTGGCATCGTGCACAAGACGGTGTCGCACGATGAAGGTGCGCGCGCTGGCCAGCGGATCGTGCCGGGCGATGGCAAAGCCCAGCCCGCTGAGGCCACCGCCCATGGCGCTGGCGCGATTGTCTTCCTGCGCGAAGTCGACGGTGCTGCCATCCATGCTGAAGCGTTCCACCAGCGTCACCACT
>NZ_NOXT01000127.1:25581-30590 GCF_002251755.1 Sandarakinorhabdus cyanobacteriorum
GTCCACGCGAAGCGGCCGGGCATCGCCGGGAATGGGTTCGCGCCAGGCGACATCCCATTGGCACACGCCATTCTCTTCTGGCTGGGGAAAGCCGCGGCCGTTGATGCGGTTGACGCGCACCACCTGGCCGCCACGGCGCTCGACGCGATAGCTCACCTCGCGGCGCCGGGCGATGTCCTCGCCAATCTCGCCCACGCCTTCGGGCGCGCCCCAGCGCCGCACGATGTCGCGATAGTGGGCAACGCTGGTCAGCTTGCGCAGGCGTTCCTCCACGCGGTTCAGCAGGTCGGAATAGGCGCAGCCCAGCACGGTGGCGGCAATGGTGATTAGTGCGCGCTGCTTCTGTTCGGCCTCTGTCTCGCCCTGGCGGGGGTTGAGATCAGGGCCGCGCGGTTCGACAGTGCGGAACTCGGCGTCTGGGCCGTCGCCTACCACCTCAGTGCGGATCAATTCGGGCGGGAAAGAGACGGCCGGGCTGCCCTCGATCAGCACCGGGATGACGCGGTCACCCCGGCCCCAATGCTGGAACAAGCGGATTTCGGCGCGCACCCACGTGCTCATCGGCGTGTTGGGGCTGCACACCACGATCAGGTGGCGGCTGTCATAAAGGGCACGCCGGATGGCCGGCGACAGTTCGGCTTCGGCCTTCAGTTCATCATCATCGCGGAACACCGTGCCCAGCCGGCGCGGATAGCCTTCGCGCACCAGCCGATCGGGCGTCTCGAACCCCTCCAGCGCGTCCACCAGCCAGCGCGCCACCGCACGGTCAGGCTCGCGGTGGCGATAGCTGATAAAGGCGGCATAGCGATGCCGGGGCGGGTCCTGCGGCGGCGTCATCTGGGGTGCATCGGCCCTGCTAGTCGTGTTGGCGGCAGTAATAGCAGATGTTCTGTAGCGCGGCAGCCAGCATAGCCGTCCACCTGCAGGATGCAGCTGAACCCAATCGGATGCGCCTTGGGCCTCTCGCCCCTGCGGTCGGGTGGGTAGAGGAACGCCACTGCTGGCGGGTCAGTGCCGCCCCATCGCCGGTCATCGCGGGCATCGGCCAACAACTGCCCGGTCTTGGTAGATTGGTTTCCGGGATCGAACGCCAGTGCGGCCGTCTCGTCGGCGAAAGCCCGGGGCAGCGCCTACATCCAAGCAGAATATTTCACTTGATATAGGGATTATTTCATGCGAAATATGTGTCCATGGCTAACCAACGATACCTGACCAACCCGCTCGTCAGCATGCCCGAGCTCATAGACGAGCCGGCTTTGAGTCGCGCGCTTGTCGCATTCTGCTTGGAAATGAAGGTCACGGCGCTCAATCTTTGGATTCATCGAGGTTTTCTCAACGAGTTTGAGGTTAAATTTGGCAAGCAAGATCGGCTTTCTATGCGAGCTGCACTATATTTCGCGCTTATGAGTCGTATAATTGACGTCGGCATTCGGCCCAAAGAGGCCGCACAGCATGCTCTTTGGGGTGTTAGTAGTTCATTTAATGAAGGCAATAATGTTTTCGATGTTGACGAGAATGAAGTTTTTTATTTTATTTTTTCTTCAAAAAAATATTATCGACTATTCAAAGTAAACACTTCTATTTCTGAAGAGGATAAATCCTTAACATATTTGTCGAAAGAATGTGGCGATCCATTTATTGTAGTGAATTTGACCGCTGTGTTTGACAAGATGTTGAAAGACATCCACGCTAAGCCTAATACAGTTGAAAAATGGCGTCAATATGCGGAAATTTTTGTAGATGATTAGCAATAAAACCAAATATATCTTCGAAATAACCCTAATAGAGGAGGCGTGTCGCTAAAATAAGGAATCCGTATTGAAACGGTGAAAGCGCCAAATTAGATCGTGATTTAAGGCGCTCTTCAAATCATATTTTGCGGCTGAAGGGACGATTGGACCCCGACCCTCCAGCCGCCATAACCCCACTAGCAGAGGAGTTAGTTCTCGATGCATACCAACGCGCCAGTGGTCAGGCAAGTGCCCGACCGCGCAATCACACCTCTCGCCTATTCCGTCGCCGAAGCAGTTGCGGCCTTAGGTTTGAGCCGCAGTCAGATCTTTAAGCTGATGCGAAGTGGCAAACTGCAGCGAACCAAGGTTGGCCGCAGGACGCTGATTTCTGTCGCGAGCCTAATGGCGCTCATCGACCAAGCTGACTGAGTGAGGCGCGGCATGAGCACCCAACTTATGCATGGCTCGCTTTCGGCGTTCCAAATGGTTGGCGCGATGCGGGCGTGGGGCATCGAGCCAATAGATCCCTCAAGACTGATGGCCGATCTGCAATCGGGCCGAATCGTTCGTTTCCGCTGTCTTGGAGAGCGGAAGAAGAGCGGGTGGGCGGTACTTCGGCTAGATGGACCTCACTCCGGCAGTTTTGGCAGCTGGCGGCTCGGCATCACCGGGCATTGGCATTCGAGAGTGTCTAATTCTGCGTCAGGGCCGTCAGCGGTGGAGATCGCTTCACAGCGAGCACGTGAGCTTGCCGCGGCCGAACAGCGCCACGCAGCAGCCGCAGAAAGGGCGCGTGAGATCTGGTCAAAATCTCACACGCCAGGGACTCACGATTACCTTCAGGCCAAGGCACTTTATCTTGCTGCACGCGGCATCCACCCTCTTGGCCGTTACATAAGTGTAAAGCAGTATGGAGGTCACCTGATTGTGCCCCTAGGGACTACGGCTAGCCCAATCTGCAACCTGCAGGCCATTTCACACTCGGGTCAGAAGCGATTTCTGCCTAACGGTCGCACGAAGGGCGCATTTTGGAGTGCAGGGTTTGACGATCCTGTTGAAACCATTGCCATAGGCGAGGGCTTCGCCACCATGGCGGCGGTTTATGTTGCTACAGGACTACCGACCGCGGCAGCAATGTCGGCGAGCAACCTGTCTGCCGTCGCCACCGCCCTGTACGGGCGGCATCCTGGCGCCAAGCTGATAATGTGCGCCGACATGGATACTGGCCCCAACCCTGGACTGGCGGCGGCAACCTCGGTTGCTGCCGCTCTCCCAGGCGCTCTTGTCGCCAAGCCTCCTATGCCGCGAGGATGGTCTTCGGCAACCAAAGGCTGGGATTTTTCCGACGTCTTTCTTTGTCGCGGCGGCGAAGACGCCATCCGGCGAGCGCTCGGAATGACGGAGATGGCCTATGCATAATCAGCCCGGTTCGCCCGTCAATCTTCCCGACTTTGACCATTGCGTGACCGATCTGACTGGTCCATCGCTGCCCGAGCGTCTGGCTAAGCTCCCGCTGTTTCGAGAGCTGCCGCCAGGGTTAGGATACCCCGTCGATGCGCTGCCAAAGGTGTTAAGTGACGCCGTTTCAGCAATCGTTGACCTTACCCAATGCCAGCCGGCCATTGCTGCCGGCAGCGTCCTAGCCGTCAGTTCTCTTGCTGCTCAAGCCCATGCCAATGTCTTGCTGCCACACGGCGCTACTGCTCCGTTGTCGCTGTATTTGGTGACCATCGCCGAGAGCGGCGACCGAAAGAGCGCAGCAGATGTATACGCAATGCGTCCTGTTCGCATTGCGGAAACAGATGGCCAAGCCGCCTATCGCGATCAACTTGACAACTATAAGCTGGAACGCGAGTCGTGGGATGGAGCCAAGGCCAAGATCATCCGTGACAAGGCCTTAGCAATGGACCCTGCTGCTCTTAAAGAGGCAATCGGACAGCTGGGTCGCCCTCCAAAGGAGCCTCTTAACCCTTCGATAATCTTCGCTGAACCGACAATGGCAGGGCTCCAAAAGGCCTACCACTGTTGCAGACCGTCGCTTGGGCTCTTCTCGGATGAAGGCGGACAAATGCTCGGGGGTCATGCGCTTCGTGACGAATCACGGCTGCATACGATCGCCACCCTGAACGACTTTTGGCAAGGTAGTCCTATTAACCGAACGCGCGCGGGCGACGGACATTCGCTTCTTCTTGATCGCCGACTTGCGCTGCATCTGATGATTCAGCCTGGGATAGCCCATCAACTCCTTGGTAATGCTGACGCAATCGCCACGGGCTTGACCGCGCGCCTTCTGGTGGCCGCTCCACCAAGCCTTGCAGGATCGCGTCACTTCCGGATGCCGGCACCCGAAAGCTCAGGAAAACTCCAGCGCTTCACAAGTCGTGTTAGTGAGATGCTCTCAACTTGGCCGCACCACGAAAGAGATCCGCAACGTCTCATGCCTAGGTCACTGCCAATGGCTCCTGACGCACAGCACAAATGGATCTCTTTTCATGACGATTGTCAGACGCGCGTTAGCCCCATTGGCGTGTGGAAGGGTATCCGCCCGTGGGGGGAAAAAGCCCCCGAGCAAGCCGCCCGTCTAGCCGGCGTGATTGCCGTCGTTCAAAATGAGAAGGTCGGAGAGATCGGCGAGGACTCCATGGCGGCCGCGATTACCATTGCCGAGTTCTATGGGTCGGAGATGCTGAGGCTGGCGGGTCAGTCTAGCGTTGATTCGGATGTTCACAGCGCCTCCGACCTCCTGCAGTGGCTGCGGAAGCAAAACAAAACCTGCTTTCACCTGGCAGAGGTCTATCAGCTTGGCCCAAACAACCTCAGGACCGCCAAGGCGGCGCAGCTTGCGTGCCAAATTCTCGAAACACATGGCGAGATTGTGCCACTGAGCGATGGTCTCTTGATCAACGGCAAGCGGCATCGCCGCGCGTGGATGGTGGTCCCTGATTGATCATTTGTACTTCGCCGAAAGCTCCTTCAGCGGCATGCCCTGTGGGTCGGTTTGGAAACGATTCGTAGCTTCTCGCCTGACGCGCATCACTGAAGAACCTCAGGCATGTACAGAAGGGCGATTTCCTAGATTCCCATGCCCGCCGCAATCCGCTACCTTACCCCTTGGTGTTTGGGGGGGCGCCCCGATGTCGTGAGGGGTAAGTGGTACCAAGTTCGACTCAGCTATCGGCGATGACTCGCCTCTTTTCGTCCGCCGTATTCCGCGAAATGGCGAAGACGGGGCGGTCTGGCCTGCTGCCGGTTTGGTGGACACCGAGATAGGATGTT
>NZ_NOXT01000091.1 GCF_002251755.1 Sandarakinorhabdus cyanobacteriorum
GGAGCTCCAATAAGCTACACCACGCCGTGGGACACGATCTTATCTCGGTGTCCACCAAACCGGCAGCAGGCCATTTAGCAGACTAGCAGGTTTAGCGCGGATAGCCCGATGCTCCTTCAGCTACAATGCCAGCGCGGCAAGGGCCTTGGCGAGACCGTCGCTGCGCAAATGACCATAGTGCTTTTCAATCATCTGGACGCTGGTGCCCGACGCCTGAGCGATCGTTAGCAACGGCAAGCCATCTATCACCAAGTCCGTTATTGTCGAATGGCGCAATGTGTACGCCGTTAGGCCCTCATCTAACTCTGCCGCTCGAGCAGCAAGTGCAATTGGGCGTTTCCAGCTGTCTCGATCCCACCTCTTTCCGTTTGGCCTCACGAACATCGGGGTGCCCGGCGCCTTACCTAAAGCCAGTTCCTGGAATAGCTTAGCTGTATCGGGTGGCAGTAAAATTCTGCGTGACCTGCCATTCTTGTCCTTGGTCACCAGCAATTCGTTGGTTCCGGACGTAAAATCTTCAACGTTTAGAGCTGCCATGGCGCCAGGCCTAAGGGGCAGCAGGCATAAGGCGCGAAAAAACTTCTGGGCCTCATCGGGGATGTGTTGAAGTAACCGTCGCCGTTGTTCTCGGTCGAGGTAGAGAGTGCGCTGGCCGTCGGCCCCCGGGGTTGGCACCAGCGCTTCTTGCCAAGCTCTGTCGGTTCCGGGTTTCCCGAGCGTTGCGGCCTTCCTTAGCGCTGCTCGAAGAGGGACAAGTTCGCGGTTCACCGTGCTCTGCGCCCTGGTCCTGGACGTCACTTCACCGTTTTTGCGCCGACCGACACGTGCAGGCGTTGCTGAGAGCCGCTGTCGCCAGCCATCGAGGTGGTGCCTTCGCAGGTTGGAAATCAGCACGTTGGCTATAGGGTCATTATAGACAAATCGCTCGAAGCGTTCTGCAGCTTCTGGCTTGTCAGCCGCATAAGTGCGGCATGCATCTGCCACAGTCTCAATTTTCTGGATCCGCACTCCACCAGCCCGAACCTGCTCCGCAAAGGCTTCGGCTTCCCTCTTGGCTGCTACAAACATCTCGCTTGCCGGTCGGTCGGAGTACCCTCCCAAAGACATCAACGAGTATCTTTGCTTATCGGGATCATAAGCGCGAGCGATCCATGTGCCAGTGCCGCCCCGCTTCGATGGCCGGAAACCGAGAAAACAACCTTCATGGAGCCGTTGCCAATGCGGCTCCTTTGCAGGTTTCAAACTTTGCCGAACCGATACCTTGCTTAGATCCATAGCCAAAGTGCCATCCCACTTTCCGTACGGAGAAAATACGGAAAACGTGGGTAGACTTCAAGGGCCATGACAACGCCAAGGACAAGATAAACCAATAGGATAGAAGTATCCTATAGGGTACCGAAGTGTAGAACCTCTGCCCTCCGAAGGCAGAGGTCACAGGTTCGAATCCTGTCGGNACTTTCGCCACTTTCGCCGTTCTGCAATTGGCGTGTGTTTGGCGCCTGGTCGGCAACCAGATTTTTCAATCCTGTCGTGATATCAGCCTTCGATGGCTTTGACCGTGAATGTCTGGGCCCAGCCAGAGACATCATGAAGGAGCAACTGGACAAGTTTCGTTGTTTCCGTACCCAACTGTTGAAGTGCCAGAGGAGTTTCAGACTGTATTTCCTGAATCCGGCCCTGTATTGATGCCAGTTCGCGCATTAGCCAGTTCGATTGATTTTCAAGGAGTTCAAACTCCTCATAGGCGCGCAGACCAAAGATCGTGACGCCAAAAATCGGGCACAATAGTGCCAATACGGCGAGTGCACTACCAATGCTCTTGACCAGGGATTTATCTGGAATCAGAGGAAGGATAGAAACCTTCAATGCCACGCAAACAAAAGTGACAATAAAAAGTCGAATTGCCCAGCGTCCAAGAAATTCATGCATGCCCTTGCACTGTTTCGACCGGCGTGTGTGGAAACGGATTTGCTGAGAAACCAATGTTTCCAGCTGTTCCTTGATGTGCGCTTTCGACCCAGCATTGGCAATCATTGGACTTATGCCCCGCGATCGCGTCTGCGCCTGGTAATACCAGACGACCCAACGATATGGTCCGGTCACTGCCTGGTCCAGCCGCCCATGTGGCGCTGTGCGACCAACTGACATCAGCACTTTGGTGAAGCGCTCCAACTCCGCCAGGAATCGATAAGCGATATAGCGTTGATGCCACTCCATGATCTCGTTGAAGCCCCAGAGCAGTGCAATGACCGCGAGGAGCGCAAGCTCAATGGCCTGCAGGGGCTTCGGCGCCAAGCCGCCGACCGCAAATCCGGCAATCGCCAGGGCCAAGGCCGCCGAGGCAAGAACGACAAGATACGAACTGCGGTAACGCTGCTGATATTTGGTCGCAAGTTGTGCAGCAATTGAACTGGAGGGTCTGTCGGGACGATGGCGTCGATAGGAATGCAGCAGCCAGTGATTGCCATCCGATGCATGTGCGGTCTCTTCGAACTCGCACTTTGCAAATCTCATTGTCGCGCCAAGCGCCGCATCACGGACCCGCCAGATATTGAAGTTGTGCAGATGGTTTTCCCGCAGAAACATCTGGACAGGGTCGTGCACCACGCCAAACCAGCCGCGAACCCGGTGTAACAAAGACGTCCGGTCTTGATGCGCTGGAGGTGGCATCAAGGTCTGACGCACATAGGCTCCGGCGGCTTGACAGGCATCGCCGGGCATCTGGGCGCCATTGCCCGAGCTGATCCACCGTGGGGGTGCCCGGCCCAGCCCGTCAAACACCAACTTGGGCACGCCCATCTGTTCGGCATAGGCCGCAATTTCGCTGGTGCCGCCGGGCCCCTTGACCAGCTGTGCCGGGTCTTCAACGACGATCAGCAGATCGCAGTTCCGCACGACAGTGCGACCGACTGCACGATAGCTGTTGTGACGCACGCGGTCAGGCTGGCGCTCTCCATCGAGGATTTGGACAGCAGTTGCTTGCGCCAGCAGGGCGCGGAACGCCTCGATACTGCCGGATGGATCGTCGGACTGGACGAAGCTCTGTTCATACTCTGCCTGCGCGAATGGCAACGGCGCCTCCAGCCGCACGCGGCAATCCGGTTGCGGTTGCGTCCCATCCAGCGCCAGAGCCACGCGAGCGACCAGGCGATCGGCCCCTTCCGCCAGAGGCGAGACGATGTGCAGACGTGTCGGTGCGGCGCTCCGAATGGCCCGCAAGGCGGCCTCGCCGGCGCAATCGATCATATGCTGGCGAATGCATAGCAAGGCGGCATGCAATTGCCGGCCGAGATCGCTGGCAGGGTCATCGACGACCCGGGTTGATCCGGTCACCCCCACCCGGAATGCGATATCAATGGCTTGCGCATCCATGGCGGTGGCCTTCCTTCAGAAACGGCAACCGGCGGGCGCCGCCACGAGCGGGCGCTCCTGGTCCAAGCCGCTGATCACGCGCCTGGCTTTCGACATTTCAGATTGTCCGTCACAAACTTGATGTCGGCCGCCAGCGCCAGCCCCGTGCCACCCATTATGGAGAGGTCATCCAGAATGGCGTCACACATTGGTGTTTTGCCGTCACCTTGAAACTTGCTTTCGACAGACTTGTAAACGGCCAACGCCTCGTCGCGCCGGTTGAGCAGAAGCAGCGCGTTGGCCCGGTTTGCAATGATCCACGGTTGATCCGGGTCCAGGGCCAGTGCACGTTCGGCATCGGCCAGCGCGTCACGGCGGCGCAGATTGAGGGCATTGCTCCAACTGCGGTTGCCAAGTGTTTCGACCAACACTGCGTTTGGCAATTTCCGGGCTTCGATCTCGGCAACCAGCTGGTTGAGCCGACCCAACCTGTACCGCGTCAATTCGATGTCATTCGGCTTGCGTACCGGCCCAACTGCCAGAATGGCCTTGGTAAATTCCGATGCCTCGGTTGCGTTTTCCGTCTGACCCATTGCAAGCCATGCCAACTGGGCGGTGGCGGCCAATTTTTCCGTGTTTGCGTTCCAGGCGGTGCGCTCCTGATCGCTGTGGAACAAGTAGAGTGCGCCATTCTTGCGCAGGAACTTGTCAACATTCGGAGCCGACCGGGTGTTCTGCGCCATTTCACTGCTGGCGAAGCCGCCATAGCGCGGCAAATAGGATTCCGGACTCTTCAGAAATTCCGCACGATTTTCCGCATTGGCAAACAACCACAACGCACCATCATATAACAGGAAGTGATCGGCGCTGCCCGTCTTTGGGGTGTCGCCTTGCGTGTAGGACACGATATCCCGGCCCTCGATAGCCAGACCGGCCTCATCAAGCGGGCGATACGGGTTTCGCCAGAAACCGGTGCGCTGCATTTCTGCATGAATGGCCGCTGCCTGCGCAGGGGTTGCCTTTGCTGCACTTGCCGCAACCAGTGCATAAGCTGCGAAGTCAGGAAATGAGATCTTGTTGTCCCGGGCGAAGTTGTTGAGTTTCCGGAAAGAGCTGATGGCATCGTCCGGCACGACGCCGCCGCGGGCTTCCTTGACCCACATGGCCTGGTCATCGATACCCAGAAAGCCAACGCAGCCTTCTTCTTCGGTTTTCAGTGCGCGGTCAGCCGGGCAAAAGGTGCCGGGCCCATATTCGCTGATGTAAACATGGAATGGAAACTTGGTTGCGCCGAATTGTGTGGGCACGGTGAAGCGCTTCATGCTTTGGCGTTTTGCCAGCGTCTCGCGCATGTCGGCTTCGTCCGCCGTCTGGGCCAGCTGGGGCTGTTGCTTCAACAAAGTCACCAGCAATCTGGTCGCATCCGAATGCCCCCAATCAGACGCATAGCGCAGCAACGGCGCCGCTTCGGCAGCACGGCCCTCCTTTGCCAGCAACTCGCCCAGCTTGAACGGGTTTGACCGCATGTGCTGCCGGGCATAGAAGTCCCAAGGATAACGCCTGAGCCATGCACCGCATTGCTCCTGTAGTCGTCGGTAGGCCGCGAGCGCAGTGTCAGAACGCCCTGCGATCACATAGGCCTCGACCGCACGACCGTAGGCTTGGCATATTTCCGCGCCTTGCTCATCAAACTGCCGCAACTTTCCGAGAATGTCCGCCCGTTCCAAAGCATTGATCGCAATTGTTGCCAATTCGATCGCCGGCCCTCCCTCGCCTAGCTTGATGTGCGCATTGGCAGCCAACGAAGACGCACTTGCAACGACTGCTGCGAACGGCGGAGAACCCTTGTAAACTTCAAAACTGGGTTGGACTGCTTTCAATAGTCCGGTAAAGGTGACGGCAATTTTCCGGTTTGCCGCTTTGGGATCAGATAATTCGGGAATGGCGGTAAAATCGATCGACCTTAAAGGTTCATAGACATTCCAAATTTGATTTGAACGCTGAGGCGAAAATGTGACAGTTTTTAGCTTGTCAGTTAATATTGATAAGGCTCTAAGTTGCGTCCGTGCTGCGGGCTCAAGCTTTCCATCTTGAAGGAGGGCTCTAAATTTTGTTCCAAGGGCTTCGACAAGCAAGATATATTGATCTATTTTGGCAATGTTGTTTTTTTCTAATTGACCAACAATGCTTTCGACTTTATCTATCAATCTTACGGTTTCATCGTAATCATTCGCATTTAATCTCGATAGCGCTGCATCATGAGCGCATTCAATGAGGCGGCTGGCTGCAGAGCCAGGGACCCGCTTATTGAGAGCAGCCGCAATTCTGCAGGCTTCCTTGCGATTCTTGGCCAGTGTTTCGCCTTCTCCTACTCCCCACAATGTTACAATACGCATCCTTGCCATTGGGCCATAATCTTCGACCTGTTTCTCCCAACTACTGGTAAGTATTAAAACCTTATCATCGAGTCGACGAACAAGATCCGTATTCGATCTTTCGTTGTGTATTCTGGAATTGAGACGTGCGACGCGTGAGAGCGCAACACGTAATTGGGGAATCGGGTTGGCTTTGTCGAAAGGTGCCAACCAGTCAGTCAGTTGTTTTAATATCGCGTCTCCCGCCGCCTTGTCACCCTGATCCCAACGATACCAGGCAAGGATATAGCCAGCATCTGCCGCTGCACGCAGATATTCAATCCATTCACGACTCCCGGCTGGAAGTTTCGATATTGCGTCCTTGGCGGCGTCATAGCTTTGTTGATATTGCTCAATTGACTTAGATGCATCGCCAGCTTCATCAAAATTGGAGGCTCGGTAAATTGCTGCGCGCAAAGTGGATGTCGTCGGAATCGCAGCCCGGTCAATTTCACCTTGAACCAGGTTATTCTTGTGATCTAACGCGGCGCTGCCACGCTCAACCTCCTGAGCGTTGGCGACGACGCCGCAAAGTGCGATCCATCCCGCCATTAATAATCCTGCAGGCTTTTTCACTGTCATTTCCTTCGCAGTATTCAACAGCCTCAACAAAATTTTCAGTTGCGCCTGTGATGCTCAAGGCTCGACCTTTATCATCTTCTGCTTCCTGTAAATCTTCTTGCTGATCGCGCAAAAAACGACTCAGAGTCTCCTGCTCTTTTTTTATTCTATCATAGTCTCGAGTCAAAGTGAGCTTCTGTTGCTTGATTTGATCTAAGGCGTATTGTGCGGATTTCATTGCATCGGCCGTAGCCAATGCTTCTTGTCGCGCTGAATTTGCGACGAGTTGGGCCGACCGCATTTCTTTTCGTACTTGAAATAGGCTGATCCCTGACCAAGCGGCAAAGGCAAACGCTGCCGTTAGTGTCATCGAGAGTGTGGTTGTGATTGCCAGCCGGCGACGCAGGTTACGCTGTTCGCGCGCGTCACGTTCTCGTTTTTCTGCAATTTCTATACTCACGCGAGCCCGAGCTTCATCACGAGCATAGCGAGACTGATCCAGAAAGGTCTTCGCGTCGTGATAGGAGCCGCCATGCCGTGAAGCCCATGTCGGGGTCGGCAGCTCCTGTTGCCACCAGCCATCCTGCCGATCCAGATCCAGGCCGGTCAGCAACTCGCCGGCACCGCTTGCGTGGCGTTCCGCATCCTGCACAAGTTCGAGCCAGTTTGCTTCGGCCCGGGCTTCCAATTGCAGCCAGCCAGCCAGTGCTTGCCATTGGCGGATCAGGCTTTCATGGCTGATGTCGATCAAGGTTTCGGGTGTCAGCGGCTGTTCAACCGGTGGCTGCAAGAAATTGCAGTCTGGCGCGCGGAAGGCTTCGATGATGCGGCAAATGGCTTCGCCGCCGCCGGCTTGCCGCTCCGCCCCTTCCTGCATCAGCGAGGCCAGGCGTTGTGGCTGGCGCACCGCGTTGGTGACGTCCGGGCCGCTGACAAGGGCGCGGAACAGCCATTGCGCCAGCGGACGATCCGCTGGCTCCAGTCCTTGCAGGATCTGTTCGCCATGTTGGTCCAGCGCGCCACTGAGCCCGCCAAGCGCAAGATAGGCGTCGCGCGTCAACAACACCGGATCATCGCCGGCTGCGCGCGCCTGGAGCCACATCCGGTTGAGCAGATGCTGCATCAATGGCAGCTGGTCAGCCCGGCGCGAAAGGATCTGGCCCTTGCCTACGCCGGTGGCCTCTTCCCACGGCGCAAAGCTTTCCATGTCATTCAGCAACTGCGGAACCAGTGCGGGTTCAAGTTCGAATCCCAACACCGCGGCCGGCCCCTCGATGGCCTCGCTGCATTGGGCGCGCGCCATGCGGGGCGTGAG
Source organism: Sandarakinorhabdus cyanobacteriorum (assembly GCF_002251755.1). GTDB lineage: Bacteria > Pseudomonadota > Alphaproteobacteria > Sphingomonadales > Sphingomonadaceae > Sandarakinorhabdus > Sandarakinorhabdus cyanobacteriorum. The sequence continues at coordinate 7,642 of NZ_NOXT01000091.1, forward strand.
AAACAGGCTGGAGTTCACCTGCTCCGCCAGGCCGGGAAACAGCCCACAGGCGCCGATATACTCCGACCGCATGGTCAAGACGACATGGATTGGCACATCGGGCGCTCTTGCGGCCTCGAGCAACAGCGAGACGAATCGCTCGGCCTCGTCGCGCTCGGCAAAGTCGGCGTACCGAAACAGCTCTTCAAATTGGTCAACGAGGATAAGCAGATTTTCGTTCGGGGCCATTGAGCTGCCAATGGCCCAGTGGGACAGGGCGCGCGGACCGCTGGCCAGAAAGGCCTTGAGCATCGGCGGTGACAACTCGCCTTCGCCAGACACCGCCGCCAGCGCTTCGGCCAGGTTCTGCAGCGGCGTGCCGCCCGGATGCATGTCGACTATCCGCCACCGTGCACCAGCCCGGGCAAAGAAACCCTTTTCCAGTGCGTCGAACAGCCCGGTGCGCACCAGCGATGACTTGCCGCTGCCCGACGCGCCCAGCACCGCCAGAAAGCGGGTGGCCGCCAGGCGATCGATCATCGCATCGATATGGTCTTCGCGTCCAAAGAAGATGATCGATTCCTCGCGCCGGAAGGCACGCAGGCCTGGGTAGGGCATCGCTGGCAGACCATCGAACATGGATCAGCCCTTGCCGCCGGAACGCAGCGCCACGCCCACATGATCGAACGTCCAGCTTTGTCCATCACTTGCCGTGCAATCCAGCTCCTGGAAGCCCTTCACAAAGGCAATTGGCCTTGGGCCTTTGCCGTCAGGCGGCCCGTGCAGCACGGCGCCCGCCAGTGGACGACGGTTTGCGCTGCGGATCTTGACGATACCCATGAGTTGGGTGCTCGCCCAGCCCCGGCCAGCCTTGCCCCTGATCAGAACAACGGCGTCAGCCTCCATGACCTGTTTGGCATAATTCCGTTGCAGGCTTGCCGAATTCTCGGGCTCTTCAAGGGGCGGAAAAGCCAGAAACCGATCAGACAAGGTGGCGCCGCACTGGATTGCCGCGTCCAGGTCGGCCGTATCGGCATGGACGAACACGGTCGGCAAATCGCTGTCGGAAGGCGGCGAGTCCGTCTGTGGCGGCTCCATCACGGCGTCGATCACGGTTTTTCGGAATGTTTCAAATGTTGAAGCCTGCACCGTTGGCATCATCAACAAGTCGCGCTGTCCGCTGTCTGCAACCTCGGCCACGGTGAGGTTGGACTGACGCCATTGCAACAGGCGTGCACTCGACCGTTCCGCGGCCTGGGCTTGAAAACGCAGATAACCCTCCGGCAAATCGGCTGGCGCGCGGCCACGAGCCGCACTGAGCAACTGAACCACAAAATCTGCCTGTTCCAGATCGCGGCGGAATGCGGCCTGAAATTCTGATCCGCCCTGTGGGAAGTCACCCTCTGGCAAGACCCGCACACCGGGCAATTGCAGCAGGGCGCTGTTCAATAGATCAACCTGCGCCTGAAGATCGTCTGTGGCCTGGCAAATCAGCACGGTGCGCTTCGGTGGCACCGGGCTTGCGACACCAATTGGTTCGTCGGTGTTCGGGGCGACAAATCTTGGCGCTTGCCGCCGGGTCATGCTCGAATCAGATGTCTGGCCTTCGGGACGAATCTTGGCTGCAATCGCACTCGACAAGGCAAGGACGTTGCGACAAAACTCGTCCGTACCGGGTTTGAGGGCCATCTTCGGCAACCCGGGATCTGATGACCTCTCGTGAAAGATGCGGACATGTCGGCCGGAAAACTCCGGCAACAGCGGTATCTTTTTGGCGTCGGTCGGTTCTGCGGCGATGATGAACAAATGATCCCGCCAATCATCGCGAGATTCGCTGAAGGCCCGCAACTCATCCGCTGTCCATTTTCGTTTGTGGTAAGCCGGTGAACTGATCGCTAGAAATGCCCTGCTCTGGGACGCCGCTTCCAGCAAGCGCTCGAGTTCATAATTGGGCTGCAAGTCTTTCATGTCATAGAATATTCTTGGTTCATCGCCCAGCAAATCACGCTTCAGGGCCGATGTCAGGTCGGCAAAAAGCGCTCCGACCCAGCCCTTGTAGGGCTCAGGCAAATCATCCGAAACGGATGCATAGCTGACAAAGAGATCATATTGGTACCCCACCGCCGTCTCCCACCCACGACACTCCGAAGGTAAAGAGAATATTCACCGTTGACCAGAGGGATTCAGGCATCTGGCGCGACGTCTGCAACACGCCACGCGCAGTGCACGATGCAGTACCACGGATTTCGCCTCATCTCAGTAATTTGATATTTGTATGGTCCATCGCTCGGAATCCTGTGCATCAAGGTCGACGTCGACGACATGGGACGCAACTGGTCTCGTAAGCAGTTGATTAGGCTGCGGTGACAGACAATTTTGACGATTGAATCAATGTGATAGCCAATCGTCTGATTGCGAATCACGATGGCATCGGACCTGACAAAATACGAAGGGTACGGTCGGTTTGACTCTTGATCGGAGGGAGTTGCGCTTGCCCGGCATCACCGAAAACAAATGACGTTTTGAATCAACGATTTGATACGTAATAGTAGATTATTCGAAACTGCGGTACGGATCAAATGATCAGCGAAGCCGAGCTGAAGGCCCAATCATCATCGCCGGATTGAGGCCGCTTGCTTTCCCATTCCAATTAACCATTATACCACGGCATGAGCCGTGACAGACGGAGAATGGGTGGATGCAGTAATCGATGATTCGGATCATGTGATGAGGGGACTGATATCGGTCGTCCTGGTGGCAGTTGATTCCCTGACGCCAAGAGAGATGTTCCCGTGAAGACAATGCTACCAAGGGGGCTAAATTGAATCATCTTTTCATCGGTTTGGGTGGCACAGGCGGCAAGGTTCTGGCGGCCCTGCGGCGACAGATATATCAGCAATATCGCAGTGCCGAACCGGCCGCCTTGGCCGTGGACTATCTTTACATTGACACGTCGGCGACGGACACGCGCATAGCGGACATCACCTCGCAGATTGCAGCTGGTGACCGAATGTGGCGAACGCTGGGCCATTCGGTGCAATTGTCACCGGGCCAGATTGTCCATCTGGAGCAGGCCGATTTCAGCGGTATGCTCAGCAACCTTGATGATTATCCGACGATCCGGAAGTGGATCGGTGAGAAATCGGTTTGGGAAGATATCTGGAACAGCGCACCCAATGGCATTGAGGCCGGGGGCCAATTGCGGCGCTTCGGGCGGCTGCTCTTCGCCCAGAATGTCCGAAAGGTCAGCGATGCGCTGAAAAACCGTCTGGTTGCCCGCCAAACCCAGGATGGTGTGGCGACCACTGATTGGACCATCCACATCTTTGCCGGCCTGGCCGGCGGTACTGGCAGCGGCACGTTCATCGATCTGGTTGGCCAGCTTCGCAAGCTTGCCGCCGGGCGAACGGCCAAGATCATCCTGTATGTGGTGCTGCCGGAAACGCAGGACACAAGCTGGGCCAAGGAAAATTATTACGCCAACGGTTATGCCGCGCTGGCGGAGTTGAACGCGGCGGTCGTCAAGCAGCAACGGCTGTCAGATGTTGCTGAAGAGCGCGGCACCTATGACAATAATCTTCCGGTGGACAATTGCTTCATCATCACCAACCGGAACGAAAATGGTCTGATCGTCAACACGGAGAAGCTTCTGCCGCAGATCGTGGCCGAAAGTGTCTATCAGATCGTGATCGCTTCCGGAGACGCGCGTGCGCAGGGTGCGCAGGCCGGCGATGCCGCTGGTGCCGACCAGCGCGCCTGGCGCGACATGGTCACCGGCGAGAATTATTTTGGCCAATATGAAAAGGATGCCGAAGGCGCTCCCGACGCGCGCGCGAACCGGTTCATGGCCTTTGGCATCAAGCGGATAGCCATTCCTCACCAGGAGGTGCGCGAATATTCCACCATGGTGTTCCTGCGCCAGTATCTCTTGCGCGCGCTGCACGACAACTGGGTTGATGGCATCGGTTTCGAGGCCGCGTCTCGGCCATTCGACGCGGCGCATGAAGTGCGCAACGAGACGCGGCGGGAAGCCTGGGGATTGACCAATGAGCATCTGCGGCTTGAACGCAAGCTTCTGGACAATGATGCCGGTTGGCGCAGCCTTCGCGATGAGTTTACAGCCGCGCTGACTGGCCGGACCGAGGCGCTGATTTCCGAGGGCGGCAAGAATGATGGCTGGGCAGCCGCCCTGCAGAGCTTTGCGCGTGACTTTTATGAGCGCGAAAACGGATTCCGCCGCAGCGGCGTGCCGGAATTCTACCAGGTCGCTGAACGCTCCATTCCGGATCGCGCACGCTTCATCGTTCGCAATCGCATTGCGGCGACCTTGTTCGATGAATGGAAGAGCTGCCGCCGGCCAATCCGCGATGTCGAGCGTTTGATCGACGAACTGATTGTCGACGTGAATGAACGGATCGGCGCCAGCGAGAAGAAAATCGCTGATCTGATCCGCCAGCAAGAGCAGAAGGACGCCGACGCCAAAAAGCTGTTTGGCGATTATGTCAACAGCAACGCGTGGAATCCGCTGACCGACCGCAAGAAAATGTTGCGACAGCTCAGCCTGGCCTATGTCGATGCCTATTCGCTTCGGGCTGGGCAGGTGGCTCAGGCCTTCATGAAGAAGACGCTCATGCAGGTCCTGACGGAATTGCAGGCGCTTAATGCTGCGGTGGAAGCAACGGCCGCCAGGCTTGAGGCAGCCAGCATCACCGCGGAAAACCGTCGCACCCAGCGGGTACAGGTCGGCCAGAGCAACATCGGGTCACACCAGTATAAATTCTATGATCCTGACCATGTTCGTCAGGTCATTGCCCGGCTCCAGTCCGACAATGGTCTGCAAACCCAGCAGACCCTGGCGGTCGCCAGCGCGCTTGCCAACGCAATGGGAACGCAGGCCAGCTTCGTCCGGTTTGCCGAAACCATGTCGGAAGGGCGCATTCTGGAAGTGCTGGAGGGCGTGGCCGAGGAAAAGGCCGAAGAGGCTCTGGCGGCCATGGAGTCCGAACGGGATCGGATTCTGCAATCCTCGATCATCCAGAAACTCTATGAGGAATATGCCGGCCAGAACGAGGCGCTGCGCCGTTTCGTGTCGGAACGTGTGCGGGAAGCGGGGTCCTTTGCGGCCTTTTCCCGCAATGAAAGCCTGGCCCGTGGCGGCGCCGCCATTGCGCGCTGTCTGGTGGCTTTTGTGCCGTCGGACGCCGGGCTGCCTGATCACATCAAGGATTTCCGCTTGGAATTGCTGGCAGCGATCCGCCAGGCCAGTGACAATGTTGCCATCAGCGAGACCCATGATCGGGGTCACGAAATTGTCTTCCTCAGCCTCGTCAACCAGTTCCCGCTCCGCTTCCTGTCGGCGTTGGAGTTCCTGAAGGAGAAGCACGACCGACTGGTCTCAGGGCCAGGCGCGGTGCGCAAACGGCTGGAATTGTACCTTGAAGGTGATGGCACCACCCTGCCATCGCTTTATGCGCCCAGCGCGGATCAATTGCGGCAGGATGCGGCCCCTTATTGGTTGATTGCCGAATGCGCCGGCCTGCTGGCGCAAACCGAAAACAATACCACCGGGGCCAAGGAAGTCAGGCTCAAGACGACCGATGCGGACGGGCGCATCCGTGTCCATCTGGTTGGCGACAGGCTTGAGAACGGCACGAAGGGGTTGACCCCGGCCAATGCGCTGATGCTGAAATCGGTCGTGTCCGAACATCTGGCCACGCTGGTCCATATCGACCAGCGCAACGCTCTGAAAAAGCAGATCATTGATCGCCAGAACGCGGTGCTCGAACAGGCCGGCTTTGATCCCAACCATCCCAGTGTCGTGGCGATGGAAAGCGTGGCCCGCAAGGCGCTCGAGCTGCTGGGTGTTTGAAACTGATCGGCGGGATTGGGGGATGCAATGATCAAGGCAAAATGCAGCCAGTTCGGCAACTGCCCGCTGGCCGATGGCAAGATCCACACGGTTGAATCCATCGCGGATCACCCGTGCGAGCTGCGCCGGGACGGCGGGCAGTGCGGTCTGGAAGAGGTGAAGAAAACCCCGGTTGCCGTGCCAGGCTGGCTGCGCCCGGCCGCCATCGTCGGTGCCGGCCTGCTTGCTTTGGGCAGCGCGGGTGGCGCCGCATGGTATTTCTTCATGCGTGCACCCACGTGCGAAGTGTCGAAGGTGCAATCGCTGCTTGCCTTGGCGCCAGCCGTGGCGGAACTGGAATCGGCCGGTCTCGATTGCTTGGCCGCCGCCAAACACACCGGCGATATTGTGCAGATGGCGCTTGCTGCCCAAACGCTGCGAGCGGCGGATGCCAAGGGGTCGGCCAAGGCTTCGGCCGCGCTTGGCCGATTGTTCGACCCGCTCAAACGGCCTGAACTCGAAGCGGAATCCAAGTCACCGCAAGCCCTGCCCGCCACGGATCCCCGCACCGCGGTGCGCTTTTATGATCGTGCGGCCAAGCTTGGTGATGCGGATGCCCGGGTGGCGGCAGCGGCCTTGCGGCAGAAATTTGACTTGCCGGACACGGCCGGCGTGCAGGCCGGCAAGGATGGCGGCCCCCTCGCGGTGCCGGGCCATCCCGACATCTTCCAGCGCGTCATTGCCAAGCCTGGTGCAGTGTTGGCGTCGGCACCCGGCAGTATGCAGGGGCAGGCGCTGAAACCGTTTGATCTCTTTTACGTTTTTGGAACCAGGGGGGATTGGCTGAATGTCGGTCGCCGGCTGGATCGCGGCGCCGAAGGCTGGATTCCGGCCGAGAAGGCGCAGGATTGGAATGTCATGCTGGTCATGCGTTACGCGCCGCAAGGCCAGCGCCGTCCGGTTGCATTCTTCAAGGACGAGTTGACGATCAAATCGCTGATTTCCCAGCCTGGCGCCGCCGATTCCCTTGACGCCATCATCGCGTCGGCTGATTCCGGCGAGCCCGATCCCCGCCTGGTTGCCGTCGAGGATCGCAGCGTCGACTGGCAAGCCCAACCTTATGTCATGCCAATTCTCCAGGCCAGCATGGCGGTGGCTGATGATGGCCGCAACGTCACGCTGGCTCGCATCGGCTCGCTCGCCGGCGGCGCTGCGGTGGCAGCGCCGACGCGCGCTCCGGCTTCCTGCGCCGGCAACCCTGCGGCTGCGGCCATTCACCAGGTGGTCTTCGTCATCGACACCACTTCGTCCATGGGGCCCTACATCGAAGGGGTGAAGCGCATATCCAGTGCCTGGCAGCGGGAAGTCATGGCGCGCGGCCTGTCGGATCGCTTCCGCTTTGGGGTGGTTGGCTATCGAAACAACATGCAGGATCCGGCGCAGGCTGGCCTCGAATATGTTACCCGCACCTATCTGCCCCTGTCGGCGGGTGCCAATGCCGAAGCCTTTGCCGCAGCCATGCGGCAGGTCGCGCCGGCGACCGTCTCCACCCACAGCTTCGACGAAGATGCGGTGGCTGGTCTGAATGAGGCCCTCGCCCTTGATTGGAGCGGAGGGTGCGGTGTGCGGCTGATGTTCCTTGTCACTGATGCCGGCGCACTGAAATCCGATGATCCAAAGGCGCGCCATCAGGGTATCGGCCTCTCGACGATTGCCGCCCGGGCACGTGAAGCCTCGATCAAACCGATCGTGGTGCATATCGGCACACCGGAAGCCAAGGCAGCGCGCAACCTTGAACCGGCAGAAGCAACCTATCGAGAGGCCTTCGCCAACGCCGCCGGTGAAGGTTATTTCAATTTGAACAATGGGTCCGCGCAGGCCTTTGATGCCTATCTCGCCGGCATTGGCCCGCTGATCGGCAAGGTTGCCGACGAAAAGGCCGGAAAGCTGAGCAGCCGGCCGCAGACAACGCCCGGCCAGGTGCCCGACATCACCACGCAGGTCCTAACCGAATTGTTCAGTGTCCAGCAGCGTTTTGTCGGGGCCGCCGCCGGTGCGCAGGCCGCAACGTTCACGGAATCCTGGACCAGTGATCGCGATCTTGCCGACCTCAACCGCGAAGCACTTGAAGTCAGTGTGTTTCTCACCCGTCGGCAGTTGAGCCAACTGGCGGAGCAGACCGAGCGGCTTGTGAATACAGCCCGCCAGGCCAAGCTGGAAAGTGATCGCTTCTTCGGCATGTTGCGGGTGGTCGCTGCCGCCACCTCCCAGGATCCGGCCCGCTTCTCCGGTGACGTTGCACGCCTGGATGCCATGATGCCATCTTTCCTCAAGTTGTTGCCCTATCGCAGCGATGTGCTCAGCCTCACCGCCGAGGATTGGCGCGCCATGGGCGCTGCAAAGCAGGATGCCTTCCTGCGGCGCCTTTCGGAAAAGCTCGCCTTCTACAGGGCAATCGAGCAGGACCAGAGCAAATGGCGTGCACTGGGAGACAGCAACCGCGATAATGCCGTTGCCCTCGTACCCTTGCGGCAGATGCCATGACCGCTGCCCTGCTGGACATCAGGGCTGCACATGTTGTTGTCGGCGCTGCGCCGGAACGATTTGAACTGGAGGTTGAACAATTCCGGCTTGAGCGCGGCCAGCGCGTTGCGATTGTTGGCCCGAGTGGCTCGGGCAAGAGCCTGTTTCTGGAACTGGTCGGCCTGATCAGAGCTCCAGCCGCAGCGCAGCTGTTCACGATGGCCACCCCGGACGGACCATTTGATGTCGCGGCGGCCTGGAACCAAAGCGATCTTGTCGGCCTGGCAAGGCGGCGCATGCTTGGCATCGGCTTTCTGCTGCAGAGCGGAGGGCTGCTCAAGTCGCTGAGCGTGGACGAGAATGTTCAACTCCCAGCCCAATTGGCGGGTCGGCCGCTCTCAACCGGCAATCATCTTGTGGAAGCCCTCGGGCTGATCGGTCAGCGCCGCCTCAAGCCTGCGGCCTTGTCGGGTGGGCAGCGTCAGCGAGCGGCTCTGGCGCGCGCCATGGCCGCGCAACCGGAACTGCTGATTGCCGATGAACCCACAGCCGCCCTTGATCCCGGCAATGCCGACAAGGTGATGGAATTGATCGTCAGCGCTGTGGAAACAGGGCATCTTCAAGCAGCGATCGTCGCGACGCACGATCTGGATCGCGTCCGCCGGTTCGGTCTGCAGATGGTTCATATCGAAGCGCGCAGCACGGCTGGCGGCGGCGCCGGCACCTTGGCCAACTTTGGTGCCGCAGCATGAGTCGCTTGGCCGTGATCTTGCGGCTTGCCGTGCGCGATCTGGTCGATGAATGGCCAAATGCAGCCTGTCTGGTGGTCGTTGTGGCGGCAGCGGCAGCGCCCTTGTTGTTGTTGCTGGCCATTCGTGATGGGGTGGTTGGCCAAATGCGGGCGGAACTCACCCGCTTTCCGGCCAGTCGCGAACTCGTCAGCATCGGCCAGCCACGGGTGACCTGGCCAATGATTGTTGGCCTGCAGCGCCGGCCTGAAGTGGACTTTGTGGTGCCACGCACGCGTTTGCTGGCCGCATCGGCTGTCATTGAGGTGCCATTTGGACGCAGCGCGGTGGATCTGGTTCCCACGGGCCCCGGAGACCCCTTGATCAACAGGCCCAAGGGTGACGGGATCGTCTTGTCAGATCAGGCAGCGCGCATCATCCGGGCCCGACCCGGCCAAACCGTGACGCTGATCATAAGCCGCACCCGGCCCAATGGCGAACGCCAGACAGTGCAACTGCCAACCCGGGTCTCTGCCATCCTCCCGCCTGGCCAATCGAGCCGACAGATCGTCCTGCTTGATGCGCAATATCTCGTTGCCACCGAAATTTACCGCGAGGATGAAACCGTTGCCGATTTTGATGCGGCGCTGACGCTGGCCAAGGCCACATTCAAGACGCGCGTCTATTCCGGTCTGCGCATCTATGCCCGATCCGTGGATGATCTGGCTGCCGTGCGCACCATGCTGTTGGCACTAGGTATCGAAACCGACAGCCGGCTTGAGGAAGCGCGGCTGGTGCAGCGCCTTGATCAATCACTTGGCACAATCATCGCCGTGCTTGCCACCGTGGCCGCCAGCGGCCTCGCCGTCTCCCTTGCGGCCGCGCAATGGGGCTGGGTGGAACGGCGGCGCAGTGATTTGGGCTATCTTCGGCTCATTGGCCTTGATCGGTCCGAGTTGATGCTGCTCCCGCTGTTCATTGGCCTCATCGTCACGATCGTCGGAATGGGAATCGCCACTGGCCTCGGCGTTCTTGGGCACCTGGCCGTCAACAGCCTGTTTGCCGGCATGCTGGGCGGCCTTGCGACCATCAGCGCATTGTCGCCTGGGCATGTCGCACAGGTCGGTCTTCTTGCCGGGGTTGCATCCCTCCTGGCCTCGATTCTGGGTTCGCTTGCGGCGCGCCGGATCGGTCCAGCCGTCGCTCTCAGGGAACAGACAAGATGAAACCCCATGGCCTGATCGCTCTGGCAGCATTGTTCCTGTTGGGAAGCTGTGACCGTGCGCGTGAACTGGTGGGCGGTGGTGATGGAAAATGGTGCCGGATCGATGATCCCGGGTTCGTCGAGCAGCGGCGCCGCCAATTGAAGCTGCCGCGTGACAAGGCTGACACCATCGATTGCAGCGAGCGTGCCCCCGTCGCCTCCCTGCCCGACGAACTGGTGCTGCCCATGCCATGCGGACGCAAGATGGTGTTCCGCGCCGTCCGGGTGGCTGTTGGTGACGCGCTGGATTCCGAAACCGCTCATTTTGGTGACCCGGATGCCGAGGATGCGTTTCGCAAGGCGATCAGCGGCCCCTGGTGGGGTGAAGTTGCCGGCGGCTTCACGGCCAGGCCAGACGGCTCTGGCAGCAGCACTCTCTACATTGGCAAGTATGAAGTCACGCGGCCCCAATTTGCCGCCATGGCCGATGGCGGCAAGAGCTGCACGCAGGCCGATGAAGCCGTTGCTGCGGTGGATGGCACGGATGTGCTGCCGCAAACCGGTGTCAGCTGGCATGATGCCGTTGCCTTTGCCGACAGCTATACCCGATGGCTTCTGGGCCAAGACGGTGGCGCTGCCTTGCCGGCCAACCAGGCCCGCCCCGGCTTCCTGCGCCTTCCCACCGAAGCCGAGTGGGAGTTTGCTGCCCGCGGTGGCCGCGAAACCGGTGGTCCGACACGGGTGTATGAACCGGCACCCGGATATGGCCCGCCGGGTTCTGCCCGTCTGGCCGATGTTGCCTGGTATCGCGAAGTGGGCGTGACTCCACCAGAAGGCGAAGCCGTGTTCCCGATCGGTCGCAAGGCGCCCAATCGCCTGATGATCTTCGACATGCTCGGCAATGCCGAGGAACTGACGGCTGACCTGTTCCAGCCGGTGCGGCCGGATGGCATCAAGGCCGGCCGCCGGGGCGGCGTGGTGGTTCGTGGCGGCAGTTCCATGGATGAAGCCGCGCAGATCGGTGTTGGCAGTCGCCGCGAGATGGAGCTTTATTTGCCCGACGGCCCGGCCCGCGGCCCATCAGTTGGTTTCCGGTTGGTCATTGCGGCCCCCTATTTCGTCAACATGCGCGACTCCAATGGCAAGGAGCTGCAGGGCAACCCTGCCTTCAGCACCGCTGTCACCCAGGCCTGGAACCGCTTGGTGCGGGCAGAGGGCACGGCCGGCTCCGGTCAACGCAGCGCGGCCCAGTCGCAATTGGTGGCCCTGTCGGCCCAACTGGGCGGAAACTCTGCCACCGCCGGCATGGTTGCGGCCATCCGCAGCCAGCTTGACGAAGCGTCCGCGCAAGTGGCGATCAGGGAACAGCGCAGCACCGAGGAACAGCTTCTCGCGGCATTGCTTGCTGCTGGCTATGCCCGCGAACGGGCCGGAAAACTGAAGACCATGCGGGATACTGTTGCCGCCGCCGAAGCGGGCGAACTGACCGAGGCCAACCGCGAGATGATCCGCAACATGGCCGCGCTCGTGCCGGCAAACTTGCGCGAGATGCAGTCGTCCTATGACTATTATGTCGCCACCATCGAGGGGCTTGGGAAGCGACCGGCCAGCGAGTTCGAACAGTCCGTGGCGGTGGTTGCAGACCGTTTGCGCCGGGCCGGACTGGAGCGGTTGCTCGTGCTGCTGCCGGTTGCCCGCCAGCATGTCCTGTCGGCGCGCAGCGCGGCGCCGGGCAGTGACGCGCGGGCGCGCTGGATCCGAGAGATTGGCGCCGTGCGCGTCTGACAGGGCAGGCGAATCATCTGAACCACCGGGGAATTGGATATGGCAGCTAAGAAATTGATTGCCCTCGGCGCGTCGCTGGCGCTGGCATTGATGTTCACCTTGGAAGCCCCTGCTCATGCGGGAAAGGCGCCGAAATTCACGGATGCCTGCCAGGTCAAGCGCGAGCCATTCAATCGAATCAAGAATTACCGATTGAACAAGACGTTCGAGGGCGGCGCCAAAGGTATTGCTATTGGGATCGGCTTGGCTCTCTTGAACGAAGCCTTTGGCCCAAAGGAACGTTATATTGATCAGAATGGCCAGGAGCGCACGCGCAGCAAGATTGACAGCGGAGCGATCATTCTGGGAGCCGGGGCTATCGGTGCGCTGAAGGGCAATCTTGATGCACGGGAACAGGCGGCAGCGCAGCGTGCCGATCTGCAGAAGGCGCTTGCCGAACAGGCCGGTGAAGCGATGCAGGCCTTCTCGCCGCTTGGCCAGCAACTGGCCGATCTGGGGGCCTGCCGTCGTGAACAGATTGCCGCCGTTGCCGCGGCCAAGAAGGCCGGCGAGATTGATGCCAAGGAGGGCGAACGCCGCTTGGGCTTGATCAAGAAATGGATCGCCGAAGACGACAAGATCATCGACGCCGCCGCGAAGAAGCAGACGAAATTCGTCGAAGGCTATTCGGTCGCCTATGCGCGCAACGAATCGGGCGATCAGTCACAAACATTTGATGGTGCCGCACTGGTTCGCGAAGCCGAGCGCGAAGCCGGGGTCCAAACAGCGCCAGCCCCAACCGTGGCGGAGGCCCCCGCACCACCTCCGCAGCCGCCAAAGCCACAGAGCGCCGGACTTGGAACCTATTTCGTGAAAGCGGAAAATGGCGCCAACCTGCGGGATGCCCCATCGGCGCAGGGCAAGGTGATCGCTGCCTTGCCAACACGAACCCAGGTGTCGGCGGCGCCGGAAGGCAGCACCGGCTGGTATCGTGTCCGCCACGCCGGCAAGGACGGTTTCGTGCTCGGCAGCCTGCTGTCCAGCGAACAGCCGGCAGCGATCGTGGCCCGCCGCGCGGAGGAAAAGCCCGTCCAGACCGCTGCTGCCGCACCGCCGCGCCGCACCGCCGATCCGAATCGGTCGCGGTATCTGTCTGCGGTTGCAAGCAATTCGGCATTCCAGCGAAGTGTCGCTGCCGAGCGCAGCAAGACCACGGCTGCACTCGCAACAGCCTATGATACAATGCGGAGCTGATGGAGCATCTCATGTCACCGAGAACAGGTTGGCTGGTTGGTCTTTTGCTGCTGACTGCCTGCAGCAGTTCACCTGAACCCGCCGAATATGAACAGGCGATCGAAGCGGAATATAACAAGGATGCTTTCGCATTTGCCGATTCGGTTGGCGTCACCGTCGAGGGCATGGCACCGCCCGGTGCCGTTCGCGGTGTCGCGTCTGGCGCACAACGCCTGGCCGAGCAGGCCGAAGCGTTCGGCGGCAGCGCAGCCGGCGAAGCGGTAAAGGGGCTGGCACAGGGCGCTGCCGGTTTGGCGAGCGACTTTGGCATTGATGGAGCCAAGGAACTGAAGCAGGGCATCGAAAGTGCAACTGCCACGGACTGGGATGTGGTTGGGCTCACCATTCTCGCCAGCCGCCGTGCCGACGATGCCCATGTTGCCCAGATCCGGTATGATCTGTTTGCAAATGTTGGCGGCACCCGAAAGCAGATGGGCTCTGGCATCACCCACAGCATCCGCCTGTCCGTCACACCCGATGGCAACAAGGCGGTTCCAATATCTTGACGCCGGCCAATTCTGCCGCGCACCCAAAGGCGGACGAAAACCGGGCATATACCGCGCAGCGACGCATTGGTCGCCTGTTGGGAACTTCATCCCGTGATTGGAGGTGGATTCGATTGCCGCAGCCCTGAACAATGGCGGCCAGTCTCCACTGCAACAGGCGTGCAACTGCGCTGTCGCCGCCCTGATTGCATGCCATGCGCTGCAGGGAAGGGGTGGGGCGCCATGATTGTGACGGGCTTCCAGTGGTTTGGGGCAACCAGGCGCAGATGATGATGCCATCCTGACCCTGGATGCATCGGGTTATCAGCCAAAATGGTTGGGTCTCCTGCAGAGGGGCATGCGCAAATCGGTCAGAATACCGGATATGGTTCCTGTCCAATTCTGGCGTCCGATCATCGGCATTCTCGGCACGCTGGCCACCATCGGCCTGCTTTGGGGCAACGCGCCACCATCTGTCTGACCGCCAATATTGCTTGTTGCTGGCCTGCCCGGGCGGCATGTTGCCGGCATGTGCAATCTCTATGCGCTCACCAAGGGGCAACAGGCGCTACGCGATCTGGCGCAAGCGCTGGAACTGGGGTCGGTGCGCGACCAGCTCGGCAATTTGCCGCCACTGGATGCCATTTATCCCGACAGCGAGGCGCCGATCATCGGGTTGCGACGCGGTGATGGTGCCGGTCCCACGCTCAGCCTGGCCCGTTGGGGCATGCCCAGTCCGGCATTCGCACTGGAAGGCAAGGCCGTTGATCGCGGCATCACCAACATCCGCAATACGGCGTCGCCGCACTGGCGGCGCTGGTTGGGGGCGGCCTATCGCTGTCTGGTGCCGTTCACTGCCTTTGCCGAACATGTAAGAACGGAAGCTGGCGTTCAGCCATTGTGGTTCAATCTGCGCGCAGACGAGCCGCTCGCTTGCTTTGCTGGGATCGCCAGCCGTTGGACCGGCGTGCGCAAGCGCGCGGAAGGCGAAGTCACGCTCACGCTGTTCGGCTTCCTCACATGCGAACCCAACGCCGATGTTGGGCCGCATCATCCAAAGGCAATGCCGGTTATCTTGACCCAGCCCGATGAGATGCGGCTTTGGCTGACCGCGGACTGGAAGGAGGCCAAGATGCTGCAGCGCCCGTTGGCAGACGGGGCATTGCAATTGGTTTAGGGCCGGTGCAGCCCGGCAAGAAGCTGGAAAGCGCCAAAGCCACCCCAGTCAGACAGCCCGCCCGAGGCGCGGTTGCCAAACTCTCGGCCTACACCCCCACCGCCAGCAGATCCCGGCCCACCACGATCTCCCCGCCAAAGGCCTTGGCGGCGGCCGCGCGCCAATCCTCGTCGCGGATGCTCGCATCGCCGCCGGGGACGAAGTGGGTGAGGACCAGGCGTTTGACGCCGGCCGCCGCCGCGATTTCGCCGGCCTGTTCGGCGGTGGTGTGGCTGGCGAGCAGGTGGGCGCGTAAGGTGGGGGCGTTGGATTCCGACGCGATCAGGCGGTCGAGCGCGGGCAGATACATGGCTTCCTGCACCAGCGTGTCGGCGCCCTTCGCCAGCGCGATGAGGGCAGGGCAGGGGGCGGTGTCGCCGGAATAGACGAGGGACTTGCCGGCCCAGTCGAACCGGAAGGCAAAGCTGTCTGTCAGCGGCGGGTGTTCGACACGGGCCGCGCTGACCTTCAGGCCGCCATCCTCCAGCAGCACCCCCGGCTGGATTTCCTGCACCGACAGCAGGCGCCTGAGATCGGGCCGGCCTTCATCGGCCATGCGGGTTTCAATGTCGGTGCGGGCGAACGCCTCCCACCCCGCGCGCATGGCTGCCAGCCCGGCCGGGCCGTGGATGCTGACCGGCGTGGTCAGCGCGCCGCTCCACGCCAGCCAGGGCAGGGTGAAGGCATCGGCGACATGATCATTGTGCAGATGGCTGATCCAGACATGGGCGAGGGCCTTCAAGGGCAGCCCGGCCAGTGCGGCCTGGCGGGCAGCACCATTGCCGGCATCCAGCATGTGGAGGCGCCCGCCGATCGTCAGTGCGGCGGCGGGCGCCGCGCGCAGCGCCTTGGGCGTGGGGCCGCCGCCGGTGCCGAGCAGGACCAGCCGGTCAGCCGGCGGGCTTTGCGCGGGCAGGCGGCTGGGCAGGCCAAGGGCGGCGGGCAGGGCGAGGATGTGGCGGCGGGAGAGCATGATCTGGGCAGACTGCGCCGCCCGAACCGGGCTGGCAAGCCGGTGCAACGGGATCGGTCACCGCCGCTTCAGCTGCGGTCGCCGGCGCGCCGGCCGCGGTCACGCCTCAGCGCGGTTCGGTCACCGATTGCCGGTTTTTGGCCACAGCCCGCGCCTTCATGCGTGCTTCGGCGGCCTGCACGCGGATCAGGGCGCCAAACCAGGCGATGTTCAGCATGGCCATCACGCCCAGCACCACGGCAAAGCCATGCGTATTGATCTGGGCCAGGTCGCCGCCGGCATGGGCGGGCAGGGCCTGTGCCTCCAGGTTGAAGCGCAGCACCAGCTGGAACACCAGCGCGGTGATGGCCAGCAGGCAGAAACTGGTCAGCCGGCGGGCAGCGAGGGACGCGGGAACCGGGAAATCAGTGCCGTTCATGCGCGCTTCCTTTGCGGGGGGAGAAGCAATTTCGCCGCTGATCCGGAGCGCACCGGTCCTCAATCTGCCGGATTGTCACAGGCCTGCAATGATCGGCCCCGCGAGGATGCAGGCCAATGATATCATTGCGATTTCTGGTTGGTCGTGGACGAAAATTCATCCAGAACGGCGGCGTCGACCGGCCTCAGGCCAGGGCCATCATCGCCGCTTCGAACATGCGCCGGCCATCGGTGCCGCCCTGCTCGGCCTCGATCAGCCGCTCCGGGTGGGGCATCATCCCCAGCACATTGCCTTCATCGTTCAGGATGCCGGCGATATCGCGGGCCGAACCGTTGACGGCTTCGGCATAGCGGAACGCCACCCGGCCTTCGCCCTCCAGCCGGTCCAGCGTGGCGGCATCGGCGGTGTAATTGCCATCATGGTGCGCCACCGGGATGCGGATCTCCTCACCGGTCGCATAAAGGCTGGTGAAGATCGACTGGCTGTTGGCCACCGACAGGCGCACATCCCGGCAGACAAAATTCAGGCCAGCGTTGCGCATCAAGGCGCCGGGCAGCAAACCGGCTTCGGTAAGCACCTGAAAACCGTTGCAAATGCCAAGGACAGCGCGGCCTTCGCCCGCCGCCTTGACCACCGCCTGCATCACCGGCGACCGTGCCGCCATGGCGCCAGACCGCAGATAGTCGCCATAGGAAAAGCCGCCGGGCACGCCGATGAAATCCAGATTGGCCGGCAGCTCGGTCTCGCGGTGCCAGATCATCGCCGGGGCACGGCCGGTCACCTTGGCAATCGCATCCGCCAGGTCGCGATCGCAGTTGGAACCGGGGAAGACGATGACCGCGCACCTCACGGCATTTCGATCCGGAAATTCTCGATCACCGTGTTGGCGAGCAGCTGTTTGGCCATATTCTCAATGGTTTCGCGCGAGGTGCCGTCGGCCACCTCCAGCTCGATCAGCTTGCCGACACGGGCGCCGGCCACACCGTCAAAGCCCAGCCCCTTCAGGGCTGCCTCAATAGCCCGGCCCTGCGGGTCGAGCACGCCATTTTTCAGGGTGACGGTGACTTTGACGATCATGGGCGCGGCCATAGGCCGAACCACGCCCCGGTGCAAGCGCTCAGCCCAGCAGCGTCACCATGGCCGCACCGAGCCCGGCCGCCAGCAGCAGCCAGGGGGTGGACCAACCGCCAGATGCGCGCTCCGGCAGGGGCGGCAATGGCGGTTGCGGCGGGGCGGCGCCTGGCATCGGATTGTCGGCCACCCATTGCCGGAAAATTCGCGGCAACTGGGCCAAGGCCCTGGCATTCAACACCAATTGATCGGCGATCACCGCTTCAGGGCCCATTTCGTCGCGCACCCAGTCGCGCACATAGGGCTCCGCCACTTCCCACATGTTGACATGGGGATCGATGGTCAGCGCCACGCCTTCCACCATCACCATGGTCTTCTGCAGCAGCAGCAGATGCGGCTGCACCGGCATGTCGAAACTGCGTGTGATGCCGAACAGCCCCTCCAGCATGTCGGTGATGCTGATGTCGCGCGCCTTGCGGCCGCGGATGGGTTCGCCCACCGCGCGCAACGCCGTCGCAAAGGCCGCCGGGTTGTGATGCGGCGGCACATAGCCGGCCTCGAAATGGATTTCGGCGACGCGGGCATAATTGCCGGTGACCAATCCGTGAAGAATTTCCGCGAGATAGAGCCGGGCGCGCCGGTTGATGCGGCCCATGATGCCGAAATCGATCACGCCGATGCGGGCATGGTCGCAGCCACCGCCAGGCGGAATGATGAACAAATTGCCCTGGTGCATGTCGGCATGGAAAAAGCCCTTGGCGATGGCCTGGGCCAGAAAGCCGTTCACCAGCACCTTGGCCAGCGCCGGCCGGTCCACTGGCAGCGCAGCAATGGCGGCCGTGTCCGACAATTTCACCCCGTCGATCCAGTCGATCACCAGGCAGCGGCGGGTGGAGCGCTGCCAATCCACCTGCGGCACCACGAAATCCGGTTCGCCGGCCAGGATTTCCGCCAGTTCCGAGGCATTTGCCGCCTCCCGGCGCAGGTCCAGCTCGGTTTCGATCCAGCTGCGGAAGGTCGCAATCACGGCGCGCGGGCGCAGCCGGGCGAATTCGCCGCCCAGCGTTTCCAGATGGCCCGCCCCCCAGTCATAGGTGGCAAGCGCCGAGGCGACATCGGCCTCGATGCCGGGGCGCAGCAGCTTGATGGCCACGTTGCGCCCGTCGCTGGTCACGCCCTTGTGCACCTGCGCGATGGAGGCCGCGCCGACAGCCTCGGGCCCAACAGATTGAAATTGCGTCTTCCAATCGCCGCCACAGGCCGCGTTCAGCTGCGCCTCGATGGCGGCGAACGGCACCGGCGGCAATTTGTCCTGCAGGCGGGCGAGATCGGCCGCGGCGGCCACGCCGATCAGATCGGGGCGGGTGGCCAGCGCCTGGCCCAGCTTGATCGCGGCCGGGCCGACCGCCGCCAGCCCACCGGCGAAATCCGGAGTCTTGGGTGCGCCCGTGCCAAATCGGGCGATGCGCGCCACCAGCCGGATCGCCAGCGGCAGGCGCTTGTCCTCGAACGGGCGCAGGGCACCATGACGCGCCATGCGCCGGCCCCAGATCAGGAGCCGCCACAGATGCACCAGCGCAAACAAGTTCAGATCTTCCAGCCCGAATGGATCGCCACCGCGCCGCCAAGGATCGGGCGGTAACGGACCTGCTTGAAGCCGGCATTCCCGATCATCGCAGCAAACTCCGGCATCTTGGGGAAGCGGCGGATCGACTCGATCAGATAGCGATAGGAATCGGCATCCTTGGCGACAATCTCGCCAATGCGCGGCACCAGCTTTTCCGAATAAATATCATAGACCTCGGAAAAACCGGGCCAGGTGGTGGTGGAAAATTCGAGGCAGAAGAAGCGCCCGCCAAAACGCAGCACGCGATAGGCTTCCTTCAAGGCCGCCGGAATGTCGGTCACATTCCGGATACCGAAGGCGATGGTGTAGCCATCAAAGCTGCGGTCCGGAAAGCTCAGCACCTCGGCATTTTCCTCGCGCCAAACGAGGCTGGTCAGCCCGCGCTCGGCGGCCCGTTCCATGCCCACCTCCAGCATCGCCGGGTTGATATCGGCGACCGTCACATTGGCGCCCGATTTTTCGATGCGGAAGGCGATGTCGCCGGTGCCGCCGGCCATGTCGAGGATATCCTCGCCCGGCCGCGGGTTCAGCAGCCGCACGAAATCATCCTTCCACACCCGGTGCATGCCGGCCGACATCAGATCGTTCATGATGTCGTATCGCTTGGCCACCGAACGGAACACCTCGCCCACACGGCGGGTCTTTTCCTCGGGGTCCACGTCCTCGTAGCCGAAGCTGACGGTCTCGCTCATCGGGCCTTTCCTTTTCGGCCTGCGGCTTAGCCGAGGCTTGGCGGCCATGCAAACGCCGCCTATGTCGCGGTCCATGCCGGAACTGCCTGAAGTCGAGACCGTGATGCGTGGCCTGGCCCCGGTGTGGGACGGCCAGCGCTTCAGCCGCGTCGTCGCCAACCGCCCGGATCTGCGCCGCCCGCTGCCCGAAGGCCTGGGTCAACGCTTGACAGGCGCGACCGTGGTGCGCCTGGCGCGCCGTGCCAAATATGGTCTGGTGGAAACCGACCGTGGCGACACGCTGATCATCCATCTCGGCATGTCAGGGCGGATGCGGGTCGATCCCGGCGAATTGCTCAAGCATGATCATGTCGTGTTCGAAACCGGCAATGGCCGGGTGGTGGCGTTCAACGATGCCCGCCGCTTTGGCAGCCTTGATCTGGTCGCCACCGCCGATCTGGCCGCGCATCCCCTGATTGCCGGCATCGGACCCGAACCGCTGGGCCCCGATTATGGCCTGCCGCTGCTCAGGGCGATCTTTGCCGATCGGCTCGCCCCGGCCAAGGCCATCCTGCTCGATCAGCGGCTGATCGCTGGTCTTGGCAATATCTATGTGTGCGAGGCGCTGTTCCGGGCCGGAATCCACCCCGAAACGCCGGGAGGGCAAGTGACGGCGCGGCAGTTGAAACGGCTGTTGCCGGCCATCCCTGCAGTGCTGACCGAGGCGATCGCGGCCGGCGGCTCCACCTTGCGGGATCATGCGGCGCCTGATGGCACGCTGGGCTATTTCCAGAAGGATTTCGCGGTCTATGGGCGCGAGGGCGAGGGCTGTGCCGTCTGTGCCACGCCGGTGGCCCGCATCGTCCAGTCCGGCCGCTCCAGCTTCTTCTGCCCGGCCTGCCAGCCGCCGGCTTGATCCAGAGGCTTGACCGGGCCGCACGCCTCCACTATGGCGCTCGATTTCTGGCACCGGCCCTCGCGGCGCGGGCTTTACCCTTATTGACCGATTTGCAGGAACCACATGGCCAACACGCCCCAGGCTGAAAAGCGCATCCGTCGCAACGCTCGCCGCGCCGCCGTCAACAAGGCGCGCGTCAGCCGCATCCGCACCTTCGTCAAGAAGGTGGAAGCCAGCCTGGCGGCCGGTGATGCCGCCGCTGCTGCCGAAGCCCTGAAGGCGGCCCAGCCGGAAATGATGCGCGGCGTCGCCAAGGGCGTGCTGCACAAGAACACGGTCGCCCGCAAGATCAGCCGCCTGGCTGGCCGCGTGAAGGCGCTGACCGCCTGATTCGCCGGGTGGGCCGTCTGGCCTGCCCGTGATCACCAACAGGGGCCCGGTTGCGAAACCGGGCCCCTGTCGTGTTTTGGGCGATTCGCCGGGCTGATTCGGCCTCCGGGCCATCGGTGTGCGTCAGCTTTGCCCAACCCGGCCGATGCTGCACCGCCGAAGTCGCCGGCGGCGGTAACGCAATGGCAAGGCCTGCTGCCTGCGCTGTCATCGCGCTGTCATCGCACTGACACAAAAAATCCAATGACTTGGCTGTGATTCGAATGGCGAGAATCAGTTTCGCTTCGAAAATAAGAATTGTTTATCAATAGGTTGAGTGGCCTTCGAAGGAGAGTTTTCCACAGGCCTGTCAATCAAAAAATTTGGGTGTGGATCGAATTTGTTCGCTTGCCCGTGTCACAAAGCCGGGCTTATCTGGACCTCGGTTTGGACCGGTGGGCGCTATCAGCACCCCGGGTTTCCAGTCGAATGATGAATGTCTGCTGCGCCCTGCGTCTGGCGTGGTCGCCTTTTTGCGGCCTCGTGTGACCGGGTGCAGTGCGGGGGGGGCGTGACTGGCCCTTTGTTTGGGGCAGGGCCAGGGGCGGGGGCGATGGAAGGAATTTTTGTGTCGGGCGCAGTTGCATCTGCATCGTTGGGGTCGTCTGTCTTTGTGCCACCGTCCAATCCCGTCGATCCGGCGGTGCGGGAACTGTGGCAGCGCGTGCGCACGGCGCTGCGCCAGGAGGCTGGGGACCATGTGTTCGATGCCTGGCTGGCGCCGGTGGCCATCCTGGGCTGCGATGGCGATCTGGTGCGGCTGGCCGCGCCGTCGGCCTTTGATGCCGATTGGGTGAACAGCAATTATGGCGATTCGCTGCGCCGGCATTTCGCGGCCCAGAATCCGGCCCTGCGCCGGGTGAGCGTCACCGCAGCCGGCCCTGCCGCCTCGCCGGTGCCGTCGCGCGCCATGCCCCAGTCCGCGCCCAGCCAGCCGCTGCCGGTCGACGCCCGCTACAATTTTGACAATTTCATCGTCGGCAAGGCCAACGAGCTTGCCTACAACGCCGCCCTGACCATGGCCGAACCGGGTGCGCCAGGCTTCAACCCGCTGTTCCTGCATGGCGCCACCGGCCTTGGCAAAACCCATCTGATGCACGCCATCGGCAATGCTTTCCTGGCCCGGCATCCCCAGGCCCGGGTGGCCTATCTGTCGGCCGAAAAATTCATGGTCGAATTCATGGCGGCGATGCGCGCCAAGGACACGATCAGCTTCAAGCAGCGGCTGCGCTCGGTCGATCTGTTGATGATCGACGATGTGCAGTTCATCGCCGGCAAGGATTCCACCCAAGAGGAATTCTTCCACACGATGAACGAGATCATCGGCGCCGGCAAACGCCTGGTGATCACCGCCGATCGCAGCCCGCAAAATCTGGAAGGGATCCAGGAACGCATCCTGTCGCGCATGGCCTGGGGCCTGGTCGCCGATATCAATCCGGCCGATTACGAGCTGCGGCTGAACATCCTGCAGGCCAAGGTGGCGACGCTGGGCAACCGGGTGCAGGTGCCGGACGATGTGGTCGAATTCCTCGCCCGCAAGATCACCGCCAATGTGCGCGAGTTGGAAGGCGCCCTCAATCGGGTCACGGCCTTTGCCCTCTTGATCGGCAAGCCGATCACGCTGGAATTCACCCGGGAGACGCTGGCCGATCTGCTGCGCGCCCACGAGAAGAAGCTGACCATCGACGAGATCCAGCGCAAGGTGGCCGATTATTATGGCCTGCGCCTGGCGGACCTGCTGTCGGAACGCCGTGCCCGCGAGGTGGCCCGGCCGCGCCAGATCGCCATGTATCTGGCCAAGAAGATGACGCCGCGCTCGCTGCCCGAAATCGGCCGCCGCTTTGGCAACCGCGATCACACCACGGTGATGCACGC
This sequence comes from Sandarakinorhabdus cyanobacteriorum, assembly GCF_002251755.1. Classification (GTDB taxonomy): domain Bacteria; phylum Pseudomonadota; class Alphaproteobacteria; order Sphingomonadales; family Sphingomonadaceae; genus Sandarakinorhabdus; species Sandarakinorhabdus cyanobacteriorum. The sequence goes on from NZ_NOXT01000091.1 coordinate 30,644, forward strand.
GGTGAAGAAGGTCGAGGAACTGCGCGCCAAGGATCGCGAGATCGACAGCGATGTCGCCACCCTCGCCCGGCTGCTGGATGGCTGAATCAGCGCGTTGAGGCTTCCCAGCCGCCGGTTCCGCGCCTAACCGGGTGGGGTGGAACGCCTCAACCGCTCCGGCCCCTTCTGGTTCATCATCTCCTGCTGCGCCTTTGCGTCGATGTGGGTGATGATCCGCTATGCCGCGCGCGATCTGCACAGTTTCGAGATTGTGTTCTTCCGCAATCTGTTCGGCCTGATGTTCCTGATGCCGATGATCCTGCGCAACCCCGGCCTCATCCGGCGGGACCGGGCCCGGGTGCATCTGGCCCGCGCCACCTCGGGCTTCATCGCCACCATGGGCACCTTCTATGCCGTGGCCAATGCGCCGCTGGCCGATACGCTGGCCATCAACTACACGGCGCCGCTGTTCGGCACGCTGGGGGCGGTGCTGGTGCTGGGCGAGCGCGTGCGCGCGCGGCGGTTGGTGGCGTTGGCGGTGGGCTTTGCCGGCATGCTGCTGGTGCTGCGGCCGGGCAGTGTGCCGATGACGCCGGGGATCATCGCCGCCATCATTTCGGCCGTCTCCACCGGCTATTCCATCGTTGCCATGCGCAGCCTGGTGGGGGTGGATGATCCCCGCGCCGTCGCCGCCTGGACCTTCATCCTGATCCTGGGGCCCAGCCTCGCCTGCGCGCTGTTCGTCTGGCGCCTGCCGCCGCAATCGGTCTGGGGCCTGTTGATTGCCATAGGCGCTGCCGCCGCCGTGGGGCAGATCACCCTCACCCGCGCCTTTTCCCTGTCGGAAGCCTCGGCCGTGCTGCCGCTGGATTTCGTCCGTTTCGGCCTGGTCACTGCGGCCGGCGTGCTGCTGTTTGATGAGCGTTATGATGCGTTCACACTGGCTGGTGGCGCGCTGATCCTTGGCTCCACCATCTATCTCGCCTTCCGCGAGGCGCAGCTGAAGCGCCAGGCGCGCCGCGACAGCCAGCCGCGAGGCTGACGCTTTGGAAAGGTTGCAGCCGGCAGGGCCGCTGCCCATAAGCGGCCATCACCTGAATGGGAGGCAATGATGAATCTGGAAGGCATGTCTGCGGTCGTCACCGGCGGCGCATCGGGTCTGGGCGCGGCGACCGCGCGCCTGTTGGCCAGCCATGGCGTCAAGGTCGCCATTTTCGACATGAACGCCGAGAAGGGCGAAGCGGTGGCGGCCGAGATCGGCGGCGTGTTCTGCAACGTCAATGTCACCAGCGACGAATCGGTGGATGCCGGCTTTGCCAAGGCCCGCGCCGCGATCGGCCAGGAACGCATCCTGATCAACTGCGCCGGCACCGGCAACGCGATCAAGACCGCCAGCCGCTCCAAGGAAGATGGCAGCATCAAGCATTTCCCCATCGATGCCTTTGACCGCATCATCCAGATCAACCTGGTGGGCACGTTCCGCTGCATCGCCAAGTCGGCCGCCGGCATGCTGACCCTGCCGCCGATGGAGAATGGGGAACGCGGCGCCATCGTCAACACCGCTTCGGTCGCCGCCGAGGATGGCCAGATCGGCCAGGCCGCCTATTCCGCCTCCAAGGGCGGTGTCGTCGGCATGACCCTGCCGATCGCCCGCGACCTGTCCAGCGAAGGCATCCGCGTCAACACCATCCTGCCCGGCATCTTCAACACCCCGCTGCTGCAGGGCGCGCCGGACAATGTGAAGGCCGCGCTGGGCGCCACCGTGCTGTTCCCCAAGCGGCTGGGCATTCCGGAGGAATATGCGAGCCTGGCGGTCGAGATGTGCCGCAACTCCTATTTCAACGGCGAGGATGTGCGCCTGGATGGCGGCATCCGGATGGCTCCGCGGTAAGCGGCGCGCAAATAGCGCAGCTATTTGCCGACTCGCTCGCGGCGGACGGCGAGCGAAAAGGGCGGGGCATTCCCCGCCCTTTTTGACTCGTCCGACCCCGGATCAGGTCCGGGGCAGGCATTGTGGCTCCGCCACGCTCTTCCTTCCTTTTCTTCCTTCCACCCCAAGCGGACTCGGCGGCTTCGCCGCCGGCCGCGCCGGCCCGTCCCAATCCGCCAGCGCAGCCATTCATCAAAGCGCAACCATCCTGGCGCCACAGTGGCGACCATGAAGCACAGCCTCGCCCTTCTCGCCGCCATTGTGGCCAGCGCCGCCGCCGCCCAGACCCCGCCTGCCACCATTGGCCAGCCGTTCATCCCCGCACCCTGGTGGATGAAGGACCCGGTGATCGCAGCCATGGGCCATGTCCGCACCGAGGTGCCGGCCAACCGCGCCGCCTTTGCCGCGCGCTTTTCGGTGGTGGGCAAGACCGCGGCCGATGCCACCACGGCCGCCACCGCCAAGGCGCGCGAGCTGGATGCGGCGCTGGCGGCGCTGGGCAAGGACAAGCTCAGGCTCACCACCAGCCTCGCCACCCGGCCGCTGTATGAACAATATCGCACCAGGGACGGGCAGATGCAGGAAAATGCCCGCGCCGATCAGATCGAAGCCTATGAGGTGACGGCAGTGCTGCAGGTGGAGGTGCGCGACACCGCCGTGCTGGAGCGTGCCTATCGCCTGAGCGTGGCCGCCCGCCCCTCGGCGATCGACCAGGTGCGCTACAGCCTCGATGAAAGCAACGAGTTGAAGACCTGGCTCTATGAAGCCGCCGTGAAGGATGCCGCGCGCCGCGCCCGGTTGGCCACCACCGCGGCCGGTGGCCGGCTGGGACCGGTGAAGGTGATCGATCCGAGCGGCGGGGTGTGCCAGACCCAGGTGCTGGCCGGCTGGCCCAGTTACGGCGCTGGCGGCCGGCCGCAGGATGTCGAGGCGCCAGCGTTCGAGGCGCGCGCCGCGATGGACATGCCGGCCCCCGCCGTGATGGCCCCGCCGCCGCCGCCCAGCCTCGAGAAAATGGCCGAGGCGGTGCAGGTGACACTGACCCCGCCGCTGTATCCGCTGAACGCCGAAGCCTGTGTGATCTACGGCCTGTCGCCGGCGCCGTGAGGGGCCCCGTTGACGCTGGCCGAATGACGTATTAGCTTCCGATTCGGTTAGGGGAGAAGAGACGCAATGGCCCACAAGTTCGAACTATATAAGGACAAGGCCGGCGAGTATCGCGTGCGTTTCATGTACAACAGCGAGGTGATGTTCTCGACCCAGGGCTATTCGTCGAAAGCCTCGGCCGTGAACGCCATCGAGTCCATCAAGAAGAACGGCCCTGGCGCCCCGACCGTCGAGGCCGAAGGCTGAGCGATAACCGGCTTGGCCGAAGGCTGATCCGATCAGCCTGATGAGGGCAGAGGCGGCGTTCCCACCGGAACGCCGCCTTTCCTTTTTTGGGCGTCTGGCCGGCAAGCATCCTCTCCCTCTGGGGGAGGTGCCCGCAGGGCGGAGGGGGCGCGCCGCCGGCCGTTCATCCCGTTATCTGGCCACTGTCGCAGCCCCCTCTGCCGCGCGGCGCTCGGCACCTCCCCCAGAAGGGGAGGATTTCAAGGGTTCGGGTGCGCTTGATCAGAGCAGCGCGTTGATCGCCTGTGCCAGCCGCACGTCGCGCACGGAAAGGCCGCCGGCATCATGGGTGGTGAGCGCGATGTCCACCCGGTTCCACACATTGAACCATTCCGGGTGATGATCCTGGGCTTCGGCCAGCAGCGCCACGCGCGCCATGAAGCCCCAGGCCTGGTTGAAATCGGCAAAGGCAAAGCTGCGCTTCAGATGCTCCCCATCCAGCGTCCAGCCCGGCAATTGGGCGCCCAGCGCGGCGCGGGCGGCATCATCCAGTTTCTCGACCATGGCGGGGCTTCGTCCTATTGAGGGGCATGATGTACGCCCCGTCCCTTGCCGATATCGAGGCGCTGGCACAAGCCGCCGTGGAGCGCCTGCCCGCGCTGTTCCGCCAGCATCTTGGCGCCGTCGTGCTGAAGGTGGAGGATTTCCCCGACGATGCGGTGATGGCGGAGATGGAGCTGGAAAGCCCGTGGGATCTGCTCGGCCTCTATTGGGGCCGGCACGTGGGGATGAAGGGCGATGTGCCGTCAGGCGCGCTGCCCGACATGATCTTTCTCTATCGCCGGCCGCTGCTCGACCTTTGGGCCGAAGGCGGTGAGTCGCTGGAGGCCATCGTCACCCATGTGCTGGTGCACGAAGTGGGCCATCATTTCGGGCTGAGTGATGAGGAGATGGAGGCGATCGAGCGCAGCGCGGGAGCGTGACAATCCTCCCCCTCTGGGGGAGGTGGCGCGCGCAGCGCGACGGAGGGGGCCGGCGCGCCGATTGGGGGGCGAGGCCGGCGCAGCCGCCGAGTATGCGCGGGGTGTGAAAGGGAAAAGAGGAAGGAAGGGCGCGGCGGAGCCGCGCCGTCGGACGCGTCAAAAAAGGCGGCCTTTTGGGGCCGCCTTTTTCGCTCGCCGTCCGTGCTTGTGCGAGTCGGTGGCTAACGCTGTGCGTTAGCCACGCGCCGAACTGCTCAGAAGTTCACCCGGCCCTGGATGCCGAAGTAGCGATCGGCTTCACGCGGGATCAGGTAACGCAGACCGATCAGCTGGTTGCCGCCCAGGCCCGAGTTGGTGATCTGGGCCGGGAAGCTCTGGTCGAACAGGTTCTTGACCAGGAAGGTCAGGCGGAACTTGTCGTCCTTGTCGACGATGCCGAACTGCAGATCGACCAGGCTGTACGGCCGGATCACGCCGGCCGTGCGCAGCGCCGGGTTGCCGTCAAACAGGCTGAGCTGGCTCGACTGGGTCGAGACATTGCCGGCCAGGGTGAAGTCCACCGCCATGTTGGTGCGATAGCGATAATCGATGCCCAGCGTGCCCTTCCACTTCGGCGCAAAGGCCAGCGGGGTGCCGGCCGGAATGACCGTGGCGCCCGGAGGAGCGTTGAACCGGTCAACCTTGGCATCGGTGTAGGTCAGACCACCAGCGATGTTCAGATCCTTCACCGGACGCAGCAGGAAGTCCATTTCGACGCCGCGGGTCGAAACGTCACCGGCGTTGGTGAAGCGGGTGACGGGCACGCCGGCCACCAGATCGGGGTTGTTGGCCTGGAAGTTGCGATACTGGGCATAGAAGGCCGCCAGGTTCAGCGTCAGCTTGCCGCCGAACAGCGTGTTCTTCAGGCCCACTTCGAAGCTGTCCGCGATTTCCGGCGCGATCACGTTGGTGCCGGTGGGATTCAGGTTGAAGAAGATGTTGTAGGCCGGGCCCTTGTAGCCGCGGGTGTAGCTGCCATAGCCCATGACATCATCGCTGAAATCATATTGCAGGCCAACCTTGCCCGACAGGTTGGTGGCATCGGTGCTGGCGCGGAACGGCACGCCGTTGGTGGCCGTGGCGTCGCCGTTGTTGGCACCGTTGGAGCTGGTGGCAAACACGCCGGCATCGAAGTTGCGCTGGATGCCCGGCAGGCCGGCAATGTTCGGCGTGGCGACACGGCTGTGGAAGACCGACAGATCATCCTTGGTGAAACGCAGGCCGACAATGGCGCGCAGATTGTCGCTCACGGCATAGGTGCCCTGGCCAAACAGCGCATAGTTGTCGAACACCGAACCGAAGGTGGCGGTGCCGCTCACGGTTTCGGCAACGGCGCCGGGGCTGCCGCAGGTCAGGATCGCGGCCGGCGACGGAGCTGCGCCGCAGCGCACCACCGTGCGGGTGAAGGTGCGATCCGTGTCCGCCCGGCTGTAGAAGGCGCCGATCACATAGGTGAACGCCTGGTCAGACGGCGAGGTCAGGCGCAGTTCCTGGCTGAAGGTGCTGCCGGTCTGCGGGCCAACGTCGTGCAGCTGGGCCTGACCGGCGAGGGCCAGATGCATCCAGTCCCCGTCGCGGATCTCGTTGTTGTCATATTTGCGCCAGGCGGTGATGCTGGTCAGCGTGTGGCTGCCCACCTCCAGGTCGAGCTGGGCGGAGATGCCATAGCTCTTCTCTTCGGTGCGGGTGATCAGGTTCTGGCGGATCGTCCGGGTCTTGTCGCCCTGGAAGTTGATGCCGGCCAGCGCCAGCGCAGCGACGCCGGCGGGCTGGTCACCGATCACTTCGGCGCAGCAATCATCATTGGCCTGGCGATAATCGGCAATGATGGTCAGCTTGGCGGTGTCGGACAGATCGGCTTCGATCAGGCCGCGCACGCCATAGCGCTCATAGCCGTTCACCCGGCGGTTCACGCCCGGCGCATCGTTGAAGATATTGCCTTCATAGCTGCCATAGAAGCCGGTCAGACGGGCGCGCACCGTTTCGGTGAGCGGCAGGTCTAGGCTCCCGCGCACGCGATATTCGTTGCCGTTGCCGAACAGCCAGCCGGCATCGACATAGCCGGCGAGCACGTCACCCGGGCGCTTGGTGGTGATGCTCACCACACCGGCCGAAGCGTTCTTGCCGAACAGCGTGCCCTGCGGGCCGCGCAGCACTTCGATCCGCTCGATGTCAACAAGGTCGGAGAAGGCTTCACCGGCACGGGCCAGCACCACGCCGTCGAGCACGGTGGAGATCGACGGTTCGCCGGCGACCGAGAAGGTGGCCGTGCCGACGCCGCGGATATAGAGCGACTGGTTGATGGTGGTGCCCGACTTGCGGAAGTTCAGGCTGGGCACCAGATATTGGGCATTCTCGAGGTTCAGCACGGCCTGACGGCTCAGCGCATCGGCGCCGACCACGGTGACAGCCAGCGGGATGTCCTGCAGCTTTTCGGTGCGCTTCTGCGCGGTCACCACGATTTCGGCGGGCTCGTCGCTGGTTTCTGCGGCGGCCTGGGCAAAGGCCGGCGCGGCGGCGACGGCGAACAGCGCGGCGGAACTCATCAGGAATTGGCGGATCATGTCACTCCCCTGGGTTTGTCCGGACAGGTCCGGATGGGCCGGACCATTTGCGGGCCGGCGTGTTGCCGTGCAAAGACAGTCCTTCTTGCCCTGCGTCAATCTCGTCTTGTGCAGTTGCTGCAACGCTGTGGCGGCGCTGCAACAGCCGGTTACAGGCCGATTGTGTTGAAAAACTCGGCCTTGCAACGGCGCTAA
>NZ_NOXT01000068.1 GCF_002251755.1 Sandarakinorhabdus cyanobacteriorum
CTGCTAAATCGCGCCAACGCCTCCCAACATAGGACGTTGTCGCTGACCACCATCAGCGGCTTGCCGCGGACGGCCGCCAGGCTGTCAAGTTCCCGCGCGACCCGTGCACCAGACAGCGACGTGTCAGCCACCAGCGCCAGGCACTCGCGCGTGAAGTCGTCGACCACGCACAGGATGCGGAAGCGCCGGCCGCACGCAAAGGCATCAGATACGAAATCGAGGCTCCACCGCTGGTTCGCTCCCTGCGGCACCGTCATCGGTGCCCTGGTGCCCAGCGCCCGCTTGCGGCCGCCGCGGCGGCGCACCTTCAACCCTTCTTCCCGGTAGATCCGCAACAGCTTCTTGTGGTTCGGCGCCAGCCCTTCGCGCGCCAGCAGATACCCCAAACGCCGATAGCCGAACCGCCGCCGTTCGCCGGCCAGCTCGCGCAGCCTGGTGCGTAGACCTGCATCATCGGAGCGGGTGGGCTCATAACGCACCACCCGCCTCGCCACACCGATCAAACGACACGCCCGCCGCTCGCTCAGCCCGAACGTCTCCCGGGCATGGGCGACCGCATTCCGCTTCGCGTCGGGCGTCACCATTTGTGGGATGGTCCGCCCCCTTTCGGGGCGAAGCGACCGATCGCATGATTGACGCTTTCGGGAAGGAGGACTGCCATGGATGAGATCAAGTTGGTTGGTGTCGATATCGGCAAGAGCGCATTTCACTTGGTTGGCGTTGATGCATCCGGTGCCGTGCAGCTCAAGCGTCGTTGCAGCCGCCCTCAGCTCTTGGCGCTGATGGCCAAGTTGACCGATTGCGTCGTTGCGATGGAAGCGTGCTGCGGGGCACACCACCTTGCCCGCCAGATCATCCCTTTGGGGCACGACGTCAGGCTGATCGCGCCGCAGTTCGTGAAGCCGTTCCTCAAGTCTAACAAGAACGATTATCTCGATGCCGAGGCGATCGCTGAAGCCGCTCAGCGCCCCACGATGCGCTTTGTGCCGGTGAAGACCGTTGAACAGCTGGATCTGCAGGCGTTGCATCGGGTGCGGGAACGCCTGGTGGGCAAGCGTACGGCTGTCATCAACCAGCTGCGTTCCTTCATGTTGGAGCGCGGCATCGTGTTCCGACAAGGCCGGCGTCACCTCGCGGGTCAGATGCCAGCACTGTTCGCCGACGAGCGTTCCCCTCTGTCGCCGCGCATGCAGGCGATCGCCCAAGGACTGTGGCGAGAGTGGCAGCAACTTGAGCGTGAGATCGATGACGTCAGCATCGAGATCGACAGCGTCGCCAAGACCGATCCGGTCTGCCGTCGTCTGATGACCGTACCCGGCATTGGGCCGATCGTGGCAACAGCGCTTGTGGCAGCCGTGGGTGACGGAAGCGCATTCCAGCGCGGCCGTGACCTGGCGGCATGGCTTGGTCTGGTCCCTCGCCAGCACTCAACTGGCGGCAAGCCCAAGTTGCTCGGGATATCAAAGCGCGGCAACAGCCACCTGCGGCGGCTATTCATCCACGGCGCACGATCAGTTGCTATGCATTCGGATCGAAAGCGCGGCCTCGGCCTTTGGCTGACCGGTCTCGAGCAGCGGGCCCACAAGAACGTGGCTGTCGTTGCTCTGGCCAACAAGATCGTCCGGATCAGTTGGGCCGTGCTGGCACGCGGCGAAGATTATCGGGTTCCGGCGGCGGCGGCTGCCTGAGGCAGGCGCCAGCGTCAGGAGGTCTGCGAGCGACAGGAGTGATGGCAAGCAGTCAATGGATGCACGATCAAAGTCTGGTTCAAAAATGCAGCCCACCAAGGCTGGACCATTTGTGAGACACCATCGTGCGCGCAGCCCATTATGGCCAGGGATCGAGATGTCCCACAAACAGGCCGGATACATTTAGGCAGACTGTGCCGCCAAAGGTTCATTTCGCTTGCAAGACGGGGGCGGACCATACATTTTTGACAGAAGATCCTTCAGCGCCGCGTTGTCCAGCATCGTGTCCGCCAGCAGCCGCTTCAGCTTCGCGTTCTCTTCCTCCAGCGCCCGAAGCCGCTTCGCCTCAGAGACCTCCAGACCGCCATACTTGGCCTTCCATTTGTAGACCGTCGCCGAACTGATCCCGTGCCGCCTGCAAACCTCGGCGGTCGACATGCCCGCCTCCTGCTCCTTCACGATCCCAATGATCTGCTCGTCCGAAAACCTGNCCCGCTCGTCGATCCGATGTCGACATCAACGCGGCTGCCATTGTCGGCCACATTGCTGCGACTGCCATAGCCGTTGAAATACTCGAAACCGCCTGTGGTGCTGTTCATGTTGCTGTTGAACATCAACGTGTTGCCACCAACTGAAAATGGCGTCAGGGCCATGGCCGGGACAGCGGATCCGGCCAGGATGCCGGCGGACAGCAAACATCGGACAGAGTGGTGCATCACGTTTCCCCCCCAAATGCGGCGCAACCTGACGGGAAGGATCGTTCAGCGGGGCTGTGATAGCAAATTGCAAATAGTTAACGCCGTTCAGCCGCGCGCGGCCTGGTGGTGGCGGATCACCTCATCGATGATGAAGCGCAGGAATTTCTCCGAGAATTCCGGATCAAGGTTGGCGCTGGCGGCGAGCGCGCGCAAGCGGGCGATCTGTTCGGATTCGCGGCCCGGATCGGCCGGCGGCAGGCCGGTTTCAGCCTTGTAGCGGCCAACCGCCTGGGTGATCTTGAAGCGTTCGGCCAGCATGAACACCAGCGCCGCATCGATATTGTCGATGCTCTCGCGATAGGCTTTCAGCGTTGCGTCCATGATGCTCCCCAAAACTGGCCCCTGTGGTGCCCAAGCTTTGCGGTACAGCAGCGCGCCGGGCAAGGCCAAGCTTGCACCAGCATGCAACTGCGCTATGGGGAGGGGGTGACAGCAACCGTGCATACGCTGCGCCCCGGGCGCGAACCATCGATCAAGGCGCTGATGAATCTGACGGCGCCGGGGCTGAATGCGGTCAACCATGTCATTCTGGATCGCATGCAGTCGCCGGTGGCGCTGATCCCCGAATTGGCTGGCCATCTGATCGCCGGCGGCGGCAAGCGGCTGCGCCCGATGCTCACCCTGGGCTGTGCCAGCGTGCTTGGCTATGAAGGCAATCGCCATTTCAAGCTGGCCGCTGCGGTGGAGTTCATCCACACCGCCACCCTGCTGCACGATGATGTGGTTGATGCATCGGGCCTGCGGCGCGGCAAGGTCACGGCCAACGCGCTCTATGGCAATCCGGCCAGCGTGCTGGTCGGCGATTTCCTGTTCAGCCGCGCCTTTGAGCTGATGGTCGAGGATGGCAGCTTGCGGGTGCTCAAGATCCTGAGCCGGGCCTCGGCCGTGATCGCGGAAGGGGAGGTGGCGCAGCTGACGGCGCAGCGCGACGTGTCCACCACCGAAGACCGTTATCTTGAGATCATCACCGCCAAGACGGCGGCGTTGTTTGCCGCCGCCTGCCAGATTGCCGCCGTGGTGGCCGAACGCGACGAGAAGGTGGAAGAGGCGCTGGCCAGCTATGGCCGCTATCTGGGCATCGCCTTCCAGCTGGTGGACGACGCCATCGATTATGTGTCTGACGCCGAAACCATGGGCAAGAACGCCGGCGATGATTTCCGCGACGGCAAGATCACCCTGCCGGTGATCCTGGCCTATGCCCGCGGCAATGAGGACGAGCGCGAATTCTGGCGCCGCGCCATGAGCGGCCGTGCCAATGGCGTTGCCGAACTGGCCCGCGCCGGCGAGCTGTTGCGCAGCACCAATGCGGTGGCCGACACCATGGCCCGCGCCCGCCATTATGGCCAGCGCGCCATCGATGTGCTGGCCGGTTTCCCCAAGAGCCCGGCGCGCGACGCACTGACCGAAACGGTCGAATTCGCCATCGCCCGCGCCTATTGAGCCCGGCCGTTCAGGTCGGCTCCGCATCCCCCTCCATCAGGATCAGATTGCGGTCGTGGATGCCCAGCGCCGCAAACTGGCTGCGCCAGGCGGCCAGATGGGCGGAGGCGAAATGCGCGGCCAGCGCTGCCCGGCTGGTCCAGCGCTCACTGACATGGATCAGCGTGGGGTCTTCCAGATCCTGGGCATAGGCATAGTGGAGGCAGCCCGGCTCGGCCCGGCTGGCCGCCATCATCGCGCGCATGGCGGGCAGGGCGGCGGCAAGGCCGGCTTCGGGCAGGCGGATGGTGCCGCTGATCAGGATCATGACGGTGCTCCGTGTTGAACGGCCGATGCAAAGTCCTTGCCTGCGGCAGCCTGTCGCGGCAAGAGAGGGCCATGCACGCGCGCCTTTATCAACGCCCGAAACATGCCCTGCAATCGGGTGGTGCCCGCACCGGCGAATGGCTGTTGGAATTTGAACGGGATGACCGGCTGCGCGCCGATCCGTTGACCGGCTGGGCCGGTTCGGGCTTCACCGCCGGCCAGATCCAGCTGCGCTTTCCCACCAAGGAGGCCGCGCTCGCCTATGCCGAGCGGCATGGGTTGGTGGTGGAGATCGTGCCGCTGGGCCCGCGCACGCTGAAACTGCAGGCCTACGCCGACAATTTCCGCTGATGCGCAGCACCTTCGGTTCGGCCAGCGTCCGCCTCTATTACCTCGATGATGGCGATCCGGTGGCGCAGACCCTGTTCTATGGCCCGCTGGACGAAGCCCTGGCGCTGGCCGCCGCCCAGCCCGAAGCCGTGCAGGCCGGCCTGTGGATCGCGACGGACAATGATGTGGCCGCCTATCTTGATCTGATCGACTGAGCAGGGCTGGATTTTCGCCCGCCGCCAAGGCAATGCAGGGCCAACGCGCCCATAGCTCAGCTGGATAGAGCACGTGCCTTCTAAGCTCGGGGTCGCAGGTTCGAGTCCTGCTGGGCGCGCCAATTTCCGGCAAATGTGGGCACCAACTGCCCATCGGTTTCCGAGACCTTGGCTATCAATGTTTCCAACTCCCCTTTGGTACCACGGATGGTGATTCCGGCGCTGGACAGCCTGACTTCGGCAACGAGCAACGTCAGATAGGCTTTGCGAAAGCTGTAATCCTCGCTGCGAAGCGCCTCACGCATCATCTTCGCGAACCTGTCGAGCACACCAGGCGTGATCTGCCGAGCAGGCCTATCCCGGTCCTGATCTTCAATAGTCCGGATCTCCTGCTGGAGCCGCTGTATCTCCTGTCTCCTGGCGTCCAGACGCTCCCGGACTACAGTGTCACGGAAGTCCAATGCACCAGCCTCGATTGCATCGAGCATCCGCGCGCGAGCTCCTTCCGATTCCGTCAGCGTTCTCCTGAGATGGGCGAGGCGCTGCTTGCGCTCAGCCCTGGCCGAGTCGGTTTTCTCCAGCAAACCGGCCAGCAAATCCTTCAAACGCTCAGGCTGCAGGAGCTTGTGCTCAAGGGCGGCGATAACCGCTTCGTCGACATCGGCCATGCGATAATTGGGAAGGCTGCACGCATCGGAAGCCATCGTTCGCCGCGTTTGACAAGTCAGATAGCGATAGCGTCCGCCCTTGCCGGTAACCAAAATAAGACCCGCACCGCAGTTAGGCTCTCCGCACTTGCCGATGGTCGAGAGCAGCGTGGGACTGTTAACACGTCGCGGTGGGGTCACTTGGGGCTTGTTCATCGCAAGCCGGCGCTGGGCGGCATCGAACGTGTCCTGGTCGATAACGATCGGCACCCTGGTTTCGATCCACTCTTCGCGCGGTCTGAGGATACCGGCCTTTGAATCGCGCATATTGTAATAGTGGCGGCCAACATACACTTCGCGACGCAGGAGGTCCGATACCGTCGACGCGATGAAACGTTTTCCACGCAGGCAAACATTTTCGTGGTTCAGCCGCGTGACAATGGCCTTCAAACCCTGCGGCCCACTGCCATGCTCTCCATAAACATATAGGTTAAACACACGCTTCACGACAGCGGCTTCCGTCGCGTCGATCACAAGCAGCTTCTTCCGCCTTTGACCTACCAGGGGACCGTCTTCGACCCTAAAACCAAAAGGCGGCCGAGATCCGTTCCAGTACCCAGCCGCCGCGTTGGCAGCCATAACCAACCTGACCTGAGAGCTGTTGATCGAAGACGAATATTGGTCCACAGCGCACACCAAGTGGATCGCAAGCTCCGCCTCGGGTCCTTCACCAAAGTCCTGCGTGACAGATATGAGCCTGATGTTCCGCTTTGCCAGTTTGAGCCTGTAAGCGGCTGCCTCATTTGCATTCCGGAAAAATCGACTAGTGCTATACACCAGAACCGCGCCGAAGGGGGGCGGCTTAGTTGCTGAATCGTGGATAAGTCGCTGCAGTTCCGGACGCCGATCGGTTGTGCCAGAGATGCCGGCGTCCACATATATGTGCCGAACGTCGTACCCATGCCGGCGTGCATAGTCTTCGATAGCTGATTGCTGCTCTGAGAGACTCAATTCATTTTCAGCTTGCCTGCGCGTACTGACACGACAGTACGCCACAGCTGGATTGCGCTTAGAGGATTCATTTCTAGTCTCAATCATCGAAGAGATAACCAACCATAGTCCCGATATGAGCATAAACCAGCTCAATCTCTTGCCCGGTTACCACGTCCTTCTCATCCCAGCATTGAACAGCGTCCAATACATTCGTGTCCGACACTGACGAAATTCGCCTCTGACAAGTATGACCAGGCGGCAATGCATGCGCATTCGGTGGTCGATAAGAAGACGCTTGGGACATACCTGCGATATGCCGCCCTGCCCAACGGGACGCGACGCGCTGGCCCCCCTTGACTCGTCACTTTCTGTGTCTTGCGAGGTCGCCATGTGGCGATCACTCGCTTGCAGCCACGCTACAGGAAGAGGTGACCAAACAGGCCAAAACGCCGATAAAGGCGCCGCCACGTGTGCTCGCGATATCCTTCGGCGCTGCTGCTTGGCTCGACAGGCTGATCCCAGCGATCGTAGGTGTAAACATATGTCAGAAATCGTTCCGCCAGAGCGCGGTCGGTCGACTGCCCTCCATTGGAGATGGAAGGGAAGTTGGGCTTTTCAACACCAATCGCCGCAACCTGCAATTCGCACAGCTCGATAAGGCCCGGGCAGTCAGCGGCCGAAGGAATGTTCCCCACTGCCTCGGCAAGGGTTGCATCTGCCGATAGGCCTGAACCGAACTGATCGCGGCCCATCATGGCCATAACATTTTCCCGGTGCAGCGATGAAGGATTCATCAGCATCGTGGCGATGCAGTGCGCTTCGGCCATCAGTCCCATCAACAGCGCCCTTTCTGTAAGCCCCGCCGAATATGAACGGAAGAAGCGGACAGAATCTGACTTTATAAAACCCAAACCAGCTTCGACAGATGTGAGCTCCACGGCCTCATTTCGATGTTGATGCAAAGTTCGAAACCAGCCCATCCACTCTGAGGCGACCTCAAGTATAGGCTCAAAAGCCTTTCTCGCTTGAACAGCGAGCACCCTATCTCTCTTTTTATTGTTTGGTTCTTTAACTAAAACTCTAGCAATTTCTTCCGAATCATTCTTCAACTGCTCAATGGATTGATGCATACGCCCATTGTATGCGAGCATGCTCTTGTCTTGGGCGGGCGTTTGCGCGGACTTGCGCAGCATTTTTTCCGTTGAATCATAAAATTGCTGAAGATCGGAAAAAATTTCATTCACTCGCGTATCTTTCAGGCCGTCATATTCTGACAACCTATCCGATTTTTTCAGCCAGCTTTTGATATTTATCTTCGGAGAACTGGCAAACGACTCCAAAAACTTTGTCACTTTTTGCAGTTTGTGGAAACTCATGCAACTTCCGAGACCGAAAACTACAATCTTCTCGTCTTCAGAGGCGAGATCCAATGCTTGCTTGAACAGACCTTTCTGTAAATTAGGCCATACTTCTGGGTCGGATGATGAAATTGAGAGATTGTGCGTAGCATGGCTGATGTCAAGATATCCTGTAGACTGGTTGGAGCCAGGCATCAGAATTCCTATGCCCGCTGCAGCCCTTCTCCGAAACTCATTCGCAATCAAATTGTTGCTTTCATCTGCGGATGAGTCTAAGATAATCATCTGACTCGCAAACTGCCTTGCAGAGATATTTGTGAAAATCATTTCAAATTGAAATTGGTTGAGTTCGCATTGAGCTATTGAAATAGAATTGAATCTATAATTTGACAATTTAGGAAGATCGCTCCACTCTATTTTATTACGTGCCCAGAGTTTGATTTGAAATCTGTTCATCATTCCTGGCAGATCTAATTTTACCAGAAATCTATCGAATGTTGTACGTTTCTCGACAATGTCAGCCGCTTGTTGGGCAACACTAATAGGGTTTTGTTCCATCGTTACTTCCAATGCTCGGCCAGGCTTTAGACCAATTATAATCCATGACGGCGCTGCGCTGCCACTATGAAATCGATCTTTTCTGGGAAAAGGTCGATTATTTCTGATATCATGGCGGCACGATCAACGGATGTCATGAATGTTGACAAACTGATCAGTGTTTCGATGGATTCGTCTGCCGCAATGCTCACCCATTCGAACAATTCGCCATTTAATTGCTCCGCCTCACGAATTTTCAGCAGAAGCGAAGGTGTCATGGGCGCAGATTCGATTTCCGAAAGCAACGTCTCCAGACGAATAAAACTTCTATCAAAGTCCGAATCGCTCTGAATCATTTGTTGAAATCCTCATATTTCGGAGGGTTGATATTGTCTGCAAAGCGGGGGTTGCCAGCATGAACAGCAATCCAGTCGTGTGCCGCCCGACGAGTGCTCAGTTGGGGCGCCTCGAAGTCGGGGGTCACGGCTGCGAGTGTTCGAGTAATCTGTTCGATCGCATACGTCTGCTTTGCCGTGGGGGGCTTTGCTTCCCACCTTCCGCCTGCGGCCTTTTCGCTCGCCTCGAACTCGGCGACTGCATTCCGATAGGCAGCTTGCGACCAATGATGCCGTCGCCACGCCCCCATGGAAATCAGGTATCGGCGCTTGGCATTGTCTTCAAAAAGCCGATTGAACAGGTCGACGATGCAGGGCTCCCACTGCAATGTGTGGGCAGGCGCTTCCGTTGCAAGCTGACCGAGCCACACAGGCACTTCGGGCGCAGTGAGGGCGCCCAGCAGCCAATAGTCGTCGAGATGCAGACCGTTGGCGACCTCGATCGCGGATCCAGCGCGATACACAAGCTGATCGCGGCCAGGCTGATCGGAACGACGCATGCCGTGATACTGCGCTGCAGCCTCCGCCACCTCGACAGCACAACACGCTGCAAACGCATGACGCGAGCCGGCCGAGAGCATTTCCTGCAGCCGCTGGAGTTTTTCCTGCTGGGGAGATGATGCGTCCATGGACAAGAGATGGCACCATGCTCCGTCCAAGCCCACGCGCTGGCCGGCTTTGACTCCCATGTTTTTTTGCCAGCTCGACTAGCACGGCGGGAGAGCCGGCGGACGCCGGTGGACACGTTGGAAACGTGAAAACTCTTCGGGGTTCCGCTAAGCGCCCTCATCCCGGTCGTTCCAGTGGCCGCGAGACCGTCCTGAAACCTGCCGTTCCCGGCGTGCCGGCGCCTGCCGGCCTAAATGACTGGGTTTGAGACCTAGCCCGGATTATTCACCGGCCGGGTGATTTCGGGTT
>NZ_NOXT01000052.1 GCF_002251755.1 Sandarakinorhabdus cyanobacteriorum
CCAACCCGAAATCACCCGGCCGGTGAATAATCCGGGCTAGAATCCCCTGCAGGAACGTTGCCCAACCAGTTGAACTAATTCCTTCGTTCGCTACCTCACTTTGTTTGAAAGCATAGTAAATCGCCGCGGGAAAATCATTGGCGGACTGATGAGCCATGTTCGCGATTGCTCGGCGCATGCCTACCAGAAAAAACACTTCGGCTGCGTCCCTTCCGCCTTGCCTGTGGGGAGCAGCGATCAACTCCTCCGCTTTCGGGGTAGCCAATACACCGAATATATCAGGATAAACCGATCGAAGAGTAGGCTTTAGCCAGCAAAAAAAGAAATCTGACAGATCGGCGTAGCCTATATTGTCATAATACGGCGGATCGGTAGAAATCACAGCCCCTTGAGGGTAGACAACAGTTTGAGCATCATAGCTTATTTCAATACCCTCATTACTGGGATAAAATCGTTCAATAACTTTAACAATGCTTCCAAGACTCGTCCGGTAGTCTCCCGCAGCATCGCAAAACACGTTATTTTCGGCAAAGTCCCACATCATGGGAATAGCCTGACGACCGAAAAGGTTTCGGACCTGAGTTTTAGACGATTCCCATCTGCAAAGTGAGTTTTGAATATCAGTCAATCGGCTGACACCGAACGCCAAATAAACACTAACTGCCTCGGCATAGGCTTTGGCGCCTATGCCACCATCGCGCAGCAGGGTGGGATCGGCGGAAAGAGTGGCGCGGGCGTCGACCTCGATCTGTGCCCGCGCCTCATGCACCAGATCGCTGAAGGTGTTCAACGCGACTAGCTGCCGATCGGTGAAAAGATCACCGAAAGTCTCCATTCCATAATCTGGAGGAGTGAACGCGCGGCGATCGGGCGAAATCGGCATCTCTGGCCGCCAGGTGGGCTTCACAGCGCGGGCTACTTCGACCTGTGCGGCGATTGGAGCAACAAAAACCCGCTCTCGCGGACCTTCTGCAACAACTGCGATCAGATGCTCTCCCAGGCCATACTTCGCAGCATGCCGAACGTGTTCCATTGTGATCGCGGTATCCGAAATCAGGCAGCGGAAGTTTGCCCCGCGCCCCGCCTTGGTCCCCTCTTTCGCCGCCTCAAGCTCTGCCTTGGTACCGCCTTGTCGGACGCGATAGGTGATCGTCTTGGCCTGCCGGTCCACGATGGGCTGGATCCAAGCCTCTTTCCCCGCCTTTGAGCTGAGGAGAAAGCTCGAAGCAATCGGCACCTGTACATCTGCAAAGGCCGGGTCCGGGCTCGGCACAGTCCGCGCCCAGATCCACGCAATCACCGTTGCCTTGCCGCCACCGTGCTCTTTCGGCAGCTCCACCTGCGGGTAAAGATGCCCGATGCGCTCCCACGCCTTCTGGCGCATCCATTCGCCGTAATATTTCACATCCTCGGCCAGCCCTTCGGCGTTGCGGTAGAATTGCCGCTCCTTGGGGCCAGGGTGGATTGGCGGCATGTCCTTGAACTTCGGCGGGATCTCGATCATCGCCTTGCCGATCATCACCGCCACCGGGTTCAGGTCTGACCCATAGGCCGGAAGGCCAAGCCGCTGCGCCTCCAGCGGGATGGAGCCGCCGCCCGAGAAGGGGTCATAGACCGGCGGCATCACCCCGCCGCAGCTGCGCCGGATCTCGGCCCGCGCCCGTTCCAGCACCTCTTCGTTGGTGCTGTTCTCCCACAGCACCAGCTCCTCGATGATGGCAAACAGCCGCTTGCGCTCAATCTCCACCACCACGTCTTCCAGCGTCGGCTCAGCCGCGCTGGCCGCAGCGCCCTTGGCTGATGCCTTGCTCTTCTCCCAGGCCGCCCGCCGTGCCGGCAGCTCCGCCTCCGCCCGCGCCCGCAGCCTGGGATCGGCCATCAGCTCTTCCACGCAGGACGAGGGATCATCCACCAGCTGCGCAAACAACACCGCCCGGCACGCCGCCAACGGCCGCCGCGCCCACCACAGGTGCAGCGTGGACGGATGCCCATGCCGGATCGACTTCTCCCGCGCCGACGCCGCGTTGATCGCCTCCAGCGGAATGGCGACTTCGATGAGCTTTTTTTTGTAGGGCTGATTCACAAGGCCACCTTGATCCACTCGAATTCCGTATCCCGTTTGTCTGGCCCACCTAGGCTGAGCATCCCGAGCAGGGAACCATCCTTTAGCACACTTCCTTGAAATCCCTCGCCTTCGACACTAGCCGATGCCCCCTCCCACTCCATCGGCTGCAAGGCCATCAGTTCAGAACTTATGGCTGAACCGGTAGCTCCCGACAGGGCTCGCACAACCTTCAGATCCAGTCCGACCAGTTCAATTTTTGTTGCACTGCGAAACCAGATGTCCGGCCACCGCAAGAACCGATGGAATTCGTCCCAGAAGTCCGGACTGGACATGTCAGGACTATCGCGCGTGATGGAGGCAATGCTGACGACAAATTTCCGCCCTCCCAGCGTTAGGACCGGAACCTCATTTTCCTGCGGCTCGCCTTCGCCCTGTCGCAGTCGGGTGGCCGCCGCATCAAATCCCATGAGCGAAAGCCAAGATGCGTAATTCGCCCGTCGAACCGCGTCACGACCAAACTCAACAGGCTCATCAGGGACCTCCGGTTCCGGGTCGACAAACGCGATCAGCGATGTCTCTGCGCCGGTGTCGTCTGCTTCTCGAAGGAACGTGGCGATCGCCAGACTCTTGATGGGCTGCGGTGAGATATGTTTTTCCCAGCCCGCGAGTTGGGTCAGGCCATCATACAAAGCTTGCTTGATGGGAGGCTTGGATCCGCGAGGACAAAAGCCCCCCTTGGATTCAGCCAGCACCCATTCATTCTGCGTATTCTCGACAATGAAGTCCGGGTGGCCTGCTGCCGGTTTGGTGGACACCGAGATAAGCTCATTCAGGCTACCCCAGCTTCGCGTTCGAAGTCGATGGGACTGAGATAACCCAGTGTCGAGTGGCGCCGGGTCGGGTTGTAGAAACATTCGATGTAGTCGAACACGTCTGCCTTGGCCTGCGCCCTNAGAAGCTTTCCATGGCGGCATTATCCCAGACATTGCCGGACCG
>NZ_NOXT01000081.1 GCF_002251755.1 Sandarakinorhabdus cyanobacteriorum
CCAGCGCCTGTCTCAGCGCCGGGTTTTTCAACACAATCAGGGCGAAACCAGACACCCCAGACTCAGCCACACCCCCAACCCCTCCCGCAAGCGGGATGGGAGCGCATCCTCACCCCACAATCGCCTTGCGCACCTCAGCAGACCCCCAGTCCAGCGTGCCCGACACCCGCCAGATCTCCTTGCCGTTCTCGTCATAAAGGATCGTCACCGGCAGCCCGCGCGCCTTCACTGCCTCGGCAAAGCTGCCCGGCTGGTCCAGCCCGGTCTCGATGTTCTGGAACTTGTTCTTGCCCCAGAACTTGTCCACCGCCTGCCAGCCTTCCATGTCCTGCGAAATCGGCAGCACCATCACCGGCACCTCGCCGGCCAGCTTGTCGAGCGCCGGCATCTCGGCGATGCACGGCGCGCACCAGGTCGCCCACAGGTTGACCAGCATCTTCATGCCCTGGTGATCGGCCAGCTTCTGCTTGGTGCCGCCCTTCATTTCCCAGGTCACGGCGGCCGGGCCGGGTTCGCCGGCGTGGCTGCGGTCGATGGTGTTGATCGGCACCTCCTTGGGCTTGGCCGGCGTGGCCGCCTGGGCCGGTGCGTCCGTCGCGGCGGGCTGGGCCTGGTTGCAGGCGGCGAGCATGAGGGCGGCAGCAAGCGGCAGGAGGGTGCGCATCGGTTCAATCCTCGATAGGTCACCGCCCGGATAAACAGCCCAGTGGCGGGCGGCAAGCGGCTGTGGCACTGCATCCCAAGGCAGAAGAAGGGGCAGGGGCATGACAGTCTCGCGGCGGGATGCGTTGAAACTGGCAGCGATGGGCGGCGCGGTTGGTTGCGGGCTGGGCGGCAATGCCCTATCGGCGACCACCATGACCAATGTGGATGAAACCATGGCTGCCACCCCGGCCGGCGCGCCGGCGGCCAACAGCCTGTGGGGCGGCCGCTTCGGCGGTGGCCCGTCGGCGATCATGCAGCAGATCAACGCCTCCATCGGCGTGGACAAGCGGCTGTGGCGCCAGGATATCCAGGGCAGCCGCGCCCATGTCGCCATGCTGGGCAAGCAGGGCATCATTTCCGCCGAAGACGTCGCCGCGATCGACAAGGGGCTGCAGCAGATCGCCCAGGAATATGCCGACGGCAAGCTGGTCGAGAATCTCGCGCTGGAGGATATCCACCTCCATGTCGAAACCCGTCTGAAGGAAATCATCGGCCCCGCTGCCGGCCGGCTGCACACCGCGCGCAGCCGCAACGACCAGGTGGCGGTGGATTTCCGCCTTTGGGTCAAGGCCGCCTGCGACGAAGCCGATGCCGCGCTGAAGGCCCTGATCGGTGCCCTGTTGAAGCGCGCCGAGGAGCATGCCGACACCATCATGCCCGGCTTCACCCATCTGCAGGTGGCGCAGCCGGTGACGCTGGGCCACCATCTGATGGCCTATGTCGAAATGCTCAGCCGTGATCGCAGCCGCTTTGCCGATGCCAAGGCCCGGATGGACGAATGCCCGCTGGGCGCCGCCGCACTGGCCGGCACCAGCTTCCCGATCGATCGCCAGATGACGGCCGCCGCGCTGGGCTTTGCCAAGGGCCCCACGCGCAACAGCCTGGACTCAGTGTCGGATCGCGATTTCGCTCTGGAATATCTCAGCGCGACCCACATGACCGGCCTGCACCTTTCGCGCCTGGCCGAGGAAATCATCATCTGGGCCAGCCAGCCCTATGGCTTCATCACCCTGCCCGATGCCTGGTCCACCGGCAGCAGCATCATGCCGCAAAAGCGCAACCCCGATGCCGCCGAACTGGTGCGCGCCAAGGCCGGCGAATTCCTCGCCGCCTTCACCCGCCTGTCGGTGGTGATGAAAGGCCTGCCGCTCGCCTATTCCAAGGACATGCAGGACGACAAGTCCACCGTGTTTGCCGCGTTCGATGATCTGGGCCTGTGTCTCGCCAGCATGACCGGCATGGTGGAGACGCTGACCTTCAACAAGGCCAAGATGCGCGCCGCGGCCAATTCGGGCTTTTCCACCGCCACCGATCTGGCCGACTGGCTGGTGCGGGTGGCCAATGTGCCGTTCCGCGAAGCGCACGAGATCACCGGCAAGTGCGTAAAGGCCGCCGAAGCGAAGGGCACCGATCTCAATGGCCTGACCGATGCCGAGTTGAAGGCCATCGATGCCCGCATCACCAGGGCGGTGCGCGATGTGCTGTCGGTGGAAGCCAGCGTTGCCAGCCGCACCAGCTTTGGCGGCACGGCGCCGGCCAATGTGCGCGCTGCGATTGCGGCGGCGCGGGCCCGGCTGTGAGGCGGGCGCTCCTCATCGCGGCGTTGCTGCTGGCCGGTTGCGGCAAGCAGGGCGCGCTGGAGCCCAAGGCCGGCCGGCCCGCGCCGCAACGCGGCGAAACCCAGGTGCGCGCCTCCAAGCCGCAGGAAATGCTGAAGCTTGATCCACAAGCGGTGCCGCAGCGCGTGGACGACAACCAGGGCCCGCTGCCCGAACGCGGCAACGATCCGTTCAATCTGCCCCCACCCAAGTAAGGCCAAGCCATGGACCATTTCCAGATCCGGGACGGCGTGATGCACGCCGAGGATGTGAACCTGGCGGCGCTGGCCAAACAGGTGGGCACGCCCTTCTATTGCTACAGCAGCGCCACGATGGAGCGGCACTTCACCGTGTTCCGTGATGCCGTGGCCGGCCTGGGCGATGGCAATCCGCTGGTCGCCTTTGCCGTGAAGGCCAATCCCAACCTCGCCGTGCTGGCCACGCTGGCGCGGCTGGGCGCCGGCGCCGATGTCGTGTCGGGCGGCGAACTCGCCCGTGCGCTGGCCGCCGGCATGCCGGCCAGCCGCATCGTGTTTTCGGGCGTGGGCAAGACCCGCGCCGAACTGGCTGCCGGGGTTGAGGCCGGCATCCTGCAGTTCAATGTCGAATCCGAAGCCGAGATCGACATGCTGGCCGAAGTGGCAGCCGCGAAAGGCGCCACGGTCGAAATCGCCATCCGCATCAACCCGGCGGTGGACCCCAAGACGCACGGCAAGATCAGCACCGGTGGCGCCGATGCCAAGTTCGGCATCCCGTGGGAACGGCTGCCGGCCGCCTTTGCCCAGGCTGCTGCCCATCCCAACCTGCGGCCCGTCGGCCTCGCCGCCCACATCGGCAGCCAGCTGACCAAGCTGGAACCGGTGGAAGATGCCATCCGCAAGCTGGGCGATCTCGCCCGCCAGCTCGAAGCCGCCGGCCACCAGATCAAGCGCATCGATGTTGGCGGCGGGCTGGGCGTGCCCTATCGCCGCGATCAGGCGCCGCCGCCCAGCCCGGCCGATTATGCCGCCATGGTGGCGCGCGCCACCGAAGGCTGGCCTTGGCGGCTGATGTTCGAACCCGGCCGCATGATCGTTGGCAACGCCGGCGTGCTGGTTTCAGAAGTCATCCTCACCAAGGAAGGCGCATCCAAGCATTTCATCGTGGTCGATGCCGCGATGAACGATCTCTTGCGCCCCTCGCTCTACAACGCCTGGCACGACATCCTGGCCGTCCACCCCAAGACGGCGCGCACCAGGGCGACCGTGGTGGGCCCGATCTGCGAAACCGGCGACACCTTCGCCGAAGACCGCGAGATGGAGGATGTGGCCGCCGGTGATCTCGTCGCCTTCATGACCGCCGGCGCCTATGGTGCCACCATGGCCAGCACCTACAACTCGCGGCCGCTGGTGCCGGAAGTGATGGTGAAGGGCGCCGAATGGGCCATCGTCTCCCAACGCAACCAGCCTGCGGCCATGCTGGCGCTGGATGCCAAGGCCCCGTGGCTCTGAACGCCCCTCCGCCTCGCGTTGCTCGGCACCTCCCCAAACAAGTTTGGGGAGGATCATGCTACCCAGTTCCTCCCCAAACTTGTTTGGGGAGGTGGCGCCGCAGGCGACGGAGGGGCTCGGCATGACCGCCCCCGCCAGCCGCATCCTCGCCGCCAGCCTCGTCGGCACGGCGGTCGAATTCTATGATTTCTACATCTATGCCACCGCCGCCGCGCTGGTGTTCGGGCCGCTGTTCTTCCCGTCCGAACACGCCCAGGCGCAATTGCTCCTGAGCTTCGCCAGCTTTGCCGTCGCCTTCATCGCCCGGCCGATCGGTGCGCTGGTGTTCGGCCATTATGGTGACCGGCTGGGCCGCAAATCCACGTTGGTGGCCTCGCTGCTGCTGATGGGCGGCTCCACCTTCGCCATCACCTTCCTGCCGCCCTATGCCGCCATCGGCGTCGCTGCCCCAGCAATCTTGTGCCTGCTGCGTTTTGGTCAGGGCTTTGGCCTGGGCGGCGAATGGGGCGGTGCGGCGCTGCTGGCGGTGGAAAACGCGCCGCCGGGCTGGCGCGCGCGTTATGGCATGTTCCCGCAACTGGGCGCGCCGGTGGGCTTCATCGCCGCCAATGGCCTGTTCCTCGCCCTGGGCCTGTGGCTGGATGACGGCCAGTTCCTCGAATGGGGCTGGCGGTTGCCGTTTGCCGGATCGATCCTGCTGGTCGGCATCGGCCTGTGGGTGCGGCTGACCATCCTGGAAACCCCGGCCTTTGCCGCCATGCTCGCCCATGAAAAGCCGCCGGCCGTGCCGCTCGCCGAACTGGTGCGCCACCACGGCCGCGAAACCATTTGCGGCGTGGCGGCGGCCGTCACCTGCTTTGCCATCTTCTATATCGCCACCGCCTTCGCCCTGGGCTTTGGCACCACGCAACTGGGCTATGCCCGCGGCGATTTCCTGCAACTGCAACTGGGCGCCATCCTGTTCCTCGCTGTCGGCATCATCGCCGCCGGATGGCTCAGTGATCGCACCAGCCCGGCCAGGGTGCTCATTCTGGGCAGCCTTGCCACCATTGCCGTGGGGGCCGCCATGGGCCCGCTGATGCAGGGCGGCACCGCCGGCGTCTTTGCCTTCCTGTCGCTCAGCCTGTTTGTCATGGGTTTTGTTTATGGCCCGCTGGGTGCCTTCCTGCCCGGCCTGTTCCCGGCGCGGGTGCGCTACACCGGGGCCAGCGTTGCCTTCAACCTGGGCGGCATCATCGGCGGCGGCCTCACCCCGGTGATCGGCCAGGCGCTCACCGCCCAATATGGCATTGGCGCGGTCGGCTGGTATCTCGGCGGCGCCGCGCTGATGTCAGTGATAGGCTTGGCGCTCTTGCCCAAGGGGGCAGCGCACGAGTAGCCTTGGCGGATGATGATCCGCACCCTGCTCCTCGCCACGGCCCTCGCTGTTCCGGCGCTGGCCTCACCCGAAACCGATCGCTGGGCCGCGCGCCGCGCCGCCGTCACCATCACCCGCGATGATTTCGGCATCCCGCACATCAAGGGCAAGACCGATGCCGACGCCGTGTTCGGCATGATCCACGCCCAGGCGGAGGATGATTTCAACCGGGTCGAGACCAATTTCATCAACGCGATGGGCCGGCTGGCCGAGGCCGAGGGCGAAAGCGCTATCTGGCGCGACCTGCGGATGAAGCTGTTCATCGATCCGGCCGAACTGCAGGCGCAATACAAGACCGCGCCCGGCTGGCTGAAGACGTTGTGCACCGCCTGGGCCGATGCGCTGAACCATTATCTGGCGACGCATCCCCAGGTGAAACCGCGAGTCATCACCCATTTCGAACCCTGGATGGCGCTGTCCTTCTCCGAAGGCAGCATCGGCGGTGACATCGAAAGCATCAACCTCGGCCGGCTGGAGGCCTTCTACACCGGCCAGGCGCCCAAGCTGTCCGCACTCGAGCTTGGCACCGAGCTGGCCGAACCCGCCGGCTCCAACGGCATGGCGCTGGCCCCCAGCCGCAGCACCGGTGGCGATGCGCTGCTGCTGATCAATCCGCACACCAGCTTCTATTTCCGCTCCGAAGCCAAGGTGGAAAGCGACGAGGGCCTTGATGCCTATGGCGCCAGCACCTGGGGCCAGTTCTTCGTTTATCAGGGCTTCAACCGCCATGTCGGCTGGATGCACACCAGCTCCGGCGTCGACAATATCGACGAATTCGCCCTGACCGTCGAAAAGAAGAATGGTCGTTGGCATTATCTGCACGGCACCAGCTGGAGACCGCTGGCCGAAAAGACCATCACCATCCCCTACAAGGCCGCCGATGGCAGCATGAAGACGCGGGTGTTCACCACCTGGCGCTCGCACCACGGCCCGGTGATCCGCAGCGAGAACGGGAAGTGGATTGCCATCGCCCTGATGCACCGGCCGGTCGCGGCGCTGGAACAAAGCTTCCTGCGCACCAAGACAAGCGATCTGGCATCCTATCTCAAGGTCGCCTCGCGCCGGGCCAATTCGTCGAACGCGACGCTGTTTGCCAGCGACAAGGGCGAGATCGCCTATCTCCACCCACAGTTCGTGCCGATCCGCGACAATCGCTTTGACTGGAAAAAGCCGGTCGACGGCAGCGATCCGGCCACCGACTGGCAGGGGGAACACAGCCTTGACCAGCTGCCGTCAGTGGCCAATCCGAAATCCGGCTTTGTCTTCAACGTCAACAACTGGCCGTGGACGGCGGCTGGGCCCGACAGCCCGAAACAGGCGGCCTTCCCGACCTATATGGATTCGGCCGGCGAAAATCCGCGCGGTCCCAACGCGCTGCGTCTCTTGAGCGGGGACCGCAAGTTCGATCTCGATGGCCTGATCGCCACCGCCTATGATCCCTTCCTGCAGGGCTTTGCCGACACGATCCCTGGCCTAGTGAAGGCCTGGGATGCGCTGCCTGCCGACGCGCAAAAGGATCGGCTGGCCGCCCCGATCGCCACGCTGAAGGCCTGGGATTATCGCACCGGCGCTGCCTCCACCGCCACCAGCCTCGCGGTGTTCTGGGGCGACGAGATGATCAGGCGCTTCGGCCCGGTCGCGCGGCTGGATGAGGAAGCGATCGTGCCCTATCTCGCCGGCCCCAAGGTGCCGGATGCCGCCCGGCTTGCCGCGCTCGATGCCGCCGTCGCCCGCCTCGCCGGCGATTTCGGCGGCTGGGATGTGCCCTGGGGCCACATCAACCGCTTTCAGCGCCTCACCGGCAATATCGTGCAGTCCTATGACGACAAGCTGCCGTCCGTTGCAGTGCCGTTTGCCAGCGGCAACTGGGGCAGCCTCGCCAGCTTTGGTTCAAGGCCGGAGGCCGGAACGAAGCGCTGGTATGGCAGCTATGGCAACAGCTTTGTCGCCGTCGTCCGCTTCGGCAAGGACGGGCCAGAAGCCCGCGCCGTCCACGCCGGCGGCATCAATAGCAACCCCGCCAGCCCCCACTTCCGCGACCAGGCCGAACGCTACGCCACCCACAATTTCCGTCCCGTCTATTTCACCGACGCGCAGTTGCAGGGGCATGTGGAGAAGAGCTACCGGCCGGGGGAGTGAGGCCAACCGCACTCACTTGGCCGGCGGCACCGGATCATTGGCCACCCGCTCCACCAGCGCATAGAAAAACCGGTTGAAATCGCGCGCCGCATCAACGTCCAGCGGCGTCGTCATGTCATCCTGCGGACGGTGATAACGGCGCTGGTACCAGTCCCGGTAAATCCGTTCCTCCTCCGTGCGCGGGTCATAGGCGAAGATGAAGTTCACCGCCGGGATGCCTGCCTCCATGAACGGCCATGAATCGACCCGCCGGATCAGGTTGCGTTCGGGCTCCTGATCGCGGCGCACCTGGATCTTCAGGCTCTCCGCCACCGATTTCGCCGTGTCGGCCAAGCTGTTCTGCCCCAGCCCGTGCAGGGTCAGCGCCCTCAGCGGGAACAGCGGCCGCAGCTGATCGAGATTGATGACGCCGGCCACCTGCTCCTTGGGTACGGTGGGGTGCTGCAACCACCAGCGCGCGCCAAGCAGGCCCTTCTCCTCCGCCGTCCACACCGCAAACAGGATCTGCCGGGCATAGCCCTTGCCCTTCCGCCGCTCTGCCAATTGCGCCAGCAGCGCCACATAGGCCGCGTCATCCAGGGCGCCATTGTACAGCCTGTCGCCGTTCACCGGCTCGCCAAAGCCATAGCCATCGATATGGGCGCCAAGCAGCAACGCCTCACCGGCTTTGCTCTTGTCGGTGCCGGGCAGACGCGCGATCAGCTGTTCGGATGCAAAGCGCCGGGTCGCAATGCTCAGGCTGGCTTCAAACCGGCCGGGCACGTCGAAACTGTCCAGATCGCGATGATAAGTGCCTTCGGTGAGGATCGTCGATGCCAGCCGCCCGGTGCCCGCGATCAGCGCGGCCAGCGCCGTGCCGTTGACACGGAACAGCGGCAGGCCGCTTGGCAGGGCCGCGCCATCATGCGCCACGCTGCGGGCATAGGCATCGGGCCAACGCGGAGGCTCGATGGTGAAGCCGACATCATCGATCATCAGCATGGCGGTCGCACCCGCCGCTGCCACCGCTGCCATCCGTTCGGCTGCGCCCGCCCGCCCGGCACGGCGGCTGCCGAAACAGATGGCGATCTTGCCCTTGAGCTCCGGCCCGGCCTCAGCCTTGCTGCAATAGCCGGCAAAGCGCATCGGCCCCGCCAGGGTCGCCGGCAGATCGGTGGCGGCGCGCGGGGTGATCTCGTGCAGGAAGCGCAGCGGCACTACGCTGCCATCGGGCTGCACCACCCGCATCGTCGCCGCTGTCACCGCCACTTCATGCAGCGGCACCGTCTGGCGAAATGTGCCGCCCGTCCCCGCCGGTTGCAGCTTCGCCGCCTTGAACCAGCGTTCCACCAGATCGATGGCGCGGGCGTGGCCGGGGCTGCCGGCATCGCGGCCCTCCATGGCATCGCTCGACAATTCAGCTGTGCGGGCCGCCCAAGTGCGCGTGTCGGCGTCCGGCTTGGCGAGCAAGGGCGTGGCAATCAGGGCAAAGAGCAGCAGGAAATGGCGCATCGCGGCAGTAGAGACCGGCGGCGCGCGAAACTCAATCCTCGCCAAACTTGTCCAGCACCAGGCCGGCCAGCTTGGCCACCGCCTCTTCGGCCTGGGCGCCGGTGGCGCGGATGTCGATTTCATCGCCCATCGCAGCCGCAAGCATCATCAGGCCCATGATCGAGGTGCCGGTCACCTCCGATCCGTCGTGGCTCACCACCACCTCGGCATCAAAGCTGGAGGCCAGGGTGACGAACTTGGCGCTGGCCCGTGCGTGCAGGCCGCGCCGGTTGGTGATCGGAACCCGAACCGGTCCGGCCGCCCCGCTCAAGCCGCTTCGCCCAGCATGCGGCTGGCCACCGCGATATATTTGCGCCCGGCATCCTGCGCTGCCTGCACCGCGGCTTCCACATTGGCGGTCTTGCGCACGCTGGCCAGCTTGATCAGCATCGGCAGGTTCACCCCGGCGATCACCTCCACCTGGGGGCCCAGCAACGAGATGGCAAGGTTCGAAGGCGTACCACCGAACATGTCTGTCAGGATGATGACGCCGCGATTGCCGCTTTCGCTGTTGCAGGCCTTCACCGCCGCGGCGATGTCGGCACGCCGCAGCTCCATGTCATCCTCGGCTGCAATACAGATGGTTTCCACGCACGGCTGTGGGCCGACGACATGTTCCATCGCCGCCTTGAACTCCACGGCAAGATTGCCGTGCGTCACCAATACCAACCCGATCATCGGTTGCTGGCCTCACCCGCTTTGCCCGAGTCTGTCAATGGGGCGCCTGCCACCACCGCCGCATCACCTGCCTGTTTTGCGATATCCCGGTGCACCAGCGCCACGGTTTGCCCGGCATCGGCAAGGCGCGCTGCCAGCGCCCGCGCCACGGCCACGCTGCGGTGCCGGCCGCCGGTGCAGCCGATGGCAATGGTGAGATAGGATTTCCCCTCCCGCGCATAACCGGGCAGCAGGCTGCGGATCAGATCGTCGATCCGGTCCAACGTGCCGGCATACAGAGGATCGGCGGCCACATATTCGGCCACCGCAGCATCCTCGCCTGTCAGCGGCCGCAGCGCCGCATCCCAGTGCGGATTGGCCAGAAAGCGCATGTCGAACACCAGGTCGGCCTCGCGCGGCAGGCCCGCGGCAAAGCCAAAGCTCATCATCGTCACCGTCAGCCCCGGCGAAAAGCCGCCGCCAAACCGTTCCGTCACCTTGACGCGCAGCTCCGTCACCGAAAGATCGCTGGAATCGATCACGAGGTCGGCGCTGCGCTTCAATCCGCCCAGCAGGTCGCGTTCGGCCCTGATGCCATCAATTGCCGGCCGGTCGAGGGCCAGTGGGTGGCGCCGCCGGGTTTCGGAAAAGCGCCGGATCAGCACATCATCGGCGCATTCCAGATACAACAGCCGCACGTCGCGCCCGGCATCGCGCAGCGCTGCGACCCGCGCGCCCAGCGCCTTGGCGTCAAAGGCACGGGTGCGGCTGTCCAGCCCCAGCGCGATCGGCCGCGGCGCTGCGGCGGCCAGCAGGCCATCCAGCAGGCTCAAGGGCAGATTGTCGACCACTTCGTGCCCGGCATCTTCCAGCGCTTTCAGCACGGTTGATTTGCCGGCGCCCGACAGGCCCGTGACGATCAATATCGGTTGCACCGGCAAAATGCTGCCACCAAGGCCATGATTTGCCAAGGCCCGGCCCGCGCGTTCCACCGCCGATTCGCCAAAGGGATCGAAGCCGAACAGCGGCACCGACACACCGTGAAAGCCGATCCAGTCCGCCTCCGGCAGCCGGGCCGGCGCCCGGCCAAGATCAAGCGCCAGCGCCACCATGGCGCCGTGGGTCGGTTCCGGCACGATGCCAACGCCGCGCACTTCGATCAGGCCGGCCAGCCGCGCCGGGGCACTGGCAAGCAGCCGCTCGCCCTCGCGGGTCAGCACCACACGATCGTCGGCCACCAGTTGCCAGCCGGCGGCCACCAGCCGCAGCGCCAGATCCGATTTTCCGCTGCCAGCCGGGCCCAGCAGCAGCACGGCACGGCCATCGCGGGCCACCGCCGTGGCGTGGATCGTGGGCGCTGCTGTCATCAGGCCACCGGCAGTCCAACGCGGAACAGGGCACCACCGGCGGGGGCGTCATCCACCCTGATGCTGCCCCCATGCGCAGCCACGATGGCCCCGGCGATGGACAGGCCCAGGCCGGAATGGCGGCCAAAATCCTCGTTGGCCGGACGCTCGGAATAAAATCGCCGGAAGATATCAGCCCGGTTAGCGGGTGGAACGCCGGGCCCTTCGTCGGCCACCGTCACCTCCACCGCGTCACCGGCCCGCACCAGCCCCAGTGTCACCCGCCCGCCAGCGGGCGAAAAGCTGATGGCATTGTCGATCAGATTGCGCAGCACCTGGGCAAGCCGGCCGGCATCCCCTTCGATGGCCGGCAACCCGGCGCGGGGCGGCGGATCCAGTTCCACCGTCACGCCGCGCGGCAGGCCGGCAATGGCATAGGCCTTCACCAGGCCGCTGCACAGCCGCGCCAGATCAACCGGCTGGAACCCGGTGCGCGACAGTTCGGCATCAAGCCGGCTGGCATCGGCAATGTCGGTGATCAGCCGATCAATGCGGGCAACATCATCGCGGATCACCGCCAGCAACTGGCTGCGCAAATCGGGCTGATCCACCCGTTCCAGCACCTCCACCGCCGATCGCAGGGATGCGAGGGGGTTTTTCAACTCGTGCGCCACATCGGCGGCAAAGCTTTCGGTCGCGTCAATCTGGCCGCGCAGCGCAATCGACATGTCGGAAATGGCGCGGGCCAGTGCGCCGATCTCGTCGCGCCGATCGGGCAGGCGCGGCACCACCACCTCGCGGCGGCGACCCAACCGCACCCGGTGTGCGGCCACCGCCAGCAGGCGCAACGGCCGCACGATGGTACGGGCCAGAAACACCGACAGGAACAAGGTGAGCGCGGTGACCGACAGCAGCAACCAGCCCGACGTCAGACGCTCCCGCCGCAACAGCTCGGCCAGATCTTCGGCCGAATCGATCAGCAGCACCGCCTGGCCACCGGCCAGCGGCGCCGCAGCCGAAACGATCAAGGTGCCATCCCGCGCGCGCCGCAGATCGGTGACGGGCGCGCCCTGCCGCACGGCGCGGGCGATTTCCGGCCAAATGGCGGCGCGGTCCACGGCCGGCTCGGCATAGGCCGGCAGGTCGCGAAAACCCAGAACCGCATCCAGCACCCGATCGATGGTCTTGGCCGCCGCCCGGCGCCAGCCATAGGCGGTCGGGTCTTCCACCACGAAGCGGGGGTTTCGCGGGCTCTGCCAATTGTCGGCCAGGCGGGCGCCGTCCTCGCCGTACAGGCGCAGCCGCGCGCCACGCGCCAGCCCCATTCTGGCCAGTGCCGAGCCGCGCTGGCCGCTGGGCCGGTCATCCAGCAACTGCGCCACGGCCATCGCCTCATTGGCCAGCGCGTCGCTGCGTTCGGCCAGCAGCCGGTATCGCACATTGTCGAGATAGAGCAGCATGATCGCCAGCACGATCACCGCCACCACGTTCACCGCAAAGATGCGGGCCCGCAAGCTGCCAAAGCCCAGGTTGCGGCGCCATTCCTGCACCGCTTCCTCGGCGCGGCTATTCCTCGTTGAAACGGTAACCGACGCCATACAGCGTCTCGATCGCCTTGAACTGATGGTCAACCACCCGGAATTTCTTGCGCAGCCGCTTGATATGGCTGTCGATGGTGCGATCATCGACATAGACGTCGTGGGAATAGGCCGCATCCATCAGCTGGTCACGCGATTTGACGAAGCCGGGCCGGCTGGCCAGCGTTTCCAGAATCATGAACTCGGTCACCGTCAACGCCACGTCGCCGCGCCGGCCGTCGCCGCCATCCCAGAACACGCGGTGCCGGGCCGGATCCATGGTCAGCCGCCCGCGCACGATGGGCTCGGCAGCCGGCTGATCGGATTGTTCCTCGGCGGCGCGGCGGTTGGCGGTGCGGCGCAATACGGCACGGATGCGTTCGATCAGCAGGCGCTGGCTGAACGGCTTGCCGATATAATCGTCGGCGCCCATGGCCAGGCCCAGCGCCTCGTCGATCTCGGTGTCCTTGCTGGTCAGGAAGATCACCGGCACCTGCACCTTCTCGCGCAGGCGGCGCAGCACCTCCATCCCGTCCATGCGCGGCATCTTGATGTCCAGCACCACCAGATCGGGCTGATTCTCGAGCAGCGCCTTCAACGCGCTGTCGCCATCGGAATAAAGCCGCACGGCAAAGCCCTCGGCCTGAAGCGCAATCGACACCGAGGTGAGGATGTTGCGGTCATCATCCACCAGGGCGATCGTCGGGGCGGGCGGCGCGGTGCTGTCCATCGTCCGCCTATGTGGAACGCGCACGGGCCGCTGGCAAGGGGTGCTCCCCCGTCCGTTGCATGGCTGCCCTGTCCGAAAGGAAGGCATCGGGACTTTTGACGAATACGTATGCGTGGGTTATGCCGCTGCCCAGAACCGGGGGTGGGGCTGTGGGGGCCCTGATCAAGGAGAACTGCCGTGCCGTCGACCGTGATTTCCAGCCACAGCCTTGCTGCCCAGGGCTATGAAACGCCTGCCAACCTGCACTGGAATCTGCTCACCGGCGCCCTGGTCGAACTGGCCGTGCAGCGCGGCGAAGGCCTGCTGTCGGAACATGGCGCGCTGGTGGTGAAAACCGGCAAGCACACCGGCCGTTCCGCCAACGACAAGTTCATCGTGCGCGATGCCGCCACCGAGGGCACCATCTGGTGGGACAAGAACAAGAGCATCACGCCCGAACAGTTCGCTGCCATCAAGGCCGATTTCCAGACGGCGCTGAAGGGCAAGGCCGATCTGTTCGTGCAGGATCTCTATGGCGGCAGCCAGCCCGAACACCGGGTCAAGGTGCGTGTCATCACCGAATATGCCTGGCACAGCCTGTTCATCCGCACTCTGCTGGTGCGCCCTGAACTGGCTGATCTGGCCGATTTCGTGGCCGAATACACCATCATCGATCTGCCCAGCTTCAAGGCCGATCCGGCCCGCCACGGCTGCCGCAGCGAAACCGTGGTGGCGGTCGATTTCGAAGGCAAGACCGTGCTGATCGGCGGCACTGCCTATGCCGGCGAAATGAAGAAGTCGGTTTTCTCCATCCTCAACTATCTGCTGCCGCAAACCGGCGTGATGCCGATGCACTGCTCCGCCAACATCGGCCCCAACGGCGATACCGCCATCTTCTTCGGCCTGTCCGGCACCGGCAAGACAACGCTGTCGGCCGATGCCAGCCGCACGCTGATCGGCGATGATGAACATGGCTGGTCCGACACGGCGGTCTTCAATTTCGAAGGCGGCTGCTATGCCAAGATGATCCGCCTCTCGGCCGATGCCGAGCCGGAAATCTATGCCACCACCCGCCGTTTTGGCACGGTGCTGGAAAATGTCGTCATCGATCCGGTCACCCGCAAGATCGACCTTGATGACAACAGCCTCGCGGAAAACAGCCGCGGCTCCTATCCGATCGAGTTCATTCCCAACGCCTCGGCCGACAATATGGGCCCGGTGCCGCGCAACATCATCATGCTCACCGCCGACGCCTTCGGCATCCTGCCGCCGATTGCCAAGCTGACGGCGGATCAGGCCATGTACCATTTCCTCTCGGGCTACACCGCCCGCGTCGCCGGGACCGAAATCGGCGTCACCGAACCCGATGCCACCTTCTCCACCTGCTTTGGCGCGCCCTTCATGCCGCGCCACCCGTCGGTCTATGGCAATCTGCTGAAGGAACGCATCGGCAAGGGCAATGTCGATGTTTGGCTGGTCAACACCGGCTGGACCGGCGGCAGCGCGACGGCCGGTGGCCACCGCATGCCGATCAAGGCCACCCGCGCCCTGCTCAACGCTGCGCTGGATGGCAGCCTGAACAGCGCCGAATTCCGCATCGATGAGAATTTCGGTTTTGCCGTGCCGGTGAGCGTGCCGGGCGTTGATCCCACCATCCTCAACCCGCGCGACACCTGGGCCGACAAGGCCGCCTATGACGCGCAGGCGAAGAAGCTGGTCGGCATGTTCATCGCCAACTTCGCCCAGTTCGAAGCCCATGTCGATCAGGGCGTGCGCGAATCGGCACCAAAGGCCGCCTGAACGCCGCGAATTCGCATCATTCATCATGTGGCCAATGCGCCACATGATGAATGATTTGTTCGAAAAGCCGCGCGCCTGCGGCATTTGCCCTGTTGAACCGCCCGCAGCCCCCGGCAAGAACGGCGCGTCGATGAATTACAAAGGGGGCAAATGACCGTGTTCAACAAGACGATGCTTCTGCTTGCCAGTTCGGTGCTGGCCGGCTCGCTGGCCAGCGTGGTGCAGGCCCAGGAAAAGGCCGCCGCCGCCGATCACCACGGTTGATGCTGCGGCCCTGCGCGCGCTGGGCAACAGCGATCCCACCGCCACCCTGCGCCAGATCCCGGCGCTGCTCGCCTCGGGCACCGTGGCCGATTTCCTCGAGCGCGGCGGCGGCGGTGTCGGCCAGGCCACGCTGAACCTGGGCCAGTTGGGCGACAACCGCACGCTGGTGCTGGTCGACGGCTATCGCCATGTTGCCGGCGTGGCTGGACGCCAGACGGTTGACGTCGCCACCATCCCCAACGCCCTCATCGAGCGCGTCGATGTGCTCACCGGCGGCGCCTCGGCCGTCTATGGCGCCGATGCCGTCACCGGCGTCGTCAACTATGTGCTGAAAAAGGATTTCCAGGGCCTCAACCTGAATGCCCAATTCGGCATTTCCGATTTTGGCGACAGCCAGACCTATCGGCTTGAAGGCACCTGGGGCACCAATTTTGCCGATGGCCGCGGCAACATCACCTTCTCCGCCGGCTACACCAAGGACGAGGAAATCCTGTTCTCGGCCCGGCCCTTCACCGCCAACAATGGCCGCGGCAACAACAGCACCACCTACAACAACCCGCTGAAGCGCTTCCAGAAGGGTGACATCGTGGCCGCCACG
The DNA here is from genome assembly GCF_002251755.1 of Sandarakinorhabdus cyanobacteriorum. Lineage (GTDB taxonomy): Bacteria > Pseudomonadota > Alphaproteobacteria > Sphingomonadales > Sphingomonadaceae > Sandarakinorhabdus > Sandarakinorhabdus cyanobacteriorum. The sequence goes on from NZ_NOXT01000081.1 coordinate 15,831, forward strand.
ATGCCGAGCTTCGCCAATTATTATCGCGTTGGCGGTCCTGGCCCGCGCACCAGCCGCATCAGCTTCGGCCCGCTGATCCCGACGGCTGCGCAGGCCGCCACCCTGTTCCCCGGCGTCACCCTCACCGCCGCCGAACAGGCGCTGATCGCCCGCGCCGCTGGCGCCCCCACCCTGGTGATCGGGGCCCAGCCGGCGTTTGGCATTTCGTCCAATGCCGGTCTGATCTTCCGCGCCGATTTCGCGCGCTTCACCACCGATCTCAACAACAACGGTATCGCCGATTGCAACGAATCCTATGTCGGCTGGACCGGCTTTGGCGGTGGCGGCTGCTATATCTCCACGCCCGGCGGCGGCGTGCGCATCTTCCAGGATGGCATCATCTCCACCAGCCAGAACCAGTTTGGCGGCGATGGCGCCCCGGAACGCGTCAACGCCCAGTCGCTGATCCCTGGTTCGGAACGCATCTACTTCAATTTCCGTGGAAATTATGAAGTCTCGCCGGCCGCGGAACTGTTCGTCGACGCCAAATACACCCGCAACAGCGCGATCAGCCGCAGCGCCTACAACAGCTTTTACGACACGCTGCTGATCACGCCCGACAACCCGTTCATCCCGGCCGCGCTGCAGGCCGAAGCCAATGCGGCCGGCGGTCTGCGTGTCTCGCGCGACATGACCGATCTGGGCGATGGCATCAGCCGGGCGCGCCGCGAAACCTATCGCATCGTGGCCGGCGTGCGCGGCGAGGTCACCCCGCACCTCAACTATGAACTGGTTGGCAACTGGGGCCGCACCGACAACAGCACCACCTTTGAAAACGCCGTCCTGTATGATCGGCTGTTCGCCGCCATCGATGTGGTGCGTGGCCCCAATGGCCAACCGGTGTGCCGCGTCTCCACCGGCAGCACCACGCCGCACCCGGGCTCCGAAACCTTCCCGCTGATCGCGCCTGGCTTCTTCACCTTCCGTCCCGGCGACGGCACCTGCGTGCCGGCCAACATCCTTGCCGGTGCCAACAGCATCAGCGCCGCTGCGGCCGACTGGATCACCGCGCCGACCACCAACCGGTTCCGCCTCGAGCAGACGGTGCTCACCGCGCTGATCACCGGTGATACCGGCGGTTTCCTCAACCTGCCGGGCGGTGCCGTGCAATTTGCCCTTGGTGCGGAATATCGCAAGGAACTGTCCCGCTCCACCTTTGATCCGCTCGTTCTTGGCATCATTCCGCAAACCGGCCCGGCCAACATCGTTGGCCGCTTCATTGGCGATGTCGAACCCACCAACCAGTCGCTGATCTTCGATCCCACCAACCGCACCAACAATGCCGGTGGCAGCTTCGACGTGAAGGAAGTGTTCGGCGAAGTGAAGCTGCCGATCCTGAAGGACACGCCCTTCTTCCACGAGCTCAGCCTGGGCGCTGCCGGCCGCTATGCCGATTATTCCACCGTCGGCGGCGCCTTCACCTGGAACGTCAACGGCACCTGGGCCCCGATCACGGACATCAGGTTCCGCGGCACCTATGCCCGCGCGATCCGCGCGCCCAACATCACCGAATTGTTCGATCCGGCGCAGGGCACCACCTTCCGCCCGTCTGATCCCTGCGATCTGGCGCTGCGGTCGGCCAATCCCAACCGCAACGCCAACTGCCTTGCCGCCGCGACGGCGCTGGGCATTGCCAATCCATCCACCTTCCTGGCCACCTACAGCGATCCGCTGACCGGCCGGTTCGGCGGCACCATCAGCGGCAACCCCAATCTGCAGGAAGAAACCGCCACCACCTTCACGGTGGGCACGGTGATTCAGCCAAGCTTTGTGCCTGGCCTGTCGCTCAGCGCGGATTATTACTCGATCAAGATCACCAACGCGATCCAGGCGCTGACAGCGCAGAACATCGTGGACACCTGCTACGACAACACCCAGTTCCCCAACAGCTTCTGCGGCCTGTTCGATCGCATCGGACCAACGGCTCCGGGCAACACGGCGGCCAACCAACCCAATCTGTTCGGTTTCCGCACGATGCACCAAACCCAGCTGAACTTTGCCAAGATCGAAACCGCCGGTGTCGATTTCTCGGTGAACTACCGCTTCACCCTGTGGGACGAGAATAATTTCAGCCTGGGCCTGAACGGCAACTGGACCAAGCAGGTCAACCGCTTCTTCGATCCGACCAACCTCAACAACGTCAACCCGGCGCTGCGCGAATTGTCGGTGCCGGAATGGTCGGGGGTCGGCTCGATCAACTACAACCGTGGCGCATTCAGCTTTGGCTATAATGTGCAGTATATCCAGTCCACCGCCGTGGCTGGCGCCATCCAGATCGAAACCATCGATACGCAATTTGGTGCCGCCGGTTTCGCGCCGGATTACTGGATCCACAACGTCAATTTCAACGTCGACATTGTTGATGACCGGTTCAGCGTCTATGGCGGCATCAACAATCTCACCAACGCTGCGCCCTATCTGTCGTCCTCGGCCTATCCGGTCTCGGGCGTGGGCCGCTTCTACTTCCTCGGCATCCGCGCCAAACTCTGACGCGATCCCCAACCCAAACGCGAAAGGGCGACCCCTGCGGGCCGCCCTTTTTCGTTGCGAGCCACCGCTACCCCTGGCAGCCTGGCGGCATGAAACGCGCCTGGTTTGATGCAGACAGCGAAATCATGGCCAAGCTGGCGCCCAATCGTGTGCTGGGCGATCTGGCCGAGGCGACCCAATTCCCGGCGGAACTGTCCCAAATCGCGGCCTGGCGCTTCACCATCACCCATCTGCAGCAACTTGCCGCCGCCCTCCCCGGCGGCCATGTCTTCATGGAATTCGCCATTCCGCGCGTGGGCCGGCGGGCCGATGCCGTGCTGGTGATTGGCCCATTGATCCTCGTGCTCGAATACAAGCTCGGCGAGCGCGGCTTTGCCCGCCACGCCATCGAGCAGGTGCATGCCTATGCGCTTGATCTGAAGAATTTCCACGTCTCCAGCCACGACAAGGCGATTGTTCCCATCCTGATCGCCAGCGACGCGCCGCCGCAACAATTGGGCCTGGGCTTCTGGGCGGCCGACAAGGTGCATGATCCCATCTGCCTCAGCCCCGGCGATGTGCTGCCCACCGTCCAGCGGCTGCTCGCCAGCGGCGATGGCGCCGCCATCGATGCCAATGCCTGGGCCAATGGCGCCTATCGCCCCACCCCCAGCATCATCGAAGCGGCCGAGGCGCTCTATGCCGGACATGATGTGAAGGAGATTTCTCGCTCAGGCGCCGATGCGCAAAACCTGACGCAAACCGCCAACGCCATCGCCGACGTAGTGGCCCGTATGCGCCGCCAGGGCGGCAAGGCCATTTGCTTCGTCACCGGCGTGCCAGGCGCCGGCAAGACGCTGGCCGGCCTCAACCTCGCCTGCCAGCGTGATCCCGATCACCCAGACGAGCATTCCGTCTTCCTCTCCGGCAACGGCCCGCTGGTGCAGGTGCTGCAGGAAGCGCTGCGCCGCGATGGCAAGCGCGCGCATGGCACACCCGATCTGCCGGAAGCCCGCCTGCTGCAGGCGCGAGAGCCCAACGCCTTCATCCAGAATGTCCATCATTTCCGCGATGAATATCTGCCGGCTGACCGCCTTCCCTCCGAACATGTGGTGATCTTCGACGAAGCCCAGCGCGCCTGGGACCGCGCGATGACCAGCGACTTCATGCGCCGCAAGAAGGGCCAGCCCGGTTTTGACCAATCCGAACCCGCCTTCCTGCTGTCGGTGATGGACCGGCGACCGGATTGGTGTGTCGTGGTCTGCCTGATTGGCGAAGGCCAGGAAATCAACCGCGGCGAAGCCGGCGTGGCGGAATGGCTGCACGCCTTGCAAGCCGATCTGCGCCATTGGCAGCTGTTCCTGCCGCCACATCTTGTGGCCGAAGACGGCCCGCTCGACGGCGCCTTGCGCTGGCATCTGCAACAGCGTGGCGCCGTGGTTGATGCCGGCCTTCACCTTGCCGTCTCCGTGCGCTCCTTCCGCGCAGACCGCGTGTCCGCCTTTGTCGCCGCACTGCTGGGCGAAGACCCCGCCGCCGCACGGTCACTGCGGCCCGACCCTGGCCAGTTTCCCATCAACTTCACCCGCGATCTCGCCGCCGCCCGCCAGTGGCTGCGCCGCCAGCGCCGCGCCGGTGAGCGCGCCGGCCTGCTCGCCAGTTCCAACGCCCTGCGGCTGAAGCCCGAAGGCCTGCATGTGAAGGCGCCGCTCGATGTCTGCCACTGGTTCCTCGGCGGCAATGACGATGTCCGCGCCTCCAACGCGCTGGAGGATGCCGCCACCGAGTTTGCCGTGCAGGGCCTGGAGCTCGACTGGACCGGGGTGGCCTGGGATCTCAATCTCCAGCGCACCGCCACCGGCTGGCAGGCCCGCCAGTTCAAGGGCACGAAATGGCAGCAGATCAGTGCCACCGAGTCCGGGCTTGGCCGTGCCGATTATGTGAGGAACGCCTATCGCGTGCTGCTCACCCGGGCGCGCCAGGGCATGGTGATCTGGGCACCTCCATTAACTCAGCTGAGCACCGCGCCGGA
>NZ_NOXT01000109.1 GCF_002251755.1 Sandarakinorhabdus cyanobacteriorum
GCCAACCCGAAATCACCCGGCCGGTGAATAATCCGGGTTAATCCCCTAGGGCGCTGACCTGCCAAGTTGGGGAGGTGATTGCAATTTGCATAAGGGCGGCGCTCAGGCCAGCCGCCCGCCCGGCATCGGTTGCGGCACGCCGGTGGTTTCCGGCCAACTCAAGGGCTTGCCGTCGAGCACCCGCACGGCGAGCCAGGCAAAGGCCTCGGCTTCCAGCGCGTCGCCGTTCCAGCCGACGGCTTCCACCGGATCACAGGGCACGCCGCAGCGGCGGACCAGTTCGGCCATCAGCACCGGGTTCAGCCGGCCGCCGCCGGTCACCAGCAGGCGGCCTATCGCCGGCACATGGGTGAGGGCGAGGCGCACGGTTTCGGCGGTGAAGGCGGTCAGCGTGGCAGCACCATCGCCGGGGGACAGGCCTCGGCAAGCGCCAATGTCCCAGGCGTTGCGGTCCAGCGATTTGGGCGGCGGCGCATCGAACCACGGGTTGTCGGTCAGCGTCAGCAGCACATTGTCATGGGTTATGCCGCTGGCCGCCACCCGGCCATCCTCGTCAAAGCTGCGGCCGGTGTGGGTGCGCACCCAATCATCGATCAGGGCATTGCCCGGCCCGGTGTCGAAACTGCCCCACCGGCCATCCGCGGCGAACCAGGTGAGATTGCCCACCCCGCCCAGGTTCAGCACCCCCAGCGGCCGGCCCAGCGCTTCTGAGCGTGCCCGGTGATAGCCCGGCGCCAGCGGAGCCCCTTCGCCGCCGGCCGCAACATCGGCGGAACGGAAATCATAAGCCACCGGAATGCGTGTGGCGGCTTTCAAGGTCGCGCCATCGCCGATCTGCCAGGTCCAGCGCCGGTCGGGCCGGTGCGCGATGGTCTGGCCGTGATAGCCGATCACCGCCACCTCGTCCCGCCGCGTGTGGGTGGCGGCGAGCAGGCGGTGCACCGCCATCGCATGCAGGCCGGTTGATTCCTGCTCCACCGCATCGATCAGCGGATCGCGCGCCGGGGCGTGCATCTCCAGCGCCCGGGCCATGGCGGCGCGCAGGCGCGGGCGGAAATCCGCCTCATAGGGAAAGAACATGAAGGCGCGTGGGGCCACATGGCCCTCGCCATCGGTTTCCACGAGCGCGGCATCAATGCCGTCCATCGAGGTGCCGGACATCAGGCCAATGGCGAGGCGGATCGTCATGCCGCCAACGCTAGCGCAGGCGGCAGCCTCTGCCTATACACCGGCCATGCGTGCGATCATCACAGCCGCCCTCTTGCTCGCCGCCCCGGCTGCTGCCGCGCCGGCGCTGCCGCCGATCACACTCGCTCCATCGCAGGGCACGGCGCTGGCCGATCTGGTCGCCGGCCGCGACGGTCGCGCGCCGCAGCTGGCAGGCGTGATCGGCGTGGTGGCCAACCGCGACCGCATCCTGCGCGCCGAAGCCCATGGCGTCGCCGAGTTCGGGAGCGAAATCGCCGCTGCCCGCCTGCTCACCACCGACAGCGTGGTGCGCGTCGCTTCCATCTCGAAACTGGTGGTGGCCATTGCCGTGTGGCGGCTGGTGGAACAGGGCAGGCTCGACTTTGACCGCGATGTCAGCCTTTATCTCGGCTGGCCGCTGCGCCAACCGAACTTTCCTGACCGGCCGGTGACGCTGCGCCAACTGCTGTCGCACACCAGCGGCATTGTCGATGGCCCCGGCTATGGCTTTGCGCTGGAGGAGCAGCTTCGGAACCGGCTGACGCCGCAGCACTGGGGGCCCGCTGCGCCGGGTGGCCGCTTTGAATATGCCAATCTCAACTATGGCATCATCGCGACCGTGATGGAGGCAGCCACAGGCGAGCGCTTTGACCGGCTGATGACCCGCCTGGTGCTGGCGCCGCTCAGTATCGATGCCGGCTACAACTGGCAGGGCGCGTCTGATGCTGCGGTGGCCCGCGCCGCCGTGCTTTATCGCAAGGGGGCCGACGAAGCCCATTGGGACCCGGCCGGGCCGTGGGTGCCCCAGGTGGATGATCTCCACGGCCAGCGCAGCCCCTGCCCGGTGCGCAGCACGGCCGGCTGTGATCTCGCCGCCTATGTGCCGGGCAGCAACGGCACGATCTTTTCGCCACAGGGCGGCCTGCGCATCAGCCTCACCGATCTCGCCCGCATCGGGCAATTGCTGCTGCGCGGCGGGGAGGTTGATGGCATCCGCCTGCTGAAACCCGCCAGCGTGAAGGCGATGTTCACGCCCGTCTGGCAGGCCGGGAAGGGCGTGCCCGGCGATGATTATCATGGCCAGATGCTGTGTTACGGCGCCGGGCCGCACTGCCTGTCGGGCCGGGCCGGCGCCACGGATCAGCCGGTGAAGGGCGCGCGCTGGTGGGGGCATCTGGGCGAAGCCTATGGCCTGCTCGCCGGCCTGTGGGTGGATCAGCGGCGCGGCCGGGTGATCGCCTATGCCCTGACCGGCAGCGCCGCCGATCCCTTTGCCGCGCCCCGGCTGCGCTCGCAGTTCAGTTCGGCGGAAGACATCATCATGGCCGAGCTGGCACAATGATGTTGCAGGTAATGGCAGCGCTTCCCTTCCTGTGCCACCCTCAAGGGGCCAATCCGGCGATGGGAGTCGAGATATGATCGGATATGCACTTTTCGGCAGCAATGATCTGCCGCGCAGCTTTGCCTTTTACGATGCCTTGTTTGCCAGCATCGGCGTCAACCGCCTGATGGAATTCCCCACCGGCGCGGTGTGCTGGGGCACCAGCTGGGCGCAGCCGATGCTGGGCGTGGGCCCCGCCTTTGATGGCCAGCCCGCCACCGCCGGCAATGGCACGATGATCGCCCTGGTGGTGGACACGCGCGCCAAGGTGGATGCCATGTATCAGGCCGCCATGGCCGCCGGCGGCGGCGACGAAGGCGGGCCGGGCGTGCGCGGCGAAGAAGGGCCCCAGGCCTTTTACGCCGCCTATTTCCGCGATCCGGATGGCAACAAATTGTGCGCCTTCCGGGTGGGGCCGGCCTGACCTGACCGACCTGGAGATCATCGAGGCCGAGCTGAAGGCCCGCGACCGCGATCGCTGGCTGGCGTGTCTTTATGCGCCGGCGGGCGCGCGGCCGGGCCTCATTGCCCTGATGGCGCTGGATTGCGAGCTGGCCCAGCTGGTGGTGACCACCACCGAGCCGATGCTGGGCGAAATCCGCCTGGCCTGGTGGCGGGAACGGCTCGAAGGGCTGGATGCGGGCGAGGTGCCGGCCCAACCGCTGCTGGCCGCGTTGGCCGGCCATGTGCTGCCGATGGTGTCCGGGGCGGCGCTGGCCGGGCTGGAGGATCGCTGGATCGACATGCTGGGCCATGATGGCGTGACCGATGCGCATGTTGCCGGCGGCGGGCTGTTGTTCCGTCTCGCGGCGCGGCTGCTGGGCGCAGACGCGGAGCACGCCGACGCGCTGGGCCGGGCCTGGGTGCTGGGCGAAGCGGTGCCGGGACGCACGCCAGGGCCGCTGCGGCCCTTGCGGGCGCTGGCGGCGCTGGCGCTGCGCGATGGGTCAAGGGCGCGGGCCGGGCAGCCGGTGGAGCCGCGCGGCAGCCTTGGCCGGCAGTGGCGCATGCTGAAGGCGGTTGCCTTCGGGCGCTGAGCCGGCGTATCGCTCACCGCGTCAGGGTCTGTGGCGGGAGCATATGTCATGCGCCGGATCCTGGGTTTTGTGGTGGCGCTGGCCGGCCTGCTGGCCGCAGGGGCGATCTTGTGGCGGGCGCCGCCGGTGACCGAGTCGGCCGCCGCGCTGGCCGTGGCCGATGCCGATCCCGATGGCCAGCCGGCCGACGCCGCGCCCCCCGATGAAGCCCCGATAGCCCCGATGAGCGCCGCCCAGCGCGAGGCCCGGCGGCTGGCGCGTTATGACAAGGATGATGACGGCGCGGTGAGCCGGGGCGAGTTTCTGGCCAACCGCCAGAAGGCCTTTGCCAAGGCCGACCGCAACCATGATGGCCGGCTGGATTTCGAGGAATATGCCGTGGCCACCGCCACCAGATTCGCCCGCGCCGACCGCGACGCCGATGGCCGGCTGACCGCAAAGGAATTCGCGACGACCGCGGTGAAGCGCAAGGCGAAGGCCGCGTGCGTGTGCCCGGTGGCGGAGGGCGAGTGATCCGACTGTGAAGTTCCTCCCCCCCTCTGGGGGAGGTGCCGAGTGCAGCGAGGCGGAGGGGGCGCCTACGCTGGTACATATGCGCCCCCTCCGCCCTTCGGGCACCTCCCCCAGAGGGGGAGGATNGGTGATCAGACCGCCTGCATCCATTCGGCCAGATCAGCCCGCGCCCGGGCCACCAGGGCCGGCTTGCGCTGGTCCTTCTTCACCGTTTGCGCCAGCGGCGGGAACAGGCCGAAGTTGACGTTCATCGGCTGGAATGTGTCGGCCACGGCGCCGCCGGTGATGTGGGAGAGGAGCGCGCCCAGCGCCGTGGTCGGCGGCGGCGGCACCGGGCTGCGGCCCTGCCGTTCGGCGATGACGAAGCGCGCCGCCATCAGGCCAACGGCAGCGGATTCGACATAGCCTTCGCACCCTGTGATCTGGCCGGCAAAGCGCAACGAGGGCATCGCCTTCAACCGCAGCGTTGCATCCAGCAGGCGCGGCGCGTTGATGAAGGTGTTGCGGTGCAGGCCGCCCAGCCGGGCGAATTGCGCGTTCTCGAGGCCGGGAATGGTGCGGAACACCCGCACCTGTTCGGCATGTTTCATCTTGGTCTGGAAGCCGACCATGTTCCACAGCGTGCCCAGCGCATTGTCCTGCCGCAGCTGCACCACGGCCCAGGCGCGGCGGCCGGTGGCCGGGTTGGTCAGCCCCACCGGCTTCATCGGGCCAAAGCGCGGCGTGTCGCGGCCGCGTGTCGCCATCACCTCGATCGGCATGCAGCCATCGAAATAGGGGGTGTTGGCCTCCCACTCCTTGAAGCTGGTCTTCTCGGCAGACAGCAGGGCATCGATGAACGCCTCATACTGCGCCTTGTCCATCGGGCAGTTGAGATAGTCTTTCTGGCCTCCCTTGTCCCACCGGCTCTGGAACCAGGCGACATCAAGGTTGATCGAATCGAAATGGATGACGGGCGCGATGGCATCGAAGAAGGCGAGGCTGTCCTCCCCGGTCAGGCTGCGGATGGCTTCGGCCAGCGGCGCGGCGGTCAGTGGCCCGGTGGCGACGATGGTCTGGCCCCAATCGGCCGGCGGCAGGCCGTGCACCAGCTCGCGCACAATCGTCACATTGGGATGATTGGCCAGGCGCCCGGTGACGCCATCGGAAAACTGGTCACGGTCCACCGCCAGCGCCGATCCGGCCGGCACGCGCGCCTTGTCGGCCTCGGCCATGATGATGCTCGAAAGCGCGCGCATCTCCTGGTGGATCAGGCCAACGGCATTGTTGTCGGGATCATCGCTGCGGAAACTGTTGGAGCAGACGAGTTCGGCAAGGCCATCGGTCTTGTGCGCCTCGGTGGCGCCAACACCATCAGGCGCCCCGCGCATTTCGTGGATGACAACGGGGATGCCGGCGCTGGCCAGCTGCCAGGCGGCTTCGGAACCGGCGAGGCCGCCGCCGATGATATGGACTGGGTTGGTCATGCCCGGCCCTATGCGGCAGGGCGGCCGGATTATCCAGCGTCCTCGCCGCCGCGTGCCCAGCGCCGGGCGGCATCCAGCCCGCTTTCGGGAAAGCAGCGCAACTCGGCCGGGTAGAGCGGGGCGAACAGGCGCACCAGCGGGCCGACCCAGCCGGCATCAGAGACGATGGCGGCGCGGCGCAGGAAATCGCGGTGGTGCAGGTGGAAGACCAGATCGCGCCACCAGACTTCCGGCGCGATCTTGCCCAGGCGGCGCACCACCTCGACGAAATCGATGCGGGCATGGCGGGTGAGCAGCTGGTCCACCGCCGTCACCACCGCCTCGTAATCGGGGCGGGTGATGGCGCTATCCACCACCACCTCGATGAAGCCGGCCTCATCATCCACGGTCATGCTGAGCATATCTTGACCCTCCCTGGCCGCAGAGCTTGCCAAGCCCTTGATGCACCGCAATAAGGGCAAGCCGCAGTGGCCTGCCGCAGTGCGGGAAGCGCCTCAAAGGGCCCCGGAAAAATGCGGAAGCGCGGCAGAATGTCGCTGTTTTGCCTTCCCATGCCGCAAGCGCCTCGCTATACCCCGGATGGTCTGGCGCCCGGTCGGGCCGTCCAACTGGAAGAATGAACATGCACGTGCGGCCAGCATGCGGCCGGGCCAGTGTGGCTTGGCAGGATTGAGCGCATGCCGAAACTGACGGTCGATGGAATCGAAGTGGAGGTGCCGGGCGGCGCCACCGTGCTGCAGGCCTGTGAAGCGGCCGGGGCGGAGATCCCGCGTTTCTGTTATCACGAGCGGCTGTCGATTGCCGGCAACTGCCGCATGTGCCTGGTGGAAATGGAAAAATCGCCCAAGCCGGTGGCCAGTTGCGCCATGCCGGCGGCCGATGGCCAGGTGATCCACACCAAGTCGGAAAAGGTGAAGAGGGCCCGCGAGGGGGTGATGGAGTTTCTGCTCATCAACCACCCGCTGGATTGCCCGATCTGTGACCAGGGCGGTGAATGCGATCTGCAGGATCAGGCCATGGCCTATGGCCGGGGCGCCAACCGCTATGAGGAAAACAAGCGGGCGGTGACCGAGAAATATATGGGCCCGCTGATCAAGACGGTGATGACGCGGTGCATCCACTGCACCCGCTGCGTGCGCTTTGCCGAGGAAGTCGCCGGGGTCGAGGAAATCGGCGCCATCGGCCGGGGCGAATCGATGCAGATCACCTCCTATCTGGAGCGGGCCGTCACCTCCGAAGTGTCGGGCAATGTCATTGATCTGTGCCCGGTCGGGGCGCTGACGTCGAAGCCCTATGCCTTCCAGGCGCGGCCGTGGGAGCTGAAGAAAACCGATTCGATCGACGTGATGGATGCCATCGGCAGCAACATCGTGGTGGGCAGCCGCGGCGCCGCCGTGCTGCGCGTGACGCCGCGCATCAACGATGACGTGAACGAGGAGTGGCTGGCCGACAAGAGCCGCTTTGCCATCGATGGCCTCGCCGAACGCCGGCTCGACACGCCGTGGGTGCGGGTGGGCGGCAAGCTGCAAAAGGCGAGCTGGGCCGAGGCGTTCCAGGCGATTGCCGCCGGGCTGAAGGGCCTTTCCGGTGCCGAGATTGCCGGCGTGGTGGGTGACCTTTGCGCCGTGGAAGACATGGTGGCGTTCAAGGATCTGCTGGCCGGGCTGGGCACAACGCGGATCGAGTGCCGGCAGGATGGTGCGCTGTTCGATGCGGGCGAACCGGCCGGCTGGCTGTTCGGCACGGGCCTTGCCGCGGCCGAGACCGCCGATGCGATCCTGCTGATCGGCACCAATCCCCGCCACGAGGCGGCGCTTTTGAACGTGCGGCTGCGCAAGGCGGTGAAGAAGGGCGGCGCCAAGGCGTTCAGCATCGGGCCGGATGTCGATCTGTCCTTCCCGCTGACCCAGCTCGGCGATGATGCCGCGCTGCTGGCCGATCTGCCGGCGGCGGTGGTGGAGGCCTTTGCCGGTGCGCAGCGGCCGATGATCCTGGTGGGCATGGGCGCGCTGAAGACGCCGGGCCTGTATGAAGCCGCGCGCGCTGCGGCCACACGGCTGAACGTGGTGCGCGATGGCTGGAACGGCTTCAACCTGGTGCACACGGCCGCCGCGCGCGCCGGCGCGCTGCGGCTGGGCCTGGCGGTTGATGGCGGCATCAACGCGCTGATGGGCGATGCCGGCGTGAAGGCGCTGTTCCTCTTGGGCGCCGATGAGGTGAATGTGCAGGCCGGGCGCTTTACCGTCTATGTCGGCACCCACGGCGATCGCGGTGTCGCGCATGCCGATGTGATCCTGCCGGCAGCGGCCTACACCGAAAAGGCCGGCATCCATGTCAACATGGAAGGCCGGGTGCAGCGGGCGCTGAAGGCGACGCAGCCGCCCGGCGACGCGCGCGAGGATTGGACGATCATGCGCGCCCTGTCGTCCGTGCTCGGCGTGAAGCTGCCTTATGACGACCTCATTGCCCTGCGCGCGCGCATTGCCACCGAATGGCCGGATCTGGCCACCGATGGCCTGATTGCGCGCACCGCGACGCTGTCTGCGGTCACCGCGCCGCCACTGCGGGGCCCGCTCCATCATATTTACAGCAATTATCAGCTGACCAACCCGATCGCTCGGGCCAGCCCCACCATGGCCGCCTGCGTGTCGTCGCTGCTGGCACCGGAAAGCCGGGAGGCGGCGGAATGACCTACACCGGCTGGTTCGTGGAACAGTTCGGCGCTGGGCTGGGCTGGTTCCTTGCCAATCTCACGCTCATTCTCGCCATCGCTTTCCCGGTGATGGTGGGTGTGGCGCTGGCGGTTTATGCCGATCGCAAGATCTGGGCGGCGATGCAGATGCGGCGCGGCCCCAACGTGGTCGGCCCGTTCGGCATCCTGCAAACCTTTGCCGATGCTGCAAAATTGTTCCTGAAGGAAACCATCATCCCGGCCGGCGCCTCCACCGGCGTGTTCCTGCTCGCCCCGATGATCAGCTTCACGCTGGCGCTGGTGGTTTGGGCGGTGATGCCGTTCGATGCCGGCCTGGTACTGGCCGATCTCAATGTCGGCCTGCTCTACATCTTCGCCGTCTCCTCGATGGGCGTCTATGGCATCATCATGTCGGGCTGGGCGTCCAACTCCAAATATGCCTTCCTGGGCGGCCTGCGCTCGGCGGCGCAGATGGTTTCCTACGAAGTCTCGATGGGTTTCATCCTCGTTGCAGTGATGATGTATGCCCAGAGCCTCAACCTGTCCGACATCGTTCTCGCCCAAAAGGGCAATGTGCTGGGCATCTTGAACGGCAATATTTTCAACCCCTTGCTTTTCCCGATGGGCATCATGTTCTTCATCACCGCGCTCGCCGAAACCAACCGGCCGCCGTTCGATCTGCCCGAGGCCGAGGCCGAGCTCGTCGCCGGTTACCAGGTCGAATATTCGAGCATGTCCTTCGCGCTCTTCTTCCTCGGCGAATATGCCAATATCCTGTTCATGTGCGCGCTGATCCCCACCCTGTTCCTGGGCGGGTGGCTGCCGCCGCTCGATCTGCCGTTCCTCTATGCCATTCCAGGCTTTGTCTGGTTTCTCAGCAAGATGGCCTTCCTGTTCTTCCTGTTTGCCTGGGTGAAGGCGACGGTGCCGCGCTACCGCTATGACCAGCTGATGCGGCTGGGCTGGAAGGTGTTCCTGCCGCTGTCGCTGTTCTGGGTGGTCGTGGTCTCGGGCTGGCTGATGTTCACCGGGCATTTCGCCGCAGCGCCGGGAGTGATGTGATGACCGCGCTGTTGCGCTCCGCCAAGTCGTTGCTGCTGCTGGAATTTGTCTCCGGCCTGTGGCTGACGCTGCGCTATGTGTTCCGGCCCAAGGCGACGCTGAACTATCCTTATGAAAAGGGCCCGGTGAGCCCGCGCTTCCGCGGCGAACATGCGCTCAGGCGCTATCCCAACGGCGAGGAACGCTGCATCGCCTGCAAGCTGTGCGAAGCTGTGTGCCCGGCCCAGGCCATCACCATCGAGGCCGAACCGCGCGCCGATGGTTCGCGGCGGACGACGCGGTACGACATCGACATGACCAAGTGCATTTATTGCGGCCTGTGCCAGGAGGCCTGCCCGGTCGATGCCATTGTCGAGACGCCGAATTTCGAATTCTCGGTCGAGACGCGCGAGGAGCTGATCTATACCAAGGACAAGCTGCTGGCGAACGGCGAGAAGTGGGAACGCGCCATCGCCGCCAACATCGCGGCCGACGCGGAGTATCGGTGATGGACACGTCATTCGTCATGCTGGCGAAGGCCAGCATCCACCTCACCGCCGGCGCTGATTGCGCAATGGATGCTGGCCTGCGCCAGCATGACTGGTGGGTGTGATGGCCGCCTTTGCCTTCTATCTGTTCGCCGGGCTGCTGCTCACCAGCGGCCTGATGGTGATCACCGCGAAAAACCCGGTGCACAGTGTGCTGTGGCTGATCCTCGCCTTCTTCAACGCCGCCGGCCTGTTCATCCTGTTGGGCGCCGAGTTTCTGGCGATGCTGCTGGTCATCGTCTATGTCGGCGCGGTCGCGGTGCTGTTCCTGTTTGTCGTCATGATGCTCGACATTGATTTCAAGGCCTTGCAGCGCGGCGCCTTGCAGAATCTGCCGCTGGGCCTGGCCGTGTCTGGTGTGATCCTGGCCGAGGTGCTGCTGGTCGCCAGCGGCTGGACCGCGGGGCAGGGCGTCATCGTCCACGAGGCGCTGGCCGGGCCGCCGCCGGGGATGACCAACACCCAGTGGATCGGCAGCCAGCTCTACACCCGCTATTTCTTCGTCTTCTCCATGTCGGGCTTGATCCTGCTTGCCGCCATGATCGGCGCCATCGTGCTGACGCACCGCCGCCGCGTGGGCATCAAGAAGCAGAGCATCGCCGCCCAGAATGCGCGCACGCCGGGCGGCACCGTCGCCGTGGGCAAGGCCGCCATCGGCCAGGGGGTGGAACTGTGATCGGGCTCACCCACTATCTGGCGGTGTCGGCGGCACTGTTCGTGCTCGGCGTGTTCGGGATTTTCCTCAACCGCCGCAACATCATCATCATCCTGATGGCGCTCGAACTGATCCTGCTCAGCGTCAACATCAACCTCGTCGCCTTCTCGGCCTATCTGCACCAGGTGCATGGCCAGATTTTCGCGATGTTCGTGCTGACCGTGGCGGCCGGGGAAGCGGCCATCGGTCTGGCCATTTTGGTGATCTATTTCCGCAACCGCGGCACGGTGGCGGTGGATCAAGCCGATCTGATGAAGGGATGAGCGTGCTTCGGCCATATTCCCTCCCCCTTGCGGGGAGGGCGACTCGCGCGCAGCGCGGCGGGGTGGGGGTTGCGCTCTCACCGGCCCGTGTTGCCACCCCCACCCCGGGCCGCGCCAGTGGCGCGTCTCTCGCCCTCCCCACAAGGGGGAGGGAGGAACCATGATGATCACCGTGCTTGTCTTCCTGCCGCTGCTGATGGCGGCCATCGCCGGCCTGGGTGGCCGCGTGATCGGCCACAACGCCGCCAAGGCGTTGACCACTGGCGGCCTGTTCGTTTCGGCCGCCCTGGCCTGGGTGACGTTCGTCGGCTTCTGGCTGAACGGCGCCGAGGCGACCACGGTGCCGGTGCTGGACTGGATCGAAAGCGGCCGCCTGTCGGTGGCCTGGGCGCTCAAGGTCGATACGCTCACCGCCGTGATGCTGGTGGTGGTGACCAGCGTGTCGGCGCTCGTCCATCTCTACAGCTGGGGCTATATGGCGGAAGACCCGTCGCAGAGCCGCTTCTTCGCCTATCTGTCGCTGTTCACCTTCGCCATGCTGATGCTGGTAACGGCGGACAATCTGGTGCAGATGTTCTTCGGCTGGGAAGGCGTGGGCCTCGCCTCCTATCTGCTCATCGGTTTCTGGTACACCAAGCCGTCGGCCAATGCCGCCGCGATCAAGGCCTTCGTGGTCAACCGGGTCGGCGATTTCGGCTTCAGCCTCGGCATCTTTGCCACCTTCATGGTGTTTGGCACCGTTTCCATCGATGCCATCCTGGCGGCCGTGCCGCAGCACAGCGGCCAGACGTTCAGCTTCCTGGGCGGTCAGGTCGATGTGATGACCTGCCTGTGCCTGCTGCTGTTCGTTGGCGCCTGCGGCAAGTCGGCCCAGTTGGGCCTGCACACCTGGCTGCCCGACGCCATGGAAGGCCCGACGCCGGTTTCGGCCCTGATCCACGCCGCCACCATGGTGACGGCCGGTGTGTTCATGGTCTGCCGCCTGTCCCCGATGTTTGAAGCGAGCCCCACTGCGCAGGCGGTTGTCTGTGTGCTGGGTGCCTGCACGGCGCTGTTCGCCGCGACGGTGGGCATGGTGCAGAACGACATCAAGCGGGTGATCGCCTATTCCACCTGCTCCCAGCTCGGCTACATGTTCTTTGCCGCCGGCAGCGGCGCTTATGGCGCCGCGATGTTCCACCTGTTCACCCACGCCTTCTTCAAGGCGCTGCTGTTCCTGGGCGCCGGCAGTGTCATCCACGCGATGCATCACGAGCAGGACATGCGCTTCTATGGCGGCCTGCGTCGCCATATCCCCATCACCTTCTGGATGATGACGATCGGCACGCTGGCGCTGACCGGCTTCTTCTTCACCGCCGGCTATTATTCCAAGGATGCCATTTTGGAAGCGGCCGCTGCAAGCCACACTGTGCATGGGGCCTTTGCGTTTGCAATCGGTGCGGTCGTGGCGGCGCTGACCAGCTTCTATTCCTGGCGGCTTGTGTTCCTCACCTTTTTTGGCAAGCCGCGCTGGGCGGGCAGTGAGCATATCCAGCATGCCGCGCACGACGATCATGGGCACCGCCACGATAACGCCCATGAGCACGCCGGCGGTCATGCGCAGCATGACGACGGCACCGCCGGCTATCACCCGCACGAAAGCCCGATCTCGATGCTGATCCCGCTGTTCGTTCTGGGTGGTGGGGCATTGTTTGCCGGGCTGATCTGGCACGAGAATTTCGTTGGTGCCGAAGAAGGCGCCAGCTTCTGGCGCGGCAGCCTGGCGTTCAACGAACATCTGATGCACGCCATGCACGAAGTGCCGGCCTGGGTAAGGTGGACCCCGTCAATCGCATTCTTTGTTGGGCTGCTGTCGGCATATTATTACTACATTCGCCATCCTGACCTGCCAGCCTGGTGGTCACGCGAGTTGAACGGCCTGTATCAGTTCCTGCTCAGGAAGTGGTATTTCGACGAGCTGTACAACGCGATCTTCGTCAAGCCGGCGCTGTGGTTTGGCCGGATGTTCTGGACCCGCGGTGACCAGCAGACGATCGATCGTTTTGGGCCCAATGGTGCTGCCGATGTGGTGGTGGCCGGTGCGGGTCTCGCCCGCCGCTTCCAGTCGGGCTATGTCTATTCCTACGCTCTGGTGATGCTGGTCGGCCTGGCCGCCGCTGCCGCCTGGATGATGCGCTGATGCCGATCCTTTCGATCATGATCTTGGCTCCGGTGGTGGCAGCCCTGGTGGTGGCAACGCTGCCGGGTGGCGGGCAGGAGCGCGCCGGCCGGGCGCGGGTGGTGGCGCTGGCCACGACGCTGGCGGAATTTGGCGCCGGCATCTGGCTGTGGCTGAACTTTGATCAGAGCTCGGCCGCCTTACAGTTCCCGGAACAGCTGCAGCTGTTCGCGCCCTATTTCAGCTGGTCGCTGGGCATTGATGGCATCGCGCTGATGCTGATCGAGCTTTCGGTGTTCCTGATGCCGTTGTGCGTGCTGGCGAGCTGGGAAGCGGTGCAGAAGCGCGTGCCGGAATATATGGCGGCGTTCCTGCTGATGGAATCGCTGATGATCGGCACCTTCGCGGCGCGCGACATCTTCCTCTTCTATCTGTTCTTCGAAGGCGGCCTGATCCCGATGTTCCTGATCATCGGCATCTGGGGCGGCGCGCGGCGCATTTATGCGTCCTACAAATTCTTCCTCTACACGCTGCTCGGCTCGGTGCTGATGCTGGTCGCCATGCTGTGGATGGTGGGCCAGGCCGGATCGTCGGACATCGGCGATCTGAGCCGCCATGATTTCGCCAAGGACGCGCAATTCTGGCTGTTCCTCGCCTTCTTCGCCAGCTTTGCCGTGAAGATGCCGATGTGGCCGGTGCACACCTGGCTGCCCGATGCCCACGTGGAGGCACCGACCGCCGGTTCGATGATCCTGGCTGGCGTGCTCTTGAAGCTGGGCGGCTATGGCTTCATCCGCTTCTCGCTGCCGATGTTCCCCGATGCCTCGGCCCAGTTGATCTGGCTGGTGTTCGCGCTGTCCATGGTCGCGGTGGTCTACACGTCGCTGGTTGCGCTGGTGCAGCATGACATGAAGAAGCTGATCGCCTATTCATCGGTCGCCCACATGGCGTTCGTCACCGGCGGCCTGTTTGCGCTGAACACGCAAGGGATCGAAGGCGCGATGGTGATGATGCTGTCCCACGGCCTCGTCTCGGGCGCGCTGTTCCTGTGTGTCGGCGTGATTTACGACCGGCTGCACACCCGCGAGATCGGCCGTTATGGCGGCCTTGCGGACACCATGCCGAAATATGCGCTGGTGCTGCTGTTCTTCACCATGGCAAGCGTTGGCCTGCCGGCGACCTCGGGCTTTGTCGCGGAATTCCTGGTGCTGCTCGGCCTGTATCAGACCAGCACCTGGGCGACCTTCGTGCTCACCACCGGCATCATCCTGGGCGCCGGCTATATGCTGTGGCTCTATGCCCGCGTCGCCTATGGCAAGGCGGCGGGCGAGGACACGCGGGCGATGCCGGATCTTTCGGCGCGCGAGATCGCCATTCTGGCGCCCATCATCATCGCCACGCTGTGGATGGGCATTTATCCGAAAAGCTTTCAACAGCCGATGAAGCCGGCGATTGCCGCCGTGGTCGCCCGGCTGGAGGGCCGTGAACTGGCCACCGTGCCGACGGACATGACGCTGTCGCCCGCGCTGCCGGCGATTGAAAGCGCAGCCCGGGCCAACACTGCCCATGCTGAGGGCCACCACTGATGCACCCGATCTTCGCCTCCATCGCCATTGCCGGCCCGGAAACCATCCTGACGCTGGGCAGCCTGGCCGCGCTGATGCTCGGCACCTTCACGCCCAAGCACCGCGCGCTGGTGGTGACCAGCCTGTTCGCCGTGGCGATCCTGGGTGTGGCCGGCTTCAGCCTGACCGATGCGCCGGCCGGGCGCAGCATCGCCTTTGACGGGCTTTATGTCGCCGATGATTTTTCCGCCTATCTGAAGGTGATCATCATGGCCGCCGCTGCGGCTTCGGTGCTGCTGGCGCTGCCCTGGCTGCAGGAAAGAGGGGCCGGCCGGTTTGAATATCCGGTGCTGATGCTGCTGGCGGCATTGGGCATGGCGATGATGGTCTCGGCCAATGATCTGCTCACCCTCTATGTCGGGCTGGAGCTGGCAGCGCTGCCCTCCTATGTGCTCGCCGCCTTCAGCCGCGCCGATGACCGTTCGGCCGAAGCCGGCCTCAAATATTTCGTGCTGGGGGCGCTGGCCTCGGGGATGCTGCTCTATGGCGTCACCCTCGTCTACGGCTTTGCCGGTTCCACCCAGCTCGATGTGATTGCCCAGCTGGTCTCGGCCCAGGCGGAACGCTCGATCGGCATGTTGTTCGGCATTGTATTCATCCTCGCTGGCCTCGCCTTCAAGGTCTCGGCGGTGCCGTTCCACATGTGGACGCCCGATGTCTATGAAGGCGCGCCCACGCCGGTGGCTGCCTTCTTCTCGGCCGCGCCCAAGGCGGCGGCGCTGGGCCTGATGGCGCGCGTGCTCGTGGTGGCCTTCCCCGGCAAGGTGGCGGCCGACTGGCAGCAGATCATCATGTTCATCGCCATCGCCTCCATGGTGCTGGGGGCGGTGGCGGCGGTGGCACAAACCAACGTCAAGCGCCTGCTGGCCTATAGCTCCATTGCCAACATCGGCTTTGCGCTGGTCGGCCTGTCCCCCGGCAGCCCGGCCGGCATTTCGGCGCTGCTCTTCTATGTCACCGTCTATGTGGCGATGACGCTGGGCAGCTTCCTGGTCGTGCTGCAGCTGCGCCGGCCCGATGGCGGCACCGTGGAAACCATGGCCGATCTGGCCGGGCTGTCCAAAACCCAGCCGAAGCTGGCGCTGGCGCTGGCGATCTTCATGTTTTCCCTGGCCGGCATCCCGCCGCTGCTCGGCTTCTGGCCCAAGTTCGCCGTGTTCCAGGCCGCCATCGCCTCGGGTCTCCTGGGTCTGGCCATCATCGGCTTCATCGCGTCGGTCGTTGCGGCCTTTTACTATCTCCGGCTCATCAAGATCATGTATTTCGATGAACCCGCGGTGGCGCTGGCCAGCGAAGGCAGCCCGGTGAATGGCGCGCTGATTGCGGCTTGCGCGCTGTTCTGCTCGCCGCTTGGCATGCTCGCCATGTCGCCGCTGGCTGTGGCGACGGCGCGGGCGGCCGCGGCGCTGTTCCCGGCTTGATGACAGCTGACGTCACCCACCTCGCCGAGGTGGGCTCCACCAACGACTGGCTGCTGGCGCGTGCTGACACGCTGCCCGATGGCCATTGGGTGCGCGCTGATCGCCAGACCGCCGGTCGCGGCCGGCGCGGGCGGGTGTGGAATGATGCTGTGGGCAACTTCATGGGCTCTGTGCTGGTCAAGGCCGATGGCCCGGTCCAGCAATTGAGCTTTGTGGCGGCGTTGGCGCTGCACGATGCCCTGGCGGCGGTCAGCGGCCAGCAGGCCCGCTTCACGCTGAAATGGCCCAATGATGTGCTGCTGGATGGGACCAAATGTTCTGGCATCCTCCTGGAACGGCAGGGGGCGGCGCTGGTGATCGGCATCGGCGTCAACCTGGCCCACCATCCGGATGGCACCGAACGGCCGGCCACCAGCCTCGCCGCCGCTGGCCTGCCTGTGCCAACGCCGCTTGCCCTGCTCGATGCGCTGGCCCCGGCCTTCGCACGGTGGCGGGCCGTGTGGGCGGCCGAGGGGTTTGCCCCGATCCGTGACCAGTGGCTGGCGCGCGCGGCCGGGGTGGGCGGGCGCATGGTGGCACGGCTGGGCCGGGAAAGC
Organism: Sandarakinorhabdus cyanobacteriorum; assembly: GCF_002251755.1. Classification (GTDB taxonomy): domain Bacteria; phylum Pseudomonadota; class Alphaproteobacteria; order Sphingomonadales; family Sphingomonadaceae; genus Sandarakinorhabdus; species Sandarakinorhabdus cyanobacteriorum. The sequence goes on from NZ_NOXT01000109.1 coordinate 16,645, forward strand.
CCGGAAGGCGTGTTTGTCGGTCTGGGTGATGATGGCGCATTGCTGCTGGCCGGCGATGATGGCAGCCTGCGTGCCATCCATGCCGGCGAAGTCTTCGCGCTGTAGGAGTGTTGGGCCATGCTGCTGGCCATTGACGTGGGCAACACCAACATTGTCTTCGCCTTGTGCGAAGGTGATGAGATCATGCACCGCTGGCGCATTTCCACCGATGGCCAGCGCACCGCGGACGAATATGCCGTGTGGCTGCACCAGCTGATGGCGCTGGAAGGGGTGGCGATGGGCATTGTCGATTCTGCCATCATCTCCACCGTGGTGCCGCCGACCTTGTTCAACCTGCAGCGCCTGTGCCGCAAATATTTCAATGTCGAACCGCTGGTGGTGGCCGTCGGCCAGATCAATATGGGGCTCGACATCGCCCTTCCCAACCCGGCCGAGGTCGGGGCAGACCGGCTGGTCAACGCGGTTGCCGCCCACGGCGAATGGCCCGGCGACCTGATCATCATCGATTTCGGCACCGCCACCACCTTTGATGTCGTCTCGGCGGATGGTGCCTATCAGGGCGGGGCAATTGCACCGGGCATCAACCTGTCGATGGATGCGCTCTATCAGGCTGCTGCCAAGCTGCCGCGCATCGCCGTTGAGCCGCCGCCGGGCGATCTTGGCGCCATCGGCAAGGGCACCGTGCACGCGATGCAATCAGGGCTGTTCTGGGGCTATGTCGGCCTGATCGAAGGGCTGGTGGCGCGCCTATCGGCCGAACTGCCGTCAATGCCCACGGTGATCGCCACCGGCGGTCTTGCCACCTTGTTCCAGCGCCACACACCTGCGATAGCCCATGTCGACGGTGATCTCACCATTCGCGGCCTGATCCGCCTCCACATATTGAACGCAAAGCAGAATTGAATGACCCCTGGTAACGAGTTGATTTTCCTGCCGTTGGGTGGGTCAGGCGAGATTGGCATGAACGTCAATCTCTATGGCGCCAACGGCAAATGGGTGATGGTTGATCTGGGGATGACCTTTGGTGATCCCCGCTATCCCGGCATTGATGTCGTGCTGCCCGATCTCGCCTTCATCGAGGAGCGGCGCAAGGATCTGCTCGGCATCGTGCTCACTCACGGGCATGAGGATCATATCGGCGCCATCCCCTATCTGGCGGCCGAACTGAAGGTGCCGCTCTATGCCACCCCGTTCACCGCCGGCCTGATCGCCAAGAAGCTGGAGGAGGAAGGGCTGCTGGGTGAGGTCAAGCTCAACATCGTGCCGATGGGCGGCACGCTGCAGCTGGGGCCGTTCGGGTTCAAATATGTCGCGCTCGCGCACTCCATCCCGGAAGGCAATGCGCTGATCATCGACACACCCTATGGCCGCATCTTCCACACCGGCGATTGGAAGCTGGATGATGCGCCGCTGCTGGGCAATCCGGTCACGGCGGCCGAACTGAAGGCCATTGGCGACGAGGGAATCCTGACGTTGGTGGGCGATTCCACCAACGTGTTCAATCCCGAAGCCTCGGGCAGCGAAAGCGATGTGAAGGATGGCCTGATGCGCCTCATAAAGGCGCGCAAATCGGGTCGGGTGTTGGTGACGACCTTTGCCAGCAATGCTGCGCGGCTGGGCACGCTGGGCCAGGTCGCCAAGGCCGCCGGGCGCGAGCTGGTGTTGGCCGGGCGCAGCATGGACCGCATCGTCAAGGTGGCGCGCGCCACCGGCTATCTGACCGATCTGCCCGATCCGGTCGATTGGGAAACCGCGATGACGCTGCCGCGGAACAAGGTGCTGATCCTGTGCACCGGCGCGCAAGGCGAACCGCAGGCGGCGCTCAGCCGGATTGCCGAGGGCAGCCATCCGGTGCTGAAGCTGGAGCCGGGCGATCTCGTCGTCTATTCATCGAAGCAGATCCCGGGCAACGAGCTGAGCATCGGCCGGGTGCAGAATGTCCTGGCCAGCCGCGGCATCGACATCGTCACCGAAAAACAGGCGCATGTGCACGTGTCGGGCCACCCCGGCCAGCCGGAGCTGGAGGCCATGTATGAATGGATCCGGCCCCAGATCGCCATTCCCGTGCATGGCGAACGCCGGCACATGGAAGAACATGCCAAGCTGGCCAAGGCGTGCGGCGTGCCCCAGGCGCTGGTGCCGGTGAACGGCAGCGCGATCCGGCTGGCACCCGATGGGCCGAAGTTGTTGGGCCATGAAAAGGCCGGGCGGCTGGTGCTGGATGGCGATGTGATCCTGCCCGCCGATGGCGCCACCATCGTTGAACGGCGGCGGCTGGCGCACAACGGCATGATCGCGGTCGCCGTGGTGGTGGGCCGCAACGGCCTGCCGGCTGCCACGCCGAAGGTGAGCGCGCAGGGCGTGCCGGTGGAGGAAGACAAGGCCGAGTTTCTCGACGCCTGCGCCGAAGCCGCCGAAAAGGCGGCGGCGAAGGCGGATGCAAAGCGGCCTGACGCCTATGCCGAAGCCATCCGCGTCGCCGTGCGACGTGTGGCGCGCGATTGGACGGGCAAGAAGCCGGTGACCGATGTGCAGGTGATCAGGCTGTGAAGCTGCAGTCTGCGCTGGCCATCTACCTGCTGTTCTGGACGCTGACCCTGTTCGCTGTCTTGCCCTTTGGCGTGAAGACGGCGGAGGAGGATGGCAGCGAGCCGGTGCCCGGCCAGGCGACTTCGGCGCCATCCAACCCGATGATCCTGAAAAAGATGCTGTGGACCACGGCGATCAGTGCCGTGCTGTTCGGCCTGTTCATGGCCAATTATGTCTTTGGCTGGGTGGGCGTGGACGATGTGCCCTTCTGGCAGACGCGTGGGCCTTATGCGCCGGTGAAGGGCTGATTCCAGCCAGAGCGGGCTTTGGCCGCCAACGGGAACCATGCTGCGCCGCTGAACGCGGAGCGGGTTGACTGCGCCGAAATTGCAAAATCGCCCAATTTGACGGAATTGACAGAAATCCCCAAAACTGACGTTGAAAACGCGCGCTGTTGCTGTGACCAGTCCAGCCAGTCGTGTCGATGATTTTACAATTGAGACAGAGCCGCAATCACCATCATTGACAGATTCTGGCGATGTAGGACAGGCGAATTCGCCGGTCCCTGCCTCGGCCGGATGCAGTCTGGACGGCGCGGCAATCACCGCGCCCAATGGATCAGTTGAAGCGTCCGGCGGCCTGGCCCAGCGCCAGATAGAGCTTGCCCAGCGTGGACGACAGCAGCACGGCGCCCAGCGCCTCGCCGCCGCGTTCGGGCATGATCTCACCAATCAGAGCCTCGAAATCGGCAAGGAAGCGGCCGGCTTCGGCGCGGAATTCGCGGTCATGCTGGAAATGGCGAACGAACTGGCGGCCGGTGCCGTGATCGAGCCCTTGTTCAAGGCGGCGGGCAATGGCAGCACCGTCGCCGGCGGCATAATCGCTCCACGCCCTGTCATCCAGATCGAAATCCAGCAGGCGCGCCATGTCGACGGCGCTGCCCTGCAGGCTGTCGATCAGGCTGTTGGCACGGCGGCCCAGGGCGTTCCTCGCGCGCACATCGGCACGGGTTTCCACCGCCGCCACATGCGCCTCCACTTCCGCCAGCGTCGTGGTGAGTGACAGGATGCGCTGGGTCACCCGTTCGGCAGCGGCTTGGGCGGCATCGCCGGCCTTGCCCTGCAGGGCCACCAGCTCCGCAATCCGCTCGCGGATGGGGGCGGCAAAGGCGGTCTCGGCCCGGCTGCTGGCGGCCTCGCCCAGCGCGGCCTCCGCTTCGGCCACCACGCCGTCCAGCGCGGTGCGCATGGCGCCGGCGGCGGCCTGGGCGACATCGCGCACACGCCCGAAACTGTCGATCAGATCGGTGGAGGTGGTCAGCGCCAGGCGGCCGGTGTCGGCCTCAAGGCTGCGAAGCTGATCCTGGGCGCGGGCAATGGCATCGGCGAGTTCGGCGCTGCTGGCGGCCAGCGCTTCGCGGGCGAGGGCCAATCGATCGCTGGCGCTGCCGACATTGTTGCTGCTGGCCAGGATGGGCTCGGCCAGTGTCTCGGCCTCGGCCTTCAAGGCGGCGAGCCGGGTGGACAGCGTGGCGATCAGCGGTTCGGTCGCCGGCACGCGCGTGTCGAGCAGGGTCAGCGTCGCCTGCGCTTCGGCACTGATGCCGGCCAGCTGGCCCTGCAGCTGCGCCAGGGTGGTGGCGGCGCTGTCGATCGGTTGGCCCAACGCACCGGCACTGGCGGTTGCACTGGCCATGCCTGCGTCCAGCGTGACCAGCGCCGCGCTGCTGGCCTGCATGGCGGCGGTGAGGCGGGCCTCCATCGCTTCCACCCGGGCGGCCAGATCGGTCACAAGCTGCCCGGCGTTGGCCCCGGCCGTCTCGATTTCGGCCGCCACCCGGCCGGCCAGCGTCTGCAGCGTCGTCAGCCGTTCGTCGAGGGTGCGGGCGGCTTCGCCACCAATGTGCGCCAGCGTGGTGCGGGCCTGGTCCAGCCCGGCCAGCATGGCGCTGGTCTGGGTGTGCACCGCCTCGCGCGTGCCGTCCACCACCGCCAGCGTGCGGTTGCTGGCGGCATCGAGCGCGGCTTGCAGCGTGGCCAACGGGGTTTCAACGGCGGCGCGGGCGGCATCGGCAGCGCTGGTCAGCTGGGCGAGGCTGGCGGCACCGGCCTCCCCTAGGGCGCCGATCTCGCGGGCGCTGCTGGCGGCGGCGCTGCGGGCCTGGGCTTCGGCCTCGCTGGCGCGGGTATAGAGCGCGGCGAGCAGGGTTTCGGTTTCGGCCAGCTGGGCGCGCAGCTGATTGTCGGCGCGGCCCAGCAGCTCGATCAGGCCTGTCGCCTGGGCGGTGGCGGCCGGGACGGCGCCGGCCACCTCACTGGCGGCGGCCGTGGCCTGGGCGATGGTGCGGGCCAGCGCATCGTTGCTGGCGTCAAGGGCGCGGCCGGCATCGGCAATCGCGCTGGCATGGCCGGCGACCGGCTTGGCCAGTGCGGCGATGCGGTGGGCGGTGGTGTCGAGCTGTTCCTGCAAGGCAGCCAGGGCAACCGCACTGCGTTCCACTTCGATGGCGGCCAGTTTGGCGCGGGTTTCGGCGGTTTCGGCGCGCAACGCGGCGATCGCGCCGGCATCACGCAGCTGCAGCACCGCCAGCCACACCACGGCCAGCGGCGCCAGCAGCGCCAGCCCGGCGATGATCAGCGGCTGTGCGCCATCGGCGAGCACGATCTGCCCGGTGAAGGCGGCCCAGCCGGCACCGATACCGGCCACCCACAGCAGGCTGGCAACGGCGGCGATGATCCACGGCCAGCGGCGTGGGGGTTGGGGGGTGAACAGATCGTCCATGCTGAATCACAAACAGGAAAAGGGGCTGCCGTTCAAGCCGGCAGCCCCCTGTTATCCTGCAATGGCAAAGATTCCGCGAACGTCAGCCGCGCTGGGCCAGCGGCACATAATCGCGCGGGCCGTGGCCGGTGTAGAGCTGGCGCGGCCGGCCGATCTTCTGTTCCTTGTCTTCCATCATTTCCGTCCACTGCGCGATCCAGCCGGTGGTGCGCGCCAGCGCGAACAGGGCGGTGAACATGGAGGTGGGGAAGCCGATGGCCGACAGGATGATGCCGGAATAGAAATCGACGTTGGGATACAGCTTCTTCTCGATGAAATAATCATCCGACAGGGCAACCCGCTCCAGTTCGCGCGCGGTGTCGAGCACCGGATCGGAAATGCCCAGCGTGTCCAGCACCTTGGTGGCCGCCTCGCCCAGCACCTTGGCGCGCGGGTCGTAATTCTTGTAAACGCGATGGCCAAAGCCCATCAGGCGGAACGGGTCATCCTTGTTCTTGGCGCGGGCGACAAACTCCGGGATCCGCTCCGGCCGGCCGATCTCGCGCAGCATTTCCAGCGCCGCCTCGTTGGCGCCGCCATGCGCCGGGCCCCACAGGCAGGCGATGCCGGCCGCGATGCAGGCAAAGGGATTGGCACCGGACGAACCGGCGAGACGCACGGTGGAGGTGGAGGCATTCTGCTCGTGATCGGCGTGCAGGATGAAGATCTTGTCCAGCGCGTCTTCCACCACCGGGTTGATCACATAGGGCTCGGCCGGTACGCCAAAGGTCATCCGCAGGAAATTGCCGGTGTAGCTCAACGAGTTGTCGGGATAGAGGAAGGGCTGGCCGACCGAATATTTATAGGCCATGGCCGCAATCGTCGGCATCTTGGCGATCAGGCGGTGGCAGGCGATGGTGCGCTGCTGGGGATCATGGATATCGGTGGAGTCGTGATAGAAGGCCGACAGCGCGCCGACGACGCCGCACATGATCGCCATCGGGTGGGCATCACGCCGGAAACCGCGATAGAAGGTGGCGAGCTGTTCATGCACCATGGTGTGGCGCGTGATCAGATAGCGGAACTCGTCATGCTCCTTCTGGTTCGGCAGCTCGCCGTTCAGCAGCAGATAGGCAACCTCGAGGAAGCTCGACTGCTCGGCCAGCTGCTCGATGGGATAGCCGCGGTGCAGCAGCACACCCTGATCGCCATCGATATAGGTGATCTTGGATTCGCAGGCGGCCGTGCTGGTGAAGCCGGGATCGAAGGTGAAGCGGCCGGTGTTGCCATAAAGCTTGCGGATATCGATGACTTCCGGCCCGATGCTGCCAGCCCGCACCGGATAGTCCGCGCCCTTGCCATCAACATTGATCGTGGCCGTCATGTCCCTCGTCCCTTCGCTCACATGGCCAGGGCATCCGAAATCCGCCCCAGCACCTCATCCTTGCCCAGCACTTCCAGCACCTCGAACAATCCGGGCGATTGTGCCGAACCGGTTACAGCGGCGCGCAGCGGCTGGGCGATCTGGCCAAGCTTGGCCCCTTCGCTTTCCGCCAACGCGCGCGCCAGCTGTTCCAGCGCGGCGGCCGACCAGTCATCCTGCTCGGCGAATCGGGCCCGGGTGCGGTCAAGCAGCCCTGGTGCCGCAGACGCTAGCAGTTTGGTCGCACCTTCGTCCATGGGGATTGGGCGGCTGCGAAGATAGAAAAGGCAACCATTGGCCAAATCATTGAGGTTGCTGGCACGCTTTTTCAACTCGGGCATGGTGCGCTGCAAAAGCTGCCGGTCAGCCTCGGTCAGATCGCGACCCAATGCCGCGGCAACGCGGGCCGCGATCAGATCGACCAGCCGGGCATCATCGGCGGCACGGATATAATGGCCGTTCAGATTCTCCAGCTTCTTGATGTCGAACCGCGACGGGCTGCGGCCCACGCCGACCAGGTCGAACCAGCCGATGGCCTGTTCGCGGCTGATGATCTCCTCATCGCCATGGCCCCAGCCCAGGCGCAGCAGATAATTTTCCACCGCCTCGGGCAGCAGGCCCATCTCGTCGCGATAGGCATCAACGCCCAGCGCGCCGTGCCGCTTTGACAATTTGGCGCCGTCGCTGCCGTGGATCAGCGGGATATGGGCATAGATCGGCTCCGGCCAGCCCAGCGCGCGGATCAGCGCCAGCTGGCGGAAGGCGTTGTTGAGATGATCATCGCCGCGGATCACGTGGGTCACGCCCATGTCGTGATCATCCACCACCACGGCCAGCATATAGGTCGGGGTGCCGTCTGACCGCAGCAGCACGAAATCATCCAGCTCGGCATTGTTCACTGTCACCGGGCCCTGCACCCGGTCCTCGATGGTGACGCTGCCGTCGCGCGGGGCCTTGAGGCGGATGACATAGGGCTTGTCGTTCGGCCAATCGGTGCGGTCGCGCCAGCGCCCGTCATAACGCATGGGCTGCTTGGCGGCGCGCTGGGCCTCGCGCAGCGCCTCCAGCTCTTCGGGCGTGGCATAGCAGCGATAGGCGTGGCCCGCCTCCAGCAGCTGGCGCGCCACCTCGGCATGGCGGGCGGCGCGGCTGAACTGATAGACGATCTCGCCATCATGGCTGAGGTTCAGCCAGCCCATGCCATCGATGATGGCGGCAATGGCGGCATCGGTGGAGCGCGCCCGGTCGGTATCCTCGATACGCAGGCGGAATTCGCCGCCGTGGTGGCGGGCGAACAGCCAGTTGAACAGGGCGGTGCGGGCGCCGCCGATGTGCAGGAAGCCGGTGGGCGACGGGGCAAAGCGGGTGACGACCTTGCCCGTGGTCAAGTTGCTTGCGCTCATGCGCGTTTCATCCAATCCTGTTGTCGGGGTCTGTGGCCGGGAGGGGCCAAGACGAAAGCGTGCGGGTGGTTAGCAGAAGCAAGGCGGAGAAACAAACAGCCGCGCAGCGGTTCCAGGACCGCTGGTTTGCCTGGGCGGAGGCCGAGCGCCACCATCTGCCGCTGTGGCTGCCGGTGGCGCTGGCCGCCGGCATGGCCCTGTGGTTTGCCCTGCCCTGGGCACCGTGGCGGCAGGCCGCCTTGCTGGCGGCGCTGGCACTGGCCGGCGGGGCGGCGCTGGCGCGCTGGCGGCCGCTGGCGGCGGTGGCGCTGATGCTGGCGCTGGGCCTTGCGGCCACGGATGTGCGGGTGGCGACGAACGCGCATGCGGTGCTGGCCGAACGCCAGTTTGTGTGGCTCAGCGGCCTGGTGGAGGACAATGAACCGCTGCCGTTCGGGGCCCAGCGGCTGATCCTGCGGCCCGATGAACGGCCGCAGGGGGTCGAGCGGCTGAGCCTGCGGTTGCCGCCGGGCCAGGCCTTGATCGTGCCGGGCAGCCGGGTTGCGGTGCGGGCGCTGCTGTCTCCGCCCGCAGGTGCGGCCGTGCCGGGCGGCTATGATGTTGGCCGCCGCGCCTGGTTTGATGGCATTGGCGCCAGCGGCGTGGCGCTGGGACCCGTCACCGTGACCGCGCCGGCCAGCGCCGGCCCGGCGCTGTGGCTCGCGGGCCTGCGCGGCGCCATCCAGGCACGCATCATGGCGGCGGTGCCGGGGGAGGCGGGCGCGGTTGCAGCCGCCTTCGTGACCGGGCAGCAGGGGGCGATCCCGCCGGCCACGGCCCAGGCCATGCGCGACGCCGGGCTGGCGCATCTTCTGTCGATTTCCGGCCTGCACATCGCCGTGGTGGTGGGCGGCATGGCCTTCCTGTTGCGGCGTGGTCTGGCGCTGTGGCCGTGGCTGGCGCTCAGGGTGCCGGTCCCGACGCTGGCGCTGGCGGGCGGGGCGCTGGCCGGCCTTGCCTATACGCTGCTGGCCGGCGCCCAGGTGCCGACGGTGCGGGCGGTAATCGTGGCCGGCATCGTGGTGATCGGCATGGTGCTGGGCCGGCAGGCGCTGTCGCTGCGGCTGGTGGCAGCGGCGGCCTTCGCGATTCTGCTTGTGCGGCCGGAAGCCCTGCTGGGCGCCAGCTTCCAGATGAGCTTTGCTGCTGTGATCGGCATCATCGCCCTGTATGAAAGCCCGGCCGGCCGCTGGCTGAACGCCGTTCGGGAGGATGAGGCCTGGTGGCACTGGCTGGCCCGGCATGCCGTCGGCCTGCTGGCGACCGGGCTGGTGGCCGAAGCGGCGCTGGCCGGCATTGGCCTCTATCATTTCGGCCGCAGCGGCCTCTATGGCGTGCTGGCCAATCTGCTGGCCATTCCCTGGACCAGCCTTGTCGCCATGCCGGCGCTGATGCTGGCCCTGGCCGGCGAGGCGCTGGGGCTGGGCTGGCTGTGGCCCTTGGCGGGCTGGGCGCTGCAGCGGCTGATCGATCTGGCCGACATTACGGCGGCGATGCCGGGGGCGGTGATCATCACCAGCGCCGTGCCGGGGCCGGCCTTTGCCGTTGGTGTGGCCGGCGGCCTGTGGCTGGCGCTGTGGCGCAGCGGGGCGCGCTGGCTGGGGCTGGCCGGCGTGGTGGCGGGCGTTGCGCTGGCGCTGGCCAGCCCGCCGCCCGACCTTCTGATCAGCGGTGATGGCCGGCAACTGGCGCTGCGCCTGCCCGATGGCCGGCTCGCCCATGCCCGGGCGCGGATGGGTGACCGGATGCTCGACAACATGGCCGAAGCCATGGGCAGCGATGCCGCCGATGCGCTGTGGCTGGGGCAGGTGGCCGGCGCGCATTGTTCCGATGATGCCTGCATCGCCGATGTGCAGCGCGGCGGCCGGCGCTGGCGCCTGCTGGCCACCAACAGCCGCTATCTGGTGCCGCGTGCGGCGATGGCGCCGGCCTGCCGGGCGGCCGACATCGTGGTGTCAGACCGCAGCCTGCCATCCTGGTGCCAACCGCGCTGGCTCAAGCTCGATCGGACCATCCTCGGCCACACCGGTGCAGTGGCCGTGTGGCTGGATCAGCGCCGGGTGGCGGCCGCGATCGATGTGACGGGAGACCGGCCGTGGCGCCCGTTCAGGCGATAACGCGGCGACGGCGGGCGGTGGCACCGATCAGGCCGAACCCGGTGATCAGCATGGCCCAGCTGGCCGGTTCCGGCACCGGATCCAGATAACTATACTGGATCACGAAGGTGCCATTGACATTGGCATTGGCTTCGCCGCGCAGATTGCCCCTGCCGCCTGTTGTCAGCGTGATGTCAGACAAGAGATTGGCCAGCGCGTGGGTGACGGTGAAATTGCCCGTGCCGACATAGGGCACGAAGGTGGAGGGCGTGAAATTGCCGCTGCTGCTGGTGTTGGTGCTGCCAAAGCCCAGCGTAACCTGTGACAGACTTGGGATAACAAACGGGATGGAAGCGCCCTGGCCCGGTGTCGTGGTCACCACAAAATCACTCGGGCCCGGCAGATCAATCGTGAAGCTGTTGCCGATGCTGTAGGCCAAGTTGCCGACCCGCGGATTGGCGGAGCCGCTCAGGTTGATCGAGCCACCCAGTTGGCTGGTGATGCTGATCTTCACGTCGGTCAGCTGAAGGGCTTGGCCCTTGCTCCCGATCGGATTGAATTGCGAGATCGTGAAGCTGAGCGGCTGGAACGAGGTGATCTGGCTGGTCGGCGGGTTGTTGTTGTATTGCGTTTCAGACGTGAAGGCGACGCTGTAGTTTTCGGTCTGCGTCGCCGTTTTCAGATACAGGACGGCCGCAGCCGGCGTGGCAGCCATCATTCCGGCCACCAGGCCCAAAACCAACCCGTTGAAACGCATGCGATTGAGCCCTTGTTCGGAGCATTTTTATCAATCCCCGAGTTAAACGAGCTATTAGCAATATGTGAATCTTGAATGCAAATGAAAAAGCGTTAACGTTAACGTAAAATTACTAATGTTAAATTCGGCCCTGGGCTTGTCTGTGGCGTGGGCTCGTTCCACCATGATGGTCAGACGTGCCAGAGGGATGCAGCCATGCAGCACATCATTGACCCGGATCGACCGATCATCGACCCGCACCACCACCTTTGGGACATCAGGCAGACGCTTGCTGCAATGCCGGCCTCCCACCCGTTCCTGCAGGCGGTCGGCTTGTCGCCGCTCTATCTTCTGCCCGAACTGCTGACGGATCTTGGCGCCGGCCACAATGTGGTGGCCAGCGTGTTTGTCGAATGCGGGGCCTATTACCGGGCCGGGGCACCGGCGGCGTTGCGGCCGGTGGGCGAAACCGAATTCGTCAACGGCGTGGCGGCGATGAGCGCGTCAGGCCTGTATGGCAAGGCGCGAGCCTGTGCCGGCATCGTTGCCCACGCCGATCTGACGCTGGGGGACGCCGTGGCCGATGTGCTGGCAGCCCACAAGGCCGCCGCGCCCGAGCGGCTGCGCGGTATCCGTCATTCGGTGGCCTGGGATGGGGATGGGTCGGTTCTGGGCTTTCTGCAGTCACCGCGCGCCGGGATGCTGGCCGAGCCGGCGTTCCGGGCCGGGCTGGCGCAGCTATCGGCCGCCGGCCTCAGCTATGATGTCTGGCTGCTGGCGCCGCAATTGCCCGATCTCATCGCGGCGGCACAGGCGGTGCCAGATCTGGCGATCATCTGCGATCATGTCGCGACCCCGCTGGGCATCGGGGCCTATGCCGGCCGTCGCGATGCAGGCCACGCCGCCTGGCTGGCCAACATCAGGGCGCTGGCGGCCTGCCCCAATGTGGTGATGAAGCTGGGCGGGCTGGCCATGGCCTTTGGCGGCTTTGCCGAGTTCATGGCCGATCCGATGGCGAGCGCCGAGCAACTGGCGCACAGCTGGCGGCCGTGGATCGAGCCGTGCATCGAGGCGTTCGATCCTGATCGCTGCATGTTTGAAAGCAACTTCCCAGTGGATCGCGGAACCTGCGATTACGCCACACTGTGGAACGCCTTCAAACTGATCGCGGCTGACGCCAGTGAGGCGGAAAAGACCGCGCTGTTCAGCGGAACAGCCGCGCGCGTGTATCGCTTGGCTGTTTGACCTGACAGATCAGTGATAGCGGCGGAGCAGGCCGGCGAGCTTGCCCTGGATGCGCACCTGATCGGGGCTATAGCGCTGGGGCTGGTGCGCGCTGTTGGCCGGATCGAGGCGGATCAGGCCCCTTTCGTGGCGCAGATATTTCAACGTCGCATCCTCGCCGTTGATCAGCGCCACGACGATATCGCCATCCCGTGCAGTGTCGCACTTGCGAATGAGGGCATAATCGCCGTCGTGGATGCCAGCTTCGATCATCGAATCGCCCGACACTTCCAGCGCATAATGATCGCCGGGGCCGAGCAGGGCCGACGGCACGGAGAGCGACTGGTCGCTTTCCAGCGCCTCCACCGGCAGGCCGGCGGCAATGCGGCCGTGCAGTGGCACGGTGATGGTGTCGTTCGCGGCCAGCATGGCGACAGCCGGCGGAGCAGGGGTGGATTGGGATGGATGGGGGCGGCTGGAGACGAGGCTCAGCGCCGGCTTTTCCGCCTTCAGCGCATCGGGCAGGCGCAGCACCTCCAGCGCGCGGGCGCGGTTGGGCAGGCGGCGGATGAAGGCGCGTTCCTCCAGCGCGTTGATCAGGCGGTGGACGCCGGATTTGGATTTGAGGCTCAACGCCTCCTTCATTTCCTCGAACGATGGGGACACGCCATCGGATTTCAGGCGTTCATCGATGAAAACAAGCAGTTCCTGCTGTTTCTTGGTGAGCATGTCAGCCCTCTCCCACTGCCGGTCAACGGAACATGGGAAGAACATCTAGGAAACAATATGGAACCTGTCAAGCGCGATGCAATCGACCATATCGCCAGCCGCAGCCGGCGGCGCATGGGCCGGGCGGATGATCAGCAGTTCGGCCTGGGCGAGCAGGGCGAGGAGCGCGCTGTCCTGCCGGGCGAAGGGTTCGGCGCCCATATCGGTGCGCCGTGCGCGCAGATGATCGCGGCGCGGGCCGTTGGCCGGCAGGGGTTGGGTCAGGGCCAGCTGCTCCATCGGCAGATCATGGGCGCGGCCGGCCAGCAGGCTGACCAGCGGCACCGCGAACAGCAGGGCGGTGACAAAGGCCGAGACCGGATTGCCGGGCAGACCGAGCACGCGGGTGCTGCCCAATCTCCCGGCCAGCAGCGGCTTGCCGGGTCGCAGGGCGATCTTCCAGAAATCAAGATCGGCCCCCAGATCGTTCAGCACCGGCACGACCAGATCATGATCCCCCACGGACGCGCCGCCGATGGTGAGGATCAGGTCCGCATCGGCCGCCGCGAGCGCTGCCGCGAGTGCAGCGCGATCATCCGGGATCAAGCCGGGATCTGAAACGACGGCTCCGGCGCTGTGCAGCAGGGCGGTGAGCATGGCGGGGTTCGACGAGATGATCTGGCCCGGGCCGGGCGTGGCGCCGGGCGGCACCAGTTCATCGCCGGTGGCAATCAGCGTGACGCGGGGCCGGCGCACCACCGGCAGTTCGCCGTGGCCCGCAGCGGCCGCCAGGCCCAGATGCGGCGGGGCGAGGCGGGTGCCGGCCGGGATCAGCTGGTCTCCAGCGGCGAAATCCTGCCCGGCCGGGCGGATATGGGCCCCACGACGCGGCGGGCCGTCGCCCGTCATTCGGGCGCTGTCCCTGTCCCGCGCCACCTCTTCCTGCACCACGATCACATCGGCACCGGCCGGCACGGGAGCGCCAGTGAAGATGCGCACGGCCTGGGCCTCGCCCAGCGTGCCGGCCCAGCCATGGCCGGCGGCGCTTTCCCCCACCACAGCCCAAGGCCGGTGCCGATCGTCCCAGCGGATGGCATAGCCATCCATGGCGGCTGCAGCGAACGGCGGCCGGGTGAGGCGGGCGGCCACATCGGCGGCCAGCATGCGGCCGGCGCAATCATCGAGCGGCCGGGTTTCGGCCGGCAACGGGGCAGCGCCCTCGAGCAACCGCGCCAGCGCGGTTTCGAACGGCAGCAGGCCGGTCATTTCGCGGTGAAATCCCCTGACCGGCCGCCGGATTTCTTCAACAGGCGGATGCCATCGATGCGCATCGTGCGATCCAGCGCCTTGGCCATGTCATAAACGGTGAGCAGCGCGGCGGAGACGGCGGTCAGCGCTTCCATCTCCACCCCGGTGCCATGCGTGGTGGCCACGGTGGCGGTGGCGCGGATCAGCCCATACTCGATGGCGAGATCCACCGCCACGGCATCGACGGGCAACGGGTGACAGAGCGGGATGAGATCGGCGGTGCGCTTGGCGGCCATGATCCCGGCGATGCGGGCGGTGGCCAGCACATCGCCCTTCTTCACCGTGGCGCTGCGGATCGCCTCCAGCGCCTCGGCACCGACATGGATGACGCCTTCGGCCACAGCCTCGCGGCGAGTGGCGGGTTTGGCGCTGATATCGACCATGCGGGCGGCGCCGCCGGCATCAAGATGGGTCAGGCCGCTCACGCCGCAAGGCCGAGCAGCTGGCGGGTCGCCGCCGTCACATCGGCATGGCGCATCAGGCTTTCGCCGACCAGGAAGGTCTGGATGCCCACCTTGGCCAGCGCCGCGAGATCAGCGTGGGACGACAGGCCGGATTCGGCCACCAGCGTGCGATCCGGCGTGTCAGCCAGATCGAAACTGGTCTGGAGGGAGACCTCCAGCGTCTTCAAATTGCGGTTGTTGATGCCGAGCAGCGGGGTTTTCAGCTTCAGCGCCCGGTCGCGCTCGGCGGCGTCATGCACCTCGATCAGCACGTCCATGCCCCACGCGTGGGCAACCGCTTCCAGCTCGGCGGCCTGCGCATCGGACAGGGCAGCCATGATCAGCAAAATGGCATCGGCGCCCAATGCCCGGGCTTCGACCACCTGATAGGGATCGACGATGAAATCCTTGCGGATCACCGGCAGGGCGCAGGCGGCGCGCGCCGCCACCAGATAATTGTCATGCCCCAGGAACCAGCGTTCTTCGGTCAACACGGACAGGCAGGTGGCGCCGCCTTCGGCATAGGCGCGGGCAAGTGCGGCCGGATCGAAATCGGCGCGGATCAGGCCCTTGGACGGGCTGGCCTTCTTGCACTCGGCAATCAGGGCGAAGCGGCCGGCGGCATGGGCGGTGTGGATGGCGCGGATGAAGCCGCGTGGGGCATCGGCGGCGCGGGCGGCGGCCTCCACATCGGCGAGCGGGGTGGCGGCCGTGCGGGCGGCGTAGATGTCGCGCTTGTGGGCGACGATGGTGCTGAGCGTGTCGGTCATCGAAAGGCGATCCAGCGGGCGAGGATGTCAGCCGCGGCGCCGCTGTCAATGGCGGCGGCGGCCTGGGCCACGGCCTGCGGCAATGTCAGGGCCGGGCGCACCACTGTGAGGGCGGCGGCGGCGTTGAGCAGCACCATGTCGCGATAGGCATCCGTTTGGCCGGCGAGCAGATCGCGCAGGCGCTGGGCGTTATAGTCGGGCGTTCCGCCCTTCAGCGCTGCATTCGGGTGGCGGGGCAGGCCGGCGGCTTCCGGCGTGATGGTCTGTGTCGTCAAGCTGCCGCCGGCCAGCGCCACGGCGGTGGTTTCGCCCGAAATCGCCACCTCGTCAAAGCCCTGGCCGTGCACCGCCAGCGCGGCGCGGCTGCCCAAGGCGGCCAGCGCCTCTGCCATCAGCGGCACCGGCTGGGGGGCGAACACACCCATCAATTGCTGGTCCACCCCGGCCGGATTGCACAAGGGCCCCAGCAGGTTGAAGATGGTGCGACGGCCCAGCGCCCGGCGCACCGGGGCCACCCGCGCCATCGCCGGATGATGGCGGGCGGCGTGCAGGAAGGTGATGCCCACCTGGTCCAGGCAGGGCCCCAGCCGGTCCATCGGCAATTCCGGCACGCCCAGCACCATCAGCACGTCTGCCGCGCCGGATGTGGAGGAGGCGGCGCGGTTGCCATGCTTGGCCAGCTTCACCCCGCAGGCGGCGACGACAAGGGAGACCGCCGTGGAGATGTTGAGGCTGTGCATGCCATCGCCGCCGGTGCCGCAGACATCCAGCGCATCGGCAGCGCGGAACGGCTGGATGGCACGGGCGCGCAGGGCGCGGGCAGCCGCGACCACTTCGGTCACGGTTTCGCCGCGATCTGCCAGCGTGGTGAGGAAGCCGGCCAGCGCCTCGTCGCTGACCTTGCCGTCAAAGATCGCGGCAAAGGCCTCGGCCGCCGCTTGCGCGTCAAGCGGGGCGGACGGATCGGGCAACAGGCTCATGCTGCAACCGACAAATCGGGCTTCAGGCCGGCCAGCGTCATGAAATTGGCCAGCAGCCGGTGGCCATGCTGGGTGGCGATGGATTCGGGGTGGAACTGTACGCCGTGCAGCGGCAGCTCGCGGTGGTGCAGGCCCATGATCAGGCCATCCGGGCTGTGGGCGTTGACCACCAGATCGGCGGGCAGCCCGTCCTCCCGCACCACCAGGCTGTGATAGCGCGTCGCTTCGAACGGGGATGGGATCTGCGCAAACACGCCGGTGCCCGTGTGGGTGATCGCGCTGACCTTGCCGTGCATCACCTGCGGGGCGCGTTCGACAATGCCGCCAAAGGCCTGGCCCAGCGCCTGATGCCCCAGGCAGACGCCAAACAAGGGCGTGCGGGTTTCGGCGGCAGCGGCAATCAGCGACAGGCAGATGCCGGCCTCATTGGGCGTGCACGGCCCGGGGGAAAGCAGGATGGCCTTGGGGTTCATGCCCATGGCGTCTTGCGTCATCAGCGCATCGTTGCGCACCACGATCGTCTCGGCCCCCAGCTCGGCCAGATAATGGACGAGGTTGAAGGTGAAGCTGTCATAATTGTCGATGACGAGGATGGTCCCAGAATTCTTCATTGTCCGAACCCGGCCTCTGCGGCGGTGGCGATGGCCTCGCGGGCGGCGGCGATCAGGGCGCCAGCCTTGGCTTCGCATTCGCGCTGTTCATAATCGGCGACGCTGTCGGCGACGATCCCGGCGCCGGCCTGCACATGCATCACGCCATCCTTCACCACCGCGGTGCGCAGCACGATGCAGCTGTCCATATCGCCATTGGGGCTGAAATAGCCGACGCCGCCGGCATAGGGCCCACGCGCTTCGCCCTCCAGTTCGGCGATGATCTGCATGGCACGCACCTTGGGCGCACCCGACACCGTGCCGGCCGGAAAGCCGGCCAGGAAGGCCGCCACCGCATCGATGCCATCGGCCATGCGGCCCTGCACGTTCGATACGATGTGCATGACATGGCTGTAGAATTCGACGAAGAACTTGTCGGTCACCGTCACCGTGCCGGGCACCGAAACGCGGGCGGTGTCGTGCCGGCCCAGATCGAGCAGCATCAGATGTTCCGACAATTCCTTGGGATCGGCGAGCAGGCTTTCCCGGTTGGCGGCGTCTTCGGCGGCATCCTTCCCGCGCGGGCGGGTGCCGGCGATCGGCCGGATGGTGACATTGCCATCGCGCGCCCGCACCAGGATTTCAGGCGATGACCCGACCAGCGCAAAACCGGGCAGATCGAGGAAATAGAGGAAGGGTGACGGGTTGATGCGCCTGAGCGCGCGATAGAGCGCGAAGGCCGGCAGCGGGAAGTCCACCGAAAAGCGCTGCGAGAGCACGACCTGGAAGATGTCGCCAGCCAGAATATAGTCGCGCGCCCGGTCCACCATGGCGGCGAAGCGGGCGCGGGGCGTGTGGTGGTGGGGCACTGCCGTCGGCAGATCTTCGGGCGCGCGCGGCGCCGCCGGCAGGGCCTGGCCAAGCCGGCGCTCGGCTTCGATAATGCGATCGGCAGCGGCTGTATAGGCGGCATCGGGATCGGCGGCATCAAAGATCGGCGCGACAATGAACAGATCATCCTTCAGCCGGTCAAACACCAGCAGCAGGGTGGGGCGCACAAACACCATGTCGGGCAGGCCCAGCGCGGAGGCGCCGGCATCCGGCACGCTGGGTTCCACCAGTCGCACGCTTTCATAGCCCATGTAGCCCACCAGACAGGCCAGCGCGGCGGGCAGTTCGGGCGGCACATCGGCGCGGGCTTCGGCCACCAGGGTGCGCAGATTGGCCAGCGTGTCGCCAGGCATGGCGGTGAAGGCGCTGCGATCCTGCTGCCAGTGGCGGTTGATTTCCGATGTGTTGCCGTGGGCCCGCCACACCAGATCGGGATCAAGGCCCAGCAGCGAGTGGCGGCCGCGCACCTGGCCGCCTTCCACTGATTCCAGCAGGAAGGCGCCCGATCCCTCGCTGCCCAATTTCAGCATGGCCGAAACCGGGGTTTCGGTGTCCGCAACGATGCGCGTCCACAACAGTTGCGGCCGGCCGGCGGCCAGTGCGGCAACAGCGGTGGCGCGATCCGGTGCGATGGCGGCACTTCCCGCCATGATTATTGCGCGCCGTCGCCGGTCAGCCGCTGGCGCAGGGCCCGGATGGCGGCATTGTTGCGATCGGTCTTCACCGCGGCGATGCTGGCCTTGGCCAGCCCTTCGGCCATTTCCTCGGGCAGGGCGGCGCCGAGTTCGCGGCGGGTCTGCTCGATCATGCCCGGCACGGCGCGCGGATCGCCCGGCACGATGCGATCCACATGCACGATCGCCCAGCCGCCGGGCACGGCAACCACCTGGGTGCTGCCGGGGGCGCCATTCATGAAGGCGCGGGCGGCTTCGGGCACGTCGCGCGCGTTGGCCAGATCGAGCCGGCGGGCAACCAGCGGGCGCGGGCTGGGCAGGCCGGCATCGGCCAGCGCCTTGGGGAACACCGTGCCCTTGGCGATGGCGGCCACCACGGCATCGGCCTTGGCCTTGGCCGCCTTCATCGCCTTGTCCTGCGTGGCGCCAGCCATGGCCAGCGGCATCACCTCTTTCAAGGGGGGCGGCGCGGCCGGCAGCACCGTTGCGGTTTCCATCACCACCAGCCGGCCACCGCCCAGATCCTCCACCACCGGGCCATCGGCGCTTTCATGCTTGAAGGCACGGGCAGCGATGGTCGCCAGATCACCGCTCAGCGGCGGCTGGCCGGCCGCGATGCCCTTTTCGGTCACCGGGGACTGGGTGATCACGGTCAATTTCAGTTCCTTGGCAATGTCGGCAAAGCTTTTGCCGGCTTCCACGCCATCCTCGATGCCGTTCACCACATCGGCCACGGCATCCTGGCCCAGCCGCTGTTTCAGATCGGCCGCCACGGCGGCGCGGGCCTGGTCAAGGGTCTTGCCGCCGCTGCCCAGGGCGGCGACGCGCACGACGTGCCAGCCCAGGGCCGATTTGATCGGCGCGCTCACCCCGCCGGCGGGCAGGGCAAAGGCCGCCTTGGCAACATCGGCGCTGGTGGCCTTGGCAAAGGCGGCTTCCGTCAAGGTGCCCACCGCGATATCGGCAGCGCCAAAGCCGGCGACGCTCTGCGCGGCTGCCGCAAAGCCCTGCCTTGCCGCCGCAGCGGCCAGGGCCTTCGCCTTCGCCTCATCGGGCACCACCACCTGTTCCAGCACGCGGGTCGGCGACGCGCCATATTTGGCCGGGTCCTTGGCAAAGGCATCGGCAACCGCCTTTTCGCTCACCGTGATGCCGTCGGTGATGGCGGCGTTGTCGATGAAGGCATAGCGGAAGCCGCGCCGTTCCGGGATGGTGAAGCGGGCGGCATTGGCCTTGAACCAGGCTTCGGCTTCGGCGGCGGTGGCCTGCCCGACCGGCGCTGCCGGCACCAGGGCGATGCCGCCTTCATGCCGGTCCACCAGCAGGCGGGCATAAAGCTCGGCCACGCCATCGGGCACCGCCAGCGCGCCGGT
Source organism: Sandarakinorhabdus cyanobacteriorum (assembly GCF_002251755.1). Classification (GTDB taxonomy): domain Bacteria; phylum Pseudomonadota; class Alphaproteobacteria; order Sphingomonadales; family Sphingomonadaceae; genus Sandarakinorhabdus; species Sandarakinorhabdus cyanobacteriorum. The sequence continues at coordinate 36,592 of NZ_NOXT01000109.1, forward strand.
GATCGGTTTCACCACCTGCTCGCGCAGCAGGTCGCCGCGCAGCGATTGGCGGAACTTGCGGTCGGTCAGGCCCTGCTGGGCCAGCAGCCGCTCATAGGTGGCCTGATCGAACTTGCCGCCACTCTGGAACGCCGGGATGCCCACGATCACCTCGTCCGCGGCGGTTTCCGATGCGCCCAGCCCGGCATCGCTGGCCATTTCCTCCATGGCGGCGCGGCCAATCAACTGGTCTGCAATCAGTTCCACCAGGCCCTCGCGAGCGGCCATCGCCTGGGTCACGCTGGGATCGCGCTGGCGCAGGTCACGCACCTGGCGGTCCAGCGCCTCCAGCACATCCGGTTCGGTGATGGTGCGGCTGCCGACCTTGGCCACGGCGCTGCCGGGCGCGCTCCCGCCCAGCGGATCATTCACGCCGGTGATGGCAAAGGCCACCAGGATCAGGCCGAACAGCACAAGCACGGGCCAGCTGGTGAGATAGCGGCGAAAGAAACTGATCATCGAAATTCCGTGACAGATGAAACGCGCCGCTTGTAACGGCGCACTCTGCTTGCCACAAGCGCCGCCGTGGCACCCGATGCGGAGAGAGCGATGCCTGCCCTGATCGTTGGCAACTGGAAAATGAATGGCCTGGGCGAGGCGGTCGCCGAAATCGCCGAAATGGCCGGCAGCGGCGCAAGTTCAAGGCGTGTGGGTCTCTGGATCGCGCCGCCCTTCACCCTGATTGACCGGGCGGTGATCGTGTCGGCCGGCAGCGTGAAGATCGGCGGTCAGGATTGCCACCACAAGGACAGCGGCGCCCACACCGGCTGTGTCTCGGCGCCGATGCTGGCCGATCTGGGCGCTGGCTTCGTGATCGTCGGCCACAGCGAGCGCCGGCGCGACAATGGCGAACGTGATGCTGATGTGCGCGCCAAGGCGATGGCCGGCAAGGCGGCCGGGCTGGAGGTGATCCTGTGCATCGGCGAAACGCGGGACGAGCGCGATGCCGGCGAGACCAACGCCGTGCTGTCTGCCCAGCTGGCCGGATCGTTGCCCGATGATGCCGAAGCACTGATCATCGCCTATGAACCGGTGTGGGCCATCGGCACCGGGCTGGTGCCGACGCTGGATGATGTCGCCGCCGCCCATGCCCATATCCGCAGCCAGCTGGTCGCCCGCTATGGCGCGGCCGGGCATGGCGTGCGCATCCTCTATGGCGGCTCGGTCACGCCGGCCAATGCCGCCGATCTGCTGCGCGTGGCCGATGTGGGCGGCGTGCTGGTGGGCGGGGCCAGCCTGACGGCGGCCAGCCTGCTGGCGATTGCGTCGGCGGCGCCCTGAGGCCAGTCACCTTGCCAGTCACCTTGATTGCGCCGGGGCGCGAAGCCATGTAAGGCGCGAGCCAGTTTCCCCAGTTTCGCATTGAAAGCCGTTCGCCTCGTGATCACCTTCCTGCTTGTCGTCCATGGCCTCATCACCCTTGCGCTGGTGGGCGTGATCCTGTTGCAGCGGTCGGAAGGCGGGGCGCTGGGCATTGGCGGCGGCGGTGGCGGCGGGCTGATGACGGCGCGCGGTGCCGCCAACCTGCTGACCCGTTCAACGACGATCCTTGCCAGCCTGTTCATCGCCATGTCGATCCTGCTCGCCGTGCTGTCGGCCGGTGCCAACAAGCAGCGGGTGATCGATCCGACCATCGCGGCCAAGGCCGCGCCGGCCAGTGCCCCGACGCCGGCCCCCGCCGCGCCGGCCACCACCCCCGCCCTGCCGGGCGTGCCTGTCGCGCAATAAGCGGCGCGGTTGAGCCGGGGGGGCACCAGCGCCAAAGCCGGGCCAGGCATGGCCGGGCAGATCCGCCAGATTTTTGGCGGAGCCGCCGGCAATCTGGTCGAATGGTATGATTGGTATGCCTATTCGGCCTTCGCGCTTTATTTCGGTCCGCGCTTCTTCCCGCCCGGCGATGATCTGGCGGCCGCGCTGAACAGCGCCGCCATTTTCGCGGTCGGCTTTCTGATGCGCCCGATCGGCAGCTGGCTCCTGGGGGCCTGGGCCGACAGGAGGGGGCGCAAATCGGCGCTGACCCTGTCGGTTGCAATGATGTGTTCGGGCTCGCTGCTGATCGCGGTGGCGCCCACCTATGATCAGGTCGGGCTGCTGGCCCCGGCCATCCTGCTGTTTGCCCGGCTGGTGCAGGGGCTGTCGGTCGGCGGCGAATATGGCGCCTCGGCCACCTTCATGAGCGAGGTGGCGCGGGCCAAATGGCGCGGTTTCCTTGCCAGCTTCCAATATGTGACACTGGTGGGCGGGCAGTTGCTGGCGCTGGCGCTGCTGGTGCTGCTGCAGGCGCAGATGGACGATGCCGCCCTGAAGGCCTGGGGCTGGCGCATCCCGTTCGTGGTGGGCGCGCTGTGCGCGGTGCTGGTGTTCTGGCTGCGCACCGGGCTCGTTGAAACCGAAGCCTTTGCCCAGGCGCAGGCGAACAAACCCCCAGGCAGCCTGCTCAGCCGGCTGCTGGCCCATCCGCGTGAATTGCTGATCGTGCTGGCACTCACCGCCGGCGGCAGCCTGTGGTTTTATACCTTCACCACCTATATGCAGAAATATCTGGTGCTGTCGGCCGGCTGGACCAAGCAGGAGGCGACCAGCGCCTCGGCCATCGCGCTGCTGGTCTACATGCTGATGCAGCCGGTTTTTGGCGCAGCGTCGGATCTGTTGGGCCGGCGCACATTGCTGCTGGGCTTTGGGGTGGGGGCAACGCTGGCGACAGTGCCAGCACTCACGGCGCTGGGCCAGGCCCGGCCGGATGGCAGCGGGCTGCTGCTGCTGATTGGCTGTCTCGCCATCTTGTCGTGCTACACCGCCATTTCCGGCGTGGTGAAGGCGGAGATGTTCCCGGCGCATGTGCGCGCGCTGGGCGTTGGCCTGCCCTATGCGCTGGGCGTCGCCATCTTTGGCGGATCGGCTGAATATGTGGCGCTGGCCTTCAAGGATGCGGGGCAGGAAAGCGGTTTCTTCTGGTATGTGACGGTGATGGCCGGCGTGGCGCTGGTGGCGGCGCTCGCCCTGCCCGACACACGGGCAAACAGCCGCATCGAAACGGACTGAGGCGCGCTTGCGCACGGTCGCCGGCTGCCGCACTCTGCCCATCATGAGCAGGCGCAATATGCAATGGCGGGCAGGGGCGGCACTGGCACTGGCGCTGGGCCTCGTGGCCTGCGGCGGTGCGGGCGGCGGCGTCGCAACCGTGCCGGTGCCGACGCCTTCGCCGACCCCAACGCCAACCCCAACCCCAACCCCGACACCAACCCCGACACCAACCCCGACCCCCAGCGCCTTTGACACGGGCGAATATCGCCGATCGGCCGCCGTGCAGGTGCAGGCGCTGGTGGCCTATGATCGCGGCGTCTCGGGCCAGGGTGTGACCATCGCGGTCATCGATTCGGGCGTGAACCCGGCGCTCAGCGAATTTTCCGGCCGCATCTCGCCCGCCAGCCGCGATGTCGCGTCAAACCGGGCCATGGCCGATGAACGTGGCCATGGCACGTCGGTGGCCGGCGTGGCGCTCGCGGCGCGCAATGGCAGCGGCATTCACGGCGTCGCGCCGCTGGCGACACTGCTGGCGCTGCGGGCCGATGTACCGGGCAGTTGCACCGATACCGGCTGCACCTATGCCGCCAGCGCCATCGCCACCGGGCTGGATCTGGCCGCCGACGTTGGCGCGCGGGTGGTCAATCTGTCGTTGGGCGGAGAGGGCACGACAAGTGCCGTGCGGGCCGCCGCCGCGCGGGCCGCTGCCGCTGGCGTGGTCACCGTGCTGGCAGCCGGCAATGATGCACTGGCATCGCCATCGGGCTTTGCAAATCAGCTGGTGGCGGTGGCGTCCTCCACCACGCTGGTTGTGGGCGCGGTGGACAGCGCCGGCGCCATCGCCGATTTTTCCAACCGGGCCGGACTGCTGGCGGGCAATTATCTGGTGGCGCCGGGGGTTTCGGTGCGCAGCTTCAACCAGGATGGCACCGCCTTTCTCTATGGCGGCACCTCGATCGCCACGCCGGTCGTGGCTGGCGCCGTCGCCCTGCTGGCCAATGGCTTCCCGGGACTGACCGGGGCGCAGATTGTTGATATCCTGCTGAGCACCGCCGATGATCTGGGTGCGCCCGGCACCGACGAGATTTATGGCCGCGGCATGCTCAACATCGCGCGGGCCTTCTCGCCCGTGGGCGGGATCAGCAGCGGCGGCAGCCTTGTGAGTTTTGGCGGCAGCATCGGCGGCCCGCTTGGCGACGGCGGTGACCTGCGCGGCGCCCTGGCCGCCGTGCCCGTGGTGGATGCCTATCAGCGGCCCTACACCGCCAATTTGTCGGGCAGCATTGGCCAGGCCCCCACCGGCCGGCTGGCGGCGCGGTTGCTGGCGCAACCGGTGGCACAGGCCGTGGTGGAGACGGGCAGCAGCGCTGCAGCCTTTGCCCTGAATGGCGACAACCGCAACCAATGGGCCGGCGATCGTGCGACCATGGCGGCACTCGCCCCCGGTGCGCCCACCGGCGCCATCTCCGGCCATATGCTGCTGGCACTGCCGGGCGGGCAGCGGCTGGCGGCTGGACATGGCGAGGGAGTGGCAAGCCTGCTGGCGCTGGCCGATCCGTGCTTGGCACCGCCGCAAGCCATCACAGCCGATCCGGCCCAGCCGCTGGGCAGCCGGCCGCTGGGCGCGGCGGCGCTGGCCCAGCCGCTGTCAACGCCGCTCGGCGATTTCCGCCTGGCGCTGGCCTTTGGCCAGGCCCTGCTGCCGGTGGAGCGCAGCGCCGGCGCGGCGCTGGCGCGCGGCCTGTCGACCACCGCCGTGCTGCGCCTGTCGCGCCAGTTCGGCGGGCTGACCCTGGCGGGGGAGGCCCGGTTCGATGATGAGCGCGGCAGCCTGGCCGGATCGCGGCTTGCCGCCGGCTTTGGCCTGGCCGGTGCCACCACCAGCAGCCTGGGCGTCAGCGCCCGGCTGGCGCTGGGGCGGATTAAACTGGCTGGCGATTGGCGGCGTGCCCAAAGCCGGCTGCGGCTGGGAAGCGGCCTGATCCGCGGCAGCGACGGCCTGTCGGGCGCGGCGGCCAGCGTTTCGGCGCAGGCTGCCGGCCTGTGGCGGGCCGGTGATTCGCTTGTCTTCACCGTCACCCGCCCGCTGGCCTTGGCCGGGCCGTTGCAACTGGCCGGCTTCCCGGCGCCGGTCTGGGCCGGGCCGCAGGCGCGCGAAACCGCGCTGGAGGCCGGCTATGCCCTGCCGCTGGTGGCCGGCGGGCGGTTGCAGTTCAGCCTGTTTCACCGTGACAATCCCGGCCACATCGCTGCCAGCCCCGATGATGATGGCGCCGCCCTGCAACTGGGCTGGCGCTGGTAGCTGTCCACAACCTATTTGCCGCGCCCGGCGTTTCGGGGCTGGCGCCGGCTGCCCAAATCGGCTTAGGGCTTTTCTCCCATGACGCGGTTTATTTTCATCACCGGCGGCGTGGTCTCCTCGCTTGGCAAGGGTCTCATGGGCGCATCACTTGCGGCCCTGCTCCAGGCGCGTGGCTACAAGGTCCGCATTCGCAAGTTCGATCCCTATTTGAATGTCGATCCGGGCACGATGAGCCCCTATCAGCACGGCGAAGTCTATGTGACCGACGACGGCGCCGAGACCGACCTTGATCTGGGCCATTATGAGCGCTTCACCGGCGTGGCGGCGCGGAAAACCGACAATATCACCTCGGGCCGCATCTATCAGGACATCATCGCCCGCGAACGGCGCGGCGAGTTCCTGGGCGGCACCGTGCAGGTGATCCCGCATGTCACCGATGCCATCAAGGCCTTTGCCCGTGCCGAGGTCGACGGCCTGGATTTCGTGATCTGTGAAATCGGCGGCACGGTGGGCGATATCGAAGGCCTGCCGTTCATGGAGGCGATCCGCCAGATGGCCGCCGACGTGGGGCGCGCCAATGTCTGCTATATCCATGTCACGCTGGTGCCGTTCATCGCGGCGGCGGGCGAACTAAAGACCAAGCCGACCCAGCACAGCGTCGCCGAACTGCGCGGCATCGGCATCCAGCCCGATGTGCTGGTCTGCCGGTCCGAACATCCGCTGCCGGATGGCGACCGCGCCAAGATCGCGCTGTTCTGCAATGTGCGCAAGGAAGCGGTGATCGCGGCGCTGGACGCCGCCTCCATCTATGAGGTGCCGTTGCAATATCATGCCGAAGGGCTGGATGATGAGGTGCTGCGCGCCTTTGGCATCACCGATGCGCCGGCCCCGGTGCTGACCCGCTGGACCGATATTTCCGCCCGCATCCACAACCCGGAAGGCGAAGTGACCATCGGCGTGGTCGGCAAATATACCGGGATGAAGGATGCCTACAAATCACTGACCGAGGCGTTGGTGCATGGCGGGCTGGCCAACCGGGTCAAGGTCAACATCAAGTGGCTGGACGCCGAGGAATTCGAGGGCGCCGATGTGGCCGCCCGGCTGGAGCCGATGCATGGCATCCTCGTGCCCGGCGGCTTTGGCGAGCGCGGCAGCGAAGGCAAGATCGCATCCGTGCGCTTTGCCCGCGAGCGGCGCGTGCCCTTCTTTGGCATCTGCCTTGGCATGCAGATGGCCTGCATCGAGGCGGCCCGCAACCAGGCCGGCATCAAGGCCGCATCCACCACCGAGTTTGGCGAAACGTCCGAGCCGATCGTGGGCCTGATCACCGAATGGATGAGCGATGAAGGCCTGCAGACCCGCGAGGCCGGCGGCGATCTGGGCGGCACCATGCGGCTGGGTGCCTTCCCGGCCGAACTGGCGCACAACAGCGTGGCGGCCAGCGTTTATGGCAGCACCCAGATCGAGGAGCGCCACCGCCACCGCTATGAAGTCAATGCCGCCTATCGCGAGCGGCTGGAGGCCGAGGGCCTGATCTTTTCCGGCATGTCCCCCGATGGCCTGCTGCCCGAAGTGGTGGAACGGCCCGACCATCCCTGGTTCATCGGCGTGCAGTTCCACCCCGAACTGAAATCCAAGCCGTTTGATCCCCACCCGCTGTTCGCCGGCTTCATCGCCGCGGCGATCAACCAGAGCCGGCTGGTGTGACGCCGATAACGCCCGCCGCTCTCGCCACCCGGCTGGCTGCGGCGTGCCGGGCCGGCGAAACGCTGGTGGCGGGGATCACCGGTTCGGTGGCGGTGGGCAAGACGACGCTGGCCCGCCAGATTGCCGAACATCTGCCGGGCCGGGTGGAGATCGTGTCCACCGATGGCTTTCTGTTGCCCAACGCGGTGCTGGAGCCGGCCGGGCTGTTGATGCGCAAGGGCTTTCCCGAAAGCTATGACCATCAGGGCATGGCTGCCGCCATCACCGGGCTGAAGCGGCTGGCGGCCGATGGCCCGCCGGTAACGGTGCCGGCCTATTCGCACGCGCTCTATGATATTGATCCGGCTGGCGCCCGCCAGATTGCGGCGGCCGATGTGGTGCTGGTCGAAGGGCTGGGCCTGGCGCCGGCCGATGATGGCAGGCGGCCGCCGCTGGACCTGCTGCTCTATATCGATGCCGATGAACCCGACGTGCGCCACTGGTTTGTCGAGCGCTTCATCGGCCTGTGGGCGGCTGCGGCGGACGATCCCACCAGCTTTTACGCCCGCTTCCGCAGCATGACCGAGGCCGAGGCGCGCGCCTTTGCGGTGAGCGTGTGGGAAGGCGTGAACCTGCCTAACTGGCAGCAGCATATTGTCCGCGCCCGCGCTGTTGCGGATGTGGTGGTGAAAAAGACGCTCGATCACAGCCTGATGCTGGCCTGACGCGGGGGAAATGCCGGGTGCGGCCGTAGTGATTGCCGCACCGGTTGTTCCCTTTGCCCTGAACAGGTTAGGGGGGCGGCCGATTGGAGCCAGCCCCCGGCTCCCAACAGGGAAATACAAGTGATCGTCCGTGCCCGACTGGCCCTTTTGCTGGCCGCCGCTCCTGCCGCTGTTGTTTCGGCCCAGACCGCGCCTGCCGCGCCGCCCCAGCGGGTCGCCCAGGTCGGGCCGGAGGAGGAAGAGACCATCACGGTCTCCACCACCAAGCTGCCGGGCCAGGTCGTGGGGGACATCAAGCCGGAACTGGTGCTGGGCGCGCAGGAATTGCGGGCGATCGGCGCCGGTTCCATCACCGAACTGATGGCCGAACTGGCCCCGCAATTGCGCTCCAACCGCGGGCGCGGCGGCGGCATGCCGGCGGTGCTGCTGAACGGTAAGCGCACATCGGGCTTCCAGGAGATCCGCAACATCCCGCCCGAAGCCATTGCCCGGGTTGAGGTGCTGCCCGAAGAGGTCAGCCTGAAATATGGTTTCCGCGCCGATCAGCGGGTGATCAACTTCGTGCTGCGCCCGCGCTTCCAGGCGTGGACCGGCGAGTTTGACCTTGGCGGCCCCACCGATGGCGGCCGCTTCTCCACCGAGATCGAGGCCAATCTGCTGCGCTTGCGCAACGGCAGCCGCACCAGCATCGAGGCCCAATATCGGATCGACACGATGGTGACCGAAGACGAGCGCCGGATCACCACGCCGGCGCAGAGCCGGCCGTTTGCGCTGGCCGGCAATGTCTCGGCGCTGTTGCCCGGCGCCCAGGTTGATGGGGCCTTGCCCGGCCGCACCGTGCTGGGCGTGCCGGCCGGCGTCCCCAATCCCACCCTGGCGCAATTTGGCGCGGCGCCGGTGAACGAGACCGACATTCGCCCGTTCCGCAGCCTGTTGCCCGATACGCGCACCGCCAGCCTCAATGGCACCATTGCCGGCAATCTGTCGAAAACCGTGGGCGCCACGTTGACTGGCGGGCTGGAACGCACGTTGAGCGAGGGCCAGTTGGGCCTGCCGTCGGCCAGCTTCACCCTGACGGCAGGATCGCCGTTTTCGCCTTTTGCCGGGGCCGTGCTGGTCAACCGTCAGGATCCCACGCCGCTGGGCCGCTTTGTCGACAATTGGTCGGGCCGGCTGGGCACGGTGCTGGATGGCATGATCGGCAAATGGCGCTGGAATTTGACCGGCAATTACAACCATGCAGAAACCGAAACCAGCATCGAACGCGGGATCGACGTCTCGTTCGCGCAAGGGGCCATCAGCCTCGGCGCGCTGTCGCCCTATGGCGCCGGCCTGTTCACCGGCGCGCGCCTGACCGACCGGGCGAGCAGCGTCACCGATACGGCCACCCTTGACCTGCTGCTGAACGGCAGCCCGCTGCGGCTGCCGGCGGGCGAAGTGGGGGCGGCGCTGAAGGCGCAGGTGCAATATCTCGGCCTAAACGCCACCAGCGTGCGATCGGGCGTGGTTGCCACCGCCGATTTGTCGCGCACGCAAGGGAATTTCCAGGCCAATGTCGATCTGCCCATCGCATCGGCCAAGGATGATGTGCTGGCCGGCCTCAACAAGCTGACTCTGAACGGCAATATCGCGCTCGACACGCTGTCGGATTTCGGCACGCTGATCACCTGGGGCGCCGGCCTGAACTGGGAACCCAAGGATGGCTGGGCGATCATCGCCAGCTTCACCCGCGAACAGGGGCCGCCCACCGTGGGCCAGTTGGGCGATCCCAACATCCTCACCCCCAATGTGCGGGTGTTCGATTTCGTGCGCGGCGAAACGGTGGACATCACCCGGCTGGATGGCGGCAACCGCGCCCTGTTGAACGATACGAGGCGGGTGTGGAAACTGGGCCTGAACATCAAGCCGCTCGAAAAGACCGATCTGGTGTTCAACATCAATTACACCAACACCCGCATCGATTATCCGATCGCGGCCTTCCCGACCGCCACCGCCGAACTGGAAGCGGCCTTCCCCAATCGCTTCACCCGCGATGCCGGCGGCCGCCTGCTGCAGATCGACAACCGGCCGGTGAACTTCGATTATTCGCAGCGCAGCGAATTGCGCTGGGGTTTCACCTTCACCACGGCCCTGAAACCATCGGCCAGCGAACGCGCGGCCGCCGAAAAGCGCATCGCCGAACTGCGTGCCAAGGCGGTGGAAAGCTTCCGGGCCGGCAAGGGCCTGCCGCAGGAAATCCGCAACCTGGCGCGCAATCCCTATGGCTTCACGCCCGGCCAGCGCCCACCCGGTGCCCCCGGTGCTGCGGCTGGCCCGCCGCCCGGCGCGCCGAGCGGCGTGGCGCCGCCGCCCGCTGCTGCTCCGGCCGGCGCCTCCCCGGCCGCGGCTGGCGGCCCCCCACCCGGTACGTCGCCGCCCGGTGGCGGCTTTGGCGGCCCGCCTGGCGGCTTCCGTGGTGGTGGCGGTGGCCCGCCGCGCGGCTTCCTGGATGGGCGGCTGCAGGTGGCGCTGTTCCACACCTGGACCTTCCAGAACGAGATCGGCATCCGCCCCGGCGTGCCGGTGCTGGATCTGCTGAACGGCTCCGCCATCGGCAACCAGGGCGGCGCCCCGCGCCATCAGGTGGAGCTGCGGGCCGGTGCCGGACGGCGCGGCATTGGCGGGCGCGTGAGCGTCAACTGGCAATCGGGCACCAATGTGCTGGTTGATCCATCGGGCGCGACCCAATCGCCCAACGATCTGTTCTTCTCGCCCCGCACCACGGCCAACCTCCGGCTGTTCGTCGATCTGGGCCAGCGGCAGGAGGTGTTGACGAAGCTGCCCTGGCTGCGCGGCGGCCGGGTCAGCCTGAATGTGGACAATCTCTTCAACGACCGCATCAACGTCCGCAACCGCAGCGGTGCCGAGCCGCTGGGCTATCTGCGCGACCAGCTCGACCCGCTGGGCCGCACGGTGACCTTGTCGTTCCGGAAATTGTTCTTCTGAGAATCAGGTCATGCTGAACTTGGTTCAGCATCCATGGGGTCACGCCCCGCAGGGTGAATGCGTGGCGGCGCACGCGTGTGGATGCTGAAACAAGTTCAGCATGACGCGTGCCTGTGGGCAATCGAGCTCTAAAGCCCGAGATGTCGGCGCAATCGGGCATGCCAGGCCCGCAAGGACGCGGCATTTTCGGGCATTTCGATGCCGATCCAGCCGGCAAAATCGATGATGCTGGTCAGCGCGATGTCGGCCAGGGTGAACCGGTCACCCGCCAGCCAGTCGCGCGCCGCCAACTGGCCATCGAACCAGCCCAGCATGGCCAGCGCCTGCGCCCGGGCGGCATCGCCCATGCCCGGCACCTGGTTGACCAGCCGGGCGGTGAGCGGATGGCCATGCTGCCAGAACAGGCCAACCGGCGTGCCAAGGCCGGTTTCCACCCGGCGGATCCACATGTCGGTTTCGGCCCGTTCAAAGGCTGTGCTGCCGATCAGGGGCGGTTCGGGATGAAGCTCGTCGAGATAGCGGCAAATGCTGATCGTCTCGGATATCACCCGGCCATCGTCCAGCTCCAGGAAGGGCACCTGGCCGCGCGGATTGCGGGCCAGCACCGCGTCTGACTTGTGCTCCCGCTCCATGAGCGAAACCATGCGCTCCTCGATCTCCAGCCCCTTGGCCTTCAGGAACAGGCGCACCCGGCGCGGGTTGGGGGCGGGATCGGGGGCAGACCAGAGCAGCATTGGCGGTTCTCCTGGACCCCACGTTGCACGCCCGCGCGTTTCGCGGCAAGGGCGAGCGCATGCTGCCTCCCACACCCGAAACCATCGCCCATCTGGAATCGCTCGACACCCGCCTGCGCTGGCTGTCGAGCTGGACCATCCACAACGCCAACCATCTGCGTGACAGCCGCGACGGGCTGAAGGTGGGCGGCCACCAGGCCAGCTGCGCCAGCATGACCAGCATCATGGCCAGCCTCTATTTCGCGGCATTGGGCCCCAACGACCGGGTGGCGGTGAAACCGCACGCCGGCCCGCTGCTGCACGCCATCCATTATCTGCTCGGCAACCAGAGCCTCGAGAAACTGAAGGCCTTCCGCGCCTTTGGCGGGGCGCAATCCTATCCCAGCCGCACCAAGGACGTGATTCCGGTCGATTTCTCCACCGGCTCGGTTGGCCTTGGCGTGGCGGTGACGGCCTTTGCCAGCCTGTTCCAGGATTATCTTGTCGCCCATGGCCGGCTGGCGCCCGACCAGATGGGCCGCATGATCGCGCTGATGGGCGATGCCGAGCTGGATGAAGGCAATATCTATGAGGCGCTGATCGAAGGCTACAAGCACGACATCAGGAACGTGTGGTGGATTGTCGACTACAATCGCCAGAGCCTGGACCACACCACCGCCGATCGCATGTTCCGCCGTTTTGACGACATGTTCGAAACCTGCGGCTGGCGGGTGATCACGCTGAAGCACGGCAAGCGGTTGCAGGCGGCCTTTGCCGCGCCAGGCGGCGCCGCGCTGGAGGCGTGGATCGATGCCTGCCCCAACGCCGATTATGCCGCGCTCACCTACCAGGGCGGGGCGGCGTGGCGGCAACGGCTGGCTGCGGATCTGGGACCGGCCATCGCCCCCGTGCTCGCCGCCCATGATGATGCCGCGCTGGCGCTGCTGATGAACGATCTTGGCGGCCATTGCATCGCCAGCCTGCTGGAAGCCTATGCCGAGGCGGCCCGCGATGACCGGCCCTGCCTGATCATCGCCTACACGGTGAAGGGCAGGGGCCTGCCCTTTGCCGGCCACAAGGACAACCATGCCGGCCTGATGACGCCCACCCAGATCGAGGGGCTCCGCGACAGCCTGGGGATCGCCCCGGGAGCCGAGTGGGAACCCTGGGCCGGGCTGGGCGACAACCAGGCCGCCGCGCTCAAGGCCTTTGTCGCCGCCAGCCCCGCCGCCCGCCTGCCGCACAACCGGCCGTTTGATGCCGTGCCGGTGCCGGCGATCCCGGCGCCCCAGGGCGAGGAACAGTCCACCCAATCCGCCTTCGGCCGCATCCTGTTCGATCTGGCCAAGGCAGGCGGGCCGTTGAGCGAGCGCATCGTCACCACCTCGCCCGATGTCACCGTCTCCACCGGGCTGGGGCCCTGGGTCAATGCCCGCGGCCTGTTCCGGCGGCAGCAGATGCCCGACGTGTTCCGGCAGGCCAAGATCCCCAGCCCGCAGAAATGGCAGGGCGGCAGCGCCGGCCAACATGTCGAACTCGGCATTGCCGAACATAATCTGTTCCTCGTGCTCGCCGCCGCTGGCCTGGCCGCCCCGCTGTTCGGCAGCCGGCTGATCCCGATTGGCACCGTCTATGATCCGTTCATTGCCCGCGGCCTCGATGCGCTGAACTATGCCTGTTACCAGGATGCCCGCTTCATCCTGGTCGCCACCCCGTCGGGCCTGACGTTGGGGCCGGAGGGCGGCGCCCACCAATCGATCAACCCGCCGCTGATCGCCATGGGCCAGCCGGGGCTGGTGCATTATGAACCGGCCTATGCCGATGAACTGGCGCTTCTGCTGCATCATGCCTTTGGCCATGTGCAGGACCCAGCGGGGGAAAGCGTCTATTTCCGCCTCTCCACCCGCAGCATCGCGCAGCCGGTCCGCGCCGATTCCGGCTGGCAGGCCGGCGCGATTGCCGGCGGTTACTGGCTGCGCCCGCCGGCGCCGGGGGCCGAGGCGGCCATCGTCGCCATGGGCGCGCTGATGCCGGAGGCGCTGGCAGCGTGGGAGGCCCTGCGCGACGAGGTGCCGGGCCTCGGCCTGCTCTCCGTCACCAGCCCTGATCTGCTGCACCGGGGCTGGCGGGCGGCGCTGATTGGTGATGGCACGGCCCATGTCGAAGGGCTGCTGGCCCCGCTGGCGCCCGGCGCGCGCCTGGTCACCTTGTGCGATGCCGCCCCGGCCAGCCTGTCGTGGCTGGGCGGTGTGCGCGGGCAGCGGGTGGTGCCGCTTGGTGTCGAGCGTTTTGGCCAGACCGGCGATCTGGTTGATCTGTTTGGCGAATATGGCCTTGATGCCGATGCCGTCACCGCTGCCATGGCCCGGGCGCTGGTGCCGCGCTGAACCTTCGGCCCTTGCCAATCCCGACAAATGCCGTCATGGCGAATCCCGTGAAGGGTGCCCCGCGAGGGGCCTAACAGGGAACCCGGAACATGGCGTGACGCCATGAGGCCGGGGCTGTGCCCGCAACTGTGGCCGGTGAGTGGTCGCCCGAATTTGCCACTGGTGCCGCAAGGCGCTGGGAAGGCGGGGCGACCATGGTGACCCGGGAGCCAGGAGACCTGCCTTTCACGGTCGATCCTTCGTGCGGACGGGACCATCCGCGTGATCGGAGCATCGCCTCCGCGTGACGACACGAAGGGAGGTGACGCGTGCCACAACGGCCTTGTCTCACCATGACCTGCTTTGGCGGGCGTCTCCTCCTGTCTCAACCACAGGAGGTCATATGATCATCGCATCCATCATCCTGGCCGGGGCCGCAGCTGCTCCTGCCGTTGCAACAACCGCCGAAACCCCCGCCGCAATCATTGTCGTCACCGCCAACCGCACGCCGCAGCCCTTGAACCATGTTGGCCAGTCGATCAGCGTGGTTGATCGGCCCGAGCTGGACCGCCGGCAGAGCCAGACTGTGTCAGATGTGCTGCGCACGCTGCCCGGCGTCACCATTGCCCGCAACGGCAGCCTGGGCGGGGTGACCAGTGTGTTCATCCGCGGCGCCGAAAGCGATCAGACCGTGGCGCTGATCGACGGCGTCAAGCTGAACGACCCGTCCACCGTTGGCGGCGGCTTCAACTTCGGCAATCTGCTGGTCGGCAATATCGAACGGATCGAGGTGTTGCGGGGCGCGCAATCGGTGCTGTGGGGCAGCCAGGCCATTGGCGGCGTGGTCAACATGGTCACCCGCCCGCCGACCGAGGATCTGCGTGTCAATGTGCGCGGCGAGGCTGGCTGGCGCAACAGCGCCAATCTGGTGGCCAATGTCTCGGGCAAGTTTGGCCCGCTTTCGGCCAGTGTTGGCGGCGGCTGGCTGCGCAGCGACGGCATTTCCAATTTCTCGGAACGTCGCGGCGGCCGGGAGCGCGACGGCTATGAGAATTTCGGCGCCAACGCGAATTTCAACCTGGCCCTGGGCGATGATGTCTCCATCGATGCGCGCGGCTGGTATTCGCGGGGCCGCTTCAATGCCGATGGCTTTGCCCCGCCCAGTTTCAGCTTTGGCGACGTGAACGAGGAGAATATCACCCGCGAGATTGTCGCCTACACCGGGCTCAACGCCGCCCTGCTCGAGGGCCGCTGGAAGAACCGGCTCGGCTTTGCCTATACCGATACCGATCGCCGCAACACGGCGCTGGATGGCGCGCCCTTCGTCACCTTCGACGGCCAGGGCCGCAACGAGCGGCTGGAATATCAAGGCGTTGTCGATGTCGCCAGCGGCTGGCAGGCGACGTTCGGGGCCGAACAGGAAATCTCCCGCTACACCACGGCCAGCTTTGGCGGGGCGCCCACCACCGCCCGCGCCCGCATCCAGAGCGTTTATGCCCAGGGCGTCGCCAGCCCGGTGGATGGCCTCACCCTCACCGCCGGGCTCCGCCATGATGATCACAACCGCTTTGGCGGGGCGACCACCTTTGGCGCCAGCGGCGTCTATGTGCTCAGCGCCACCGGCACCACCCTGCGCGCCAGCCACAGCGAAGGCTTCAAGGCACCATCGCTGTTCCAGCTGTTCAGCAATTTCGGCAACCAGCAGCTGAAGCCGGAACGCTCGACCGGTTGGGATGCCGGGGTGACGCAAAGCCTGGCCGATGGCCGGCTGGAGATCAGCGCCACCTGGTTCCGGCGCGTGTCCAGCGATCTGATCATCTTCATCGGCTGCCCCACGCAAACCGGCATCTGCGTGAACCGGCCGTTCGGCACCTATGACAATGTCGCCCGCGCCCGCGCGCAGGGGCTGGAACTGGCGCTGACCATGCGGCCAACCGATGCGCTGACCCTGCAGGTCACCCACGGCACGGTGGATGCCCGCAACACCACGGCCGGCAATGCCAACCAGAACCGCCGCCTCGCCCGCCGGCCGGAGATGAGCACCAGCCTGTTGGTGGATTATCGCTGGGGCTTCGGGCTGACGACCGGCGCCACGGTGACCAACATCGGCCGCAGCTTTGAAAATGCCGCCAACACCGTGGTGCTGCCCGGTTATACGCTGGTCGATCTGCGTGCGTCGCTGCCGATCGGCCGCCGTCTGGAACTGACGGCGCGGATCGAAAATCTGTTCAACGCCGTTTACGAGACGGCGTTGAACTTCGGCCAGCCCGGCCGCGCTGCCTATGCCGGCCTGCGCGTGACCCTGTGATGGCGACGATGCGCCTGTTGGCTGTGTTGGCGCTGGTGGCAACACCGGCGCTGGCACGGCCGCAGCGCATCGTTTCCACCAATCCCTGCATCGATGCAGTGCTGGTGCAGGTGGCCGATGCCCGGCAGATCGCCGCCATCAGCCATTATTCCCAGGATCCCGCTGCCACCTCGATCCCGCTGGCCCAGGCCCGGCGTTTCCGCGCCACATCCGGCACGGCGGAGGAGATTGTGGCGCTGCGTCCCGATCTGGTGCTGGCCGGCGCCCACGAAGCGCCGGCCACCATCGCTGCCCTGAAGCGGCTGGGCGTGCGGGTGGAGATGTTCGGTGTTGCCGACACGGTTGCCGCCAGCCGCGCCCAGGTGAATGCCATCGCCCGTGCCGCCGGCCAGCCGCAGCGTGGGACCGCGCTGGTGGCGCGCATCGATGCCGCCGTGGCCGCGGCCCGCCGGCCGGGCCCGGCGGTGCCAGCGCTGATCTGGCAGGGCGATGGCCTTGTGCCGGGGCAGGGCACGCTCGCCGATGAACTGCTGCGCATTGCCGGCTTCCGCAACGCCAGCGCCGCCTATGGCCTCAAGATGTGGGATGTGCTGCCGCTGGAATATCTCGCCGCCCGGCCGCCGCGCGTGCTGTTTGCCGATGCCCGCAACGACGATCGGATGAGCCGCCACCCCATCCTGCGCCGGCTGGCCGGCCGGGTGGTGATGGCACACTTTCACGAACGGCTGATCAGCTGCGCCGGGCCGACCATCGTGCCGGCGCTGGCCCGGCTGGCCGCCGCACGGGCGCGCGTGTGAAGCGCCGTCTCATCCCCTTGTTGCTGGCGGCGCTGCTGCTGGCCAGCCTGTTGTCGCTGATCGCCGGCAAGGTGTGGATCGCGCCCGCCGCCATGCTGGCTGGCGATGAACGCTGGGCCATCATCGCCGAATTGCGGCTGCCGCGCATGCTACTGGCGGTGATCGTTGGCGGCGGGCTGGGGCTGGCCGGGGCTGCGATGCAAGGCTATCTGCGCAATCCGCTCGCCGATCCTGGCCTGTTCGGCGTGTCGGCCGGGGCGGCGCTGGGGGCGGTGCTGGCGATCTTCTTTGGCCTGTCGGCCACGCCCTATGTCTTGTCGGCCTGTGCGCTGGCCGGGGCCGGGGCTGCGATGGCGCTGCTGGCGGCGCTGGCCGGGCATAGCGGCAGCATCATCGTCTTCACCTTGGGCGGCGTTGTCATTTCCAGCCTGGCCGGCGCTCTCACGGCGCTGGTAATCAGCCTGGCGCCCACGCCCTTTGCCACCGGCCAGATCGTCAACTGGCTGATGGGCGCGCTTACCGATCGCAGCTGGAATGATGTGCTGGTGGCCGCGCCGTTGATGGCGCTGGGCGCCATCATCCTCGCCGGCACCGCCCGCGCGCTCGATGCCCTCACCCTCGGCGAAGCGGCGGCGCGCTCGCTCGGCGTCAACCCCAGCCGCCTGCAATGGCAGGTGATCATCGGCGTTGGCCTGATCGTTGGCGCCAGCGTGGCGGCGGCCGGCGTGATCGGCTTCATCGGCCTCATCGTTCCCCATCTGGTGCGCCCCTTCACCCGGCGCAACCCCAGCAGCGTGTTGCTGCCCTCCGCGCTCGGTGGAGCGCTGCTGCTGGTGGTGGCCGATGCCGCCGTGCGCGCCGCGCCCACGGTGAGCGAACTGCGTGTCGGCATCGCCATGTCGTTGCTGGGCGGGCCCTTCTTCCTGGCGCTGCTGCTGCGCCTGCGCCGGAAACTGGCCTGATGCTGGCGGCGCGGGATCTCGTCCTCAAGCTTGGCGGCGCGCCGGCGCTGGCCGGCGTCTCGGCGGCGATTGCGCCGGGGCAGATCACCGCCATCATCGGCCCAAACGGCGCCGGCAAATCCAGCCTGCTCGCCTGCCTTGCCGGCCTGCAGCGCGTGGCCGCCGGCCAGGTGACGCTGGATGATGCGCCAGTCCTGAAGCTCGATCCCCGCCAGCGTGCCCGCCGCATCGGCTTCCTGCCGCAGGTGGCCGAAGTGAATTGGGACATTGATGTCGAAACGCTGGTGGCGCTTGGCCGCCTGCCGCACCGGAGCGCGCCAGCCGCCGATGCCGCCGCCATCACCGCCGCCATGGCCGCCACCGATTGCGCCGGCCTTGCCGGCCGGGTGGTCAGCAGCCTGTCCGGCGGCGAACGCGCCCGTGTTCTGCTGGCCCGTGTGCTCGCCGGCCAGCCCGATTATCTGCTCGCCGATGAACCGCTCGCCAATCTCGATCCCGGCCACCAGCTCGACACGATCGCCTGCCTGCGCGCCGCGGCCGATGCCGGCACCGGCGTTGCCATCGTCCTCCACGATCTCGCCCTCGCCGCCCAGATCGCCGATCAACTCGTGCTGCTCCATAACGGCCAGGTCGCCGCCAACGGCACGGCCGCCCAGGTGCTGACCGGGCCAAATGTCGCAAAAGTCTATGGAATCGACATCCAGGTCGAGCACCAGCCCGACGGCCGGTTGCACCTCATGGTGAAGGGCCGCAGCCAACGCGGCTGATGGTCGGTGAGTCCGGATTGGCTGCGCCGTTCCTGTGCCGCAGTGCCGCTGCGCGGCGTCATATGGTCGGGATGACAGGATTCAAACAAAACACTGGAAAATAACGATAAAAAATTCTATAATCTCCTACACAGGACCTGCACAGGCACGGCACGTCAATGGGTTACGCCGAAAGTCTGCACAGATTCTACACAGCGGAGTGTGGGAGATGGGATTCGTCACGGACAAGGAAGAGCTCAAAACCGGCCTCATCATCTTCCGCCGGGGCGACGTCGCGCATTCCAATTTCTACTGCCGCATCAAGCTCCCCAAGGAGGATCGCTACAAGACGATCTCGCTGAAGACCGCCGACAGGCAGACTGCCCGCGACCGGGCGTTCGAGCAGGACGCGGACATTCGCTTCCGGCTGAAGCACGACGTTGCCGTGTTCAACCGGCCATTCCGGCAGGTGGCAGAGGAGTATCTGCAAACCCAGCAGCGCCGCGCCGATACCGGCGAGGTTTCGCGCGACCGGGTTAAGAACCTTCGCAACGCCTTCAACCGCGCGCTCAACGACTATGTCGGCAGCACGCAGATTCACCTCATTGGCCAGGACAGCTGGTCGCAATATCCCACCTGGCGCCGCGAAAACGGCAAGGGCCGCTTCCGCGAGCATATCAGCGATTCGACCATCGCCTTAGAGATGGGCGCGCTCAACGCGGTAATGAACTACGCCATCACCAAGCGCTATGTCCCGGCCAGCCATCGCTTCGAAGGCCGGCCAAAACTCAAGACGATGCGCCGCGATGAATTCACGCTGGAGGAATATCGAAAGCTGCACAGTGTCGGCCGCAAATGGATACGCGCGGCGACCAGCCCGCAGGGCACCTGGTATCGGACCATGTGCTACAATTTCATGCTCATCATGTGTAACACCGGCATGCGCCCACCCGAGGCAAAGAACCTACGCTGGCGCGATATCATGACGGCGAAGGATCGCGACGGGCGCGAGATCGTGGTCATGTTCGTGCAGGGCAAGGGCAAATCCCGTAAGCTCGTGGCACCCAAGAGCGTTGGGGACTATCTCGACCGCGTGAAGGAGCTCTCGAAGGCGACCAAGCCGGACGATGCGGTGTTCACCATCATCAATGGCAAGCCCGCCAAATATCTCTATAGCGATACCGTGCAGGCGCTGCTGGAAGAAGCAGGCTTGCGCATGGGACCAAATGGCATTCCCCGATCGACCTATTGCTTCCGCCATACCTACGCCACCTTCCGCCTCAGCGAAGGCGTGGATGTCTACATCCTGGCCGAGCAGATGGGCACGTCCGTCAAGATGATTGAAAACCACTATGGCCATGTGAACACCATCAAGCATGCGGATCGCGTGCTCATGGGCATTGGCGGATGGGAAGCCATGCATGCGGACATGGACGCCGAGGACGCTGCCGAAGAGGCCAAAGCCAAAGGGCGGCAGGCCGCCAAGTCCAAACAAGCGGTGAAACCGCCCCGTTCCAAACGCTGACGCCGCATCGCTGATGCTTTCGGGCGTGAGCGTTTCTGCCAAGGTGCCCGACGCACCGCTGGTGCTCCCCGGTCGGGCAACTGGCCAAGCGGGGCATGGAAAAAGGTGCGCCGAGCCTCAAGCACCCCATGACCCGCGTCTTTGCCGTCGGCTTTCCCTGCGCCGCTGGCGATCTACCAGGGGAAGGGACGGCACTAAACAATTGTTCAATGCAGCTTCTTGAGGAAGCTATTCACGCTGGCGCTGATTTAGACGGCGAAGCGTCATCCGCCGCCATAAGACATTGCTCGCCCAGCCGCAGCAGGTGCAGCTGGCCAGCATCGCAAACCGCAGGAGGCTATCTGCAATTAGATCGAAGAGAACGGTGACATGTCTCATAGGCTTCTCCCTTGGGGTCGCGCGGGATGCGCAACGTTCTGGGACGACAAGGCGGAGTTGTCAGAGCATTCGTCACAGGCCATAGCCCGTGAGGGGAGCAGGCTGCACGGAGGAAGCCCATCGCCTTGAAGATGCGAAGCGCTCTGCCAGACCTGTCCCGGACGTTGCGTTCTTGCCATGAGCGCCAGGGAAGAGCCTGCTACGTGTTAGCGATCAACTCTGATAGCTAACGTGCTGATAGGATGCGATTTTAGTCGGATACATGTGATGTGAGGTTTGCAGTCCTTTAGAAACACATAGCTTCGCTTAGCGTTTCCAACTCTTTTCAAACTCGACATTGGTTTAGTAATGTGCGATATTGCATAGTGTGACTAAGCGAACTGACAGTAAGCTAAACCAGCTGCAACGCCTATTGCCAGAGGACATGGTGGTGGACGCGGCATGGCTGCAGCGCCATGGCTACTCCAGCGCCCTGCGCAGCCAGTATGTCAGCGCTGGTTGGCTGAACAGCCCTGCCCGCCGGGTTTATCGCCGAGGCTATGGACCGCTCAGTTGGGAACAGGTGATCCTGTCGCTGCAACAGCTTGAAGAGCTGCCTCTGACGGTTGGCGGGCGAACGGCCCTGGAGCAGCAGGGCTATGCCCATTATCTTTCCGCCAATCAGCGCGAAGTCCATCTCTATGGACCTGTCCGACCGCCAAGCTGGCTCACCAGCCTGCCGCTGGAGATGACGTTTCATTGGCACAACAGCCGGAGGCTGTTCCCCAATCAGGATGTGAGCAACGAACCCAAGAGCAGCATGCTGGAGCCGGGCGGCAAATTTAGCCTCCCGCTGCGCCTGTCCAGCAAGGAACGCGCGGTGCTCGAACTGCTGGACGAACTGCCCGAGCGCGAGAGCTTTCATCAGGTCGATATGCTGATGGAAGGGCTGACCGATCTTAGCCCGCGTCGCCTGCAATCCCTGCTGGAAGATTGCAGCAGCGTGAAGGTAAAGCGCCTGTTTTTCTTCTTTGCCGACCGCCACCGCCATGCCTGGCGGGCGAAGCTCGATACGCCGCGCATCAACCTTGGTGCCGGCAAACGCGCACTGGTGAAGGGCGGCCGTCTTGATCCGACCTACCAGATCACCGTGCCCGCAGACCTTGGAGAGGCCTGACATGGCAATTCGGCAAGCCTATCGCGCCCAGGTCGCGCTGCTCATTCGCACCCTGCCGCATGTCGCGGCCGAAACCGAATTTGCGCTGAAGGGCGGCACCGCCATCAATCTGTTCGTGCGGCCTCTGCCGCGCCTTTCTGTGGATATCGACCTGACCTACCTGCCAGTGGCAGACCGCGCTGCCTCTCTTACCGCGATCGATGCCGCCATGCAGCGCATTGCCGAGCGCATTCGGGCCGGCATCCCCAATGCCCAGGTGCAGCCATCGCGGCTTGAGGGCGAGGGAGCCATTACCAAACTCGTGGTGCGCGCCGACGCCGTACAAATCAAAATCGAAGTCACGCCGGTGCTTCGTGGCACCGTCTATGACCCCGTGATCTTGGCCGTTGTGCCTGAGGTGGAAGACGCCTTCGGCTTCGCGGAAATGCAGGTCGTGTCCTTCGCCGACCTGTATGCCGGCAAGATCGTCGCCGCGATGGACCGCCAACACCCGCGCGACCTGTTCGACGTGCGGGACCTGCTGGCAAATGAGGGCATCAGCGACGCGCTTCGGCGCGCCTTCATCGTCTACCTCATCAGCCATGGCCGCCCGATGGCAGAGGTGCTCGCTCCCACCCGCAAGCCGCTCGCCGCCGAATTCGCCCGAGGCTTTGAAGGCATGACCGAGGAGCCGGTTCCCCTTGCAGAACTGGAGGCTGCGCGTGAAGCCATTATTGCGGCGATGGTGGGTGCGATGCCTGCCGAACACCGGCAATTCCTGCTGGGCTTCAAGCGTGGTGCACCCGATTGGGATCTGCTTGGCGTGCCCGGTGCAGCCGTGTTGCCCGCTGTGCAGTGGAAGCAGCAGAATCTGGACCGTCTGCCTGCCGATAAGCGCCAGGCCCTGATCGAAGGGCTGGAGCGGGTTCTGTTTGGGTAATGGTCTGACCAACTGAGCGAGGAAAAGACCGGGCTGCGGCCTGTCCCACCTTTCGCAATCCCTGAGATTGAGCCGCGAATCTGGCCGGAGGCGGCATCCGGTCAACAGGCTGCCCGCTCCATTCGCTACGCTCCCGTGTTGCCTGTTCCGCCTTCGGCTGACCGGCTGCCTCAAGCCGTCCGGCCTTTTCTTTCGCGTCCTCAGGAACAGCGAAAGGAGACCAGGACATGCCGAGCACCAGCACTTCCCGCACCGATGTCTACGAAGCCATCACCCAGCAGATCATCACCGCCATCGAAGCCGGCGCCGGCAACGGTCATGTCCAGCTTCCCTGGCACCGCAGCGGGGCCTCTATCACCCGCCCGGTGAATATCGCGAGCTCGAACGCCTATCGCGGGGTGAACACCATCGCCCTCTGGGCCGCCGCCGATGCTAACGGCTACGAGCAGGGCATCTGGGGCACCTACCGCCAATGGCAGGAACGCGGTGCGCAGGTCCGCAAAGGTGAAAAGTCCTCCCTCATCGTCTTCTACAAGCAGTTCGACCGCGATGACGACAGCGGCAACGCCGAGGGTGGCGACGAAGCAGACCACCAGCGCCGCTTCATGGCCAGGGCATCCCATGTGTTCAATGCCGCCCAGGTGGATGGCTACACGCCGGATGCTGCCACGCCCGCGCCCGCACCAATCGATCCCATTGCCGAGGCGGACCGGGTGATTGCGGCCACGGGTGCTACCATCCGCATTGGTGGCGAGCGTGCCTATTATGCCCCGAGTTCAGACCATATCGCGATGCCGAGCCAGGAGCGCTTCGCCGGCACCACCACCAGCAGTGCCACCGAGGGATGGTATTCGACGCTGCTGCATGAACTCACCCACTGGAGCGGTCATGATTCCCGGCTTGCCCGTCAATTCGGCCAGCGCTTTGGCGATGACGCCTATGCCATGGAAGAGCTGGTGGCCGAGCTGGGCGCTGCCTTCCTCTGCGGCGATCTTGGCATCACCCTGGAGCCGAGGCCTGACCATGCGGTCTATATCGGACATTGGCTGCGCGTCCTGAAGGGCGACCGCAAAGCGATCTTCACTGCCGCCAGCGCCGCCAACAAGGCGGCGGAATATATTCAGGGCTTCACCGAGAGCTGAATTGTCACGCAATCTTCACACAACGAAATATCAAATGAATGTAATTTTAACCCATCAAACAACATTAGGAGATCGTATGCCACTCACCAACGAACAGGTTACTCGCTTGAACGAAAACAGATGCCTAATTGAAGCTCAAGACCTTTTACGAAGGTCGCTTGATATTGCCTATACTCAACATAAATTCGGTCAGAATGAAGTTCGTTATGGTGCAGCTGGCACTATGGCTGCAATCATTGGTGCAAACAAGTTTGAAGCATGCATGGCACGAGCGAACACTCCTCCCAACAAAGGCCGCTGAGGGCTTTCACCCGGATTATTCACCGGCCGGGTGATTTCGGGTTGGCGAG